>CAZHST010000001.1:0-168141 GCA_964535215.1 uncultured bacterium
CGCGGTCAACGGCAAGCAGTACATTGCGGTGCCCTCCGGCTTAGGCTCCCTGGTCCTGGGGCTCTACCCGGCCCTCTGGCCGGAGGCGGCCGACTGGCCCTCCGGGGCGGCCCTGGTGGTCTTCACCTTGAAGTGAGCGATTGACCGGACGGGAGAGGCGGGGGGTGGATTCCCATCCCCCGCCTTTTTTCCGCTTGCCCTAACCAAGTTGTCCCTGCTATGATGGGCTTTCCAATGCGACGAGCAAGGAGATGGATCGTAGGGTTGCTTCTCGGGGGAGGGCTCCTTGCTCTGGCCCTGCCCATGGGAGGGTCAGGGAAGGGTCATCCCCTGGAACGGTCCGGTGTTATCACGGAAGCGGCGGAGCGGAGCCCTTCCCCGGCAGGAAGGGCCGTTCCATCCTTTGACCTGAAGGATCAGGCGGTGATCAGGGAAGGGGCAGCCCTCTTCGCGGCGCGGTGCACCGGGTACTGCCATGGGAAGGAGGGGGGGCCTGCCCGGGCACCGAGGCTCCGGGGGCGAACCTTTGACAGAGATTACCTGTTCAACACGATCGCGAACGGGGTGATCGTCATGCCGGCCTGGAGAGGCATCCTCTCCGATGAGGAGATCTGGAAGATCGTTGCCTACATCCTTAGCCTTTCAAACAGGGAGGATTAGCGGAGATGATCCGATTTCGACCTGCGGTTGCCCTGGTTGTCCTTACCTTCACCCTTGGGGTTTTCGCCATCACCGCTGAGGGAGGGCCCCTTGCCCGGATCAAGGAGCGGGGGACCCTTTCGATCTGCGCGAACCCGGAGGCCCTGCCCTTCTCCAGCAACAATCCCGGCCAGCCCGGGATCCAGGTCGAACTGGCTGAGGCCATTGCCAAGATCCTTGGCGTCAAGACCCGGTATGAGTGGATCTACTACCGGCCCCAGGCCAGGCTCGTGGACTGCGATGCCTTTATGGGGATGATCGTGACGGAGGAGACATCAAAGGGACCCTTCCTGCTGACGAAGCCCTATTACGGGAGCGGTTACGTCCTTGTCCTCCCCAAGGGGACCAACGATGTCAAGAGCTTCTTTGATCTGAAAGGGAAGAAGATCGGTGTCGAGTTTGGTTCATGGATTCACTACGTCCTGGATACGAAGGGGTTTCAGACAAAGATCTACGCCAATCAGGATGAGATCCTTGAAGGCGTGGAGAAAGGGGAGGTGGACGCAGGGGCGGTGGTCCTCCCCTATGCCGGATGGCACCTGAAGCAGCATCCGAACAGCCCTATCAAGATTGCCGAGGGATACATGCCTGAGCCGGACCTCCGGTGGAACGTCGCCGTCCAGCTCCGGGGGGCTGATCAGGCCCTCGAGGAGGCCGTCAACCAGGCCCTCGATCAACTTCTTAAGGACGGGACCGTCCAGTCCATCTTCGCCAAGTACGGCGTTCCCTACTATTCGCCATTCCCTTCCGAGTGAGCGGTCGGTTGCCTTTCCATCTTTCGTGACCGTCCCCTCTTTTTTTTCTTGACAGAAATAGAAACCTGTTATAAAAACATGCCGCTAGGAGGTTTATACCTTGTGGAGGAAGGTTTCTGAAACCCTGAGACCTAGGAGGTGGGAACAGATGCGAACCGTGGAACCCCAAAGGAGGCCTCAAGGGATGGTCGCCGTCGTCAGCTTAGCCCTCTTCCTTTTGGTGGCGTCGTTCCTCGGCGGGCCTTTTGCCCTTGCGGCGGAGGTCCAGCACACGGTGGTCACCGACGAGATGCTCCTGAACGCGGTGAACGATGCCAGGAACTGGTTGATGTACGGCCACGACTACACAAACCAGCGGTACTCGGCATTAAGCCAGATCAACACAAGAAACGTCCATACCCTCGTCCCCCGCTGGGTTTTCCAGACGGGGGGGCCCATCGGCTCCTTCGAGAACACGCCGGTTGTGGTGAATGGGGTGATGTACATCACCACCCCTTACAACCACGTGATTGCCGTGGATGCCAGGACTGGGCAACAGCTCTGGCGCTACGAGCACAAACTGGGGACCCAGATCTACTGCTGCGGCCCGAACAACCGGGGGGTGGCCGTCGCCTACGGCATGGTGTACATGGCGACCCTGGATGCCCGCTTAGTCGCCCTGGATCAGAAGACGGGGAAGGTGAAGTGGGATGTGGAGGTGGCCGATCCCACCGCCGGCTACAGCTTGACCTTAGCGCCTCTGGTCTATAAAGGGATGGTCATCGTCGGAAATTCCGGGGCCGAATATGGGGTCAGGGGCTTCGTGGACGCCTACAATGCCTTCAACGGCCAGCGGGTCTGGCGGTTCTGGACGATCCCCGAGAAAGGGTGGGAGGGGAACTGGAGCCCGACGACCCCCGAAGGGGAGAACCTCAACCGAAACATTGGGAAGGAGAAGGCAGACTTTGCGAAGCACAAGGATGCCTGGCAGCGGGGTGGAGGGTCCACCTGGATGACCCCGGCTGTGGACCCGGAGACCGATACCCTCTTCATCATGGTCGGGAACCCTTCCCCGGACCTGGACGGGGAGGTCCGCCCGGGGGATAACCTCTACACCGAATCCATGGTGGCTCTGGATGTCAAGACGGGGACCTACAAGTGGCACTACCAGTACGTCCCCCACGATGTTTGGGACTTAGACGCCGTGAGCCCGGCGGTCCTCTTCGACGTGACCGTGGATGGGCGGAAGGTGAAGGCCGTGGGCCATGCCGGGAAGACCGGGTGGTACTATATCCACGACCGGGCGACCGGAAGATTGATCAGGCGCTCCGAGGCCTTCGTCCCCCAGGAGAACATGTTTGCCCAGCCCACCCCGACCGGGGTCCGGATGCTCCCCGGGGCGAACGGCGGCTCCGAATGGTCCCCGGTGGCCTACAGCCCCCAGACCCAGATGGTGTACATCTTGGGGCTTCACCAGCCCATGTGGTACATCACCCACTCGGCCCCCTACGAGAGGGGGAGGCTCTGGCTGGGGAGCGCCTTCGTCTCGATCCCCGGGGAGGAGCAGTGGGGGACCTTCACCGCCATTGATGTGAACACGGGGAAGATCGTCTGGCAGAACAAGATGCCGAACCCGCTGATCGGCGGGGCCCTGGCTACAGCCGGGGGTCTCGTCTTCACCGGCGGTGATGGGACGGGGAACTTCTACGCCTTTGATGCCAGGACCGGGAAGGAGCTGTGGCGGTTCCAGTGTGGTGCCGGGGTGAACGCAGCCCCCATCTCCTTCGAGGTGGATGGGGAGCAGTTCATCGCCGTGGCCGCCGGCGGGAACTTCCAGCTCGGGTACCGCTACGGCGACGCGATCTTTGTCTTCGGCCTGCCGAAGGCCAGGTGAGGGGGGTCTCGACAGGGCCTTCCCGTCAAACGGATGAACGAAAGGGGGAGGCGGGGAACCCCGCCTCCCCCTTCGTGTGACGTGGTTCGTGTCAGGAGGGTGTGATGATGGGCTTCTGGAGCATGAGGGGGAAATCCTGTATCGGAGCCATCCTTTTTGTTGGAACCCTGCTGGGAGGCTTCAGAGGGGTGAGGGCGGACGAGATCAAACCCGAATGGATGACCTTCGATCCGGAGAAGAAGGTGGTCCAGCTTGTCATCGTTGCCGCGGCCGATGGCTCGAACGGCACCTTAAACTTTAACGGCTTTGCCAGGGATGAACTCACGATCACCGTCCCTTTCGGGTGGAAGGTTGAGGTCGAGTTCACGAACAAGGGGTTGGGGGCGCTTCCCCACAGCCTGGCCGTCACCGAGGAGATGAACCCGCTGCCGATCCAGGATGGGACCATCGCCTTCCCACGGGCCACGACCGTCAGGTTTATCGCCGGTCTCCTCCCCGGTGAGTCCGACAGCTTTTCCTTCACGGCGAATAAGGAGGGGAGGTTTCTCCTCTGGTGTGGCGTTCCAAGCCATGGGGTCTTGGGGATGTGGAACTACCTGGTTGTGTCGAAAGGGGCTTCGCTCCCCAGTATCACTGTCAAGAAGTAGAGCCTCCCGGAGGAGGGGAGCTCATGAGACACCTCGCCGTCCTAAAACGCATCTTAAGATGGGCCCTAGTCTCCCTTGTCTTCCTCCTCGCAGGGACCGGGAAAGCCGCCGAGTTCAGGCATCCAGCCGAGTACGACGGCACCCTTTGGAAGGCCATGAGCGAGGAGGAGAAGATGGCGTATCTGGCCGGGTTCTTAGCGGGCATCACCCTGGAGCAGGTGCTTTCCTCGGGAGCCCAGGACCAAGAGGTTCGTGAAAGGATTATGGCCCTTCGAGCGGAGGGGCGGCTCCATTTCCCTTTTGCCCCTCATGTCTATAAAGCCCGGCTGGAGGACTACTACTTCTACCAGGATCATCTCCAAAAGACGATCCCTGAAGCCCTCCTGGAGATCAACCGTCATCTGAGGCCTCGCCCGTGAGAGGACATGAACGTTCCCAATGGGACAGGGGTGCCCCATTTCTTTCCCTAAATTTTTCCATTCCTTTCTGCGGTTCCCTTCAGGATGGGGGCAGGCGTGCCCCACCTGGACCCTTTCTCCCCCCTCTCCTCGCGTTTGCTCCTGGAGCCCCCCAAGCCTCCAACCCTTTTCGTCTTCGGAGGTTAGATGCTCCGGGCTGCTGGCCCTCGCTTGGCATCCTAGTTGCACAAGGGAGCTGGTGCATACGGGTTCAAATAGGGAGGCAGGTCTGACAAGGCTCGCCCCAATCCTGGGTCAGGGTCCAAGCAGGGGCTAGAAAGGAAGGTTGCGGATGGCGACGATTGTCGAGTATAATGCTCTCAAGGCTCCTTTGAACGCTTATCCGATCCGGATTGTCTCGCCGCCCACCCCGAGCCCCTGCTGTCTCACCCATATGGAGCAGGTTGGATCCCTTCAGGAGGAGGACGGGTGGCAATTCTACTACAAACGGTGCCCTGTCTGCGGCTTCACGGTCCGGTACTTCCTCCCTCGTCCCTGGGAGACTGAAGACCTCGTGGACCTCTTCACCGATGAAGAGCTTGCCATCCTGAGGGTTGCCTGATGCCCCTGGGGATTCGATGACCATCGAGCGGATCCTGTATCCGACGGACTTCTCCGAGACGGCCTCTTACGCCGGCGGCTACGCCTCTCTTTTGGCCAGGAAGCTGGGCGCCAGGCTTCATGTCCTCCACATTGTGGTCTTCCCCCTCCCCCCCATGTCCGTTGAGCTGACAGGCTTGGAGCTTGCCAGGCTCCAGGAGGAGGGGCGTCGGCAGGCCGCCGAGAAGCTGGAGGAGTGTCTTCGGGGGGAAGAGTTCCAGGGCCTGGAGGTTCAGGGGACTTTGGCCCTCGGGGTGGCGGAGGATGAGATCCTGAAGGTGGCCGCCCGGGAAAGGAGTGACCTGATCGTCATGGGGACCCACGGCCGAACCGGACTCACCCGCGCCTTCTCGGGAAGCGTGACCGAGAAAGTGGTCCGGATGGCCCCCTGCCCGGTCTTGGCCGTGAAGCACCCGAAGATCCAGGTCGAGATGCCCTGGGGTGGAATCTATACGGGACGGCGGAGGGCGAAGGAAATGCCCCACCTCCGGAAGATCCTGGTCCCTTTGGACGGCTCCCCCCTGGCCGAGGAGGTCCTCCCCCAGGTCAAGGATCTGGCCCGATCGTTGGAGGCGGAGATCATCCTCCTCCGGGTGGTCCTGATCCCTCACCTCCCGGGGGCAGATCCCCGGGAGCTCGAGCAGGGGGCGACGGCAGGGGCTCACCTGTACCTGGAGGTGAAGCGTCGGGAACTTGAGGCCGAAGGGTTTAAGGTGGAAACGGTGGTCCGATCGGGGGAGGCCGCTGAAGAGATCGTGGAGCAGGCGGAGGCATTTGGAGTGGACCTGATCGCCCTGGTCACCCACGGTCGAAGCGGTTTCAAGCGCTGGCTGATGGGGAGTGTGGCTGAGAAGGTCCTCCACGGCTCGGATGTCCCTGTCCTCGTCTACCGGGCCTGGAAATCTCCCAATAACGGCTGAAGGCTGAAGGAAAGGAGGTCTTTATGGCGAAAGATCCGGTGTGCGGGATGGAGGTCGAGGAGGGGAAGGCGGCGGCGACAGCCGTCTACCAGGGGAAGACCTACTACTTCTGCGCCCAGGCCTGCAAGCAGGCCTTCGAGAAGGCGCCGGAGAAGTACCTCCAGAAGTAGGACCGGGATCTTCCATGAAACTCTTCGACCTGACCGGGCGTGTGGCCATCGTGACGGGTGGCAACGGCGGGATCGGCCTCGGCATGGCCCGCGGCCTCGCCCAGGCAGGGGCCACCATCCTTGTTGCTGCCCGGAATGCGGTGAAGAACGAGGCTGCTGTCAAGGCGCTCGTGGCGCTCGGGGCCAGGGCGGCCGCCGTCCAAGTGGATGTGAGCCGGGAGGCCTCGTGTCGGGCTATGGTCCAGGCGGCCCTTGACCGGTTCGGACGGCTGGACATCCTCGTGAACAACGCCGGCACCAACATCCGGAAGCAGCCCCAGGAATACTCGCTGGAGGAATGGCACACAGTCCTGGAGACGAACCTCACCAGCGCCTTCCTGTGCTGCCAGGCTGCCTACCCGGCCATGGTGCAGGCAGGCGGCGGCAAGATCATCAACATCGGCTCGATGATGTCGGTCTTTGGCGCCTCCTTCGTTGCGCCCTATGCTGCCAGCAAGGGGGGGATTGTCCAGCTCACGAAGGTGCTTGCCACCGCGTGGGCGAAGGACAACATCCAGGTCAACGCCGTGCTCCCCGGCTGGATTGATACCGACCTGACCCGGAAGGCCCGGGAGCAGATCGCCGGGCTCCACGAGCGGGTCCTCGCCCGAACGCCGGCCGGCCGGTGGGGGACCCCCGACGATCTCGCCGGCATCGCGGTGTTCCTGGCCAGCCCCGCCTCCGACTTCATCACCGGGGCGGTCATCCCCGTGGATGGTGGCTACTCCGTTCAGGGCTAGTTTTTGGGGAGGGCCGGAAAGGGGAAGGTGCCCCTCTGCCAAATTGTCCAGCCATCCATCTTCCTGGCCTACGGGTTCACCAGGAACTCCAGCGAGATCCTTTCCCCGGATTGGTTCCCCCTCCCTCCCCCCTCAGGCTCCTGAGCGGTGGCACCCTCCGTCATAAGCCTATCGGCGAAGTCTGGTGGGTCAGGTTGCCAAAATGTCATAAGGGGGTTCCTTGAAGAACCCCGTTTTGCCAATTTGTCACTCTTCAGGGGGGGCAGGTTTGACTTCCAGGGCATCGCCCTTTTCGCCCTCGAAAAAAATCAAAGGGTTAGCCGATCCCTTGGCCCTCGATGCTTTGGCATCGCCCTTGCTCCCTGAAGCGATGCCATGAGAGATCGGAGGGTTAGCCGCACAAGGGGGGGAGGTGCACGGTGGAAACGGGAGCGTTGAAAAAGGTCGGGCCGGTGGCCTTGATGTTCTTCTACCTGGCCATCGCTCTCGAGGTGGTCATCATGATCACCCCCTTTACCGTCTACTTCTACTCGGTCTATGCCCCTCTCCTGAACCGGCTGGAGGCCTCCCCCTGGACTGCCTGGCTCACCGCCTTCTTTCTCCCCCACATCTCTTACACAGGGGATCCGCTCCTCGGGATGCTTACCGTTCTCGCCCCGATCCTGTTGGGCATAGGGCTCCTCATCTTTTTCGTCTGTGCTTACCAGGTCTATTCGGCGAAGCTCCTGAAAAGGGGCGTCGTCTCGGGAGGCCTCTACGCCAGGATCCGCCACCCCCAGTATCTGGGGTTGGGGATCGCCGGGGCCGGCCTCCTCCTCTACTGGCCCCGCTTCATCATCCTGATCCTCTACCTCACCATGCTCTTCGTGTACTATTTCCTGGCCCGAAATGAAGAGGGGAGGATGCTCCGAAGGTATGGGGAGAGCTACCGGCAGTATATGGAGAAGGTGCCTATGTTCCTCCCGGGGAATCCTGGTGGGAGGCTCTTCGCCGCCTTGACCGGTGGGAGGATCCAGAGGGGTCTGGCCCTGACCCTCCTCTATTTTCTCGTCCTCATCGGTGGGGTCGGAGCCGCGTTTGCTCTCCGGGCCTACACGAAGGCGAAGGTGCCCGTCTTGTACGAGGAGAACCTGGTGACGGTCTCCCTCACCCCCAGCGACCGGGGACGGATGGAGGCGCTTCTCCGGTCAGCCTTGGCCAGCCCTGAGGTCGTTTCCCTCCTGGAGAAGTTCCATGCGAAGGATGGCCACACCCTCGTTGCGTATATCCTCCCCCAGGAGTACATGATGCAGCACCTCCTGGCCGATCTGGGCGAGCACGAAGCCCATCACGGGAGGGGGGAGCAGGGGGGCTTTTGGGCGGTCCTGAAGCACCTGGGGGAGATGTACCTCTTGAAGCCCTTCCGTCAACTGAAGGCCGGGGAGCAGGCCGTTGAGAAGCGGATCATCTTTGCCGAGGCCAAGACCGCCGCCGGTGAGGATGTCCCGCCCCACAAGGCCCTTTCGGCCGATGTCCTCCGCTACCCCCTCTTCTTCGCCGACCTGGATGCCGCTTTAGGGAAGGTGATCCTGACCATGGAGACGCCGAGGCGCCACTCCTGGGGGACCATCCCGGTCCCTGCCTTCTAGTGGCACGGCAGGGCCAAAAGGGAGGAGGCGATGTGGTGCCACCTGATCCTGTTCATGCCGGCCCTGGCCCTCCCGGTGTTCTTCGTCCTGCCCTTCGAGGCGGCCCTCCCGCTCTACCTCTTCCTGGTCGCCCTGTCAGGCTTGGTCTACGTGGCCGTCGTCAAGGCCTTCCGCCTACCGATTCAGACGGGCAGGGAGGGGATGATCGGCAAGACGGGAGAGGTGGTTGTGGATCTTCAGCCCGAGGGGGTGGTCCGGTACCAGAACGAGCTGTGGTCGGCCCGCTCCTCGGAGCGGCTCGTGAAAGGGGAGAAGGTGGTGATCATGGAGGTAGACAACCTGAGGCTTATCGTCCGGCGGGCCCCTTCCCGGCCCGTCCTGTGAAAGGAGGAGGCGATGCGAGCGGCCCTTTCTGTCGTTGGGGCGTTCTTGCTTCTCTCGGCAGCAGTCACCTTGGGGCAGGAGGGGGAGACAAAAACCCAGCAGGGAGGGGGGGTGACCATCGCGGCGACCTACCTGGGCCTCCAGAAGGAAGGGGATCGGGAGGTGATCCAGATCGAGGTCAAGATGGATACCCACTCGGTGGATCTGGATCGGTACAGGATGGAGGCCCTCTCGGTCTTAAGGGATGACCGCGGGAGAACGCTCCACCCCCTCGGATGGGCATCCCCTTCCGGAGGCGGCCATCATCGGGCGGGGGTCCTCCTCTTCCCGGCGGTGGATCCTTCAGGCAAACCTTTCATCACGAAGGAGAGCCGGTACCTCGAACTGATCATCCGCAACGTGGCCGGGGTGAAGGAGAGGACCTTCCGGTGGAATCTGGTGAGGTAACGGCGGGCCTCGCCCCGACTGGAAAGGAGGTGGTGCCAGGAGGCCTGTGATTGTGGTAGAGTGGTCTCAAGCGATCACGGCTTTAGGGACAAGCCTGCCGGACATGGAGAATCAATGCGGCTTCGGGGATGGTTCAGGCTGAATCTGGAGCAGGCGGAGCTGGCCTTCGCGGTCTTCAAGACCCTGGCCTTCGTCGGCGCGGTGGCCGCCCTGTTTTTGGCCCCTGTCAGGCCCGAGCACCAGGTCCACCTCCCGCCGCTCCTGGCCTTCTTTCTTCTTTATCATCTTCTCTTCTATGGAGCCGCCTTCCGATGGCGATGGGCCATCCGGGGGATCCTCCTCGCCATTCTCGCCTGCGACCTCCTCTTCGTCTTCTTCCTGGTCTGGTTCACCGGAGGCTTCGAGAGCCATTTTTATCTCCTCTTCTACCTCATCATCACGATGGGGGCCTATTTCTTCGGCTTTCCCATCGGCCTCGGCGCAGCCGTTGCCTCAGGGCTTCTCTACATGGGGGCCTCTTCCATCAGCCATCCTGAAGCGGTCCACCTCGGGCATCTCTCGGCCAGGATCGCCCTCTTCGGTCTCTTCGGGGTCTCGGTCGGGTTCCTCTCGGAGCGGGATCGCCGGTACCGGACTGCCATCGAGCAGTTGAACCGGGAGCTTCAACAGGCCTACCGGGAGCTTCAGGCGGCCCAGGGGAAGCTCCTCCAGGCGGAGCGGTTGAGCACCATCGGCAAGATGTCGGCGAAGGTGGCCCATGAGATCCGGAACCCGTTAAGCGCCATCAACCTGAATGCCGAGCTGTTGGAGGACGAGATCAAGCACCTCCAGGGTGCCTCCAAGGAGGAGGCGGCAAGTCTGCTCACGGCCATCAAGGTCCAGGTCCAGGCCCTGGCCGCGCTGACCGAGGAGTACCTCCGCTTCGCCCGGATGCCGGAGCTAAAGCTACACCCGGAAGCGATCAACGAGATCGTCGCCGAGCTGGTCGAGTTCCTCAGGCCGGAAGGAGCCGAACGGGGGGTCAGGATCGAGGCCAGGCTCTCCCCGGACCTCCCGCCCACCCTGGTGGATCGGCACAAGCTCCGTCAGGCCCTCCTGAACATCGCCCGAAACGCCTTTGAGGCGATGCCGAGTGGGGGAACCCTCACCATTACCACCCGAGTCGCCGGTGGCCAGTCGCCGGCGGCCAGCGGCCAGGGGGAGCAGGGATCGTCACCGGTCGCTGACTTTGTGGAGGTGGGCATCGCCGATACCGGCTGCGGCATCCCTCCGGAGCATCGGGACAGGATCTTCGAGCCCTTTTTCACCACCAAGGGGGAGGGGACCGGTCTGGGATTGACCATTGCCAGGCAGATCTTGGAGCAGCAGGGCGGGACCATCACCTGTGAGAGCGTACCAGGGCAGGGGACGACCTTTACCGTCTGGCTTCCACTTTCTCCGGAGAAGGGAACGGCATGAGCGGATCCGATGCACGAAGGACCATCCTGGTGGCCGACGATGACAGGGCGATCCGGGAGGCCCTGGCCAAGATCCTGAGGAAAGAGGGGTTCCAGGTCCTCCTGGCTGAGGATGGGCGGAAGGCCCTCGACCTCTTCCGCACCCACGGGGCCCCGATCATCCTGGCTGATCTGAAGATGCCCCATCTGAGCGGCCTCGAGCTGCTGAAAGCGGTCAAGGCCATCGCCCCCGAGGTGGAGGTCCTGATGATCACCGGCTACGGGAGCATTGAGGAGGCGGTGGAGGCGATGAAGGAGGGGGCCTACGATTTCATCACCAAACCCCTCCAGCGGGTGAGCCTCATGAAGGCGATCCGGAAGGCCCTGGAGAAGCAGGCCCTGGTCATGGAGAACCGGGCCCTCCAGGCGCGCCTTCTGGAGCTCCAGCAACAGGGACGGATCATCGGGACGAGCCCGGCGATACGACGGGTCCTTGAGCTGGTAGAGCAGGTGGCGGGGAGTTCGGCCACCATCCTGATCCAGGGGGAGAGTGGGACGGGGAAGGAGCTGATCGCCAACGCCATCCATGCCTTAAGCCCCCGCCACGAGAAGCCCTTCCTCAAGGTGAACTGCGCGGCCATCCCCGAGACCTTGTTAGAGTCAGAGCTGTTCGGGTATGAGAAAGGGGCCTTCACGGGGGCCTTCGCCAGGAAGGCGGGGCGCTTCGAGCTGGCCCATGGCGGGACCCTCTTCCTGGACGAGGTCGGGGACTTAAGCCCCGGGACCCAGGCGAAGCTCCTCCGGGTCCTCCAGGAGGGGGAATTCGAGCGGCTCGGAGGGACAAGGACCCTGAAGGTGGATGTCCGGATCATCGCCGCGACGAACACGGACCTCGCCCAGGCTGTCAAGGAGAGGCGGTTCCGGGAGGACCTCTACTACCGCCTGAACGTGATCACCATCCCCATCCCCCCCTTACGGGAGCGGCGGGAGGACATCCCCCTGTTGGCCCATCACTTCTTACGGATCTCCGCCGCGAAGAATAACAAGACCCTGGAGGGCTTCACCTCCGAGGCCCTGGATCTCCTTGAGAGTTACCCTTGGCCCGGGAATGTCCGGGAGCTGGAGAACGCCATCGAGCGGGCCGTCGTCTTGTCCAGGGGGCATCTGATCGAGCCCAAGGATCTTCCCGAGGCCATCACCGGGCAGGGGCCAAGAGAGTGGGAGCGGGCTATCACCATCCCCCTGGGGACCCCTTTGGAGGAGGTCGAGCAGCGGTTGATTGAGGCGACCCTGGAGCAGACGAAAGGGGACAAGACCCTGGCGGCCAAGCTCTTAGGGATCGCCAGCCGGACCATCTACCGGAAGCTGAAGCAGACCCCTTCGACACCCCCCAGATCGGATCGGGAGGGAGCGTGAGGCCGTCAGGTGGGAAGACTGGTCTCTCGCCCAACGTCGCCGGTCGGGGTCCTCGATGGATGGACCCCTGGGGCCAACACCGGGTCCACCGCGTTGGCCGAAAGGGGCGAGGGCCTCACAAGACGCCTGGCCAAAGGGGAGCGGCCTGTCACGAAGGCCGTTGACAAAGTGTCAGGGGTTTTTCGACGCCCTGGTCTCGATTTTGACGTTCTGTCACATCTCTCTTCCCCCTACCCGGAGCCTGTTCGGCAGCCTTTCCTCAAAGTTCTTTAAAATCAAGTCGTTGGTTTCAAGCCGCCGATCCTTCCCTCCTCCTCCGACTTGGCATTCCCTTTGCTCTCTTTGGTGGTAGCGATCGTATCCCGCGTTGGAGCAACCCCTGGATAAGGAACCTTCGAGAGGAGGAAAAAATGATACGCCTTAAGCCCTTTGTGATAATGGCCCTGGTCTCAGGGATCGTCGCCGCGTCGGCGAACGCCGGCGTGTATGACCTCGTCATCGAGGAAAAGACCGTGAACTTCACGGGTCGCGACAGGACGGCGATGGCGATCAACGGGTCTGTTCCCGGCCCACTCCTGCGGTGGCGGGAGGGTGAGGAGGTGACCATCAACGTCACCAATCGGCTGGATGAGCCCACATCGATCCATTGGCATGGCGTGATTGTGCCGGCCGCGATGGACGGCGTTCCCGGCATCAGCTTCAAGGGCATCCAGCCCGGCCAGACCTTCACGTACCGTTTCACGGTCAAACAGAGCGGCACCTACTGGTACCATAGCCATTCGGGCACCCAGGAGCAGTCGGGCCACTACGCGCCGCTCATCATTGACCCGGCCGGACCAGAGGCCTTTCGATACGACCGGGAGTACGTGGTCTTTCTCTCCGACTGGACCGATGAGGATCCGGATCGGGTCTTCGCCAAGCTGAAGAAGCAGAGCGGCTACTACAACTTCAACAAGCGGACGGTCTTTGATTTCTTCCGCGATGTGGCCAAGAAGGGCTGGGGCCCGACCATCGCCGATCGTCTCGCCTGGGGCCGGATGCGGATGGACCCGACCGACATCGCGGACGTCACCGGCTACACTTACACCTTCCTCATGAACGGCCAGCCGCCCGAGGCCAACTGGACGGCCCTTTTCACGCCCGGGGAACGGGTGCGCCTGCGGTTCATCAACGGCGCGGCGATGACCTCCTTCGACGTCCGTATCCCCGGCCTGAAGATGGAGGTCGTGCAGGCCGACGGCCAGGCCGTAGAGCCTGTGGTGGTTGACGAGTTCCGCATCGCCGTCTCCGAGACCTACGACGTGATCGTCGAGCCGCGGGAGGCGCGGGCCTACACCATCTTCGCCGAGGCCATGGACCGGAGCGGCTACGCCCGGGGGACACTGGCGCCCCGTCCGGGGATGTCGGCCCCTCTCCCGGAGAGACGGCCGCGGCCGATCCGCACCATGGCGGACATGGGCATGGGCGACATGGGGCACGGGGCCATGGTGCCCGATCAGGCTAGCCAGCAGCCGGGGGTGGAGGAGGGTACCCCAGAGCAGGACACGGACGCCGGCATGCCGGGGATGAATCACGGCGCGATGGGCCACGGGCAAATGGGCGCCATGCCCGGCATGGCCCATGGGGCCATGGCCCCCGGCGGGGAGGTGATGGTCGCCCACGGCCCGGACACCCATGGGCGGGGGAACTCGATGGTCCCGATGATGACGAGGAGCCGGCTCCACGAGCCCGGCGCCGGCCTCGAGAACACGGGCACCCGGGTGCTCCTCTACACCGACCTGCGCAGCCTTCAGCCTGGTTACGACCTGAGGGATCCCGAGCGGGAAATCGAGCTGCACTTGACCGGCAACATGGAGCGCTACATCTGGGGGTTTGACGGGAAGAAGTATTCGGAGTCCGAGCCCATCCGATTCAGGTACGGCGAGCGCCTGCGGGTCACGCTGGTCAACGACACGATGATGGAACATCCCATCCACCTGCACGGCATGTGGATGGAGCTGGACAACGGCAACGGCGAGCATAACCCGCGCAAGTTTACGATCAATGTGAAGCCGGGCGAGCGCTTGTCGTTCCTGGTGACGGCCGATGCCCTGGGGTCATGGGCGTTCCACTGCCACCTGCTCTACCACATGGACGCCGGTATGTTCCTGAAGGTGGTCGTCTCGGAGGACGCCAAGGGGGTGCAGCGATGAAAGGCATGAAGACGGGGATCATCGGCGGCAGGCAGCTCACGGCATCGCTCCTCCTGGCGGCCGCTCTTCTGGGGCGTCCGGATCCGGCGGCGGCCCAGGGCAACCACATCTTCACATTCATCGAGGTGAAGCAGAACGAGTACAGGGTCGGCGGAGGAGGCGACACGTACACCTGGGATGCGCAAAGCTGGGTCGGTGGGGACTACAACAGGGCCTGGCTCAAGACCCAGGGCAACTACGCCATCACTGACGGTCTCGTGGAGAACGCGGAGGTTCAGCTCCTGTACAGCCGGAGCATCGCGGCGTTCTGGGACCTGCAGATCGGGGGGCGCTATGACCCGGAGCCCGGCCCCTCGCGCGGCTTCGCCGTCTTCGGCATCCAGGGGCTCGCGCCCTACTTCTTCGAGGTGGATGCCGCGGGCTTCGTTAGCGACGACGGCGATGTCTCGGCACGCCTCGAGGCGGAGTACGAGCTCCTCCTGACCCAGCGGCTCATCGCCAGGCCGTCCGTCGAGTTGAACTTTGCCGTCCAGGAGGTTGAGGAGCTGGGTATCGGCTCGGGCCTGAGCAGTGTCGAGCTGGGGGTGCGGCTCCGCTACGAGATCGTGCGCGAGGTCGCACCCTATATCGGTGTCTCCTGGGAGCGTAAGGTCGGTCGAACGGCCGACTTCGCCCGGCGTGAAGGGAAGGACTTCGACATCCTCCAATTCGTCGTCGGCGTCCGCTTCTGGTTCTGAGTTTGGCAAAGGTAGTGGGGAGGTGTACAATGGCTTCTATCGTCGTGGAAGTATGTCCCGGCGCTAAAGACCGGGCCTGAGGAGAGGTATGAGGAGGAGAAGCGATGCTCCCTAAAGTCGCCATCGGCCGACACTGTTGTGCCCAGTCCACCGATATCGAGAACTACCGGCCCCTGGTCGGAGATCCTTTGATCGATGAGCTGAAGGGGCTGGCCGCTGAGCTTTCGGGAATCCGCCTCTGCCACATCAACAGCACCGCGGCGGGAGGAGGGGTCGCCGAGCTGTTGGGACGGGAGATCCCCCTCCTCCAGGCCCTCGGCCTTGCCGCCGACTGGCGACTGATCCATGGTGATCCGGAGTTCTTCCAGGTCACCAAAGGCTTCCACAACGCCCTTCAGGGCGGGGTCTTTCCCCTGACCCGGGAAGCTCAGGAGACGTACCTCGAGCACAACCGGGCAAGCGCCGAGCTTCTGGAGGGGGACTACGACGTGTCCATCGTCCACGACCCCCAGCCGGCAGCCCTCCGCCACTTTGCCAGGGCCCGGAAAGGTGTCTGGATCTGGCGCTGTCACATTGACAGCTCAGACCCGAACCCCGAAGTCTGGGCCTTCCTCCGGCCGTTCATCGAGGAGTACGATGCGGTGGTCTTCACCCTGGAAGCGTTCCGCCCGCTGGATCTCCAGGTTGGCCGGGTGGCGTTTATCCCGCCGGCCATTGACCCTTTGAGCACAAAGAACATGGAGCTGCCCGAGGAGATCTGCCGGCGGGCCCTGGCCGATTCCGGCCTGGACTTGAACCGCCCCATCCTCCTCCAAGTCTCCCGCTTCGATCCCTGGAAAGACCCCCTGGGGGTGATCCGGGTCTACCGGCTCGTCAAGGAGGTCAGGCCAAAGGTTCAGTTGGCCCTGGTCGGGGCCATGGCGGGGGATGACCCGGAAGGATGGGCGCTCCTTGAGGCCGTGAACGAAGAGGCGGCCAGGGATGAGGATCTCTACGTCTTCACCAATCTGACCGGGGTTGGCAACATGGAGGTGAATGCCTTTCAGCGGGGGGCCGACCTGGTGATCCAGAAATCGCTTAAAGAAGGCTTCGGGCTGGTGGTCTCGGAGGCCCTCTGGAAAGGAAAGGCGGTGGTGGCCGGGAAGGCGGGGGGCATCCCCCTTCAGGTTCCCCCGGAGTATCGCCAGTATCTGGTCACGAGCGTGGAGGAGTGTGCCGAGAAGGTCCTGGACCTTCTGGACCATCCCGGGATTCGGGCAGCCTTTGGCCGGGCCGGGCGGGAGTGGGTGCGGGAGCACTTCCTCCTGCCCCGGCTTGTCCGGGACGAGCTGGCCCTGATCCGGGCGCTGGCCAAATGACAAGGAGGGCTGGCATGGTGACGAAGTTCGATGCTGACCCGGGGCGTTACGGCGCGATCAGGGTTCGGGAAGTGGGCTCGGCGACAACGGGGGCGAAACCCGGAACCCCGGGACCGGTTCGGATCGAGCTGCCGATCCTGGGGATGACCTGCGGGAAGTGCGTGGCCACGGTCGAGAAGGCCTTGCGGGAGGTGCCGGGGGTGGCCAAGGCCACCGTCAATCTGGATCAGGGTCGGGCGTTCGTCAGCTTCGATCCGGCCCGTGTCCCCTTGACGGAGCTGACCCAGGCCGTGAAAAGGGCCGGTTACCGGATCGGCAGCGCCACCACGACCTTCGGCATCCGGGGGATGCACTGTGCCTCGTGTGTTGCACCCATCGAGGAGGTCCTGCGGCGGACGCCCGGCGTGGTGGAAGCGACGGTGAACCTTGCGGCTGAAGAAGCCCGGGTGGAATATCTCCCCAGCCTGGCTACCCTGGAGGCCCTGAAGCGGGCGGTGGAGTCCACCGGCTACCAGGTGGCGGAAGCGCCCAGCGAGATGCCTGCTGATAAAGAAGAGGAAAGTCGCCGTCGGGAATACCGGACCCTCATGCGAAAGTTCTGGTTCAGCTCGGCCATCTCGGTGCCGGTCATCCTCGGAAGCTACCCCCGGCTCTTCGGACTGGGGGAGTTCCTGCCCAAAGGGAGCGCGGCCTTACGGTACACCTGGATGGCCCTGGGTGTCCTCGCCCTCCCCGTCCTCCTCTGGGCAGGGAGCCAGTTCTTTGTCGGCTTCTGGAACGCCCTGAAGCGTCGGTCGGCCGATATGCACACCTTGATCGCGATCGGCATCAGTGCGGCCTACCTCTACTCGGCGGTCGCCGTGATCTGGCCAGGGATTTTCCCCTCTCCTGAGCTGGCAGAGGTCTTCTGGGATGTCACGACGGTGGTCACCGCCCTGGTGGTCCTGGGGCTGGCGCTCGAGCTTAAAGCCCGGAGCCGGACCAACGAGGCGCTGAGGAAGCTCATCGGGCTTCAGGCGAAGATGGCGCGGGTCATCCGGGACGGGCAGGAGCGGGATCTCCCGGTGGAAGAGGTGGTGGTGGGGGACCTCATCCTGGTCCGGCCCGGCGAGAAGATCCCGGTGGATGGGGTGATCGTAGAGGGGGGTTCGTCGGTTGATGAGTCGATGGTGACCGGTGAATCCATTCCGGTGGAGAAGCGGGAGGGGGACGAGGTCATCGGCGCCACCATCAACCAGACGGGCGCGTTTAAGTTCAAGGCGACGAAGGTCGGCAAGGACACGATGCTCTCCCAGATCATCCGGATGGTCCAGGAAGCCCAAGGCTCCAAGGCCCCGATCCAGCGGGTGGTGGACGCCGTGGCCGCCTATTTCGTCCCTACGGTGATCATCCTGGCCATCCTCGCCTTCGTGATCTGGTATGACTTCGGGCCTGAGCCGCGCCTGACCTACGCCACCATCGTCCTGGTCACAACGCTGATCATCGCCTGCCCCTGTGCGTTGGGGCTGGCCACGCCGACATCCCTGATGGTAGGCGTGGGGAAGGGAGCGGAGAATGGCATCCTGATCAAGAGCGGCGAGGCCTTGGAGACGGCCCACAAGCTGGATGCCATCATTCTGGACAAGACCGGGACGATCACCAAGGGGAGGCCGGAGCTGACGGATGTCGTGGCGGCGGAGGGTTTCACGGAGGCCGAAGTCCTCCGTTATGCTGCCAGCGTGGAGCAGGGGTCGGAGCACCCCTTGGGCGAAGCGATCGTGGCGGGCGCCAAGGCTCAGGGGATCACCCTCTCCGCTCCTGAGGGCTTTAACGCTATCCCTGGGCACGGGGTCGAAGCCAAAGTAGACGGTCGTCTGGTGCTCCTCGGGAACCGGAAGCTCATGCGGGACCGGGGGGTGGAGATCGGGATTCTTGAGCAGCAAGCCACCGCCTTGGCCGACGATGGGAAGACCCCGATGTTCATCGCCGTGGATGGGAAGACCGCAGGGGTCCTGGCCGTGGCCGATACCGTCAAGGAGGACTCCAAGGCGGCCATCCAGGCCCTGAAGGCCCTCGGCCTGGAGGTCGTCATGATTACCGGGGATAACCAGCGGACGGCCAATGCCATCGCGAAGCAGGTGGGGGTGGACCGGGTCATGGCCGAAGTGCTGCCGGAGGACAAGGCCCACAACGTGCGGCTCCTTCAGGCCGAAGGGAAGGTTGTGGCCATGGTGGGGGACGGCATCAACGATGCCCCGGCCCTGGCCCAGGCCGATGTGGGCATGGCCATCGGGACGGGGACCGATGTGGCCATCGAGGCGTCCGACATCACCCTGGTCAAAGGGAGCCTGAAAGGGGTCGTGATCGCCATCGAGCTGAGCAAAGCCACGATGCGGAACATCAAGCAGAACCTGTTCGGGGCCTTCATCTACAACACGCTGGGCCTGCCTGTTGCCATGGGGCTCCTCTACCCTTTCTTCGGGGTGCTCCTTTCGCCCTTGATCGCCGCGGCGGCCATGGCCTTTAGCTCGGTGACGGTCGTGACCAATGCGAATCGGCTCCGAATGTTCCAACCGAAGGGGGTCTAGAACATGACTCTTGATCAGATGCTGGTGACGGGAGGCGGCCTGGGGCTTTCGGCCTTCGTCGCCTGGTTCTTCTGGTTCTCCAAGCGGGAGGGGATTCGGGTCAGAGAGGGACTTGGGGGGGTCCAAGAAGCCCGGATCCTTGTCAAAGGCGGCTACACCCCGGATGTCCTTGTGGTCGAAGCAGGCCGGCCGGTCCGGCTGGTCTTCAAGCGGTTGGAGTCGGCCGCCTGCTCCGAGATGGTCCTCTTCCCCGACTTCCACAAATCGGCGAAGCTTCCTGAGGGCGAAGAGGTACCCGTCGAGTTCACGCCGGAGAAGCCTGGCGAGTACGAGTTCCAGTGCCAGATGGGGATGCTCCGAGGGAAGCTGATCGTGGAGTGACGGCGATGCGACAGGGGCCCAAGAGGAGACGCCTCACCCTCGCTGCCGTCGGCCTCCTGATCCTTACCGCCTTCGGTCTCTGGGCCTACCTCAGCTCGTCGAGCGATTCCGCTCCCGGTATCCTTGAGGCCAGCGGCCGGATCGAGGGGGATCAGGCAGCGGTGGGGGCGAAGGTCGGGGGACGGATCGTCCAGTTACCCGTTCGGGAGGGGCAGGCCCTGGAAGCGGGCCAGCTCATCGCCGAGCTTTCTTCCGAACAGGCGAGAGCAGGACTTGACCAGGCCGAGCACGACCTCCACACAGCCCGAGCGCAGCTTGATCAGGCGGAGGCCCAGATCGCCGCCCTGAAGCGGGAGGTGGAAGCGGGGGAGACGGCCGTCCGGCTGGCCGAGCAGCAGTCCCTGGCCCGGATCGGTGAGGCGGAAGCGGCCCTTGAGACGGCGCGGGCCCGCCTCCTCCAGGCAGAGGCGGAAAGGGAGCGGGCCAAAAAGGACGACCTCCGCTACCGCGACCTCCTGGCCGACGGTGCAATCGCCCCTCAGGTGGTGGATCAAGCCGAAGCGGCGTTCCGGGCCGCCCGAGCCGTCGAGGAGGCGGCCAGGAAAGCGGTCGCCCAGGCCGCGGAAAGCCTCCAGTTGGCCCGGACCACCCTCCTGGAGATTGACCTTCGAAGAAAGGAGGTCGAGCAGGCGAGGGAGCACCTCAGGGAAGCTCGGGCCACCTTCGAGGCGGCAAAAGCCCGGGTCCAGTCGGCCGAGGCAAGACGGGCGCTGGCCCAGGCCAATGTCACGGATACGCGGGTCGTCGCACCCTTCGCCGGGACGGTCCTTCGGAAGCTTGTCGAGGAAGGGGAGGTGGTGGCCGCCGGGACCCCCCTCATCACCTTTGTGGATCTGTCGAAGCTCTATGTCAAGGTGTACCTGCCCGAGCGGGAGATCGGTAAGGTGAAGCTCGGAGATCCCGCTCGGGTCTACGTGGATGCCTTTCCGAAGCGGTTCTTCGAGGCAGAGGTTTCCGAGGTCTCCGAGCAGGCCGAGTTTACCCCCCGGGACATCCACATGAAGGATGAGCGGGGGAAGCTGGTCTTTGCGGTGAAATTGGCCTTAAAGAACCCCGGGGGCCTCTTGAAGCCCGGGATGCCGGCGGACGCCCGGATCCGGTGGAAGGCAGAAACCCCCTGGGGAGACGGCCTGGAGTAAGAGAGCAATGGAGGTCATCAGGGCAGAGGGTTTGACCAAGCGCTTTAAAGAGACGGCGGCGGTGGTTGAGGTGGACCTGGCCGTCAAGCGGGGGGAGGTCTTCGGCCTGATCGGCCCCAACGGGGCCGGCAAGACAACCCTGATCCAACTGTTGACCGGCCTCCTGGATCCCACCGCCGGCCGCGCCACGGTCCTGGGGTTCGACACGGTCCGGGAGACGGAAGCGATCCGGGAGCGGATCGGCTACATCTCCCAGGAGTTCACCCTTTACGGGAGCTTGACGGTGGAGGAGAACCTGGAGTTCTTCGCCGACCTCCACCGGGTGCCTTCAGGCCTGAGGGAGGGGCGGAAGGAGGAGCTTTTAAAGTGGAGCCGCCTTCACCCTTTCCGCCGCCGAAAGGCGGCGAAGCTTTCCGGCGGCATGCAGAAGAAGCTCCACCTCTGCTCCGCCTTGATCCACAGGCCCGAGATCCTCTTCCTGGACGAGCCGACGACCGGCGTTGATCCCATCTCCCGCCGGGAGCTGTGGGGGATCCTGTACGATCTCGTGGCGGAAGGCTTAACCCTCGTCGTGGCCACCCCGTACATGGACGAGGCCGACCGGTGTCATCGGGTGGCCCTGATGCATCAGGGGAGGATCCTCCGCTTGGCCTCACCCGATGCCCTTCGGGAGACCTTCAAGGAGACGGTCCTGGAGCTCCGGGCCGATCCCCTCCCGCTGGCAAAAGACCTCCTGGCCCGGGCATCGCTTCCCCTCCGATCGTATCTCATGGGGGATCGTCTGCACATCCTTGCCGCCGAAGGCGAAAAGGCCCTGTCTCCGATCCGGCGCATCCTCGAAGCCGGTGGCGTCCGCGTCGAAGGCCTCCGCCGGATCTCCCCCACCATGGAGGATGTCTTCCTCTCCGTTTTGGCCGAGGTGGAGGGGAAGGAACACGCCAGGCCGGTCCAGATCGGACAAGGGCGACACCAGGGAGAAAGGGAAGAAAAAGAGGGGGAGGCCCTTCGCCTGGAGGGGCTCATGAAGGCCTTCGACGGCTTCGTGGCCGTGGACGGGATCTCCCTCTCGGTCAAGCGGGGGGAGATCTTCGGCTTCTTAGGCCCGAACGGCAGTGGAAAGACGACCACCATCCGGATGCTCTGCGGCCTCCTCCTCCCCACGGCGGGACGGGCCGAGGTCTTAGGTCACGACATCATCCGGGAGCCGGAGCAGGTGAAGCCCCGAATCGGCTACATGTCCCAGCGGTTCTCCCTCTATCACGAGCTGACGGTGGAGGAGAACCTGGACTTCTTCGCCGGGGGCTACGGGGTCCCCCGGAGGAGGCGGCCGGAGCGGAAAGCGTGGGCTGTGGAAATGGCCGGGTTGAAAGGTCTGGAGCGGAGGCTGGTCCGGGAGCTTTCGGGAGGGGTCAGGCAACGGCTGGCGTTGGCCTGTGCGCTTCTGCATGAGCCCGAGATCCTCTTCCTGGACGAGCCGACGGCAGGGGTCGATCCCATCTCCCGCCGGGAGTTCTGGGACCTGATCGGGGAGCTTTCGTCCCAGGGGATCACGATCTTCGTCACCACCCATTATCTCGACGAGGCGGAGGACTGCCACCGGTTGGCCCTGATGTACCGGGGAAGGCTGGTGGCGAAGGGGAGCCCTCGGGGGCTGAAGGAGGGGATGAGGGCGGGGGAGATGCTGGAGGTCGAGTGCACCGAGCCTCTGAAAGCCATGCGCGTTCTGCGCTCCTTCCCCCAGGGCTCCCACGGCGCCCTCTTCGGGAGCCGCCTCCACCTCTTAGTCGAGGATCCCGAGGAAGCCATCCCTGCGATCATCCAGGTCTTGGGCCGGGAGGGGATCGCCGTCCATCGGGTGGAGGTGATCCCTTTCTCTTTAGAAGACCTCTTCGTCATCTTCATTGAAATGGAAGAGCAGGGGAGGCGGGAGGCCCATGCGTAGCCGGATCGTCGCCGTCACGAAGAAGGAGGCCCGGGAGATCCTCCGGGACCCCATCACGCTGGGGATCGCCATCATCCTCCCCCTGGTCATGATGTTCCTCTTCGCTTATGCCATCACCTTGGACGTCAAAGCGATCCCGCTGGCGGTCCTGGACTTGGATCAAAGCCCTGAAAGCCGGGAGTACCTGGCAGGCTTCCTCCAGTCGGGTTACTTCAGGCTCCGGGCCGTGGCCCGGGAGCTTCGGGAGATCGAGGGCCTCCTCGATCGGGGGAGGGTTCGGATGGCTTTGATCATCCCCCCTGACTTTTCCAGACGCCTGGGGCAGGGGCTCCCGGCGGAGGTCCAGACCCTGGTGGACGGCTCCTTCTCCAACACGGCCATCGTCGTGTTGAACTATGTTGCCGCCATCGACCAGGCCCAGAGCGCCCGCATCCAATCCTACTACCTCACTCAACGCTTCGGGGTTCTGACGATGGAGCCTGCTGTGAGGCTTGAGTCCCGGGTCTGGTACAACCCTGAGCTTCAAAGCGCCAACTATATCATCCCGGGCCTCTTCGCCGTCATCCTCATGGCCTTCCCACCACTCCTCACCGCTTTAGCGGTGGTCCGGGAGAAGGAGCGGGGCTCCATCCAGCAGATCTTCACCTCCCCCATCAAAGCGTGGGAATTCATCGGGGGGAAGATGCTCCCGTATGCCGGGATCGCCTTTCTGGAAATGGTGCTCCTTCTGACGGCGGGGTCCCTCTGGTTCCGGATCGGTGTCCGGGGGAGCCTTTCGCTTTTGCTCCTCCTCTCCCTCCTCTACGTGGTCTGCACGGTAGGGATCGGCCTGCTGGTCTCGACCATCACCAGGAGCCAGGTGGTCGCCATTCTCCTCGCCATCGTCCTGACGCTGATGCCCTCGTTTCTCTTCTCCGGGTTCCTCTTCCCCATCGCTAGCATGCCGGCCTTCTTCCGGTTGTACACCTACCTCTTCCCGGCCCGCTACTTTAACGACATCGCCCGGGGGATCACCTTGAAGGGGATCGGGCTTCAAGACCTCTGGTTCAACGCCCTCTTGCTCGTTTTCTACGCATTGGCCGTCCTGGCGTTCGCCTCTTTCAGGTTCAAGAAGAAGATCGGGTGAGGCATGGATAGACTTTTTGCCTTGATCAAGAAAGAGTTCATCCAGTTCTTCCGGTACCGGCCCCTCGTCATCCTCGTCATCTGGACGATCGCGGTCGAGATCGCCATCTGTGCCTACGCCATCACCTACGATGTGACGCACCTCTCGTTAGCGGTCCAGGACCTGGACGGCTCTTCTGAAAGCCGGGAGCTGATCAGCCGGTTCGCTCAGACGGACTCGTTCGATGTCACCTCTCACGTGCGGAGACGGGAGGAGCTCGAAGGCCTCCTTTCGGCGGGACGGGCCGATCTTGGGATCGCCATTCCTCCTGATTTCTCGCGTCGATTGGGTCAGGGGCTCAAGGCCCCCGTCCAGCTCCTCCTGGACGGCTCCAACTCCAACACGGCCTTGATCGCCCTGGGCTACGCCCGGAGGATCGTTCAGGGCTATTCCCATGAGATCGAGATCGCCCGCATCCGGAAGATGAGGGGGGATCCCGGGCCCCTGCCTCGCATTCAGAATCAGCGGCGGGCCTGGTACAACCCGGATCTGAAGAGTGTTCACTTCGTTGTCGTCTCGATGCTGGTTTTAGGGGTGATGATGATCGCCACGATCCACCCGGCCGCCGCTATCGCCATGGAAAAGGAGGCAGGGACCATCGAGCAGCTTTTGGTCATGCCTTTTCGATCCTGGGAGCTGATGGTGGCCAAGGTCGTCCCGACGTTTGTCGTGAGCCTCGCATCCCTGGCCATTGCCCTCTGGGTCCCCTGGTGGTTCCAGGTCCCCATCCGGGGGAGCCTCTTCCTCTTTTTTGTCCTCTCCGCCCTTTTCCTCTTCAGTAGTTTGGGCTGGGGGCTCTTCCTGGGAACCCTGGCCGAGAACCTTCAGCAGGCCCTTCTTCTGGCCTTCTTCTCCATCTTCCCCATCCTGGTCATCTCCGGCACCCTGGTCCCGGTGGAGAGCATGCCCAAAGCGATCCAGCTCCTCTCCTATGTAAGCCCCCTTACCTACTATATGGAGATCGGCCTTGGCATCTTTCTCAAAGGGGTCGGGATGGAGGTCCTCTGGCCTCAGGCCCTCACCATGGGGTTCTTAGGCATCATCATCTTTGCCTTCGGCCTCCTCCGGTTCAGGAAGCGCCTGGGCTGAAACGGATTGTCAGAAAGTCACCCGCCCATTCTCCCCCACGCCCTTCTTTGCCAATTTGTCACGGTTTCCCCAGAGTCGCCCTTTAGACCATCTCGCCGGTCTTCTTCACATTCCAGCAAAATCAAAGGGTTACAAGCCTCCTACCGGCACGATCCTGTTGGAACACTCTTTGCTCCGTTAATGGGGTGAGGCGGTTCTCCTGGGGCCTTTGGGGGTGGGATGGCGATGCCCGAGGAAGGTGCTGTGAGCCTGATGGTCGTAGATGACAATGAAGAGCACCGGCTGGCCCTGGCCAAGATCCTGGCCAAGGAAGGGTACAAGGTTGTCCAGGCGGCCGACGGCGAGGAGGCCGTGGCGCTCCTCTCCCTCTCCCAGGAGGGGTTCGATCTGATCATCGCCGACCTCCGGATGCCAAGGAAGAATGGGCTCCAACTCTTGCAGGAACTGAGAGAGCTGAGCCCCCAGACCCTAGTGATCATCCTCACCGCTTATGGGGAGCCCGAGTCCTTTCAGGAGGCCATGAGGAGGGGGGCATTCGAGTACCTCCACAAACCGATCCGGCGGGAGGAGGTTCTGGGAGTTATCGAGAAGGCCGTACGGTGGCAGAGGGCCAGGGGCCAAGGAATGGGTCTTTCGAGCCAAGGGTTGTGAGGGGGAAGGATGATGAGCCAGTTTCTCGCCACCTATGGGCTTTGGATTCTGCTGGGACTGATCTTCGTGGCCCTGTTTCTGTTTGGCTTCAGCGCGTGCCGCATCAACCATCCCCCGGCGCTCCATCCCGGAGAAGGCAAAACAAAAAAGGAAAAGGAAACGTGAGGGGAGCGGCTTAAGGGAACATCGAGCCGGGGAGAAAGTCGAGCCATGGTCAAACAGCGAGGGACAGAGTACGACGCGATCATCGTAGGGGGGAGCTTCGCCGGGCTGGCCGTCGCGAGCCAGCTTCGGGGGAAGGTCCTCCTCATCGAGCGGAACGAGATCGGTGCTCACCAGACCTCCGCCTGCGGGACCCTGTTCGGCGTCCCGGAGCGGTTGGGGCTCCTGGACACCGTCCTTCAGGTCCACCATCGCCTCCTCTTCCACACCGCCTCCCGGACCATAGCGTTTGACGTTTCAGAGGCTCCCTTCTGCACCTTCGATTACCGGGCCTTCTGCCGGGGGATGGTCTCCGCCATCGAAGCCGAGATCCTCCAAGCGAAGGTCCTGGGTCTGGAGGGGGAGGAGGTGGTGACGGATGCAGGTCGGTTCCATGCCCCGATCCTCATTGATGCCTCTGGCTGGCGGGCGGTCCTGGCCAGTTCCCTCCGATCGGATTTCGTGCCCCGGGAACGGATGAGCTACGGCATCGAGACCATCGCCCCAAGGCGGGGGGATGGCCTCTGCTTCTGGTACGATCCGAACCTTTTGCCCAAAGGGGTCGCCTGGTTCTTCCCCATAGGGGGGGCAGCCCGGATCGGGGTGGCAAGCTACGCGGGGGATGGGCATCTCAAAGCCCATCTGGAGCTTTTCCTGGAGACCCAGGGCCTTCACAAAGCGGAGGTCCACGGCGGCTACTTCCCCGCCGGCCTCCGGGAGCCGACGGTGGACCGGATCTTCCTGGTGGGGGATGCCGCAGGCCAGTGCCTCCCCCTGACCGGAGAGGGGATCCGACCGGCCCTCTACTTTGGCCAGAGGCTCGGGACCATCGTCCAGCGGATCATCAATGGAGAGATCGTGCTAGGGGAAGGGCTGAAGGAGTACCGGGCCTTTGTCGCCAGGCATCGCGGCCTTTTCCACCTTCTGGGTTTCTTCCAGCGGCTGATCCTGGCCGTGCCAACGTCGGTGGCCGACCGTCTCATCGCCCTGACCTGCCGGGAGCCCTTCCGGTCTTCCATCCTTCGGGGCTATGTCGCCTTCGCCGACCCCCGCGCCTTGAAACCCCTGGAGCCGAAGGCAGGCGTTGGTGGGCCTCTGGGTCCCTATGCGGGTGTCGCAACGTAGGAGGTGAATTCGATGGGAGCAGGGAAGTTACGGTTCATGACCGTTGCCCTTTCGCTTGGGATCTTCCTGGCCATTTCCTATCTGCTGGATGCCATACTTTGGGCCCTCTGGCCGAGCCTCGGGACGAACCAGATCTGGGAGGTCCTCCTCCCCGGCCTCCGCTGGCTCCATCCATACCAGTTCTTCTTAGGGTTTGTTGAAAGCTTCCTGATGGGCTTCTATGTCGCCCTGATTTTCGTCCCTGTTTACAACTGGTTGAGAGCTAGGGAACCGTCGGAAGGAGGGGCATGATGGCTGTAAAGAGTCTCACAATCCGAATCGGGGGGATGAGCTGCGCCTCCTGTGTCGCGACGATTGAGGGAGCTCTTCAAAACCTCCAGGGCGTTTCAAAAGCTGCCGTCAACCTCGCGGCCCAAAAGGCTCAGGTTGAGTTTGATCCTACCCTCGTAGGGCCGAAGGCGATTGCTGAAGCTATTGCCGACGTCGGCTATGAGGTGGTGCCTGAAGAGCTGCTCCTCACCGTGACCGGGATGAGCTGCGTCTCCTGCGTGGAGAACATTGAGAAGGTCGTCGGGGCCCTGCCCGGTGTTGTCAAGGTCTCGGTGAATCTTTCGGGGGGGACCGCCCGGGTCCACTACTTCCCCGATCTCACCCGCCCGTCGGAGATCAAAGGGGCCATCAAGGAGTTGGGCTACGAGGCGGCTGAGAAGCTCGAAGGCCAGGCGGCCCTCGACCGGGAGCGGGAGGCCAGGCGTCGGGAGATCAGGCGCCAGGGGCTCTGGATGCTGATCGCCTGGCCCCTGGCCTTCCTTGTGATGCTGGGAACCTTTCGGGAGTACTGGATCCTCCCCCGCTTCGTCCCGGAGTTCCTGGGGAGCCGCTTCATCCTCTTCCTCTTGACGACCCCCGTCGTGGTAGGTCCCGGATGGCAGTTCTTTGTGAACAGCTTCCGGGGCCTCCGGCGGGGCGTCACCGACATGAACCTGCTCTACGCCACCGGGATCGGGGCCGCCTACTTGATCGGCACAATCAATACCTTCTGGCCGGACGCGGGCTTCGGTGGGGAGAAGGCGGTCTTCTACGAGTCGGCGGCCCTCCTGACGGCCTTCATCATCCTGGGGAAGTGGCTGGAGGCCTTGACCCGGGGTCGGACGTCAGAGGCGATCCGAAAGCTCATGAGCCTCCAGCCCAAGATCGCCCGGGTCCTCCGGGAGGGCCAGGAGGTGGAGCTTCCGGCCGATGAGGTCCTCGTTGGCGACCTCGTCGTGGTTCGACCAGGGGAGCGGATCCCGGTGGACGGGATCGTCCTGGAGGGGTATTCGGCCGTTGATGAATCCATGCTCACCGGCGAGAGCCTTCCGGTGGAGAAGAAGGCTGGGGACGAGGTCATCGGCGGGACCATGAATAAGACCGGATCCTTCAAATTCCGGGCCACGAAGGTGGGAAAGGAGACGGCGCTGGCCCAGATCATCACGCTGGTGGAGGAGGCCCAGGCCTCTAAGGCCCCGATCCAGAAGTTGGCCGACTGGGTGGCGGGGCACTTCATCCTGGGGGTCCATGTCCTGGCCTTGACCGTCTTCTTCTTCTGGTTCTTCCTGGGCTACCGCCTCTACTTCGATCCGGCCAGCCACTTTGTCCTCTCGCCGGCTACATTGGGGACGATCGGGGTCTTCGGCTTCTCCCTCCTCCTCTCCATCACGGTCTTGATCATCTCCTGTCCCTGCGCCGTGGGGATGGCGACCCCGTCGGCCATGATGGCGGGAACCGGGAAGGGGGCGGAGCACGGCATCCTCTTCAAGGGGGCCGATGCCATCGAAGCGACCTCCAAGCTGGATGCCATCATCTTTGACAAAACGGGGACCCTGACGAAGGGCGAGCCCTCCGTCACCGATGTGGTCGCGGGTGGCCCGTGGCCCGTGGCGAGTGGTTTGCCTTCTGCTACAAGCCACGAGCTACGAGCTACGAGCCTGACAGAAGTGGAGCTACTTCGATGGGCGGCCATCGCGGAGAAGCCCTCGGAGCATCCCCTGGGGGAGGCCATCGTCCGGGCTGCCGAGGAGCGAGGCCTGGCGATCCCGGATGCTGAAAGGTTCCAGGCCATCCCCGGCCACGGCGTCGAGGCGGAATGGAACGGGCAAAAGATCCTGCTGGGAAACCGGAGGCTCATGCAGGCGCGCGGGATCGATCTCACGGAGCTCCTTCCCATCGCCGAGGCGCTGGAGAACGAGGGGAAGACCGCCATGTTCCTGGCCGTTGACGGAAAGCCTGCCGGGATCATCGCCGTCGCCGATACGCTGAAGGCCTACTCGAAGGAGGCCGTGGCTCTCCTTAAAGGGATGGGCTTAGAGGTCATCATGATCACCGGCGACAACCGCCGGACCGCCCAGGCCATCGCGAGGGAGGTCGGGATCGACCGGGTCCTGGCTGAGGTCCTGCCCCAGGACAAGGCCGAGGAGGTGAGGAAGCTCCAGGCCGAAGGAAAGAAAGTAGCCATGGTGGGGGACGGGATCAACGATGCGCCAGCCCTGGCCCAGGCGGATGTGGGGATCGCTATCGGGAGCGGCACCGACATCGCCAAGGAGACGGGCCACGTCATCCTCATCAAGGAGGATCTGCGGGATGTCGTTTCCGCCATCGAGATCGCCCGGCGGACGATGCGGAAGGTGAAGGAGAACCTCTTCTGGGCCTTCAGCTACAACACCCTCTCGATCCCCATCGGGGCCGGCCTCCTCTATCCCGCCTTCAAACTGGTGGTGAGCCCGGAGCTGGCGGCCCTCCTCATGGCCATCAGCTCCCTCTCGGTCACCCTGAACACCCTCCTCCTCCGGCGGTATGTGCCGTCGCTCCCGCAGATGACTGAGAGGGCCGAACCGGTGGCCGCGTGAAGACGAGAGGGTCAAGAGTGGCGAAGCGCGTCGGAGAACGGGAGGATGAAGACAATGGAACGCCCTGAGAAGAGGATCGGGAACGTGAGCGTCTTGTGGTACACGGGGACTTCTTTGCTCGTGGTCGCCCTCTTCGTGGCGCTGGCCAAGGCCATCGGAGGCTACCCGGCGGTGGCCGTCTACGGCGGCGCCCTCTGGGTTTTCCTTTTGTCCATGATCGTCACCATGCCCCTCTTCACCGGCTACTTCAAGAGCCGGGGCAAAGGCTAACGGGAGGCAAAGGTGTTTAAAGGGCGGGTGGCAGTGAGGGAGCTGGTAACGGGGCAGAAGGGGTTGTGTGGCCCGACCATGTCCCTCACCTTGATGGTCTGGCTCTGCTCCCTCCCTTTCGTCTTCCTCTTCGTCGCCCCTTTCTTTGGCTGGAAGGGGGCGGGTGTCACGGCTCTTGGCCTGTTTGCCGCGCTGCTTATAGCCTGTTTCGGGATCTGTACGACCAAGGTTTATCAGAAGGGAGGTGAGCACCGTGTTTGAGTTCCTGCAAGCGAACTGGCTCTGGCTCCTCTTGGGGGGTGGCCTGCTCTGGTTCCTCTTTCGCCGGGGCGGCCACGGCATGGGCTGCGGGATGGGCAGCCATGGGTCGCAGGGCTCAGAGTGGACGCGGACTACGTCGGCGGGTGACGACGACGGGCCCGTGGACCATGGCGAGGAACGGCCGGCCCGCTCCGGCTCACGCCGCAGCGGCCACGGCTGCTGCTGAAGGACGTTCGAAATACTTGGCCAAACCTGAACTTGAAAGGAGGAAAGGCAATGGCTCTGGAGACCACCGAGAAGTACTGCCCGATCTGTGGCAAAGAGGTGAAGGACTTGAGCATCAAACGCTTCGGCGAGTACCTCTGCTCGGAGGAGCACGCCGAGGAGTACGTCAAGGAGGTCCGGGCCCAAAAGCAGCAGGCCGCTACCCCGGTCCCTCCACGGGAGGAGTACGAGGCGCCCCGACGCATCTTTGGCCGTCGCGGCGGCTGCTAAACGATGGCCCGGAACGGGAGGCCTCCCATCTTGGGCCTCCCGTCTGGGAGAGGGCAGGTGAGGAAAGATGCGGTGGATTAACATAATCCTGGGTCTCTGGCTGATCGTCTCGCCCTTCGTCTTGGGCTTCAGCGGCAACGCGTATGCCCTTTGGAACAATCTCATCGTGGGTATCCTCGTAGCCGTGATCGCCAGCAACCTGGCGTCTACCGGGGCAAAGGGTGGCGTACCTACGGCCCCTCAGATGAGGCCAGGTCCCCGCTAAAGGGACTTGAAGGAAAGGGGGTGAGGACATGAGACCGCTTCAGATCAAGCCGGTGGCGCTGGCCCTCGGGTCGTTCTTGGGCATCAGCTTCGTCCTGTGCGTGGTCTGGGGCCTGCTGGTCCCGAGCAGCCTGGCGACCATGATCCGGTTCCTGGAGAGCGTGCTCCCAGGCTTTCAGTGGATCAGCGTCGGGAGCTTCCTCCTGGGGCTGGTGGAGAGCTTCCTCTACGGCGTCTACACCGCCCTGATCTTCGTTCCCCTCTACAACTACTTCAGCACCAGGGTCGGCCAGGAGGCCCTCCACCATTGAGGAGGAGTGATGAAGGGATTCACCGCGATGGTCTCAGAACGAGAGGCCCTTCAGGGGGGAGATGGGATTGACCTTGGCGTGAGTGGAACGCATGAGTCAGGGCTTTGGGGGATCGTCCTGGCAGGCGGGGAGGGCAAGCGGTGCCAGGGCCTCTCGGAGAAGCTCACCGGGTACCCCTGCCCCAAGCAGTATTGCACCATCCTTGGCGAGCGATCGATGCTCCAGCATACCCTGGCCCGGGCGGAGCTGCTGATTCCGCGGTCGCGGATCGTGACGGTGGCCAACCGCTCCCACGCCAGGGAGGTGGCCGAGCAGCTTGACGATCGCCCCCCGGGGACGATCCTCTTGCAGCCTGCGAACCGGGAAACGGGGCCTGGGATTCTCTTCCCTGTTACGTGGATCCATCACCAGGATCCTGAGGCGATAGTCGCCATCTTCCCATCGGATCATTTCATCCGTGAAGAGACCAGGTTCATGGCCTATGTGCGGAGGGCCAAACGGCTTGTCGAGGAAGCGGACGACTTCTGCATCTTATTGGGGATGGACCCTGAGGCACCCGAGACCGGTTATGGCTGGATCGACCCAGTTCAAGGGGACAAGGGGAACGGCTTGTGGCGGGTGAAAGGGTTCTACGAAAAGCCCAATCGCTGGATGGCGGAGCGCCTCTATCGGGCCGGGTGTCTGTGGAATACCCTGGTGCTGGTGGCGCGGGTGGAGACCCTGCTCCAGATGTACCAGGTCTATCTCCCGGACCTCTATGACCGCTTTCGCCGGTTGACTCCCTTCTTGGGCACCGTCCACGAAGAAGAGGCGTTAGAAGCGGCCTATGCCACGATACCGGCCATCACCATCTCCCATGGTCTCCTGCAGCAGATCCCCCCGAACCTCAGGACTCTACGGGTGACGGGGATCCTATGGAGCGACTGGGGGAGTCTTGAGCGGATCGTTGAGACCCTGAAGCGGATCGGGAGGCTTGACGAGCTGGCGTTCCGGCTGGCACAGCGGGGCCATGACCCGGAGGAGGTCTTCAGGTATGAGGGGATCCTAACCTCCGGTACTCCCTGCGACCGAAGGCATCCAGTTTAAGGATCTTGAGCGATCCTAGGGAAGGAGGTGAGAACGGACGTCGGTGCTCTTTGAGGGAATGGGGCGATGGGCCAGCCGATGGCTTGCCCCCGAGGAACAGAAAGAGGTCTCAAGAAAGGAAAAAGGAGGACAGAACCAATGCGATGGAGAACGATGGGTTCGGTGTTCGTGCTCACCGTGGCCTTGAGCGGCTTTGGAGGCTTTGCCTGGGCTGAGGAGGCTCCCGAGCAACCGATGATGGGCCCGCAGATGATGGGGCCGGGCCATGGCATGATGGGCGGGGCCGGAGCGGTGGCGGAACGGCCGCTCATCACCTTCATGCTCCAGCACAAAGAGGAGCTGGGCCTCTCCGCCGATCAGGTCCGCTCCCTTGAGGGCATCCGGTCGGACTTCCAGAAAGAGGCCACAGAACGGATGGCGGAGATTGAGGCGGCGGAAGCGGAGCTTCAGAGGTTGCTGGAGCAGGCGCCGGTAGATTTGACGAAGGTGGAGGAGACCCTCCGGAGGATCGAGGCCTTAAGGACGGCTCTTCGCCTGGGCCGGATCAAGGCCATCGAACAGGGGAAAACCCTCCTGAGCGCCGAGCAGCAGAAGACACTCCAGGCCTTGCTCGAGAAAGGCGGCAAGCCTCCCATGATGCGCGGACGGGGCATGATGCAGGGGGGGATGATGGGTCCCGGCATGATGCAGCCCTGCATGGGCGGCCAGGCCATGGGGGAACAGGCCCCCGGCGCCCAGGCCTCTGAGACCCGCATTAACGAGGAGCGGGGGGTGACCGTCACGGCCACCTACCGTGGCCTCATCGAGGATGGGAAGCTGGGATTTGATGTGAAGTTGGACACCCACTCCGGGTCCCTGGATGGCTATGTCATCGAGCGCCTTGCCTATTTACGAAACGACGCCGGGCAGGTGGCGGAGCCTGTGGGGTGGCATGCGGCGGAGGGAAGCAGTCACCACCGGTCCGGCCTGCTGCTCTTCCCCACCATTGATCGGGCGGGGAACCCCCTCATCAGTGAGGACACCCGCTCCCTGGAGTTGGTCGTCAAGGACCTCGCCGGTGTCCCGGAGCGGGTCCTAAAGTGGGACCTGCGTTAGGATCCCATAGGGGAGGAAGGGTATAGGGGGACCTTTCCTCCCCAGGGGAGGCCGCGGCTGCGCCCCACGGCTTTGGCCCGGTCCCCTCCCCCGGGTGCCGGCCGCGGCCTGTCCCCTCCCTTCCGCCGAGGGGAAGGAGAAATGGAAATACGCCCACTCATCTACGATTATGGCTTTTGGACGGCGGTGCTGGCGAACGTCCTCTTCTTCGGCCTCTTCGCCCTGGCGTTCTTGCAGCCCCGGAGACGGGTCGAGTGGCGCTCCTTAGGCGTCTTCAGCGCCTTCTTGATCGCCCTCTTCGCCGAGATGTACGGCTTCCCGCTCACGATCTATCTCCTGACAGGCCTGCTGGGCCGGAAATATCCTACCTTCTTTCCCTTCGCCCACGAAAGCGGCCATCTGTGGGTGACCCTGCTGGGGGGTGGGGAAGGGATGCTCGCCATCATCCACCTGATCAGCAACTCCCTGATGCTGGGGGGCCTGACCCTGATGGGAATCGGGTGGTGGCAGATTCATTGGGCTAGGGGAGCGTTGGTGACGACGGGGATCTACCGCCTCGTCCGACACCCCCAGTATCTCGCCCTCTTTGCCATCATTATCGGAAGTCTGATCCAGTGGCCGACGCTCCCCACCCTCCTGATGGCCCCCATCTTACTGGTGGTCTACTCCCGCTTGGCCCGCCGGGAGGAGCGGGAGTTAGAGGAGCGGTTCGGGGAAGACTACCGACGCTACAAGGCCAGGACGCCGGCCTTCCTCCCCTTCTGGCGGCCTCGCAGGTTCCGGCCGGTCGAAGAGGAGACCATCCCCTCACGGGCCGCCGGCTCGTGGCCCTGGGGGACGCCAGAACCTTGATCGGAAGACGGAGTGGAAGGGGTGAGGACGATCGTCGAGTACAGCGCGGAGAAGCCCCCAGAAAACGCCTATCCGGAGAGGATCGTCTCCCCTCCCCACCCAAGCCCCTGCTGCTTGTCTCAGATGGTGCCGGTCGGGGAGAGGGACCGGGAGAACGGCTGGCCCTTTATCTACAAGCGTTGTTCCATCTGCGGCTTCACCGTCCGTTTCTTTGAAAGTGTCAGCCCCGGCTTCCTTCCCCTTCAGCTTCTCGCGGGCCGGTGGCTATTACACAAGGGTGTGCTGAGAAAGTCGAACGGGGGAGGGAAAAGGGTGAGGGTGAACGTTCGTGAAGGAAAGGGGGTGAGAAGGATGATGGAGGATCCGGTGTGTGGCATGGAGGTGGATCCGAAGAAGGCGCCGACCTTGGTCTACGAAGGGAAGACCTTCGCCTTCTGTAGCCCGGCCTGCAAAGAGACCTTCGAGAAGGCGCCGAAGAAGTACGCCGAGAAGAAGGCCGGCGGCCACTCGCACGGCTGCTAGCTTGCGAAGTGAGGGGGGGCGGAGGACGAACACCTTTGGCCTTCGCCCCCTCCCGCCTCGCCGGGGAGTCCCATCGTGGTCCGGTGATCCAAGGGGGACCTCGGAGGTCTGATCCCTCCGACGCCTCCTTTTGAAGGGATGCGAAGTGATCGAGTATCTGCCGATCCTTGTCATGCTGGTGATCGCTGTGGCCTTCGCCATGATCACCGCGGTCTTGTCGGCCATCTGCGGGCCCAGACGGCCGACCCGGGCGAAACTTTCGCCGTACGAATGTGGCATTATCCCCGTGGGGGATGCCCGGATCCAGTTTTCCGTCAAGTTCTACCTGGTCGCCATGTTCTTCATCATCTTCGATATCGAGATCGCGTTCCTGGTTCCTTGGGCTGTCGTCCTACGCGAGTTGGGCCTCTTTGGCCTCGTTGAGATGCTGATCTTCATTGGCATCCTCTGCCTCGGCCTCTGCTACATCTGGATGAAAGGGGGGCTGGAATGGGAGCGATGAGCGGCAGCAACGATCCCCGGTTTCTGGAGCGGGGCCGGGAGACCATGGAGGAGCTGTGGGTGAACATGGGGCCCCAGCATCCCTCGACCCACGGTGTCTTCCGGATGCTGATGAAGCTGGACGGTGAGCTGGTCTTAGAGGTGGTTCCCTACATCGGCTACCTCCACCGCTGCCACGAGAAGATCGGGGAGAATCGCTCGTACCTCCAGATCATCCCTTACACCGATCGGCTGGATTATCTGGCGTCCATGTACAATAATTGGGGCTATTGCTTGGCCGTGGAGCGCCTCTACGGCGGCGAGATCCAGGTCCCGGAACGGGCCGAGTACCTCCGGGTGATCCTGGGGGAGCTCCAGCGGATCGCCTCCCATCTCCTCTGGCTCGGGACCTTCGGCCTGGACCTCGGGAACTTCACCATCTTCATGTACTGCTTCCGGGAGCGGGAGATGATCCTGGACCTCTTCGAGGCCGTCTCGGGCCAGCGGTTAAACTACGCCTTCTTCCGCTTTGGTGGGGTTGCCATGGACCTCCCCGCCGGGTGGGAGGCGGACTGCAAGGCCTTCCTGGAATGGTTTAAACCCCGCCTTCGAGAGTACGACGCCATCACCACGGACAACGTCATCTGGCAGAAGCGGATCCAGGGGATCGGGGTCCTGAGCCAACAGGATGCGGTGAGCTATGCCGTGAGCGGTCCCATGCTTCGGGGTTCAGGGATCCCATGGGATCTCCGGCGGGACGATCCCTACGGGATCTACGACCGGTTCGAGTTTGAGATCCCCGTCGGGGAGAAAGGGGATGTGTGGGACCGGTTCTGGGTCCGGCGGCGGGAGATGGAAGAAAGCGTCAAGATCGTGGAGCAGGCCTTGAAGCAACTCCCACCCGGCCCAATCCAGGGGAAGGTCCCCAAGAAGATCAGGCCCCCGGCCGGTGACATCTACTCCCGGGTGGAGTCGCCCCGGGGGGAGCTGGGATTCTATCTTGTCAGCGATGGTTCTGAGCGCCCTTACCGCTACAAGGTCCGCTCCCCGGCCTTTGTGAACCTCTCGGCCCTGCCCGTCATGCTCCCCGGGTGTCTCGTGGCGGACTGCGTGGCCGTCCTGGGCTCCATTGACATCGTCCTGGGGGAGGTGGATCGGTAGAAAGGAGGAGAATGATGGGACCGGAAGGAAATTGCCACGTTGACCCTCTGGAGAAGGCCGTTGATCAGGAGGCGCTGGCCCGGGCGGAGACGGTGGTCCTCCGGGTGAGCGGGATGGGCTGTCCGACGTGCACCATCCGGGTGCGGAACAGCCTGCTCTCCTGCCCAGGGGTTGTAGAGGTGCAGATCGATCTGCTTGCTGGTTTGGCTCTTGTGCATTACGACTCGGAGCAGATCGAGCCCCGAGGCCTCGTGCAAGCCGTTGCGGCAGCCGGCGGAGACGGCCATCACAGGTATCAGGCTTCAGTCCTCGGCTGAGGCGGGAGGCCGTGTGAAAGCGTTGCACCAGGTTTTGAACAGTGGGCTCTGCTCTGGGCCGCCCATGCGTACGGTAGCACCTGATCGGAGGCGAGGATGGAGGAAAGGCTCCCTGAACTGCGGAAGACGAGGCCCTTCAGCATGGTCACTTCGCGGGGCATGGCCGGATTGGTCTTTCATCTGCTCGGCGTGATTGATGGATCTTCAGCCTCCCAGGTCCTCGACCACGCCAGGCGATTTGGGGGGACAATCATTCTGGACTTCTCCGGGGTGGCGGAGATCGGGGAATTCGGCGCGCTGGTTCTCGGCACAGGGTTAAAGGAACTCAGGAAAGCCGGGATCACCATCGAGGTGGATGGGCTGCGGCCGGGACTCTCCCACTGGCTGTGTCTCGGTGGCGTCTTTGAGGCGATTGCCAGCCATGTCTAGTCGGATCCTCCCAAGCCGTCGGGGCTTCCTGGCATCGCTGCTGGCTGGGGCTGGGGCGTTCCTGGCCGCGGTGGTCTCAGGCCTTCGTCCGCGTCTTGGGCATGATCGTGGATATCAGCGGGTGGTGTGGTGGAGCCGTCCGGAAGGGGAGGGGCTTTTCATCGCGACCGGACCAGAGCCCAGCGTGGAGGGGCTGCGGACCCTGGGGGAGCGGCTCCGGCAGGAGTTTCGTGATCGGGAGAGCGTGGTGGTCATGATCTTTGACGACGTCCGGGCGGCACGGGAGGTCTCCCGGGGATCGCGGCTCATAGGCGAGAGGCGATTTCAGGCGGCCCTCGCCCACCAGCGGGGGATGTATCTCAAGAACGTGCTGAGAGGGGAGCACTCTTTCATTATCTATGCTTCTTATCCCATGATACGCGAGGTGATTCGGTACTAATCTCTTGAGAAGGCAACACAAGCGCATCATCCTGTACACGGGAAAAGGAGGTGTCGGGAAGACCGCCGTCGCGGAGGAGGAAACGGTGCCAGGGAAGGCGGTCCTGGGGCTCATCGTGATGGCCCTGTGGGGGGGATTCCCCCTGGAGGGATGGCCGTCGCCATCGGCAGTGGAGGTCGAAGCAAAGTCACCTTCTCCCTCGTTCACCTACGACCTGGAGCGGATGATCACCTCCCTCCAACGGCTCACAGGATGGGATGTTGCAGGGATACCCCGACCCAGGGTGGAGGTTCTCAGCCCGCAAGAGTTTTCCAGCCGGATCAACTTCGATGTTGCGAATGGCATGGTCTTTCTCGGCTACTACAAAATCGGCCGGGACGGGCAGCCGGATACGATCCTCATCAACCGCGTCTGTCTGGCCGAGGCGAAGGATTTCAAGGTCTCCTCCGACGCCTTGTGTCACAGCACGCTCCTCCACGAGCTGGTCCATTGGGTGCAGACGAACCATCCCCTTCGACACCCTCCCGATCGGATCGGGAGGGAGCTGGAGGCTGTGACCTGGGAAGAGCGGTATCTCGTCCAACTTCGCCAAGCGGGATCGTCGGGGGATGGACCCCTGGAGCCAGCGAAGGGTCCCCAGCGTTAGCCGAAAAGCGTGGGCATCTCACAAGGCACCTCGCCAAGGGGAGCCGCTTGTCGCCCAGGAGGATCAGAGGGAGGTTGAGGGATGAAGAGGGATGGGACGATCAGTCTGGTGATTCTGCTGCTGTTCGGCATCGTGGGCCCTGCTGTCGGCCAGCGCCCTGACGATCCCCATGGCAGGGCCTATGAGCGGGGCCTCTCGATCCACCTCACCCGGGAACAGGCAGCCGCGATCGCCGCGGAACATTTGGAGGCCCTGGGGAGATCCGGGTTCAAAATCGGCAGGATTACGGAGTCGGACCCGTACTTTGTGGTGGAGGTGGTGACCCAGGAGGGATCCGTTATGGAGACCCTCCTGGTGGATAAGCGCACCGGGTGGGTTCAGTCGGAACCGTGAGAGGGAGGGGGACTCGGATGGAACGAAGGGAACGGGGAACCGGCACGACCCGACGCCAGTTCTTCCAGCAGGTGCTGGCCTGGATCGGGGGCTTGATCAGCCTGGGCATCGGCGCTCCGTTGTTGGGATTCGGGGTCCTCCCAGCCCTTAAAGAAGAGGAGAGCGGATGGGCCCGGTTGGGCCCTGTGGAGCTGTTTCCGACGGGGGAGCCGACGCTGGTCCCCATGACCTCCGTGAGTCCAAAACCGTGGCCGGAGGAGCCGGTCAAACATGCCGTCTATGTCTTAAAGAAAGGCGAGACGGAGTTCGTTGTCTACGACATCCGCTGCACCCACGGGGGCTGCCCGGTCCGCTGGGTCAAGCCCGTCCAGAAGTTCTTCAGCCCCTGCCACGGTGGGGTCTTCGACGTGGACGGTCGGGTCCTGGCGGGGCCACCTCCCCGGCCGCTCGATCGGTACGAGGTGAAGATCGAGGATGGGGTCCTGTACGTTGGGAAGCTCTACCGGGTTGATCGGGATCTCAAAAGGATGACCAGGTATTACGCCTGAGCGGTCCCACCGCTAGGAATGTTCCACTGGAGGTCTGAAATGGGAGCTAAACGCACGAAACAGAACCGAACCCGTTCAACGGAGAGAGGCAGGCTCTGGAAGCCTCTGGCCTTTCTCGTCATCGTCGTGGCGACCCTTGGGGCAACCGGGTGGCTCCTCCTTCCTGTCTTCTCCCTGGGCAACTCCGAGGGAAAAAGTCCAACTGTCGTAGAGGTGAGAGGGAGCATGGGAGGGTTTTCGCCCTCGGTCATCCGGGTCAAGGTGGGGTACCCACTGACGGTCCGGCTGACAAGCCTGGATAGCCGTTTCCATTTAGATGGCGGCGGCAAGCACCAGTTTGCCATTGATGAGCTGGGGGTAAACATCATCGCGCCGCCCAAAAGAACGAGTGAAGCGACCTTTACCCCAACCAGGCCGGGGATCTATACCTTCTATTGTGACGTCTGCTGCGGCGGCCGCGAGAACCCGACGATGCAGGGCCAGCTCATCGTGGAGGGATAGGCGGTGCGCCCCCGCGGATGGCTTTTCCTCGTCGTTGCTGTCCTCGCGGTCCTCGGTTTAGGGCTGGCGGCTCTGGCGGGGTGGGGGAGCCCCAACGCCCCCCGGGGGCCGTTCGGTACCATGCTCCCGGCCGTCACCCTCACGACGGTAGTCGTGGCGGGTCTCCTCGACGGCATCAACCCCTGCGCCTTCACCGTGCTGCTCCTCTTGATCACCGCGCTCCTTGTGGCGGTGCAGGGAAGCACCCCGCAGGGCGCCATTGCCCTCCGGGCGAGGGTCGTGGGCCTTGGCTCGATCTACATCGCCGCCGTGTTCCTGACCTATCTGGCCTTAGGTGTCGGATTGCTGGCGGCGGCCGGCCTGTTCACCCAGTACCATGTGCCCGCGCGGGTGGGTGCCGTCCTCTCCATCACCTTCGGGCTCTGGATGCTGAAGGATGTGTTCCTTCCCGGGATGGGCCCACGCCTCCAGGCGCCCGTGGCGGTGGGCCGGTGGGCGAAAGAAGCGGCCCGCCGGATGACGGTTCCCGCCCTTGTGGTAAGCGGATTCCTGATCGGGCTCTGCACCGTCCCCTGCAGCGGGGCGGTCTACCTGGCCGTCCTCTCCCTGCTGGCCGCCCAGCCGAGCGCCCTTCAGGGATTTGCGTACCTGGTGCTCTATAACGTCATGTTCATCCTGCCGCTTCTGGGGATCCTCGTCATCGCCTCCACCCGCCCGTTGCTGAATCGCCTGGCCCGCTGGAACCTCCACCACAAGGAGCAGGTCCGGCTGGCCCTCGGCTCGGGGGTGGTCCTGATGGGGCTGGCCATCCTGGCCACGGTGTAAAAGAGGAGGGGAACCCGATGATCGAACATGCTGTCTGCAAGAAGAAGCCGCCGGGACCCCACCTGGGAAGAGCAAGGGGTCAAAACCCTACGCTGCCAAAAGCCCTGGTCGCATGGCTTGTTGGGCTCACGCTCGTCACGCTGGGGAGTGTCCGCCCGGACGAGGCCGCGGCGGCGAGGAGGCACCCCCCGGGACACTTCGGCTTAGAAGTCGGCTATCTGGCCCCCGACTTCGCCCTCCCCGACCTGGAAGGGAAGGTAAGACGCCTCTCCGATTTTAAGGGCAAGGTGGTCCTCCTGAACTTCTGGTCCACCTGGTGTCAGCCCTGCCGGGACGAGATGCCCAGCATGCAACGGGCCTTCGAGCAGCACAACCGCCACGGGTTGGAGATCGTCGCCGTGAGCCTGAACGTGGAGGGGAAGCCGGTGGTTGAGGAGTTTGTGCAGGAGTTCAACCTGACCTTCCCGGTCCTCCTGGACCCCAAGAAAGAGGCCGGGAGACTCTATCGGATCTACGCCCTCCCAACGTCTTTCCTCGTGGATCCGGAAGGGGGAATCGCCTACAAGCTCATCGGGGCCAGGGAGTGGGACACTGAGGCGTCTTGGCAGCTTATTCAGAGGATCCTGCGTGGGGAGACCGGCTCTTAAACGGAGGCATCCATGGGAAAACGAGCGAAGAGGTGGCCGTGGGGGCTTGTGGCCTGGGGGCTGATCCTGCTCTCGCTGGTGGATTCGGCCGGGGCAAGGCGGGGGCCGGTTCTTCAGGTGAAGCCGGAGGACTACGACTTCGGCACCGTCGGCCGCCTGCAGGGGAAAGTCCAGGCCACCTTTGTCCTCCGGAACCGGGGAGATGCCCCCTTGATCATCCAAGGAGTGAAGACCTCCTGAATGTGCACGACCGCCACCCTTGAGGTGGCCAGGAGGAAGAGTCCCGTCTTTGACATGCATGCGAATTACCCCGATTGGTCGGAGGTGCTGAAGCCGGGAGAGCGGGCGAGGCTTACCGTGACCTTCGATCCCAACTACCACGGGCTGAAGGGGCTGGGGAAGCAGAAGCGGCAGGTCGGGATCTACTCGAACGATTCGAAACGGCCTCTCACCATCGTGACCCTGTATGCGACCGTCGTGGATCCGCTGGAGCCCCAACCTCGATAGGCCCTACAGGAGGGGAACGTGAGGAGACTTCCAAAAGGGGCCGCTGGTTCCCTGATGGCCTTCGCCCTCTTCCTGGCAGGCGGCGTCAGGGAAGGTTGGGCCGAGCCCCCGAAGCGTTTAGGGGAGCTAGAACTCGTCCATGCCCTCCGGGGGGAGGAGGCCCTTCAGGCGATCAATCGCCTTCACGGGAAAGAGGTGGCCGGGCAAGAAGCCTATGTTGCCCATTATGAGAAAGATGGGGCGGTGGCCATGCTCTATGTCTCGAAGGCTTCTTCCTCCGGTCAGGCCGCAGGCCAGGTGAAGCGGATGGCCGAGCGGATCCAGCAGGGGAACACCCCGTTCTATCATCTCAAGGCGTCGGAGCGGGGAGGGATGACCGTGTACTCGGCCCTGGGGGAAGGTCGGGTCCACTATTTTTACCGGAGGGGGTCTAAGGTGATCTGGTTAGCCGCCGACCCTCCGGTTGCAAGACAAGTCCTGGCCGACCTGTTGGACCGGGTTCCGTGAGAAGGGGAATGGATAAACTGGAGGAGCCGAGGCGGTGCTGGATCAAGCGGTGGGTCGTGCCGGGCCTTCTCCCCATCGCCTTCGTGCTTTACCTGGCCTGGACCTCTACCCGGAGTGACCTGGTGATCCGTGACACAGCGTTCAAACGGACTGAGAACGGGGTGGTGGTGAGAGGAACCCTGGTCAATCGAACGGCTCGCCCCATCCCGTCCCTTCCCATCGAGGTCCGCTTCTTCAACGCCTCCCATGAACCGATCGGGGAGGTATCCACCATCGTTCGAGCGGTCCCACCTGGAGGGACCGTCCCCTTTGCCACGGAGGAGGTGCCACTTCCGAACGCTGCCCACTACCAGGTGACCTTACCGGTTCTACGGACCCCTTACGGGAACTAAAGGAGGGAAGATGACAGAGCTGGCGTATGCCACGTTGGTCCTTGCCTTGGGGGTCGCCGCCTATTCAGCCGTGGCGGCTGTCGTCGGTGCCCGGCGGGGTTTCCCCGAGCTGATCCGGTCGGCGGAGCGAGGGGCCTTGGCCCTTACAGGGCTCCTCGGCTTTTCGATGGCTGTACTGGTCGCCGCCTTCCTGACGAACGACTTCCGCCTGACCTACGTCGCCAACTATTCCAGCCGGAAACTCTCCACAGCCTACAAGATCGCCGCCCTCTACGGCGGTCAGGATGGCTCCCTCCTGTTCTGGACCTTCATGCTGACCCTCTTCCTCGCCATCGTTGTGCTCCAGAACCGCCGCCGAAACCGGGAGCTTATGCCCTACGTCTTAGCTACCTCGATGGCGGTTGCCCTCTTCTTCCTTGTGGTCCTGGTCTTCTTTGCGAACCCCTTTGAGCGGCTCCCCTTCCCCCCGCCCGATGGCCGGGGGTTGAATCCCCTCCTTCAGAATCCGGGGATGTTCTTCCATCCCCCGACCCTGTACATCGGCTACGTGGGCTTCACCATCCCCTTCGCCTTCGCCCTGGCCGCCCTCTTGACCGGCCGCCTGGGGACCGAGTGGATCACCAGCACCCGCCGGTGGACGATCTTCGCCTGGTTCTTCTTGACGTTGGGCAACATGTTCGGGGCCTGGTGGGCCTACCGGATCCTGGGTTGGGGCGGCTACTGGGCCTGGGACCCCGTGGAGAACGCCTCCTTCATGCCATGGTTGACCGGGACGGCCTACCTCCACTCGGTCATGATCCAGGAGAAGAAGGGGATGCTGAAGGTCTGGAACCTTTCCCTCATCATCCTGACCTTTGCCCTGTCAATCTTCGGCACGTTTCTCACGAGGAGTGGCGTCCTCTCCTCGGTCCACACCTTCGCCCAGTCGAGCTTAGGGCCCCTGTTCCTCGGGTTCCTGGGCCTGATCCTCGCCGTCGCCTTTGGCCTCCTCTTCTTTCGCCTCCCGGAGCTGAAAAGCCAGCATGAGCTGGAGGGGATCCTCTCCCGGGAATCGAGCTTCCTCGTGAATAATCTCCTTCTGGTGGGGATCGCCTTCACGACCTTGTGGGGGACGGTCTTCCCCCTGATCGCCGAGGCCGTCCGGGGGGTAAAGGTCACGGTGGGACCTCCCTTCTACAACCAGGTGATGGTCCCCTTCGGCCTGGCCCTCCTGTTCATCACCGGGATCTGTCCGTTGATCGCCTGGCGGCGGGCCTCCTGGGCAAACCTGAAGCGGAACTTCTTCCCCCCTTTCATCTTTGCCCTGGTCGGGACCGGCTTCCTCGTCCTGTTCGGCATCCGACGGCCCCTGGTCCTCTTCACCTTTTCCCTCCTCCTCTTCGTCGCGGCGACCATCGGCCTGGAATTCTATCGAGGAACTAGGGCACGCCGTGAGATGGTCGGAGGAGGGTTCCCCAGGGCCCTTGGGGGTCTCATCTGGCGGAACCGGCGCCGCTACGGGGGCTACATCATCCACCTGGGTGTCCTCCTGCTGGTCCTGGCCATCGCCGGGGAGGCCTTCAGGGTGGAGCGGGAGGCGTATCTCAAGAAGGGGGAGGAGCTTACGGTCGGCCGCTACCGCCTCCGCTACGAGGGACCGGTGGCCTTCGAACGGGGGGATACGATGGTGGTCGGGGCCAGGATCGCCGTCTCCAATCAGGGGAAGACCCTTGGGGTCCTTGTCCCCGAGAAGCGGCTCCACGCCGGCTCGGACCAGCCCCACACGATGGCCGCCATCTTCAGCAGCTTGAAAGAGGACCTCTACCTCATCCTGGCCTCTATTGATGAACAGGGGATCAGTATGCGGGCCTTGATCAATCCCTTCATGATGTGGATGTGGATCGGGTCCTACGTCATCGGCCTCGGGACCTTGATCGTCATGTGGCCTGAGCGGAAGGGGCGCCGTCGTCCCCAGCCGGCGTTTCGAGGGGAGGTGCGGGAAGATGCGTTGGTCTAAGTTCACAGCGTTCCTGGGAGGCTTCCTCCTCGTGATGGTGGTCTCTGTTCCATCGAAGGCCGCCCTGGCGGTGAACGAGGTGGCCCGGGAGTTCATCTGCAACTGCGGCTGCAACAAGGTCCTGACCGAATGCGATATGCCGTGCGGGGCCGAGCTCAGGGGGATCATCAAGGCGAAGCTCCAGGAGGGGTGGGACAGATCCCGGATCATCCAGTTCATGGTCCAAAACTACGGCGAGCGCCTGTTGGCGGCGCCGACGAAGAAGGGGTTCAACCTGACCGCCTGGGTGACTCCGTTCCTGGCCCTCTTCACCGGTGCTTTCCTTGTCGTCCTCGTCATCCGCCGGTGGGCCGGCCGGGCCTCCCCCCTCGTCTCTTCCCTGGATCCCTCCTTGAGGGAATACCTGGAGCAAAAGCACGGGAAAAGGCTCGAGGAAGAACTGAAGCGGTTCGAAGGGGGAGGGTGAAATGGCTCTCATCGCCTGGGCGGTGATCTTTACCACAGTGGTCCTGTTCCTGGCCTGGCCTCTCTTCAAGCCTCGAAGGGCCTTTGACGCCACGAGCGGGGGGGAGGGATCGGAGCTCCTCGCCAGGAAGGGGGAGCTCTACGCCGCCTTGACGGATCTGGAGTTCGACTACCGGATGGGGAAGCTTTCCGAAGGGGACTACCGGGAGCTGAGGGAGAAATACCGCCTCGAGGCCCTGGCGCTCCTCGATCAGGTGGACAAAAGGGAGGAGCTGGGGGAACTCTTGGAGCAGGAGGTGGAGGCCAGGCGGATGAAGCGGAGGATCTGCCCCGGCTGCGGTGCCGGACGATCTGTCGAGGATCGGTTCTGCCGGAGGTGTGGCATATCCTTCGTCACGGAGATCACGAGGAGGGAGTAGTGAGGGGTCGAGGGGTGTTTACCGTCACCATGGGCCTTCTGCTTTTCCTTCCCCTTGGTGCTTGGGCCGCCGTGTTGGAGGGGAGGCTCACGAACAAAACCCCCGGCGGTCGCGGGGTCGGCGGCGTCGAGATCGCCCTGATCGCCTCGAGGGGTGAAAAGGAGGAGAGGCAAACGACCAGGACCGATCCGGGGGGGGCCTTCCGCTTCACCAACGTCGCCCCTGAGGAGCGCTACCGGGTGAACCTGAGGTACCAGGGGGCCGAGTACAACACCGAGGTCACGTTCAAACCGGGAGAAGGAAAGCGTCGGATCGAGATCCCGGTCTACGATGCGACCGACGACCCAGGGGTCCTTCACGTGAAGGTGCACCATCTGCTGATGGAAGCGGGGGAGGGATCCCTCCTGGTCAAGGAGCTCCTCCTCGTTGAGAACGTAGGGGACAGAGCCTTCATCGGTGCCCGGCCGGTTGGTCAAGGGAGGCGGGCGACGCTCCAGTTCACATTGCCAGAAGGTGCCGACGGACTTCAGTACCTCTCAGGGTTGATGGAGTGCTGTGTCGTTCCCATGGGATCAGGCTTTGTAGACACGATGGACGTGAAGCCCGGGGTCCGGGAGATCGGCTTCGCATATACACTCAAGCCAGGCTCCGACCGGTACACCTTTGTAAGGCCCCTGGACTATCCGACGGAGGGTGTCAATGTCTTTGTGAACGGTGGGGTTAAGGCGGAGGGTCCGACCTTGGAGGCGAGGGGGGCCGTCGAGATCCAGGGCCAGCGCTACCTCCATCTTGCGGGGAAGGCTCTGAAGCCCGGCACCTCCTTGACAGTGCAGCTCCACGGCCTTCCGTTCCGATCAGGCCTCGTTCGATACCTTGCCTTCGGGGCCGTTGTCCTCCTTCTGGGGGTAGGCGTGGCCTATCCTCTCTTCCGGAGACGGAGCCATCCCCGGCCAGCGGGCCTGACCTCGAAGGAGGCCCTGGAGGCGAGCTTTCGTGAGCTGATCGAGGCCCTTGCAAAGCTGGACGATGCCTTCGAGGCGGGGGAGCTGCCGCCGGAGGAGTACAAGCGGCTCCGGGCTGAGCGGAAGACGGCGCTTCTGGAGGTGGCCGAGCGGTTGAAAGGTTTCGAGAGAGGAGGGTAACCGATGGGGTTTAAGCAGTCATGGCGGACCATTGTCAGCGGGGCCATCGTCGTCCTGGGGGGGTTGATGATCTTGGGGGTCAGCCCGTGGCAGATCTTCCTGGTGTTGCTCCTGTTGGCCTGCCCCCTCCTGCATTTGTTAGGGCTGCACGGGGGGCATGGAGGGCATGGGCACGAGGGAATGGAGGTAGAAAAGCCCATGAGTGCGCGGGGAGGAGAAGAGGCCGATGTGGACCGGCAGGCCGGCTGAGCCGGAGAGGAGGCTGTGGTGTACCCGATTCTGTTCAGGATCGGAGGCTTCCAGCTCCGGTCCTACGGTGTGGTCGTCGCCCTGGCATTCCTCGTTGCGTATCTTCTGGCCAGGAAGGAGGCGGCGCGGAAGGGGATTGACCCGGCGCGGCTTGAAGAGTTCGCCACTTATGCGGTGCTTTTCGGCCTGCTGGGGGCGAGATTGTACTATTTCGCCTTCTTCGATCCTCAGATCTTCTTTAAGCAGCCGTGGGAGATCCTCGCCGTCTGGAAAGGGGGCCTGGCCCTCCACGGCGGTCTCCTCGCCGGCCTCTTTGTCGTCATCTGGTTCTGCCGAACATACCAGATCCCCTTCTGGAGGCTCGCTGACACCCTGGCCCCTTCCCTCATCCTTGGACAGGCCATCGGGAGGATCGCCTGCTTCTTAAGCGGCGACGCCTATGGCAAGCCGACGGACCTCCCCTGGGCGGTGACCTTCACCGATCCCAATGCCCTGGCCCCTTTGGGTGTCCCCCTCCACCCCACCCAGCTTTACGAGTTCGGCCTGGACCTCCTCCTTTTCGGGTTCTTATGGATGTGGCGGCGGCGGACCACGTTCCAGGGCCAACTGGCGTTGATGTACACCAGCGGCTACGGGGTGATCCGGTTCGTCGTGGAGAACTTCCGGGGCGATCAGTTGCAGTTTGCCGGCGGCATTTCGGCCGCCCAGACCTTAAGTCTTCTCATCCTGATCGCCTCGGCTGTCACGTTCGTTCTCCTCAGGGTAAAGGAGAAAAAGGGTAGGCCAAGATGATTCCATTGCTGTACGCCCTCGTAACGGTCGTGGCTACCCTTGTCGGGGGGTTGCTCTCCCTCTCGGGCAGGTTCGCCAAAATGGACCTCCGGTACTTGGTCGCCTTTGCGGCGGGAGGCCTCGTCTCCATTGCCTTCTTCGACATGCTCCCCGAGGGGGCGGGCCAGCACACCTCCCTCCTAGCCGCCGGGTTCTTCGCCATCTACCTTCTGGAGAAGCTGATCCTGATCCACACCTGTGGAGAGGCGGAATGCGGGACCCACACGATCGGGTGGGTCGCCTTGATCGGCATCGGCACGGAGAGTTTCATTGATGGCTTAGGCATCGGCGCGGGCTACGCGCTAAACCCCGGCCTCGGGTTGGGCATCGCCGCTGCCGTCTTCCTCCACGAGCTACCGCGGGGGTTCTCCACCGCCGTGATCATGCGACAGGCCGGCTACCGCCGGCCCCTGATCCTTCTGAGTCTCCTCGCCGATGCCCTGCCCACGCCACTGGGGGTGCTCCTTTCCGGGGTCTTTCCCGATCACGTCTTCCAACGGATCGTTGCCTTCGCCGCCGGGACGTTCCTCTACATCGGCGCCGGCGACCTCCTCCCGGAGGCCCACCGGAGGTTCAACATGAGGGTGATCCTCTCCCTCTTGGTGGGGGCGGCCCTCGTCCCCCTGTTGAGTAGCCTGGCTCGGCTGTGATCTCCATGACCGTCGTTCATGTTTCCTGGACAGGGATCACCCAAAAGAGCTACCCAGGGATCACCCAAAAGAGCTACCCGTTAAGTAGTCCTTTTTTCCTGAAAAATGATCCCTTTAGAGGCTGGTCCCCGGGCGAGTAGGGCCCTATCTTTACATTGAGAAGGGAAACGTGAGGAGAGGAGACGAGTAGTTCCTGGACCGGTGATAGCGATGGGGCAGCAGAATGGACTTTCGTTGTTCCTCCTGGTGCTTGTCTCGGGAGCGGCCCTGATCTGTTCCCCGGCCGCCACCCCCGAGGAGGCCCGTCACCATGCTGAGCACCTCCAAGGGTCGGCCGGGCATGCCGACCATCGGGACGCCTGCGAAGACGACCAGCCCGTGCTGACCACCGCTCTCCAGCGGACCGAGCTTCCCGGTCGAAGCGATGAGGTCTCTTCATCCTCCCCTGAAGCTCGACAGGCTCAAGAGATTGGCAGACAGGTGTTGGGGGTGGCAGTGGACCTCCCGGCCTTCCTTACAGGATCTCCGCCATACCGCAAGCCTTCGGCGAAACTCTACACGCTCCACCGCTCCTATCTGATTTAACCCGCCTCGGAGTTCCTTCCTCTTTTTGCCTTCGTTCTTTCCTTTCAACATTGTCCCTTTGAAGAGGGGAGGACATCACGTTCCTGAGCAACTCTCCTCAGAAGGCTCCCGGCTCTCCCGGTGGGGGTGGGCGTGAAACGTCATGGATCAGGACTGAAACGGATTCCGAGGGAGGGAGAGAGGATGAATGGAGGTCGGGGCCTCATCCTGCTGTTGGCCTTCTTGGTCGTGCTCTTTTCTGCCACGATCGGCTATTTCGTGATTCAAACATATTCATTGTCATCCCAACCGCTTGCGGAGGCCGAGCCTCCTGAGGCCAGGCAATTCACCATCGTGATGCAAATGCTTGGGATGGGGAAAAATGAGTTCCACCGGTGGACCCCGGGGGTCCTGGTGGTGAACAAGGGCGACACCGTCATCCTGAGGGTCGTCAATGCCGATGACGACGCCGCCCATGGATTCGCCCTTGCCGCCTATGACATCTTCGAGCCCAGGATCGCGCCAGGCAAGGCTGTGACCTTCCAGTTCGTCGCCAAGAAGCCTGGCATCTTCCACTTCTCCTGTGCCACGGAACGCTGCGCCAAGGACCACGGTGACCAAACGGGCCAGCTCGTCGTCCTGGGTCCCTCATAGGGGAAGGAGGAGCAACCATGGCCATCTCTCGACGGCGATTTCTGAAGCTCCTCGCCGGGGTCGCAGTGACCTTTGGCTTTCCGAGCGTCGCAAGCCGGTTCTTCCAGCGGACCCCCCTTGGGAAGCAGGCTGGGTCGATCCCCGCCTCTGTCGCCGACGCCACCATCCCAGGGCACCTCGTCCATCTGGAGAACGTCCCATCGGAGCCGGGCAAAGCCGCTTACGCTTCTGCCCCTCCCCCACCGCCCTCTGTTCAAGGGGCCGCGGCCGAACGGAGGTGGGTGATGGTCATCGATCTCGCGAAGTGCAATGGCTGCCGGGAGTGCACGGTGGCCTGCGACCGGTTCCACTTTGTCCCGCCCGGCCAGGAGTGGATCAAGGTTTACGCCAACAGAGACAACGAGACGGCGGGCCCCTACTGGTTCCCTCGACCCTGCATGCAGTGCGACAACCCCCCTTGCGTTAAGGTCTGTCCGGTGAGCGCGACCTACAAGCGGGAAGACGGCATCGTCATCCAGGACCTGGAGCGGTGCATCGGCTGCCGCTTCTGCATCCCCGCCTGCCCTTACTCGGCCCGCTCCTTCAACTGGGGTGAGCCCCCCCATACGCCCGAGGAGCTTGCTCAGCCCTATTCCATCGAGTGGAATTATCCCCATCGAAAGGGCGTGGTGGAGAAGTGCATCTTCTGTCCTGTCCTGGTCAAGGAGGGGAGGTTGCCCGCGTGCGTGCAGGCCTGTCCCATGGGCGCCCTCTCTTTTGGCGACGAATACGAGGACGCCGTCACGAATTCTCAGGGGAAAACCGTGAGGTTTTCAGAGCTTATCCGGGAAAACGGGGGGTACCGGTTTCTAGAAGAGTTGGGGACCCAGCCCCGGGTCTATTACCTGCCGCCGAGGAACCGCCTGTATCCCCCTCCGCCTCAGGATGTCCTTTACGAGGAGCGTGGGAAAGTGTCGCAGGAAGGAGGGCATCCATGGTAGAGGAGCGATCGACGGTCCGAGACCCTGCCCATGGGGTTCCCCCGGGGCGCGAAGAGACGCTGCTCCACTCGCTTGTCCATTCCGGGCCGGCGTACTATGCCTTTGTGGGAGGCCTCTTGGGGGTCATCGCTTGGGCCGCCATTGCCTATGCCACTCAGCTCACGTATGGGCTTGAAACCACGGCTATGCGGAACTATGTCTCGTGGGGGATCTACATCACCAACTTCGTTTTTTTCATCGGCATCAGCCACGCCGGCACCCTTATCTCCGCCATCCTCCGGGTCACCGGGGCAAAGTGGCGGCGTCCCATCACGAGGATGGCTGAGGCGATCACCGTGTTTGCCTTGATGGTCGGGGCCCCGATGGTGATCATTGACCTGGGCCGCCCCGATAGGCTCGTGAACCTCCTCCGGTATGGACGGCTCCAATCCCCCATCCTCTGGGATGTCCTCTCCATCACCACGTACCTTGCTGGAAGCCTCCTCTACCTCTACCTCCCCCTGATCCCTGACCTTGCCGTGTTGCGCGATAAGCTGACCGCCCTCCCTTCCTGGCGGCGATGGATCTATGGCCTCCTCGCGCTGGGGTGGAGAGGGACGCCGGACCAGCGGCGCCGCCTCGAGAAGGCCATCGGCGTCATGGCCATCCTGATCATCCCCATCGCCGTTTCGGTGCACACGGTTGTCTCCTGGATCTTCGGGATGACGCTCAGGGCCGGCTGGCACAGCACCATCTTCGGCCCGTACTTCGTCGTGGGGGCCATCTTCTCAGGTGTAGCAGCCATCATCACGGCCATGGCGATCTTCCGGCGCCTCTACCACCTTGAAGGGTACATCACCCCTCTGCACTTCCGGAACCTGGGGTATCTACTCCTGACCCTCGACCTGGTGTATGCCTATTTCACCTTCAGCGAGTACCTGACGGTGACCTATGCGGGAGAATCAGCCGATGTCAGGCTGATCGGCCAGCTTCTCTTCGGCGAGCACGCCCTCATCTTCTGGCTCACGATGGGCGTCGGCCTCCTGATCCCGGCCGTCCTCCTAGTGGTTCCCTCTATGGCCGCCGTCCGGAGGATCACGAGGATCCCCCTGTTGAAGCCCCGCCCCATCTTCGCTACCGCGGCGGTCGCCATCGTGGGGCTCCTGGTCCTCTCTATCCAGCGCCCGTCGCAGCTTTTGGGCCTGGAAGGTCTCCAGGGCATGCTCCGGTGGGCGGTAGGCCTCCTAATGGCGCTGTTCTTCATCTCGATCCTCCCGAGCCTTAGCGTCCGCCCCATTGCCAGCATCGTCATCGCCTCCCTCCTGGTGAACCTCGGCTTGTGGCTCAAGCGCTATATCATCATCGTCCCCACCCTCCTCCACCCCTTCCTTCCGATTCAATGGGTGCCGTGGGAGTGGGCCATCTACCGGCCGACCTGGGTGGAGTGGTCGATCACGGCCGGGGCCTTTGCAGCCTTTACGCTCCTCTACACATGGTTCTCCAAACTGTTCCCGGTCGTCTCCCTCTGGGAGACCCGCGAGGAGGCTGAAATGCCCCGGAGGGAGCCGCTGGAAAGGATGGTGAGCTAAAATGGGCCGATGGCAAACGCTTCTTGCTCTGTCGCTCACCCTTCCCTCTTTGTTGGCCGGTCCTGTCCGCCTTCTCGCCCAGCCGCCGGATAGAGCCGCTCCCATCCTGCAGAGGGGTGCCGATGGCCGTCTCGAGGACCCTCCTGGGACCATCCTCGAAGGGCCGGAGGAGGGGCCCGGGATGGTCAGCCGGTCCAAACCGGGGGCAACCGTCAAGTTGGCCTTCGAGAAGGAGCCGACGCGCCTGGCTCTCGATCTCCAGAAGGGTGAGGAGGGATCCTGGAGGGTGGTGGCGACCCTCACCGATGGCCGGGGAAGGCCTTTAGCCAACAGATCTGTTCTGCTCTGGGTGAACACAGCCTTCGGGAGGTTAAGTCTGGGATCGTTTCCCACCGATGGTCAGGGTGTCGCGTCGGTGACGGTTCCAGGGCGGAGGGTCGGGTTGCTGAAGGTTGTGGGTGAATTTAGAGGAGGAGGGGGCCTGGCGGCGAGCCGGGGAGAAGTGGCCCTTGACCTCGGGCCGGGGCGGCCTTTGGAGGAGCGACCTGGGATACCGATCCTGGGCCAGCTCAGCCCTCAACCGAACCTGATCAGCCCCTCTCCGCCTCTCGGCCTCCTTTTCCTCCTCGGCCTCGTCCTTGGGGGAATTTGGGCAACGTATGGCTATGTGTTCTATCAGTTGTCCCAGATCAAAAAGGGTAGATGAGGGCAGGAGTCCGGGATCTGAGCACGACCGTGCCGGTGACCGATTCAACAACCTTTCTCCCTCTTCCACCCTTGATGCCGAAGGGGAAGGGGCCTTTGGCAGGTCGAGGAGGAGGGGGGACCGAGGAGGAGGGGGATTGTCATGCAACGGTGGGGTTGGGTATTTGTGGTGCTCCTGGTTATCGTCAATAGCCCCGCAGTCGATGCCAAAGCAGGAGGGGACCAGACGGGGACCATTACAGGGATCGTGAAGTATGTGGGGACGCCCCCTCCGCCCCAAGAGTTGCCATTGACCAGGGACACGGAGGTCTGCGGCGAGTGGAAGCTTGCGAGGGAGCTGATCGTTGGCTTCGACCAGGGGCTCCAGGATGCGGTGGTCCGGGTGGTCAACATCACCGGGAAGCCGCTTGAGCCGGCGAGGACCCCGACCCTCGTCCAGATGCGCTGTGGGTTTTGGCCGCACCTCCTCCTGGTTCCGGCCGGCGGCAGCGTGGACATCCTGAACACCGACGGGTTCCTCCACAACGTCCACACCTACAGTATCCAGAACCCGCCGATCAACATGGCCCAGCCGGGGTTCGTCGAGCGGATCACCCTGAAGTTCCTGCATCCTGAGTGGGTCAGGGTGACCTGTGACCTGCATCCCATGGACGCGTGGATCGTGGTGATGGAGCACCCCTATTATGCCGTGACCGATGAGCGGGGGGCCTTCACCTTGACCAGTGTTCCGGCCGGGACCTATACCCTGGAAGTCTGGCATGCCCGGTTGGGGAGACAGACCAAGGAGGTAATTGTCAAGCCGGGACAGACAGTGGTCGTCACCTTTGAACTGACGGAGGAAGGCCGCAGGTCATAGGGTGAATCCTTTCCCGCCGCCTTGGATCTCTTAGAAGAGAAGGCGCGGGCAGTCGGCGACACGACGGAATCGTCGAGGGCCTCGTCAAAAAGGTCGAATCCTGTTTTCCCCTTGTAGCATATGCACTTCTTTGCACCAGGCTCTCTTCGTCGACGCTGAAGCAGGACAAGCATGTTGCCGACTGCTTGTTTCACCCGGAGGGCTCGATCCCCCGAGACGTCGCAAAGTCCCAGAGGATCAAGCCGAGACAGATCGGCGGAAGGGGCTCGGCCCGGTTGGCATGTTCCTTGCCTCTCAATAGTGGTCATTCCCCCAGCCGGGAGGGATGGGCTGGGTGGTGAGGTTGTGGAACGTTGGGTGAACGGTCTGGTCAAAGGAGGAGCGGTCATGAAGAAAATACTGGCAGTGGGGTTTGCGCTGCTCCTGGCCTTCGGTGCCGCCACCGATGTGATGGCCCGAGGAGGAGGCACCCGAGGTGGAGGTGGGATGGGATCCATGGGAGGCGGACATGGGATGATGGGATCAGGGATGATGGGAGGCTCTCAGTATGGGGGTCCCATGGGGGGTTCCGGCCAACAGCATGGTCCTCAGTCCGGCATGCCCGGTCCGCACATGCAAGACCCCCAGCATCCCTCGATGCCGTCAACCCCCCAGAGCCCTCAACCGGGCATGGGGCCGAAGGGGCGATGACCCTATGTCCAGGGTTGACCAGCGAAGGTGAAAGGGAAAAGGCATGAGGCCAGGTCAAAAGAGGCGATTCTCATGGTTCCTCAAGAAGAGAAGAAAGGAGGATGGAGATGAGACAGTTGGTGACGTTCGGGGCTGTCGCGGTCCTGCTCGTGGCCGTGGTAGGATTCGTCCTTGCGGAGCAGACGCCCGGCCAGGGCCCGATGGGACCAGGAGGCCCTGGGATGATGCAGCAGATGAGCGGGATGATGCAGCAGATGGGTGGGATGATGCAGTCCATGGCGGAGATGATGCGCTCCGGTCAGATGCCCCCTGAAAGGGGGGAGCCGATGACCAAGATGATGGAGGAGATGTCCGGCATGATGGGCGGTGGGATGATGGGCGGTGGGATGATGGGCGGGGCGCCAAAGCAGTAGAAGTCCCTCATCCGTCGTTTGGCATGGACCCGGCAGGGATTGGATCCTGGGGGATGTCAGGTCCCGGTCCCCTGCCGGGTCCATGGCTGTAAGGCCTCGTGAAAGGAGCATCCTAAAGCACCGCATGTGATCTCGACGTATGGTCCTTCCCGTTGTCAAGGCACGCTTTACTCCTTCCGTTGCCCGTCCTGGCTCTTACCCCCTTCTTGAATCGTCAGGCTATCCATCCTGAACCTCTGTTGAGGCCCTCGTTGCCGCCCCGTGGCTAAAGGGAAGGAGGGTAAGCGACCTCCTCTTGACGTAGAAGGTTATCCGGGGCATCATGAAAGAGGGGGTCGGTAACGGGAAGGTTGTCGAGAGCGTTCGGAGACGAGGTGGGCGAGATGAAGACACGGGACCGCTGCCGATGGATCGCTGGAGCGGTTATCTTTCTTGTCCTCCTTGGCTGGGCTGGGGAGGCCGGGGCGAAGCATGCCGGGGGGCGGTTTGGGGGGAGCCCCGGGTTCAAACGGTCCCAGCGGTCCTTCGGAGGCTTCCCGGCCCGCCCGGGCTCACCGGGGCGGTATTCCGAGTACCCCTTCCGCCCGTATGGGGGGGTACCGATGCCCTACCCCGGATTCTTCGTGGCGCCCCTCCCGTTCGGCGGGGGCGCCTTTGGCGCGACAGATATGCTCCTGGTCCTGATCATCGGGGGGTTCATCTTCTTCATCCTGATCAACGACATCCGGACGAGGCTGAGCGGCGGCCGGTGGTGGAGGGGCTATGGGCGAAGCACCAGGGGCTCTGGGACGTACACCGTCGCCAAGCTCCAGCTTGGCCTGTTCGCCACCGCCAGGTTTATCCAGGACGAGCTTAAGCGATTAGCCCAGAAGGGGATGACCGACTCACCCGAAGGCTTATCGGCCCTCCTGACGGAGACCGTTGTTGCCCTGGGCCGGGCGCCCGAATACTGGAAGTCCGCCCTCTGGCAGGTCCGGCGCGCCGAGGACCTGGAGCAGGCCCAGGCCCTTTTCCAGGAGATGACCACCGAGGAGCGGATGAAGCTCTCCCGGGAAGTGACCTTCGGGGGTGAGGAGGCCCGCGGCCAGGGTGAGGTAAAGGAAGAGGAAGGCCCCGTGGGCGGGTACCTGGTCGTCACGGTGATCATCGCCGTGGCGCTTCCCATCTTCGACACCATCGCCCATCCGACCGAAGCCGACATCACCCGCATCCTGGCCAAGATGGGTGGCCTCCCGCCCCGCCAGCTCCTGGGCCTGGAGGTGATCTGGACGCCGGAGTCTCGAGATGAGGCTCTAACCGAGGAGGAGCTGATCGCCGAGTACCCGGGGCTTCAGCCCTTGTAGGGGCCGGCGGTGAGGGGAGGGAACCGATGGGGAAAACGCTTGGGGGGATCAGTTGGATCGTGATCATGCTGGTTCAGGCAGGCCGGGTCTTTGGAGAGCAGGCCCTCCCGATGCCGTCCATGGCCAGAGGGACCACCTGGGGAAATCTCATCATCTCCCTGGTGTACGGGGTGGTCGGGATGCTGCTCTTGATCGGCGGCTACTACTTTTATGAGCTGATCACACCATACTCGCTCCGGAAGGAGCTGGTCGAGGACCAAAACATTGCCTTGGGGATCGTGGTCGCTGCCATCATCCTGGGGATGGCCATCATCATCGCCGCGGCCATTGTCTGAGAAGGAGAGGATGATGAGGACATGCGAGGACATTGAGAGCTACCTGGTTCAACTGGGGCTTCCCTATGAAACGGTCAAGGAGGGGCTTTGGGTCATCCACGATGAGGAGAACAGGGTCGGGAAGATCGTCGTGGCCTGTGACCCACCCATCGTGGTCTTCCGGGTCAAGGTCATGGAGGTTCCCCCGACAAACCGGGAGGCCCTCTTCCGACGCCTGTTGGAGCTGAACGCCACCGACTTGGTCCATGGGGCCTACGGGATCGAAGGGGAGAGCATCGTTTTGATCGACACCCTCCAGCTTGAGAACCTGGACTTCAACGAGTTCCAGGCCTCCATCGAGGCCCTGGAGCTGGCCGTTTCCGGTCATTTCGAGTCCTTGAACCCCTATCGGGGCTAAAACCGGGGGCAGGAAAGAGGGACGTTTCAAGAGAAGGGGGCAAACCATGGGGATCCTGAACAGGGTGATGACCGTTCTCAAGGCCAACTTGAATGATCTGATCAACCGGGCCGAGCAGCCCGAGAAGATGCTCAACCAGGTCCTTCTCGATATGCAGGAGCAGCTCGCGAAGGCCAAACAGGAGGTGGCAGCGGCCATCGCCGATGAGAAGCGGTTAGAGCAACAGTACCGGAATGAGGCCGAGCAGGCCCGGGAGTGGGAGCGCAAGGCGAGGCTGGCCGTCGAGAAGGGGGACGACGAGCTGGCCAAAGAAGCCCTGCGCCGCCAGGCCGAGCATGAGCGATACAGCCTGGAGTACAAGAGGCAGTGGGAGAAGCAGAAGGAGAGTACGGAGAAGCTCCGGGTGGCCCTCCAGGCCCTGAACCGGAAGATCGAGGAGGCCCGCCGGAAGAAGACCCTCCTGATCGCAAGGCAACGCCGGGCCGAGGCCCAGAAGCGGATCCACGAGACCATGACCGGCCTGACGGATACGAGCGCCTTCGACACCTTTGAGCGGATGGCGGCGAAAGTAGAGCAGATGGAGGCGGAAGCGGCCGCCTCGGCGGAGCTGGGCGAGGAGCTTTCCGGTGAGGCCTTGGAGAAGCGGTTCGCGGAGCTGGAGGCCGGGCAGGATGTGGAGCAGGCCCTGGCGGCCCTCAAGGCAAAGATGGGGAAAACCCCAGAGGTATCCTGAAAGGTCACACGGGGTGATCGGATCGTTCACCTTTCCTGGCCGTTGATGACCAGGGCTGGCGTGGCCATGACCCCGTATTTTACGGCCACCACGATCTTCCCATCCAGGTCTTGGAGCTTCTCCTCGAGCAGGGCCCGGACATGTTTACCCCGGTCCGGGCCGCCACCTTCCCGATGAAGAGCCCCTCATGGGCCATCCTGCACCCCTCCCTTGCATCAGCCTCCAGTATAAACCTTCCAGTCTGGTGGAAAGTCAAGCCCAATTTGGAGGGAGAGGAAGGTTTTTTCTTGACAGGGGACCGGGAGAGTCTTAAACTGCTACAGAGTGTAGCTGATTTTCAGGCTATCGCTTTAAGCGATGACGAAGAGGCCCTCCGGCGGCTCCGAGAGGACATGCGGACCTTACTCCGTGGTTAAGGTGTCACGATCGATGAAGGCACGATTAGCCTTTGTCTTTAAGCCCCATGAAAGTGGGCTTCGGAAGGTCTTCGGCGAGCTGGAGGCCGAGATCATGGAGATCCTCTGGCACCATGGACAGGCCAGCGTCGGGGAAGTCCTTGAGGCCCTCAAACCCGGGCGGGAGCTGGCCTATACGACCGTGAAGACGGTGATCGGCCGTCTGGTGGAGAAAGGGTATCTCCGGCGAAGGACGGAAGGGAAGGCCTATCGCTATGAGCCGGTCATCGGTCGGGACGAGTTCCTCCGATGGGTGGGTGAGGAGGTGCTGAAAGGGCTGGTCGCCGATTTTGGCGAGCCTGTCGTCGCGTATCTGGTCGAGCTGGCCAAGGGGCAGGACCCTCTGGTCTTAAAACGGCTCCAGGCCCGGATCGCCGAGCGGCGGAGGGCGGGGAAGAAGTCATGAAGGCCCTGATACGCCAACCCAAGGATCCTTCGCGCCTCCCCTTCCTTGCCATGATCGGACTGGGAGCGTTACCCCTGGCAGTGCTGGTGGTGGTCCTAGAAGCCATGGCCAAAAGCCCTCCCCCTGCCCCTCTCCTCGACGCTTGCCTGCGTCTGCTGGGTGTTGGGTTAGGCGTTGTCAGGTCCCCGTTCCCGTGGCATCCCCTGACCACCTTGGCGGTCATCCTGGTAAGCGCATCCTTCCTCTTCGCGTTGGCAAGGGCCGCCGTCTCCCTTGTCAAGAGTCGAAGGCTTTACACACGCCTGGAGCCGTACCGGGTCGGTCGGTGGGGAAAGCTGGATCAGGTGCTTGATCACGCCCCGGCTCTGCAGGCCATGAACCTCCGGGTGCTGGAGACCTTGAGGCCTCTCGCCTTTACCATCGGCTTCTCCCGGCCCGCTGTGTGCCTCTCCACCGGGCTTGTTGATCTCCTCTCGGAGGGGGAGCTTCGGGCGGTCCTCTTCCATGAGCGCTCCCATGCGGCGCGCCGGGACCCCTTAAGGCTCTGGATTGCCGGTTTTGTGGCGGATGCCTTATGGTTCCTCCCTGTAGCCCAGTCGCTGAAGGCAGCGTTTATGGACATGATCGAGCAGGCCGCGGATGATCAGGCGCTTAGGGCTCATGTCTCTGCCCTGGAGCTGGCCGAGGCGATCGTGAAAACAGCCCAGGGGGGCCTGATCCCTCCGCTCAAACCTGCAACGCTTTTCCAGGGCCGTCTTTCTCTCGAGGCCCGGGTCCTGAGGCTGCTGGACGAGGGACATGGTCCCGGCTTCAGGGTTCCAAGGAGGAGTCTCTACGGGAGTGGGGCTGTCCTTGTCCTCCTTATCGGTATGCTCTTGGGGCCTTCCCTGGTCGTCTCCACCGGTCAGATGCGGGCGCACAGCCTGTCAGAGGGAGGGGTCACCTGCGATCTTCGGGTGGAGGAGCCCGGGGGCTAAAGGCGGCGATCCAGGGGAAAGGGCAATGAGGGAGCTCGGCCGGTGGTGGTATCATATCTTGAGCCAACTGAGCTTAACCGTCAGCGCCCCCTTTTACGCCCTGACCGATCGGGTCGAGCTTCCTTTGCTAAGTGCCCTCCTCTTTGGCTTGGTAGGGGCCCTCTCCCCCTGTCAGCTTACGACCAATGCCAGTGCCATGGCCTATGTCGCCCGACGGTTGGGCCAGGCAAAGGTCGCCTGGAAGGAGGCCATCGCCTATACCCTTGGGAAGGTGCTGGTCTACACGATCGTGGGCGGGTTGGTCATCCTTGTCGGATTGGAGCTGGAGGCGGCCTCCATCCCCATCGTCAAGGCGGCCCGAAAGGCCGTGGGCCCCCTCCTGATCGTGATCGGCCTCTCGTTTCTCGGCCTCTTCCGGCTCAAAGGATCACTCGGCGAAGGCTTCGGTTCCTGGCTGAAGGCCCGGGTCCGGCACCAAGGGGTCCTGGGGGCCTTTCTCATGGGGGTCGCCTTCTCCTTTGCCTTCTGCCCGACCCTCTTCTGGCTCTTCTTTGGCTTAACCATCCCTTTGGGCCTCGGGAGCAAAGGGGGGGTGATCTATCCGGGGATCTTTGCCCTGGGGACCACCCTTCCCCTGCTCGCCTTCACGGCCATCCTCTCTTTTAGCCCTCCATGGGCCGAGGCCTCTTTGAAGCGCTCGATGAACGCTCATCGCCTCCTCTCCAGGGTTGTCGGCGCCGTCTTCATCGTCATGGGCGTAAACGATACATTCACCTACTGGGCATTATGAGCGGAGAAGGTTAGATGAGAGCAACCGTGCGAAAGGTTTCCTGGCGCTCTCGGCTGGGCATTGTCCTTGCAGCCGGGCTCCTCGGTGGCGTGGCCCTCATAGGGGTCTGGTTGGTCCGGTCAGCCCCGGTCCCCCCGGACACCCCTGTCACCCAGCTTCACCATATCCATGGCCTCGCGGTGGATCCTCAGGATTCCCGCATCCTCTATCTGGCGACCCATGGGGGACTTCTCCGATTTGTGGAGGAGAAGCGGTGGGAGCTGATTGGGGAGGATCGCTCGGATCTCATGGGGTTCACCCTCGATCCCCAGTCAGGGCTCCTGTATGCCAGCGGCCATCCCGATCATCCGGGACGGGGCCCCAACCCCCTGGGCGTCCGGGTCAGCCGGGACGGGGGCCGGACCTGGACTCCCCTGGCCCTCGCCGGTCAGGCGGACTTCCATGCCATGACCTTTAGCCCGGGCGAGGGGGCCCTGTACGGCTGGAACGGGATGGGGGTCCCGGGGCTCTACCGGATCTCGGTCCGGGACGGGACCTGGACGCGCCTTCCTGAGGCCGCCGGGCTGCCTGAGGTGTTCAGCCTGGCCGCCCATCCCTCAAAGCCCGGAACGCTGCTGGCCGGGACCCGGGCCGGGCTCCTCGTCAGCCGGGATGGGGGGAGGACCTGGACCGCAGTGGCGCTCGGGACGCCTGGGTCCCTGGTCCCGGTGACCGCCGTCGCGGCTCATCCCCGGTTCCTCTACGCCTATGCAGTGCACCCCCGGCTCGGGTTCCTGAAGAGCCGCGATGGGGGCCGGACCTGGACCCCCACCGGCTTCTTTCTGGGGGACCAGGATGCGGTCGCCGTCATTGCCCCCTCCCCGTCCCGGCCCGAGGTGCTCTACCTCTCCACCTTCACTTCAGACCTCTACACGTCAACCGATGGGGGAGCGCGGTGGCGGCCCCTGACCCGGCGGGGCCAGCCAATTGTTCCTTAAACCCCAAGGAGTGCCAAACAGAGGAGGAGCCAATGAGCAAAGGAATTCCCCAATGGCTGTTGTTGCTGGGTGTCGTGCTCACCTTCAGCGCCACGAATGCCGCGGCAGAGGTGAAGGCGACGGGGGTGACGAGGATCATCAGCCTGGTTGGTGGGGAGGTCACCCCGACCCGCCTGGAGATCGACCGGGGGGACACGGTGGTGTGGCTCGCGGTTGACCAGCCGGCCATGGTGTACTTCGCCGAAGGTACTCCGGTGAAGCTGGCCTGCGTGGCCCCGACCCGGTTCTACCTGAACGAGGAGGGGGCGTACACCTCCGGGATCATCCCGCAGGGCGGCACGGCGAGCCTCTGCTTTGTCGAGCCGGGGACTTTCGATTACGCCGTGTTCTTCCGGGGAGGGATTGAGGCCGGGGGGCGGATTGGCCCCCGCCCGGGTGTGCCGGCGGGGCGGATCGTCGTCAGGTAGGCCTGGATGGGGGAGGGGCTGGTGGGAGACAACCTCCCCCCTCCCCTTCCTCCCTTCCCGCCAGGGGGACCAGGAGTCGATGCCAGAAGGTGACACCGGGGACCGCGATTGCATGAGGCGCTCTCGTCACAGAGGAGGGGTGGATGGAGGGAAGGACTGATGCTTCCTCGAAGGGCCTTCTTCCTGGTCGTTATATGCTTCCTCCTGGTTGTGGGTCGTCAGCCCTTTGCCGCTGATGTGCGGCCGGAGGTTGGCCACCGGGCACCGGACTTTGCCCTGCTCGATACCCACCCGAAACTCGTCAGGCTTTCTGATTACCGAGGGAAGGTCGTCTTGTTGAACTTCTGGGCGACCTGGTGTCCCCCTTGCCGCCGGGAGATGCCGACGATGGAGAAGGTGTATCAGGAGTACAGGCGGAGGGGTCTGGAGGTCCTGGCGGTGAGCCTCGACACGGGGCACGAGGCCGTGGTGGCCGTGCAGGTCGCCGACTTCATGAGAGAGCTCAAGCTCACCTTTCCGGCCCTCCTGGATCCCAAGATGGAGGTGGCCCAGCGGTACCGGGTCGTCGGGATCCCGGTGACCTTCCTCATTGATCGCCGAGGGGTGATCAGGGTGAAGGAGGTTGGCTTCCGGGACTGGACGGATCCTGACTCCCGGAGGAAGCTGGAGGCGCTCCTCCGTTGATGCCCTGCTTTTGAAGGGCTTTTCTGGGAGGGAGGCGTTATAATATTGCAATTTGGGGGAGATCATGAGGAGGGGGAGAGATGGCATCCAGGCAGATTGAGTTGCCCATCCAGGGGATGAGCTGCGGAAGCTGCGTGGCCCGGATCGAGAAGGGGCTCTCGGAGGTCTCCGGGATTCTCTCGGCCAGCGTGAACTTCGCCGCCGAGAAGGTGGCGATCACCTATGACCCGGAGCAGGTGCAGGTCCAGGAGTTCGTCAAGGCCATCCGGGAGCTGGGTTACGAGTCGCCTTTGGAGAAGGCCACGATCAGGATCCAGGGGATGTCCTGCGCCTCCTGCGTGGCGAAGATCGAGAAGGGGCTCTATGAACTCCCCGGGGTCGTCTTTGCCAGCGTCAACCTCGGGACCGAAAAGGCCACGGTCGAGTACGTTCCGGGGATGATCCGGGTCGAGGACCTGAAGAGGGCCGTCGAGGACTTGGGGTACACCGCCTTGGAGGCCGAGGAGACCATGGCCCTCGTGGATCGGGAGAAGGAGGCCAGGGAGCGGGAGATCCGCCGCCTTGGACAAAAGACCCTGGTGGGGGCGCTCTTGAGCGTTCCCATCTTGCTGGGAAGCTTCCCGGAGTGGTTCCCATGGGTTCCTGAAGTCCTGACCAGGCCCTTTGTCCTCTTCCTCCTTTCGACTCCTGTCCAGCTCTGGGTCGGCTGGCAGTTCCACAGGGGGTTCTGGGCGGCCACAAAACACAGGACGGCCGACATGAACACCCTGGTCTCCGTTGGGACGAACGCCGCGTACCTGTACAGCGTGGCTGTCACGTTCCTCCCCACTCTCTTCACTGCTTCTGGTCTGAAGGCCGCCCTTTACTACGACACGGCGGCGATCCTCATGACCCTGATCATGCTCGGCCGCCTCTTAGAGGCCCGGGCGAGGGGCCGGACCTCTGAAGCCATCAAAAAGCTCATGGGTCTCCAGGCCAAGACAGCCCGGGTCCTCCGAAGCGGGCAGGAGCTGGACATCCCCGTCGAGGAGGTCCGGGTCGGAGATCTGGTCGTCGTCCGGCCGGGGGAAAAGATCCCCGTGGATGGGATCGTGCGGGAGGGCTACTCGGCCGTGGACGAGTCCATGCTGACCGGCGAGAGCCTCCCGGTCGAGAAGAGGCCGGGGGATCAGGTCTTCGGGGCGACCCTGAACAAGACCGGGACCTTCACCTTCGAGGCCACGAAAGTGGGGAAGGAGACGGTCCTCGCCCAGATCATTACGCTGGTTGAAGAGGCCCAGGCCTCGAAGCCCCCGATCCAGAAGCTGGCCGATAGGATCGCCGGGGTCTTTGTCCCTATTGTGATCGGGATCGCCCTCTTGAGCTTCGGGGTCTGGAACGTTTGGGGCCCGAAGCCTGCCTTCCTCTTCGCCCTCTCGAACTTCATGGCTGTCCTCCTGATCGCCTGCCCCTGCGCCATTGGCCTGGCAGCCCCGACGGCGGTCATGGTGGGGATCGGCAAAGGGGCCGAAAACGGCATCCTCTTCAGGGGGGCCGAAGCGTTAGAGTTTGCCTCGAAGCTTACGACCATTGTCTTCGACAAGACGGGAACCCTGACGAAGGGTGAGCCCGCTGTCACGGACCTTCTGCCCGCGAACGGGTTTGAACCAAAGGGCTTGCTGCATCTGGCCGCCTCGGCGGAGAGGGGCTCGGAGCATCCTCTCGGGGAAGCCATCGTGAACCGGGCGAAGGAGGAAGGGCTGGAGCTTCTCCCCCCTGAAGCCTTCGAGGCCATCCCCGGCCAGGGGATCCAGGCCAGGGTGGAGGGCCGATCCCTCCTCCTGGGGAACGTGAAACTGATGCGCGAGCATGGAATCGTCCTGAACGGCCTGGAGAAGGAGGCCCAGGTTCTGGCCGAACAGGGGAAGACCCCGATGTTCGTCGCCGTAGATGGGAAGGCAGCCGGGATCATCGCCGTGGCCGACACCCTGAAGCCCCATTCCCGGGAAGCTGTAGGGGCCCTCCATCGGCTCGGCCTGGAGGTCGTCATGATCACCGGGGACAACCACCGGACGGCCCAGGCCATTGCGAGGGAGGTGGGGATCGAGCGGGTCCTGGCCGAGGTTCTGCCCCAGGATAAGGCGGAGGAGGTGAAGAAGCTCCAGGCCGAGGGGAAGATCGTGGCCATGGTGGGGGATGGGATCAACGACGCCCCGGCCCTCGCCCAGGCGGATGTGGGGATCGCCATCGGGACGGGGACCGATGTGGCCATGGAGGCCTCAGACATCACCCTGATCACCGACGATCTCCGGGGGGTGGTGACCGCCATCGAGCTTTCCAAGCGGACAATCAGGACGATGAGGCAGAACTTCTTCTGGGCTTTCTTCTACAACACCCTCCTGATCCCGGTGGCTGCGGGTGTCCTCTATCCCTTCGCCGGGATCCTCATGAGCCCGATCCTGGCCGGGGCCGCCATGGCCTTCTCCTCGGTCTCCGTCGTCAGCAACTCCCTGAGGCTCCGACGGTTCCGACCGTCCCTTCCTCTGGCGGCCTAGGGGAAACCAAGACGATGGTGAAACCGTTGGCGGAGACCCCAGATGGACACCATGAGGTCCCAAGAGGGGGCGGAAGGGGGGGGTGGACCCGTTTGAAGCTGGTGTGGGAACGGTACGGCCGGACGCTCCTCCTTCTTATCGTCATCGCAGGGAGCCTTAGCCTCTTCCTCCTCGTCGTCTCCCATCCCCCTTCTCGAATGAAGGATGTCCCCTTCCAGCACTGGTACGGGAACTGGGGGAGCGTCGCCCTGGCGACCCTTCTGTTCCTGGCCTTCCTGCTGGGGTTCGCCAGGCCCAGGCGGCGGCCGGAGTGGGAGAGGGCCGGCCTGTACACCGCCTTCCTGATCAGCCTCTTCACCGAGATGTTCGGCATCCCCCTCACGATCTACCTCCTCTCTCCCGTAGTGGGTGTCTCCCCCCGAGCCTTCAGCCTTTATGGGAGCCACCTCTGGGCGTATCTCCTGGCGGAGGCGGGAATCGTGACGCTGGCCCAGGGGGTCTATCTGGTCATGGTCCTAAGCGTCGGCCTGATCGTCGTAGGCGTCATCCTCGTCGCCTTAGGGTGGCACCGTGTCTACCGGGGGAAGGGGACCCTCGTCACCGATGGGATCTACGCATACCTCCGCCATCCCCAGTATCTTGGGTTGATCCTCATCGTCCTGGCCTTCAACATCCAGTGGCCGACGCTCCTGACCTTGGTGATGGCCCCGGTGCTGGTCGTCATGTATGTACGGCTCGCCAGGGAGGAAGAGCGGGAGCTGGAGGAGCGGTTCGGCGAGGCCTATCGAGCGTACCGGCTTAAGGTGTCGGCCTTCTGGCCCCGTTGTTCAAAGAGGCCTAAGACGGCTGGCAACGGGGCTGACCGAAGGGGTGAGAGGTTTTGCGTCTAGGGGTCATGGAGGGAATGAGAAGGATCAGATTCCTTCGGCTTGTTGGGGTAGTGATGGTGATCGGGGGGTTCATTGCCCTCCTGGCGTTTGGGTTTACCAGGAACCCAAAGGAGATTCCATCCCCCCTGATTGGCAAACCTGCGCCATCCTTTACCCTTTCCTTGTTGAACGGTGGGACGTTAAGCCTGGAGGCCTTCCGGGGGAAGGTTGTGGTGGTGAACTTCTGGGCCTCCTGGTGCTTCCCGGCCTGCTGGAACGAAGCCCCCAGATTGGAGGCCGCCTGGCAGCGGTATAAGGAGAAAGGGGTCGTCATCTTAGGAATCGTCTATCAGGACACGGAGGAGAGGGCGCGGGAGTTTATCAAGCGCTTCGGCAAGACCTATCCCAATGGCCTGGACTTGAAAAGCCGGATCGCCATTGACTATGGGGTCTATGGCGTTCCCGAGACCTTCTTCGTTGACCGGCAGGGGCGGATCATGCACAAACACGTCGGCGAGATCCAGATGGAGACCCTGGTGGCCAAGATCGAAGAGCTCCTCCCGGTGGCCTGGTCGTCGGAGTGCGAAGAGTGGATTGACTTCACCGTTGAGAAGATCAGGGCCAGGGAGGGGCGCCTCCCGACAAGGGAGGCGGGGGTCTGGCTCGAAAAGGCTGGGACCTTGATCCGCGAGGCGGGAGGCCTCTGCGGCAAGGACGAAGCCTCGGCCAGGGCGAAGTTTAACGAGGCCTGGGTCATCCTGGGTCAACTGAACCGCTAGGGAGGCCGTGGAGAGGCGAGGGGCATGCGGAGATCGCCAATCTGGATCCTCAGGCTGGCTGGTCTTATCACCCTTGGTCTGCTCTTGGCCGGCCCTGGTGGACTGATGAGATCTTCCGGCGAGCTGGTGAAGGCCCAAAGGCGGCCCAGTGCCCAGCTCCTTGACAGGGGCCGGGAAGTCTACGAGCGAAACTGCGCGGTCTGCCACGGTCAGAATGGTGACGGGAACGGCATGGCGGCTCACATGTTCCGGACCAAGCCCCGGGACTTCACGAAAGGGGTCTTCAAGTTCCGTTCCACGTCCTTTGGCTCCTTGCCGACCGACGAGGACCTCTTTCGGATCATCAGCTGGGGTGTCCGCTGGACGGCGATGGTGGCCCAGGACGACCTCCCGGAGGAGGACCGCTGGGCCGTGATCCAGTACCTGAAGACCTTCTCGCCCCGGTTCCGAAACGGCCGTCCGGAGGGGCCGATCCCGATCCCGAAACCACCGCCCAGGACCAAGAGGCTGGTCGTGAAAGGGCGGGAGGTCTACGAGAAGGCAGGATGCGGGGAGTGCCACGGGAAAGGTGGCAGGGGGGATGGGCCTTCCGCGGAAAAGCTCAAGGACGAGTGGGGCGATCCCATCCGACCGACGGATCTGACAAGGCGGCCCTTCAAGGGGGGCTCCACCCCCCGGGACCTCTTCCGGACCCTGGTCACCGGTTTAGGGGGCACCCCCATGCCCTCGTACCGCGAGGCCCTGACGGATGAGGAGCTGTGGGCCCTGGTCTATTATGTCCTGTCCCTCTCCAAGGACGGATTACCTGAGCAGGCGATGGTTGGGGAGGAGAGGATGGGAAGGATGGTGGAGGAGATGCACCGGATGATGGGCCCAGGGATGATGGATGAGATGATGCGCGGGATGCCCATGATGCGTGGGATGCCAAGGCGGTAGCGGCCTGGGCAGAGCCGGAACATCGAGCCGGATCGCCGTGTCGTTGCATCGTAATCTGTCACAAAATGTAGCAGTTTATGGGACGACATGCCTCCTCCCCGTTCGCCTCCTGCCTTGTCCATGCCCACCTTCTAGGATTGCCCCCTAAATGTTCCCCGTCTCCACAAACAACGGGGGCATCCCTTCGGTAGCATCTCGGCGTGGCGAGTCCTCTTGGCTGACCCTAAGGGGAGGTTGCGGGAACCGTGAAAACGCTTGGAATGTTGCTCATAGGAGCCCTTGTTGTTCTTTCAGGGATGGGATTTCTGACGCCCGAGGCTTTAGCCTGCGGCGGGGTAACGGCGACCATCGCCGATGATCCGAAGCCCTTCAGCGTCAGGACAGTAGAGGGCCCAAGGGGGATCCCCCTCCACATCAACCGGGAGGGAAATATCTTCGTGGCCGCCAAGGACATTAAAATCGGGAGCGCCCTGGCCGAGGCCATCGCGAAGCGCTACCTCGAAAAGAAGTTTGGCAAGTACCATCACTTCGAGTTTGAAGGCTTCACTTACGATCACGGCGACCTGGTCTACATGTACCATGCCCATGTCCCAGGTCTGGCCTACAGCGTCCACGTCGGGCCCCTCCGGTACGTCACCGACCACGCCCATGTCCACGTCTCGGCCACGACAGGCGATGTCTACGGTCCCGGCTGCGGCGTCGGGTCGGGGAGCGTCGAGGTGCCCTTCGAGCCGACGGCCTATCCAGCGGGCCTGAAGGACAAGCGCCTCCCCTATGTCCAGTTCGACACCCCCTTCGTCGCGAAGGAGGGGGCGCTGCCAACGATCGACGGCAAAATTGATCCTGAAGAATGGAAAGATGCCGGGCATGAAGTGATCCAGGTCGGCACCCGCCAAAAGTTCGTGACGGAATACGGCTGAGGGGGACCGGGGCAGGCGGTCGCCTACCAGCCGAAGCACTACCGGGTTGAAATCTGGGCGAAGCTCCACCAGGATGCGATCTTCTTCGCCGTCAAGGCCGACACGACGAACTGGGTGGCCCTCCTCTTCAAGGACTTCGAGCACCACGGGATGATCGGGGATTTTAACGACGCGAAGCTCCTGACCATCAAGGGGATTAAAGATGCCTTTGTAGCCGAGGAGCCGGGCCAGACGGAGCCGGGGCCGCGGAAGCGCCAGGGAGTCCACACCTGAATGGCCTTTGGGGACCTGGTCCAGGATCCCCAGCCGAACCTGATCGCCAGCGCTTATCGGGCGGTGGGCAAAGTCGTGGAGTACGAATTCGCCTTCCCGCTGAAGAACGAAAGCCTAGGGAACACGGCCTGGGAGCGGGGGAAGAGCTACCAGATCGCCGTCCTCGTTGGACCGACGAAGGAATTCCAGGGAGTCACCGAGGAGACCTGGATGAGCGATCAGATCCTCATCCGGATCGGGACCCCCTCCACGGCTTCTATCTACCACCCGCCTTTTGAAGCAAGCATGAAAGGAGGATCGAAGCAGGGGAGCCATGACCATTAGGCTGGTGGAACCCTCGTCCAGATGAGGCCGGGGCAGGATCCGGATGAACAGTACCCCCAGAGTATTTTGGCGGGAGGCGGTGATTGGAGCCGAAGGCCGGGTGGTGCGGGAGATCACTTCAGAGGGGCTGATCCAGGTCCGAAATGAGTTGTGGACGGCGACCTCCGAGGAGCCGATCCCGGTGGGAGAACGGGTGATCGTCATCGAGCTTTATGGGCTTAAGGCGGTGGTACGTAAGAAAGGCGGATGAGTGAAAACAAGATACTGACTGGACGTTATGGGGGGAGGGGGAGGAGGCAAGGGGAGATGATGGTCAGGAAGACGTTGATGCGTCTGTTTCCATGGGCCTCGATGGCTCTCCTCCTGGGCCTGGTGGGCTTCTTCAGCCCCGGCCAAGCCGAGGAGGGGCTGTCACAGGCTGTCAAACCCGAGGTCGGGTCCCTGGCCCCGGACTTCGCCCTCCCGGATCTGAACGGGAAGGTTGTCCGGCTCTCAGAGTTTCGGGGCAAACAACCGGTCTTCTTGAACTTCTGGGCCACCTGGTGCCCCTCCTGCCAGTATGAGATGCCGACGATGGAGAAGGCCTATTGGAAGTACAAGGACAAGGTGGCGTTCCTGATGGTAAGCATCGACCGGATGCCGAAGGACGTGGCGGCCTTCATGAAGCAGCACAGCCTAACCGTGCCTGTCCTTCTCGACCCTAACATGAAGGTCTCAGACGAGTATGAGGTAGCCTTTATCCCGACCCACTATTTCATTGACAAGGAGGGGAGGATCCGGTACAAGGAGGTCGGCCCCCGGGGTTGGAACAAGCCGGAGAGCTGGAAGACGCTGGAGGAGCTCCTGAAGTGAAGGGAGAGCGATGGATCCGACCTGCCTGTTTGGCAGACAGGGCCGGAGGAGCTTTCTTAGTTCGTGGAGCTTTAGGAGGGTAGGGTGCCCGTCCTGGGCCTGGCGTGGACGCTGAAGATCGGTGAGGGAAGAGGATGACGAACGCTCAGAAGGGACAACCAAACTCCATCGGTTGGTTGCGCCTCCTGTGGAGAGGGCTCTGGGGGCTGCTGATCATTGTCCTGGTCGGAGCTGTGGGGATAGGCGTTTGGACTAGGCTCACGAAAACGAAGACCCCTGACTCCTTTGGGACCCTTGATCCCTTTTTGGGCGTGCTCCGTGCTGGGCCGGTGGAACTCCGACTCCATCTCCCCACCGTCGTGGACTTAACCCCTGGGGAGAACCGCCTGGTGTTCGGGTTCACCGATGAGAAAGGCCGTCTGCTCACCGACAAGGACATTACCGATGTCAGCATCGTCGTCTATGACTTGAATGGCCAGGAGCCAAGAGCCGTCGAGACCGTCCAGGAGGTCCAGTATTTGAGAACAGGTTGGCGGGAGATCTCCAAGGCCCACTATTACCAGAATCCCAATGTCCTGATGGATGGATTCTTCAAGGCCTACGTATGGTTTTCCCATGCAGGGACGTGGGGGCTGGAGTTCGTGGTGCATCGGCCGGGCAGGAACCCCTTTTCTCAGCGTGTCCGACTCCATGTGTTGAGCGAAGGCCTCACCCCGGCAATCGGCGCCCCTGCCCCCCGCTCCAGGAACCTCACGCTCAAGGATGTTAAGGGTGATCTGTCCAAGTTAGACTCCGATCCACGGCTGAACGATGTGGAGATGCACCGTGTCTCCATTGCCGACGCTCTAGAGGCCGGACGGCCCACCGTGGTTCTTTTCTCCACACCCGACTTTTGCGAGAGTCGCATGTGCCTGCCCAACACCGAGATCGTTTACAGCCTGTACCCCAAATATGGGGACAGGGTCGCGTTCATTCACGTGGAGATTTACAAGGACTTTGAGAAGTACCAGGAGCAGGTGCTGAAGGGGGAGCTGGAAAGGGAGCCCGGCGACCTGAAGCTGAGGGACACGGTGAAGGAGTGGGGCCTCCAAAACGATCCCTACCTGTTCGTCATTGATAGGCAGGGTCAAATCTTCGCCAAGTTCTTCGGCCCCATTGCGCGGAGCGAGGTGGAGGAAACTTTGGAGCGCTTGGTGGCGCAGGGCCCATGAGATGGAGGGTGGTCTTAGCAGTGACGGCGGCAGCCGGCCTAGCATTTGCCGGGGTGATGATGGCCGCCCAAGGGGTGGCCATCGCTCAGAGCTTCACTTCAGAGTCCGAACGGGCCCTGGGCTCCCCCGATGCCCCTGTGAAGATCATCGAGTTCTCTGACTTCCAGTGCAGCTTCTGCCGGAAGTTCTGGGCCGAGACCCTCCCCCGACTTAAGGAGACGTACATCAAAAACGGGCACCTACGGTTCCTGTATGCCCACTTCGCTATCCTGGGAAAACCCTCGGTGATGGCAGCCCAGGCGGCGGAGTGCGCAAGGGAGCAGGGGAAGTTCTGGCCCTATCACGACAAGCTGTTTGCCAGCCAGGGTGGTTTAGCGTTCACCAACGCGAAGCTCAAACGGTACGCCCGGGAGTTAGGCCTGGACGTGACAGCCTTCAGCCGGTGCTTAGAATCGGGCAAGTATCGGCAGAAGGTCGAAGAGGAAACAGCTCTCGGGGCACTCCTCGGGGCCCGGGGGACGCCGACCTTCTTCTTGAACGGGCGGATGCTGGTGGGCGCCCAGCCCTTTGAGGTCTTTCAGGCGGCCATCGAGGAGGAGCTGGCCAAAGCCTTGCGATCTCGTTCTGAAAAGGAACGGGTCACTAACCCAACGCGAACCCTTCCAAGGAGGTAAGTCCTCTCATGCAAGGGTCAACTTCGCCTCCTGGACCCTCTTCCTGATCCTCCTGGCGACCGGCACCTATAACATGGAGTACAGCGCCGGCATCCCGGACACGCCAAGTCTGTTAAACCTCCATCTCATTACCCAATTACCTTTTGGAAGGACCTACACCATCGCCCTCGCGATCAAGGTGGGGCTCTATACCATAGCGCTGGTGGTCACGCTGGCCGTGACGCTCCTCCATTTGTCCAAGCCTCCAGGCGAGGATCGGAGGCGTCTTCGGCAGGCCTACCTCGTTCTCACCGGCTTCCTCGCCCTGCTCATCGCCGCTATGACCGCTTTCGTCCTCATCCTCCACGAAGTGGCGGACCTCTACCCGACTGCCCTCCATCCGATGGGAGGTGTCTTAGGCCTAACCCCGGTGGTTCAGGTTGGCATCCCTGGTAGCCAGCCGATAGGCGACGACCTCAGGCTCTTCAGGCACCCAGTCGTCCTTCTCAATACAGGTGTTCGGTGGCTTCACCTCTTAGGGTTCGGCCTGTGGCTGGGCGGGTCCGTTTGGACCCTTGTCTTCGGTGTAATGGAGAGGTGGAGTGTCCTTGGATAAAAATCTCTTGACATTAGAGCTTACTCAAAGGTTTAAAGTAGAGATTTCAGGAGGATCCCGCCATGGACAAGCCCCTCCGCATCGGTCAACTGGCCCAACAGTGTGGCTTAAGCCCCTGGACGATCCGGTACTATGAACAGGTCGGTCTCCTCCCGAAGGCGCCGCGGAGCGCAGCACGCTACCGCCTCTACACTGAAGATGATGTCCAGCGCCTGGGGTTCATCCAACGGGCGAAGCAGTTGGGCCTGCCCCTTAGCCGGATCAGGGAGCTGCTTCCCTTGACGGTGGGAAGCTGTGAGCATCTGCGGCCCCGCCTGAAGGTGCTGATCGAGGAGGAGCTTAAAGAGCTGGATCAAAGACTGGCGGAGCTGACCCGCTTCCGTGAGGAGCTAAGAGCCTCCTTAATCCTCCTCGACACCTCCTGCCGGCCGATTCGAGGCGAGGCCTGTCAGTGTGGGGAGGCACAGGGGAGCGCAGTGATCCCAGCGTCGCAGATCCGCGCACCCCGCCGGGCCGGGGGAAAGGGGGCCAAAAAATCTGCTTGACTTTAGAGTCGGCTCAAAGGGGTATCGTCTCCGTAGAGACCCTGGGAAAGGAGGGATCAGAAATGAGCTGTGGGACAGGCGAGTGCGGCTGCGGCTGCGGCGATCTCCCCCTCCTGCTTCAAATTCAGGTGAAGGAGGAAGAGGAGAAAACCCAAGAAGAAGAGGCGATCCCGCAAAGGCTTGCCGCCCATTGACGGATGGAAGGCCGGGGCCCCCCAGAAGGGGCCCCTTTTTTCTGGACGGGAACCCTGGAGGAGAAAGGAACCATGAGAGCGATAGGCTATCCTTTGGCCATGGCCCTGGCCTTAACGTTCCTCAGCGCCGGCCCATCTCCATCGAAGGCCTCGGAGGCTGGGCAGAAAACGAAGCTGACCATTGCCACCGGCGTTGGCATCCCCTTCATGATCGGCACAGGGATGGAGATGCTGATGAACCGGTTCATCCCCGGCGTTGAGGCGACGGCTCAGGACTTCGCCGATGAGCAGGAGATCGTGAGGCTCGTCAGCCAAGGGAAGGCGGACCTCGGGCTCGTCCCCATCCCCGAGATCGCGAAGACCTTCCCCACGCCGGGAGAGCGGGAAAGGTCAGGGCTCCGCTTCCTGATGGGGGGACATGCGGCCATCGTCTCCCATATCTTCGTCCGGCTAGAGTCCCCCATCACCTCGATCTACGATCTGAAAGGGAAAAGGATTGCCGTCCAGGAGCCAGGCAGCCCCGGGGAGGTGTTGACGAGCGCGATCCTTCAGGTGCACGGCCTTTCCTTCAAGGATGTCGAGGTCATCCATCTCAAGGTGGAGGAGCAGGTTGAGGCCTTGAAGGCAGGCCAGGTCGATGCGGCCTTCATGGCTGCCCCTGTCCCTTCTCCGGTCGTCTCCTCCCCAGGCCCCATGCGCATGACGAAGGCCGGCGATGTCAGGCTCCTTTCCATTAAAGGAGCCGAGCTCCAAAGGCTCGTGGAGGCGTTTCCCGGCTACAGCCGACACACGATCGAGGCCGGGACCTATCCCGGGCAGAAAGAAGAGGTCGTGACGATCGCCAGGAAGAACGCGCTCATCGCCCATGAGGGTCTGGATGACGCCCTCGCCCATCGGATCGTCCAGGCGATCCTCGAACACCCAGTCGAGTTCCAGCAGGTCTGTCCCTTGGGCCTCGCCTACACCCCGAAAAACGTCCTGCCGGGGACCGCTATTATCCCCCTCCACCCCGGGGCGGAGCGCTACTATCAGGAGAAGGGGATCCTGCTGGTCAAAGAGGGAAGTGGCTCCGGGACCGATGGTTACGATGTCTCGAGGCTCATCGAGATCAGGCCTGCTGGGGGAAACGTCGTGGCCCCAGGGGCGGACCTTATGCCCCAAATCCTCATCAAGCGGATCCAGAGGGTTCCGCATGTCGTCAAGGTCGAGGCGTACCTCTTCGTGGGTGTCGTTGACAAAACCAAGGAGCGCCCCTTCTCCGTCATCGGGGGCAACGTCCCCGAGGCCACATTCCGCGTCAACTGCCATAGCGTGGAGGCGGTGAGGATCGTTGAGGGCCGGGGGTTAAGGGCTGAGGATGCGGGGCGAAAGGCGGCCCTCGTGGGGACGCTCTACGCCGAGACCTACGCCCCTCCTGGGCAGCGGAGGATCCCTGTCGGGGCCATGATTGACCTGGCCGGGCCGGGCATGGACGCGGGGGACCTGAGCCTCCCTCGGGAGGCCAAGGTCGCAGTCGTCGGCATCTTCGAAAGCGGCTTCCGCCTGGGGGACAGCCAGGTCCTCCTTCCCCTGGATACCGCCCAGAAGCTCTTCAGCCTGGAGGGGAAGGTCTCGAAGCTCTTCGTCACGGTGGCTGCCCCTGACGTGAGGGACCAGGTGGCCGAGGCTCTCAGGGCTCTCCTGGGAGAGGATGTGGATGTGGTGTACCCCCGGAGGGGCGGGATGCGCTGATAAAAGGTGGATCAGGGGGGTGAAACATGGCGAAGATCTTCAAGAGAAGCAGCATCTTGATGATCCTGGTCGCAACGCTCAGCGTGGCCGGGCCGACCGAGGCGGCAGGCCTCCTCGAGGTCCGGGCCAAAGGGGCCGAGTTTCTGTCCGAAGGAATCGTGGAACAAGTTAGGGCGATCCCCCACGTCGTCCAGATCGAGCGGTATCTCTACCTGAAAGCTCAGCCCCACGACGTCATCGGCATCGAGCTGGGGGTCCCGGCCCGGATCGTCACAAGGGAAGGCAGGCTCCTCACGGCGGAGATAGAGATGGGGAGGGGCTTCAAAGAAGGTGACAGAAACGTCGCCATCGTGGGGAAAGTCTACCGGGAGGACTACGGCTTCAGAGGAATGGGTGGCATGGTGCACATGCACCCCTTCGAAGTGGGGGCCTCCTTCACCTTCCCGGACTCGAAAGATCGGATCCGGGTCATCGGCGTCTTCTCCGTGGATCCTGAATCGGAGGCCGAGCGGGTCTTCCTCCCCCTCTCCACGGCCCAGCGGCTCTTCGGCAAGGTGGGGAAGCTGACCCACCTCTTCGTCAGGGTCGAGAAGGCGGAGAATGCCGGGCAAGTGGCGGAGGCCATCAAGAAGGCATTGGGCGAGGCCGTCGAGGTCCTCTCCCGATAGGTCCCCGCTAAGCGCTAGGGCCAGCTACGTCAGGCCCTCTGTGAAAACAAGATCGCTCAGACCAGGCTGGAGAAGGCCCTTGGCCGGGTCCCCTAGAGGGGAAGGATGGAAAGGATTGGAGGGGAGGTCGAAGGCAGACCGAGATCCAGGGACGACGATCTGGAGGCGTTGAGGATCCCTCCGGAGGAGCCTGCCAGGCGGGGCGGCAGGTGGCTCACGCTGGCCCTCTTGGGCGCTGGCACCCTCATCTTCCTGCTCGGCCTCCTCGCATGGGACCGGTGGCCGGTCGGTGGCAAAGCTGTCGCGGTCGCGCAGGCTTCCCGCGAGCAGGGAGGAGGTCCAACGATCCTGGCGGCGGGGGGGTATATCGCGCCCAAGCGGATGGCCACGGTGGGGGCGAAGGTCCCCGGGACGCTCGTCCATCTGGCGGTCAGAGTTGGGGATCGGGTGGAGGAAGGCGATCTCCTGGCCAGGCTGGAGGACCGCGAATTCCGGGCCCAGGTGGAGCGGGCAAGGACCAATCTTGCGGTGGCCCAGGCGAACCTGGCGCGGCTGCGGGCGGGGTCCCGGCCTGAGGAGATCCAGCGGGCCGAGGCCGAGCTACGGCGGGCGCAGGCCAACCTCCAGAACGCGGAGCAGCGGTTGAAGCGGCCCCAAGAGCTTTATCAGGAGGGGGCCATCTCCGTTCAAGAACTCGATGACGCCCGGACCCAGCACGACGCGGCCCTGGCGCAGGTCCGCGTGGCGCAGGAGAACCTGGCGCTGGCCCGAGAGGGAACGCGCCCGGAGGACATTGCCGTGGCCGAGGCCCAGGTGCGCCTGGCGGAGAAGGAGCTTGAGGTCGCAGAGGCCCAGCTCGACAATACGGTGATCCGTGCTCCTTTCGCCGGGGTGGTCATCGACCAGAAGGCGAATGTCGGGGATATGCTCTTCCCAGGCGAGCCGGAGTTCATCCTCCCAGGAATGACCCAGGTGAGCGCCAAACGGGGCTCGACGATCGTGAGGCTCGCCGACTTAAGCGAGGTCTTCATCCAGGTGGATCTCAACGAGGGGGACCTCGGGAAGGTCCGCATCGGGCAGAGAGCCACCGTTATCCCGGATGCGGCCTCAGAGAGAACCTACGAAGGGAAGGTGGTCAGCATCTACCCGATGGCTGACCGCCAGAAGAAGACGATCCCTGTCTACATCAAAGTCGAGAAGCCCGATCGGTTTCTCATCCCGGAGGCGGGGGCCCGGGTGAACTTCCTTGGTGAGACGCTGAAGGGGGGAAACGAGCGAGCCGTCTTGATCCCAAGCGTCGCCCTCATCGGCCAGGGCGAGGACAGCGCGGTCTTTGTCGTCAAGGATTCGCGAGCCTCCCGTCGAAAGGTGAGGGTCGGCCAGGCCCGAGGGGAGCAGGTGGAGGTCCTGAGCGGCCTAGAGGGCGGGGAATGGGTGGTCGTCGAGGGGCAGGATCGGCTCCGGGATGGCGAGAGGGTCTCCATCAAGCGAAGATAGCCGGCCGGCGTGAAGGCAGACATGGGAGGAAGAGGAATGGCAACGGTGGTGGAGATCCAGGATCTCACTAAGGTCTACCGTCGGGACCAGTTTGACATCGTCGCCCTCCAAAAGATCACCTTGAAGGTCGAGGAGGGGGAGTTTGTGGCCGTGATGGGCCCCTCGGGCTCAGGGAAGAGTACCCTCCTCAACCTGATCGCCGGATTTGATGTCCCCACCTCGGGGAGGATCATCGTGGACGGCATGGATCTCGGTGTTATGAAAGAGAAGGAGCTGGCCCGCAGGCGGGTCCGTGGCCTCGGGTTCGTCTTTCAATTGTACAATCTCATCCCGGTGCTGACGGCCTTTGAAAACGTCGAGCTGCCCTTGCTGCTCCTGGGCATGAAGAGGGAGGAGCGAAGGAGGAGGGTGATGGCGGCCCTCCGGGTGGTGGGCCTTGAGGACCGGACCGAGCACTACCCGCGGCAGCTCTCCGGCGGGCAAGAGCAGCGCGTCGCCATCGCCAGGGCGATCGTCACCGACCCGAAGCTCATCCTGGCCGATGAGCCCACCGGCAACCTCGATGCCCAGTCGGCCGAAGAGGTCCTGACCTTGCTCCACCAGCTCAACGAGAGGTTTCACAAGACCATCGTGCTGGCGACCCACGATCCCAAGGCCGCCGGCCGGGCGCACCGCATCATGCGCCTGGAAAAGGGCATTCTTATAGAGGAAGGGAATCCGGCCTCCGACGAGGGAAGGAGAGGGCTATGACGTTCATGCCGCTGATCCTCAAAAACGTCCGGCGTAATCGTCGGCGGACGATCCTGACCATCGGCGGTGTAGCCGTCTCCATCTCCGTCTTCACCTTCCTGTTCGTGGTCATCGACACCATGAACCGGACCGTGGAGCGGGGGGGCTCCGAGCTCCTGCTGTGGGTCGTCGATCGTTACCAGGCCCAGCATATCCTGAGCAAGATCCCTGAAGCGTACGTGGCCCAGATCAAGGCGGTGCCGGGCGTCCGGGTCGTCAGCCCTGTGATGTTCTCCATGGCCAGGTACCGGACGGAGCAAGAGCTGGTCCTCATCATGGGGGTCGATCCGGCGACCATCCGGGAGGTCCGGCCCTTCGATGTGGACGAGGCCTCCTTCATGGCCTTCGCCCGGGAGAAGAAGGCGGCCCTGGTTGGAGAGGACTTCGCGAAGCAATATGGGCTCAAGCTGGGTGATCCAGTAGTGCTGAAGGGGATGGGGGAGCGGGAACCACTCTCCTTCACCATCCGCGCCATTGCGAAACAGAAGGGCAAACCCCAGTTGAAAGACCCCCACGGCCGGTTCACCGTCCACCTGGATTACCTCCAGCAAGCGACGAACCGGCAGGGCCTCGTGACCAATATCTGGGTCAAGGTCGATCGTCCTTCATCCGCCCCACGGGTGGCGGCGGAGATCGATGCCCTCTTTGCCAACATGCCGGTGCAGACCAAGACCCAATCGTACAAAGGGTTCATGCTGTCGGCGGTCAAGCAGATGGAGAGCCTCCAGATCGCCTTGTCTCTGATCGGCCTCGCCATCGTGATCGCCATGCTGTTGGGGACGGCCAACAGCATCGCCATGGCGGTGAGGGAGCGGACCGTGGAGGTCGGAATCCTCAAAAGCCTGGGTTTTCTGAAGCGGCATGTCCTAGCGCTGGTCCTGGGCGAGTCGGTCATCACGGCCCTCATCGGTGGGATCATTGGCATCAGCTTAAGCTACGGCCTGCTCCTGGTCTTCGGCCTCAGACTGCCCATCGAATTTACGACGGTCCGAGGTGAGCTCGTCCTGAGCCCCGAGTCGGCCTTCAAGGCCCTGATGGCTTCCGTCGCCATCGGCCTGTTGGGGGGGATGTGGCCCGCCGTCCGTGCGGCCCGCCTGAGGGTCGTTGAGGCCGTGCGCGAGCCGTAAGAGCCGGGACAAACAGCGGGGAAGGCTTTTCAAGAGGGGTGAGGATGGGCATCCCGTTGAAGTATAACCTCCGCAACCTGCGGGTGCGAGCGGTCAGGACGGCCCTGACGATCGCGGGTATCGCTCTGGTTGTCATGATCTTCGTCGCCGTGCGGGCGATGATGGATGGCCTGAAGAGTGCCTTGGTCAAGACCGGCTCCCCTGAGAACATCGTCCTCTTAGAACCAGGGCCGGTCGCCACCATGGAGTTCGGCGAGTTGGACAAAGGGGTCCTCAACGTCGTCCGCGCCCTGCCCTTCGTCAAGAAGAAAGGCGAAGAACCCCTCGTCTCCCCAGAGGTCTACGCCTCGACCTGGGTCACCAGGCCCGGAAGCCCTGAGGACACCTGGATGATGGTACGAGGGGTGACCAACGTTGCCTTCGACGTGTATGACCGGGTGAAGATCGTGCGAGGGCAGCGGCCCCAGCCAGGCGGCGGGGTCATCGTGGGCAGGATGGTCCCGGCCAAACTGGGCACCGTGGAGGTCGGCGCTAAACTCAGGTTTGGGACAAGGGAGTGGACCGTGGTGGGGATCTTCGATGCGGGAGGGACGGTCTATGATTCTGAGATCTGGGCGGATCTGAACGATCTCTCTGCCGATCTGAAGCGAGAAGGACTCTCCCTGATCACCATCAAGGTTGAGGACCCCGAGAAGGTCGATCAGGTCGTCTACGAGTTGAACACGCAGAGCCAGATCGTCGTCTTCGCCGAGCCCGAGGTGAGATACTACTCCGATCTCGCTAAACAGTTCGATCAGTTGGGGGTCCTCGGGCTTCTCATCGCCATGATCATGGCAGTGGCGGCGATCTTTGGCGGAATGAACACCATGTTCGCCGCCGTGGCCGCCAGGGTCCGGGAGGTTGGGGTGTTGAAGGCCTTAGGGTTCTCGCATACCAGCATCATGGCGTCGTTTGTCCTGGAGTCCTTGATCATTGCCCTGGCTGGTGGGATCATCGGCTGCGCGCTCGGCGCGGGGATCCACGGCCTGTCGGCCAGCGCGCCCACCTTTGCCTTCACCTTGACGGTTACCGAACGCATCCTGATGGAGGGGATGGGGCTGAGCGTCCTCATCGGGGCCTTGGGTGGCTGGTGGCCGGCCCGATCGGCCGCTCGCCTCAGGGTCATCGAGGCCGTCAGGCATCTCTGACTGGTTCCGGGCCAAGGCGTTCCTGCGCCACGGCTTTTAGCGGAGGGAGCACCATGAGGCGGGTGCAGGTGATCTGGAGGCGATGGCGAGCTACCATGCGAGAACGAAGGCATTTGAACGCCTTGGCGAAGCTGATGGGAGCGGTGCTCCTCATGGGATGGCTGATCGGACTGCTGAGCGGGCCGTTCGACCTGGACAGCCGGCTTCTCTGGGCACAAGGGGCCGGGCGCATTGAGCTAGAGATCAGGCCGCGGGGGATCGAGGGAGGGAATGTCGAGAAACCGCTCCCCCAGGGGATCCTGGAGAAGGTTCGATCTGCCCTACCAAGCGGCGCCAGGGTCGAGCAGTATCTCTTCGTCAAGCTGGAAGAAGGAGCCGTCATCGTGGGGATCGCTCCACTGAATGCCCCTTTCCGAACGCCGATGGAAACCTTCCGACCGAGGTTCACGGCCGGACGCGGCTTCAAAAGTGAAGACGCAGGTCAAGCGGTAGCCGTCATTGGCCAACGCTACGCCGAGACCCACAAGACGGTCTTTGGTTATAAGATCTCAGAGATGGTCTACCCAGGCCATACGCCACGGGTGCCCCTGACCGAGGGCCGGACTGTAGAGGTGGTCGGCATCTTCGAGAGCGGCTCCGCCGACGGCGACAACCAGCTCGTCATGCCGCTGAAAGCGGTGCAGCAGCTCCTGAAAAGGCCGGGGCAGCTCCATCGGATCTTCGTTCCAGCGAAATCGGCGGCAGAAGCCGAGCAGCTCAAGAAGGCCCTTGAGCGAGCCCTGGGATCAGATGTTGAAGTCCAGATCAGGAAATAGCCTGGGGAAGGGGAAGAAAGGCGAGATGCCGCGATCGACCGGGAGAAGGTCGCCGGCTCACGCAATGATCCTCCTGGCCCTCCTGCTCGCGGGAGGCTGCCGGACCCTTCCCCCCGCCCTCGACCTCGCCTACCAGCGGGGAGGGGCCCTCCTTCAGGTCACCAGCCTCGGGCACGCCACCTTCCTCCTTGAACTCCAGGGAAGGCTCATCCTCACCGATCCCTGGTTCTATGAGACCCCGTTCACGGGGCGGCACCCGGAACCTTTAGGCCTCGCTCCGGAACGGCTGCCGCCGCTAGACCTCATCCTGGTCACCCATCCCCACATTGATCACTTCGACAAGAAGGCCCTGAAGCAGATGAAGGAGAAGACGGTCCCCCTCGTTTGTGTACCGGGAATGGGAACGCGGGTGAGGAAGCTGGGGTTCTCCCAAATCATCGAGCTTAAACCCTGGGAGACCGTGACCCTGGGCCCCCTTACGATCACCGCCGTCCCCGCGGCCCACTACGGACCGGCGAACGGCTACATCATTGGGGGGGAAGGAAAAGTCCTCTACTTCGCGGGGGAGACGACCTTCTTCCCCGAATTGAGACAGATCGCTAAGCGGTTTCCTCGGATTGACATCGCCTTCCTACCGGCGGACGGCTTGAAGCTCCGATGGGGAAGAAAGCTGGCCATGGACCCTGAGGAGGCGGCGGAGGCGGTGAAAATCCTCCATCCCAAGGTGGTGATCCCGATCCTAGGTCATGATTTCTCCCGCTCCCTCGCCGGCCTCGTGTTGAAGACGACGGGGACGGTCGAGGGGTTCAAAGCGCTCGTGGAGAGGAGAAGCCTCGACGTCAAGGTCATCGTGTTAAGGCCGGGATCGACTTGGAGACAAGCCGAGGGAGAACCCTAGGACCTTCCTCCGGGCTTCCTCTCGGGCGTGAAAAATTCTTTTGACTTTCCAGTATGCTGGAAGGTTTATACTGGAGGTCGATGCACAGGAGGGATGCAGGATGGCCGATGAGGGACTCTTCATCGGGAAGGTGGCGGAGAAGACCGGGCTGAACCCGAAGACGATCCGGTACTATGAAGAGATCGGCCTTGTCCCGAAGCCAGAGCGGACGGAGAGCCGCTACCGCCTCTACGCCCCCGAGGTGATCGACCTCCTCCACTTCATCAAACAGGCTCAGGGCTTTGGGTTACGCCTCTTAGAGATCAAGGAGATCATCGCGATCCGACAGCAGGGGAAGCTTCCCTGCCTCCATGTCCGGGCCCTGCTCGAGGAGAAGCTCAAAGACCTGGACAGGAAGGTCGTGGAGCTTCTGACCCTGCGCGATGAGCTCCGTCACCTCTTAGCGAACTGGACCCGTCGCGCCCGATCAGCGGGATCGGCTAAGGCGGCGGTCTGCCCGCACATCGAGGCCGCGGAATGGCCACGAACCCCCCCGAAGAAAAGGAGGTGAAACCCATGGATGTGGAATGGACAGCTCCAGTTGCTCCTGGCGAGCAGCGGTTCCGGGTCTTCCTGGTGGTCCTGGCCCTGATCCTCTTCTCGCTTTTCGTCATCGGCCTCGGAAGCCTCGCCACCTCGCCCCTTCAGGTGGTGTCGCTCTTCCTGGCCTACACCTCCGGCCTGTCCATGATCGTCCTCCCCTGTACACTCCCGGCGGTGTTCGTGATCGTGCCCTTGAGCCTCGGCCGAGGCTACCGGCGCGGCTTCACGATGGCCCTCCTCTTCGGCCTGGGGCTGACCCTCACGATCACGGCATACGGCATGGCGGTGGCGTTCCTCGGCCAGATCCTGTACCTTGACCGGGCGACCCTCCTGATGTGGCTTCTGGCCGGCCTCTTAGCCTACCTCTTCGGCCTCTCTGAGCTTGGCCTCCTCCCCTGGACCCTCCCGGCCTACGCCGGGCCGCTCCCCGGGACGATCCAACAGCGGGGAGATTATGCCAAGGCCTTCGGCATGGGGCTCCTCCTCGGGAACGCCGGCATCGGCTGCCCGAACCCCGCCTTCTACGTCCTTCTGACCTACATCGCGGGGTCGGGGAGTGTCGTCACCGGGGCCTCCCTTGGCCTGATCCACGGCATCGGCCGGGCCACTCCCCTCTTGGCCCTCTCCATCCTGGCCATCCTCGGGGTGAACGCCACCGGGTGGCTCCTCCAAAAACGGGAGCGGATCCAGGCCGCTGTGGGCTGGGGGCTCATCGGCTGGGCCTCCCTGGTCATCCCCAAGGGCTACCTCTTCGGCCACGCCTTCTGGGAGGAGTCGGTCTTCCACAAGGTGTGGAACAAGCTGGTACACCTGACGTTAGGGGCGAACATCGCCGAGAGCGCCCAGGTGGAACAGATGCTGGGGGACAGGCCGGTCCACGATCCATGGCTCCTGTATGGGCCGTGGGTGATCATCGGGCTCCTGATCGCCCTTCCGGTGCTGTGGGATTACTACAGGCACTTGAAGGTTGGGGAGGAGGTGAAAGCCGATGCCAGACACGCGACGGCTTAGCCTTCAGAGGCTCTCTGAGAGAATGGCCGGCCTCATGGGGTTCATCACCGGATGGACGCTTCTCTCGCCGGGTTTGGCGTTGGCGCATGGGGATGATCACGTGACGGCTACAAGCTTCATCGGCCCGATGCTGGCCTTGGTGGTCGTCGTGACGGTCGTCGGCCTGGGGAAGGCCTTCCTCCGGGCGGTCGTCAAGAGGAGCTGAAGCGCGATGATCATGGTGGAGCTCCTCTCGGCCCCTGGCTGAGGGAAATGTCAGACGGCCAAGGCCTTGGTCAAAGGCTTCCTCGAGAAGGCGAAAGAGGAATTCCCTGAGGTCTCCTTTCATGAGGTGGATCTCACGGAGCACCCCGAGGTGGCCGTAAAATACGGGGTCATGGCCACGCCAGCCCTGGTCATCAACGGCAGGCTGGAGTTCATAGGGGTCCCGCAAGAGAAGCAGCTTAAAGCACGGCTTGAGGCCCTGCTCGCCTCTGGATAGCCGAGGAGGGGAAAACGGCGATGAAGTGGCGAACGTGGCTGATTATGGAAGCGGCCAGCATCCTCGCAGGGCTGCTGGTCACCTTTGCCCTCTCCCACCAGCTCCTGATCCCTATCCGCCAAGCCCTTGTCGCCAAGCCGGTGGTGGCCGCTGAGCAGAAGACGGTGACCTTGAAGGTCGAGGGCTGGGCCTGCTCCGGCTGAGAGGCGGCGACCAAGCGGGTCTTGGAGAGGCTCGAAGGCGTGAAGGAAGTCAGGACCAGCTTTGAACGACGGGAAGTGGTGGTGACCTATGATCCGACCCGGGTGACGGTGGAAAAGCTGATCGCCACGATCGAGCGGCTCGGGTATCAGGCACGGGTGGCCACCTCCGGCGAGAAGGGAGTGAGATGACCAAGCCTATCGAGCGAAACCGGAGCTGGCTGAAAAGGGTTGGCCCGCTCCTTATAAGCCTCGGGGCTCTTGCCCTGATCGCTGTGGGCGGATGGTACCTCTGGAACCGATGGGTCCTGGACCTGGTGGGGAGCTTTGACCCCTCTTCTCCCCTCCTCCTGGCCGCCTTCGGCTTCCTGGCCGGCCTCACCGCCTTCTTCGCCCCCTGCGCCTTCGCCCTCTTCCCGGGTTATATCTCCTACGCCCTCACGCTCACCGAAGCGAAGGAGGTGCAAGGCAAACGTCTCTCCTCCTCCCTCCGTTTAGGGGTCGCTGGAGCGACGGGAGCCGTCCTCTTCTTCCTCCTAATCGGGGTCGGCCTCTCGGTCCTGGGCGGCTCCCTCTCCCCCTTCCTGGTCAAGGCGAAACCGATCCTCGCCTTAGGCATCGTCCTCCTGGGCGTCCTGCTCGTCCTCGATCGCTCGCCGAACCTCCCCTTCCTCCAAGCGCTGCTCCCTGTGAGAGGCAATCCAACCAAAAGCCCTTGGAAGGGGGCCTTCCTCTACGGCTTCGGCTATGGCCTGGCCTCGACCGGCTGCACCCTCCCCGTCTACATGTCGGCCATTATCTTCCCCTTCATGAGCGGGTATCCTTTCGCTGGCTTTGTCACCTTTGTGAGTTTCGCCCTGGCGATGGGACTTCTGATGCTGGCCGTCTCCCTCCTCATCGGCTTCTCCCGGCAGACCCTGATCCACAGGCTCCAGGCCAAAACCAGGACGCTCAAGCGGATCGGCGGGATCATCCTGATCGGGGTCGGCCTCTACGCGGGCTACTACTATCTCAGGGCCGGGATGTGACGTCGTAGCCATCTGCTGATTGCAAAGATGAAACGGCACACTGCAATGGTGCATCTCTCATTTCTGATCCTCGGCTTGACTCTTCTCGCGCTCGGCCTGGCTGTCCGACCTTCGCCCGCGCTGGCGGATAAGCTCTTCCATGGCGAGGGCAAAGTCCTATCGGTAGGACCAAAGCAGGACATCGTGATCATCAAGCACGGCGAGATTCGGGGTCTGATGGGCTCCATGGTCATGGCGTTCAGGGTGGCATCGCCCAACCTCCTAAAGGGGATCAAACCTGGCGATATGATACAGTTCGTGTTAAAGGAGGAGGGGATAGACTTTCTCATTGTTGAAATCAAGCCCCTCGGAAAGCCCTCGTATTGAGATGAGAGATGGAAACACCCAGGACAGGGATGCTATGGCGCCGGCCGAAAGGATGACACGTTCAGAGACCCTCCAGCGAAAGGACGGGCGAGAGATCATCACGGCGCTCGACCAGGCGCCCTTCACCCGGCGACACGCGCTCTTCCTCGCCGCCCTGCTTGCCGCCCTGGTCTTCGACTACGCGAAACCGTTTACGATCTCATTCGTGATTCCGGGGATGCGCGCGATGTGGAACCTCTCCGAGGCCGGTGCCGCCTACCTGCCCGTGGCCGGGCTGTTCGGCACCATGGTAGGTTCAGTCTTCTGGGGGTTCATGGCCGACCGGATCGGACGCCGGACGACTTTGTTATGGACGGTGGGCATCTTCTCAGCCGCCAGCCTGTGCGGGCTGGCCGTGGAATACTGGAACTCGCTCCTGGCCTGCTTCGTGATGGGGACCGGGGTGGGAGGCGAGACGCCTATCGTCTTCGCGCTGGCGGCCGAGTATATCCCTGCCAGGCTGCGGGGGCGCACGCTCCTGTTCCTGGGCATCGTCGGCTCAACCGGAGGTTACGCGCTGGCTGCGCTCATCGCGACGGCCATGGTACTGGCCGTAGCGGGCGTGGAGACGCGGGGCCGGACCCTGGAGCAGATCAAGGGAGGCCAGTCCCATGACACGTATGATTGAGTTTGCGGTTACCGGTGAGCAGAAGATCCACTGCGCGGGCTGCGAGGAGCGGATCGGGAATGCCCTCCGGCGCCTAGCCGGCATCCAGGATGTTAAGGCCAGCGCCCAAACCCAGCGGGTGGTGGTGACCATTGACCTCACCCAGGTCCGCCCAGACCAGGTGCAGGCGAAGCTGGAGCAACTGGGCTACCAGGTGAGATCCCAGGAGGGTTCCCGATGAGCACCCGCTCTCCGAACAGCCAGAGCAACGTGGCGGCGCGGACGAACGCACCGGAGGCCTTCGTCATAGCGGATGGAACCGAGAAGCTCCAGGTCAAAATCGGCGGGATGGCCTGCTCCTTCTGCATTGCCAGCATCACGAAGGCGCTGGGGCGCATGGAGGGCGTCTACGAGGTCAACGTCAGCTTAGCCCACGAAGAGGCGCTGATCACATACGACCCGACGAAGGTCACGTCGGCCCGGCTTAAGGAAACGCTACGCGACCTCGGCTACACCGTGCGCGATGCCAAGAAGGTCCGTACCTTTGAAGAGGAAGAGGCTGAACTCCGGCGCGAGCGAGACAACCTCCTCCTGGCGGCTGGGTTCTCCGCCATGGCGATCGGCGCGATGATCCTGATGTGGCTCGATCTCCTACCCCCGCAAGCGTGGCCGTCCCTGTTCTGGCTCCTGCCGATCCTGGCGCTTTCGACAATCTTCGGGCCGGGCTGGCCCATCCTGACCATGGCCTGGGCGAGCCTCCGCCGGGGTATCCTGAACCAGCATGTCCTCCTGGAGTTCTGCGCCTTCGCCGGGCTCATCGGCGGCTTCCTGGGCTATCTCTCCCCCGACTTCCCCCTGCACGACTTCTTTGCCGTCGCGGTCTTCGTGACCACCTACCACATCCTCTCGGGCTACGTCTCGCTCTTGGTTCGCACCCGTAGCTCGCAGGCCGTGCGCAAACTCTTGGCGCTGGTACCGCCCACCGCGCGCGTCGTGCGCGATGGCCGCGAAGAAGAAATCCCGCTTGAAGAGGTCCAGCCCGGTGACCTGGTCCGCATCCGTCCCGGTGAGTCAATCCCGGTTGATGGCGAAGTCGTCAAGGGCGCATCCAGCGTGGACGAGAGCCTGGTGACGGGCGAGTCGATCCCCGCGGAGAAGGGGTCGGGGGACACGGTGATCGGCGGCTCGGTGAACCAGATCGGCACGCTGCTTGTCCGGGTGACAAAGGTCGGCGAGGAGAGCTTCCTCCAGCAGGTGGCGCGGCAGGTTGAGGAGGCGCGGGCCTTAAAGCCCGGGATTCTGGTGCTGGTTGATCGCATCCTCCAGGTCTACGTCCCGGCCGTGCTCGGCTTCGCCGGGGCCGCTGTCCTGATCTGGACCCTTGGTGCGTGGCTGGTGACCGGGTCCCCGGACTGGGCCCGGGCCCTTTATGCCGCCCTGGCCGTGCTCGTCATGGGCTATCCCTGTGCTCTAGGGATGGCAACCCCGCTGGCGATGATCCGCGGCGGGGGGATGGCCGCCGAGCGGGGCATCCTGATGCGCTCGGCCCAGGCCTTCCAGGCCCTCAAGGATGTCCGGAAGGTCGTGCTCGACAAGACCGGGACGATCACGCGCGGGAAGCCGGCCGTGGTCGAGGTCGTCGCCCTGGCCGGGTATGAGAAGACCGAAGTGCTCCGCCTGGCTGCCGCCGCCGAGAGCGCCTCTGAGCATCCCCTGGCCCGGGCGGTCGTGGCCGAGGCCGAAGCTCAGCACCTCCCGCTCCCAGCGGCCCAAGACTTTCAGGCCGTGCCCGGCCAGGGGGTCACGGCGATGGTCGAAGGGTACCGCGTCGTGGTCGGCAGCCCGTTGTTCCTCGAGGGCAAAGGGATCGACTTGGGACCGGCGCGAAAGCAGGTCGAGACGCTGCAGGCCTCAGGTCACACGGTCATCGCCCTGGCGGTGGACGGGAAGCCGGCAGCTTTGATCGCCATCGCCGACCAGATCAAACCAGACGCCAGGGAGGCGATCCAGCGTCTGCGGGCAGCCGGATTGGAGCCGGTGATGCTGACCGGCGACAACGCCCGGACGGCCCGGGCGGTGGCCGAGCAGGTGGGTATTCCCGAGTATCGGGCTGAGGTGTTGCCCCAGGACAAGGCGGCAGCCGTGCGGGATTTGCAGCGCCAGGGCTCCCGGGTGGCAATGGTGGGGGATGGCATCAACGACGCCCCGGCCCTGATGCAGGCCGACGTCGGCATCGCCATCGGTGCCGGCACGGACATCGCCATCGAGTCAGCCGATGTGGTGATCATCGGCGAGCGGCTCAGTGCGGTGGTCGAGGCCTACTCCATTGGCAAGGCTTCCTATCGCAAGACGGTGCAGAACCTGGCACTGGCCTTTGCCTTCAACGGCATCGGGGTGCCCCTCGCCACAACCGGACTCGTGCACCCGGTCTGGGCGATGATCGCCATGGTCTTAAGCGTCAGCACCGTACTGACCAACTCCTTCGCCGGGCGGCTGCTCCCGAAGCGGCGCCGTGGCCGCCTAGCCCAGCTTACGCTCCGGATCACTAACCTGCACTGCGAGCACTGCCTCGCCTCCATCAAGGAGGCCGCCAGTAAACTCGGCGGCGTTGAGGATGTGACCGGCGATCCGGCCGGGCAGGTCGTCACGATTACCTATCGCGAGGGCACCGTCGAGCCGGAGGGCATTCGTCAGGCGATCATCGAGCGTGGTTCCAGGTTGTCTAGGAGTCGTTGATGGATGGACAAGAGATGGCATGAGGAGGGGAGCCCATGACCCGTAACCTGCTTGTGACCGCGCTGGTGGCGGTGATCATCGCCGGCTTCGTGCTGGCCACGAAAGCCTTGACAGGGTCTGTCGCCCCGCCGATCAAAGGCTATCTGGAGGGACAGGCCATCCGCTTCATCCACACCGAGGCGTCGGACCTCAAGGTCGCCGAGCTGCTGACCAAAATGAAGGATTCGCCGGTTGTGCACGTGCCGTCCCTGGCCCAGGCGCCCGAGGCGATGCTCGCCAACGTTTACGTCTTCAAGAACGGCATTAAAGGTGGCGGGCCGTTGGGGTTTCAACCGGACGTCTTTGATCATCCACCGGGGACGAATGGGTATAGCCCGTTGCGCCGGCTGATCCTGGTCACCTGGAAGGACGAGGGGTCTGCTCGCGTCCTGAAGACCGTGGCCGAGGTGAAGGAGGCCGCGGCCAAGGGGGAGATCACGCTCGAGCGGACCGGTGTGGTCATCAACATGCCGCTGCTGACCTGGCCGGGCGGACGAAGATAGCATGTATGTCCACGAAGGGCGCAGCCGCTCTGGGGCCGTCCCTTGTTGCTGAAGGGCCAAAGGCGAACCCCTTCGGTCTCGCACCCCTTGGCTTTCTGGTCCCTATCTGGGCCGCCGCCCAGAGTCTCCCGGATGTGGCGATCATGCTCAACTCTTCCCGGCTCCTTTGGCCCGCCAGGGCCAGCCGCTGACCTTAAGGCCCGCCCTATCAAGCGGGAGTTTATCGAGGGGCGGCTTTCGTATCTCGACACCGTCTCGGAGTTGAACATCGCCGTGGCCGATCGGGAAGAGGCCGCAGGCACCCCGCTCATCGAGACAGGGAAGGGGTCATCATGATCCGTTTCAAAAAGCTCTGAGGTGCAATAAAATGATGGGGAAATGAGCGGATGGTCGATTCTCGCTGGATTACTTGGAATCCTTGGCACAGGGGTTGCGATGGCCTCCCTCACGCGAAGGGAGGCCAGCCCGCGCCCTGAAATCCCCTGGCTCGTGGGGATTGCTGCCCTTTTCCCGGCCTGGCTTCTCGCCTTCCTTGATCTCCTGGGGCGTTCGAGTGGACCGCGGCCTGAGAAAGTCTTAAGCCTCTCATGGATCCTGACATCGTCTGTTGCCCTCCTCGGGGTCATTGCCACGGACCAGATAGTCAAGCGCCTTCGGGAATCAGGCCGTACGCGTCACCCGGGGATTTACTGGCTCCTTGGCGTCGTGGCCCTCCTTCCCGCCTGGGGGATCGCTCTCTTCGCCTTAAGCAGGATCCCCCCGACAAAATAGAAGGGGCCTCCTCTTCTCTCCTACAGTCCCCAACTGAAGACCTTCTGGATCTTGACCTCGACAATTACCGATTCCCCTTCTTCCAGCGCGGCCTGGCTCTCGTACTGAAGGTACTTCTGGTACAGGAGGCGGCGGATCGTGCGGAAGCGGGGGCCCCGGGGGATGAGGGTGGCCTCGCCCTGGACCATGACGCCTTTCAAGCCTTCCCAGGCCTCAGTATAGTCATCGAACGTGAGGGCGATACGGGGATTGTGCTCAAGGTTTCTCACCTTTTTGGCGTCGGCGGCCGTGGCGAAGTAGAGCTTGTTGTTGTCTAAAAGGGGGCAGACCGGGACATTGTGCGGCATCCCATCCTCGTCCACCGTGGCCACACGGCAGACCCTGGCAAAGCGGATGAAATCAGCCTCAGCTTTCTTTAGACGCATGGAGGTCCCTCCCTGACGTTTTTCCCAAGAGGTGTCGGAGCGCCCCTTCCAGCTCCGGGTGACGGAACCGATATCCCGTGGCTAAGAGCTTGGCGGGCTCCACGCGAGCACTGGCCAGGAGCAGGGCGTCGGCCATCTCGCCGAAGGCCAGCCGGGCGGCGAAGGCCGGCATGGGAAACGGGGTGGGGCGTCCGAGCACCCGCCCTAAAGTCTTGGTGAATTCCCGATTCGTGACAGGATGGGGCGCCACGGCGTTGACCGGCCCCCGGAGGGTATCGGTGAAGAGGGCATGGTGGATGGCAGAAACGGCATCGTCCAACGCGATCCAGCTCCAGTACTGGCTTCCCCTCCCCACGATTCCCCCCACCCCCAGCCGGAACGGCAGGAGCATTTTGGCAAGGGCTCCCCCTTTTGGACTGAGGACCAGCCCGAACCGAAGGTGCACCACCCGGATCCCCCTTTGAACGGCCAAATCTGCCGCCGCCTCCCACTCGCGGCAGACCTCGGCCAGGAAGCCCGAACCGGGGGCACTTTCCTCGTGGAGGATCTCTTCCCCACGATCACCGTAGTAACCGGTGGCGGAGGCACATACCAGGACGTTAGGTGGTTCTGGGAGCCGGGCAAGGGATTCGGAGAGGAGGCGGGTCCCTTTGACCCGGCTGTCACGAATCCTGGCCTTTTTCCCGGCCGTCCATCGCCCCGCAATGTTTTCCCCGGCGAGGTGTACCACGGCGTCCAACCCTGTGAGGCCGGCCATCTCCAAGGTGCCTGCCTCAGGATCCCACCGGATTGCCGCCTCCCCGGGTTTGGGCTCTGCCCGGACGAGACGGATGACACGGTGACCCTCCCTCGTGAGGACGGGGATGAGGGCCGATCCGATAAGCCCCGATGCCCCTGTCACCAAAATGGTCATCAGTCCTCCGCTGAGCAGGGCCCAGTGGGGTTCCTACTTTCCGGCGATCCAGGACTCCACGATAGCAGGGTTTTTGTCCATCCAGGTCTTGGCTGCTTCCATCGGGGTCTTCTTTTCAACATTCACCAGATAGTCCATCTCGGCCACAGCCTCAAGGCCGAGGTGGATCCGTCGGAGGGTTTCCACCGTCCTGGCCGGGACCTTGCTGGGGAAGTCCTTGTGGGCTACAAGGACACCCTTGTTCATCCCGCCGAGCAACCCTTTGGGCTCCAGGAGCGGGCGGATGGGATAGGTTTTGTTCAGGTACTGCGGTGTCCAGAGGGGAATAACCACCCAGCGTCCTTCTGCGATGGCCCTGGCGGCCGCAGTCGCCATGTCCTGCCCTGTGCCCGTGAGAAGTTTGTAGCCGGCCTTTTCAAGACCGTATTCAGCCATCATCTTCCGTGAAGCGATCATGAGGCCTGAACCTGGTCCGATCCCCTGGATCGTCTTCGTCATCTTTGCGACCACCTCAGGTTTCACCAGGTCTTCCACAGACTTGACGGCCGCCTCGGGTACATAGGCCGGGACGCCCCAGAACAGATGGGCCCCTTCGTAAAGGGTTGCCAGCTCAATCGCCTGATCCTTGTACTGACGCCAGTAGGTTGCATGGGCCTCCGGTAGCCAGGCTGCGGCCAGGAGGTCCACCTCGCCTCGGCCCAGCATGGGGAAGATCTCCTCGTGGGCGCCTTCCCTGACCTCCACGGTGTGACCAAGCTGCTCCAGAACCCTTTGGATGACGGCCCCGGTGACCGCATAAAAGCTCAGCTTGATCTGTCCCAGCACCACCTTCTGCCCTGCAAAAGCCACGGTTGCGGTGAAGATGAAAAGCATCATCAGGCATGCAAGATACTTGAATGATCGCATGGTTTCCCCCTTTTTGTCAGGCTTCTCTTTGGAAGAAACGTAGCCCAAACAGGGCAGGAGTGTCAAGGAGTTCTGGTTGCCGGTTTTTCAGGCTGATGCGGCGTTGTCTTGTTTCAGGAGGTGTGATATAACAAAACACGTCTGTAGAGTTTCAGGAGCGACGGTTTGAGGAAGGGAACTTGGCTTGAACCAACGCGCTCGAAAGACAGGAGAAAGCGATGAGGAGAAGATGGGCGGTGTGCCTTGTGATCGGCCTTGGGGTAGCGGTGGCCTTTCCTAACCTTTCCTTTGGGCAGGCGCAGCAAAGACAAGTTGATCGCTTCTTCGAAGAGGCCGATGCCAACAAGGATGGAAAGCTTTCCGAGGAAGAGCTCACGACCTACATGCAAGCCATGGCCAAAAGGCGGGCCCAGCAGATGTTTCAGAAGGCCGACACCAATAAGGATGGGTTTGTCACAAAAGAGGAGCTTCACAAGTTAAGGGCGGGAAGAAGGGGAATGATGATGGAGCATGAGAGGTAAAGAGAGGGCGGGAGCTCCAAGGGAACGACCTCATAACCCCTTCACAGGTTTGACCGCTTGGCCCATGCATCACGTTAGTCTATGAGACTTTCAGTCCCTTTGGGGGATGCTGATGTCCCATCGGGTTCTTTCCTTTTTTTCAAAGGATTGACCCATTTGGGCCTCTCCGATGGGGCAGGGATGTCCCACTCCGGGCCCCTTCCCCTTTCTCTCCATCTTTTTCCTGCCGCTGCTGAAGAAGCATTTTCTCCTTTCCTGTTCAGAGGTTAGCGTAAGATCTCCTCCTGAGGGGTTGGCTGGCACCCTCGTTGCATATCTTTCCTTATGGAAGATTGTGAAAAGTTGCTCAAATTTTTGAGGAGGCCCTGTGATGACCGTTCTTCTTTCTCTCTTTCATAAGCCCAGGGTGAAAACCGTCACCCTTCCCACCGGGAAGGGGAGGGTCCATATCGTAGCCTCCTGTCCGGCTGACCTCCTCCAGACCCTCACGGTGGACCAGGGAATTGGGGCCTTCGGCCACTATGCCCCATCGGCCCCTGCCCTCCAGAAGGAGGCCCTTCTCAAGGTCGCCCATATGGAAGGGGGAAGGGTGGTTGCCGCTTACACCGATGACAAACGGTTGGTGGGCTACATCGCCTTCCACCCGCCGGATCCCAGGACCCGTTTCGGACAACTGGCATCGGAGAGGGTAGTGGAGCTGGGCGGGATTGAGGTGGCGAGGGGGTGGCGGGGCTTGGGGATTGCCAAACGGATGCTGAAAGTCGCCTTTGCCAAGGGAGCCTTCAGGGACAAGATCGTCTTCGCTGCGGGTTACCGCTGGTGCTGGGACCTTGAGGGGACGGACCTGGAGGTGGGCCGGTACCGACGGATGATGCAGCGCCTCTTCGAGCGGTACGGTTTCCGGGCCTTCGTCACCGACGAGCCAAATATCGCGGAGGATCCCCTGAACCTGTTTGTCGTCAGGGTCGGCCGCCTGGTCCCGAAGGCCCGTTTTCGGGCTTTTCAGGCCCTGCTGGTGACCGGGACGCCTGGGGCCGGAAGGGGTGGACGCCTTGCCCGGGGAAGGTGATGGATCTTGCCGGGAAGAAGGGAGGTGAGGAGCGTGGAGCTGCTCGAGTACTTTCCTTATGGTGAGGTGGCGACCGAAGCCCCGTCCCCATGGGCGGTGGGTATCCTCCTCGCCATCCTCGTTGCCGCCGTCATCGGGATGATCTTTGCCATCTCCACGGACAAGGCAATGATCGCGGAGGCCGAGGAACAGGAGGAGCACCGGAAAGCCGCTTGAGGGCCCACCTTTGAACCCTGGTGGTCAAGGAGGTGAGGAAGAATGGAGCCGATTGATCTCCTCCGCGAGATGCCGACAGGAACGGCCGAGGCCTATGCGGCGGGTGCGTTTCTCCTCTTCCTGGCCTTGGTAACCTTCGTGGGGCTGCTCTATGCTGCCTATACGGAGCGGGCAGAGGCCAAGAAACGGGAGGCGCAACCTGAAGCATGGCGGAAGGCCGCGTGACCTGTGGGAAGGCCGGAGGGGGGTCTTCGTCCCTTTCGGAGACCTCCCTCCGGAAAAGACCATTCCTGAAGGGCACCAGGCCTTCAGGGGAGGACGAGACGATGAGGGTCGCCCGGTGGATGAAGAAGGATCCGATCACCATCAGCCCGGAGACAGGGGTCTGGGAGGCGGCGCGCCTCCTCCGGCAGTACCGGATCCGGCACCTTCCGGTGGTGAAAAGGGGAAAACTGGTCGGGATCGTGACGGACCGGGATGTGAAAAGGGTTCTGCCCTCCCCGGCCACCAGCCTTTCCGTGTACGAGGTCTCCTATCTCCTGGATCGGCTGGAGGTGAAAGAGGTCATGACCAAGGAAGTGATCACCGTCAGCCCTCTCGTCCCCATCGAGGAGGCGGCGAAGATCATGCATGACCGGAAGATCGGGTGCCTCCCCGTCCTGGAAGGGGAGGCGTTGGTGGGGATCATTACCGAGACGGACCTCCTGGCGGCCCTGGTGGAGGTCATGGGGGTCCGGGAGCCCAGCTCCCGCCTGGAGATCGAACTTCCGGATGCTATCGAGGCCCTCGCCGAAGTGGTAGGGATCCTTCAAAAAGACCGGGTGGCCATTTCGAACCTCCTGGCCGTCCCCTCCAATGGGGAGAAGGTCCTGGTCCTCCGTGTAAAGACCATTGATCCCTCATCCACCATCAAGACCCTCCAGCAAGCGGGCTACCGGGTCTCCCCTTCTCCGGGGTGAAGAGGTCTCACCTGTTTGTCCCGGAGCAGGAAGGGCCCTCGCTTGTTGAGCTGAGGGTCTTTTGTTATGATGCTCCCAGAAAAGACCAGGGGTTAGGGGAGAGGGTGGTAAGGGTTTTCAGTCCTTCTGAGGAGGAGGGCCATGGCGGCAAAGGAGCCTCTTTCGTTCAAATCGGGCGTTGACCCGCAAAGCGTTCCTCCCGGCCGGAGGCGCTTCATCATCCTTCTTTTGAGTGCGATCACGTCGGCCATTGCGGGGATCCTGGGCATCCCCTTGGCCGGGTTCTTCGCCCTCCCGGCCCTGAAACGGTCAGAGCTTCGGTGGCTGGAGGTAGGGCCGGTCTCGAGCTTTAAGGAAGGAGAGATCAGGAAGGTCATTGCAAAGCCCCTTGTCGCCCAGGTCTGGCCCCACGAGACCCCCCCGGTGGCCCTCTACGTCTTGAACCATGGCGGGGGGAGGTTCACCCTCTTCCACATCCACTGCACCCATGTCGGTTGCCCTGTTCAGTGGAACCCCCAGGCGAACCGGTTCTTCAGCCCCTGCCATGGGGGCGTCTTCGACCGGGATGGTCGGGTCCTGGCCGGCCCACCGCCCCGTCCCCTGGACCGCTACGAGTACAAGATCGAGAAGGGGGTCCTGTACGCCGGGCGGATCTACAAGGTCAACGAGAAGCTGGAGTTCGCGGGATGGCAGCATACATGAGCAGGGTTTTGGAGTGGCTCCAGGAACGCCTCGGCACCCGGGAGCAGCTCTTTAAGTTCCTCTACCGACGTCTCCCTGAAGGGACCACGTGGTGGCACACGTTAGGGAGCGCGACCCTCTTTCTGATCCTCGTCCAGACCCTGACCGGTTTCTTTTTAGCCTTCTACTACGTCCCCTCCCCCGAGCACGCCTACGACAGCCTGATCTACATCCAGGAGGAGCTTCCCTTCGGGGCCTTCATCCGGGGGCTCCACCACTGGGGGGCAAGCCTCACCGTAGTGGTCGTCTTCCTCCACATGCTTCGGGTCTTCTTCATGGGGGCCTACAAATACCCCCGGGAGCTTTCCTGGGTTGTCGGGGTCTTCCTGTTCCTCCTCATCATGCTCTTCGGCTTCACCGGTTACCTCCTCCCCTGGGACCAGAAGGCCTACTGGGCCACGGTGGTCGGGACCCACATCGCCGAAACGGCCCCCCTGATCGGGGAATACCTCCGGCGGATCCTCCAAGGGGGGGTGGAGGTTGGGGCCAGGACCCTGGGGCGCTTCTATGCCGCCCACGTCCTGATCCTCCCCGCCGTCCTCTACGCCCTCATCCTGGTCCATCTTTCCATGGTGATCTATCAGGGGATCGCCCCGACCCCATGGGGAAGGTTCGGCCTCATCAGGAAAGGGGATTACCAGCGGCTCTACGAGGAGTCCAAAGGGAAGGGAGAGACCTTCTTCGAGCATCTCCTCCGGGATGGGGTTGTCGCCTTCCTCCTCCTCCTCGTCCTCCTCTGGATGGCGGCTTTTTGGAAGGTCCCGATGGAAGAGGTGGCCGACCCCACCAGCACCGACTATGTCCCGAGGCCCGAGTGGTACTTCTACTTTCTGTTCGAGCTGTTGTGGCTCTTCCCCGGGAAGTGGATCCCGGTGGCGACCTTCTATATCCCCCTGGCGGCGGTCCTCCTCCTCCTCTTCCTCCCTTTCTACGACCGGACGCCGGGGAGGAGCCCTCTGAAGCGACCCGTCGCCTCAGGGATCGCCACGGCGGCCCTTTTCGCCATCGCCTTTTTGACGTACCAAGGGGCAACGGCCCCTCCCCCTCCGAAAGCAGGGACGGCCCTCCCTGAAGAGGTGAAAGCCCTGCCCCCCGAGCTGGCCAGAGGGAGGGAGGTTTACGAGGCTCAGGGGTGTTCGGCCTGCCACGTGTTGAAGGGGACCGGGAGTGCCGCCGGGCCGGATCTGACAAGGATCGGGGCGAGAAGGGATGCGGAATGGTTGAAGCGGTTCCTGAAGGACCCGAGCGCAGTGAGGCCCGGCTCGGTCATGCCCCCCTATGGCGAGCTTCCCGAGGAGGAGCTGGATGCCTTGGCACGATACCTCGCCTCTTTGAAGTAGGAGGGCCGAACGGTGATGGCGATCAAGTATGGAGTGGGGATCGGGTGGCTTCTCCTCCTGTTTGTCGGCGGGTCCGTCTTCCCCTTGGGGGCGGAGGAGCAGTACGTCCTCTGGGGCAATGCCCGGAAGGGGCGTCAGGTCTTTCTCGAGAAAGGCTGTGGGAACTGTCATGCGATCAGGGGGGTGGGGCCGACCCTGGGGCCCGACCTGGGGAGGATCCCTGGTAAACACCTCACCATGACCCAGATGGCCGGAACCATGTGGAATCACGCCCCTGCCATGAGACAGATGGCGAAGGAGAAGGGGATGACGTGGAAGCCCTTCAAGGGATCGGAGATGCGGGACCTCATCGCCTTCCTCTACGCCGTCAGCCTCCTGGATGAGCCAGGGGATCCCCGGCGGGGGGAGCGGCTCTTCGTCGAGAAGGGGTGCGCCACCTGCCACAGTGTCAGGGGGGAAGGGGGCAAGATCGGCCCGGATCTGAAGAAGTGGAAGCAGTACGGCTCCCCCATCCTGTGGGCGGAGCTGATGTGGGAGCACGCCTTAAAGATGGAGGAGAAGGTGCGGGAGTTCAGCCTCCGGTGGCCGAAGTTCGAGGGAAACGAGATGGTGGATCTGATCACCTACATCCAGAAGGAACTCGGTCCAAGGGCCCCCGCGAGGTAACAGGATGAGCTGATGCCAACCTATTGCTGCCGGGGATGTTCGGTGGGGGAACGATGAAACGGATACCTGATCAGCTCATACGTTTGTCAGTTCCGCTGGTCGTGATTGTCCTTGCCCTTGTTGTCGCCAAGCGGTTCCTCACTCCACCGACCTTTGGTCAGTACGGGCACTACCGGGCGGCTGCTGTTGATGCTGTTACGGCCCAGGAGATTCAGTATGTGGGAGAGCAGGAATGCGCCAACTGCCATGAAGACATTGTGGCGACAAAAACGCGCTCGTATCACAGAGGCGTTTCCTGTGAGGTCTGCCATGGTCCGGCCAGGGCCCACACGGAGGCTCCCACCGAACACCGACCGCCAGCCCCAAGGGAGAGGGGCTTTTGCCCGTTGTGCCACAGCTATAACCGTTCAAGGCCTACCGGATTCCCCCAGATCATCCCCCTCACCCATAACCCGGGGAAGCCCTGTATCTCCTGTCACAATCCCCACGATCCAACGCCCCCCCACGTGCCGAAAGAGTGCGGGGCCTGTCATGGTGACATCGAGAGGACCAAGCTGGTGTCGTCCCATGTCAACCTGCCGTGCACGAGATGTCATGAAACTCCTCGCGGGCACAGGGTAAATCCCAGGGTGGTTCGGGCCAACAAGCCGACGAGTCGGGAGTTTTGCGGCGGATGTCATGCGAAGGAAGCGACAGGTCCCAGGGAAATTCCGCGAATTGACATCGCAACCCATGGGGAGCGGTATGTCTGCTGGGAGTGTCATTACCCTCATCTCCCCGAGACCTATGCAGGAGCGGCGAGGTGAAAAACACGTACAGTCGAAGGGAATTCCTGAAACGGATGCGCGGGTACCTGAAAAAGATTATGCTGGTTCTGCCGTTCCTTTCCCCTCCAGGGGTTGGGAGGATGATCATCGGCGGGTCCCGGTCAAGGGAGGCCGAGGCGAGCCAGCCAGGGGACTACGACCCAAGCCAGCACTACTACGCTATGGGCATTTACGTGGATAGGTGCATCGGGTGTGGGCTCTGTGTCCAGGCGTGTAAGGTAGAAAACCATGTGCCGCGAGAACCGTTTTTTTTCAGGACATGGGTTGAGCGCTACCAGATCCCGGGCGATGGTGACACCCTGGTGGATAGCCCCAATGGGGGATTGGAGGGGTTCCCGGAGCCCTCGGGTCTGAAAACAGATGTGCTCCGATCATTCTTTGTGCCGAAACTCTGCAACCACTGCGACAATCCACCCTGCGTCCAGGTGTGCCCTGTGGGGGCGACTTTTAAGACCAGGGATGGGGTCGTTCTCGTGGATGAGAAGTACTGCATCGGTTGCCGGTATTGCATCCAGGCCTGTCCCTACGGGGCCAGGTACCTCGATCCCAGGACCCGAACCGCCGATAAGTGCACCTTTTGTTACCACCGGATCGTCAGGGGGTTAAAGCCGGCTTGCGTTGAGGTCTGTCCTACCCAGGCGCGGGTCTTCGGGGAATTGGGGGCGCTGAGCAGCCCTCTGGTGAGGTTTCGCCGGATGAACAAGGTCCGGGTGCTCAAGCCGAATCTTAACACCCAGCCGAAGGTGTACTACGCGAATCTGGACGGGGAGGTCTCGTAGCCATGGAACCTGTGAACGAGCGGTTATGGTCCGCGCTCCAGCAGGTGAGCGGGTATATCTATCCCAATGAGATTGAGCTCCACTGGGGCCTCCTGATCGTGATCTACCCGTATATTACCGGACTCGTGGCAGGGGCCTTTATCCTGGCCTCCCTGGAGAAGGTCTTCAACGTGAGGGAGGTGGCGCCTACCTACCGGCTGTCTCTCCTGACCGCCCTTGCGTTCCTGATCGTCGCACCCCTTCCGCTCCTGGCGCACCTCGGGCACCCTGAGCGGGCTTATGAGATCTTCTTCACCCCTAACCTCCGATCGGCCATGGCGGCGTTTGGTTTTGTCTATGCCTGGTATCTGATGGCGGTGCTTTTGCTCGAGATCTGGTTTGAGTACAGGAAGGATCTTATCCTGTGGTCCCATGAGGAGAAGGGGTTGAAGAGGTTCGTTCATAGGCTTATCGCCCTTTTCTCCACGGACATCTCGGAGGAGGCCCTCCGGTTTGATCAGAAGGCCGCGGAGGTGATCACCATCGTCGGGATCCCGTCCGCCTTCCTGCTTCATGGATACGTGGGCTTTATCTTCGGCTCCGTTAAGGCCAATCCGTGGTGGAGCAGCGTCCTGATCCCGATCGTGTTCCTCGCCTCCGCCATCGTTTCCGGGATCGCTTTGGTTCTTCTCCTCTACATGATCATCACGCTCCTTCGCTCGGAAGAGATCGACATGAGATGCCTCGACAGGCTGGCCGAGTTTCTCCTGTATGCCCTCATCGTTGACTTCTCCCTGGAGATCCTGGATTTTATTCACCGGTTGTATGAATCGGAGGAGTCTATCAAGATCCTCTCCAGGATGATCTCCAGCAAACTCTTCATCAGTCTCATCGTCATGCAGGTCCTTTTGGGAACGTTACTACCGGCGGTTGCCTTGGCCGCCTTTCGATTTTCCCGTCTTCCCGAGGAGCTGAGGAGGCTGGCGTACTTCATCTCTGCCATCATGATCGAGATTGGTATCTTCAGCACCCGCTGGAACGTGGTGATAGGGGGGCAGCTCTTCTCCAAAAGTCTCAGGGGGCTGACCGTGTACAAGATTGAGCTGATGGGGTCTGAGGGGCTGTTTATGTCCATGATCCTCCTCACCCTTCCCTTCCTGATCCTTTACGGGTTGCTAAAGGTTTTGCCCCCCTGGCGGGCTTCTCGCCAAGCCGGGTCTCTTGCCTTACCGGCTGAAATGGAACTATCCTCTGGGCGGGGCGGATCCGGGCCCATGCCCTGAGGGTGGAGGAGAAGGAGCGGGGGTTCGGTGGTCGGGTTCAAAGGGGACGAGGAGCCTGGCCCCGGGGCTCCCGCGAGGTGAGGGAACCTGTTGTCAGCGCGAAGGAGGGAGAAACGATGGATCAGAGACGGAGTCTGGTGGTGGTCTTTGTGGTCGTGTTCCTGGCCTTCGGTTTGGCCCTGGGATCGGCCCTGGCCCAGCAGAAACCCAAGATGCCGGCCGATTTCTCCTTTGAGAAAGGGAAAGGAAGCCCGGGGACAGTCACCTTCAGCCACGAGAAGCACTTCGACAAGAACCTGAAATGTACCGAGTGCCACGTCAAGGTCTTCAAGATGAAGAAGGGGACCTCGGGGAAGCTCACGATGGCGGCCATGAACGAGGGGAAGTTCTGCGGGGCCTGCCATAACGGGAGCAAGGCGTTCAGCACGAAGGACACGGCGGGTTGCACCCGGTGCCATGTGAAAGGGTAAAGGCTGAAAGGGGTGTAGCTTCCTGGGGGGAGGGCCCTTTCAGCGACCTTCTCTCTTTGGTCGTTTTCCTCCTCATGGGAATCCTTCCGGCGTTTGCTGAAGGGTCCCCCCCCTCCTCCGAGGACTGCCTCGCCTGCCACAGCGACCGGGAGCTGTCCAAAGCAGGGCCAGGGGGGCGCCTCATCTCCCTTTACGTTGATCAGGCCTCCTTCCAAGGATCAGTCCACGGCTCCCTTCCCTGCGTCCGGTGCCACACCGATGCAACGGCGATCCCCCATCCCGAGACCTTGAAAAAGGTCCGCTGTAAGCGTTGTCACGAGGTGATCCTCTCCGGGGCCCACGCTGGCCAAAGGGGGAGGGGGCCGACCTGCGCGGCCTGCCATGGTTCCCATGGGATCCGACCGGCCCTGGAAGCGGAGCCCGGGATCTGCCGAACCTGCCACGGGGCCGTTGTCAAGGTGTATGGGGAGAGCGTCCATGGCCGGGGCTTGGCCCGGGGGGAGCAGGAGGTCGCCTCGTGCCACCACTGCCACGGTCCAGCCCACGAGGTGAAGAAGGCGCGGGACCCTGGCTCCCCCGTCTATCCCTTGAACCTCCCCCGGACCTGCGGGGTCTGTCACGGCGATCCCGAGCTCGCCAAGCGGCACGGCATCCCCGTGGCGAACGCGTACCAGCTGTACATGGACTCGATCCACGGCCGGGCCCTGGCGAAAAGCGGCCTCCTGGTTGCAGCCAACTGCTCGAGCTGCCACGGGTTTCATGAGATCAAACCAAAGGACGATCCAGCTTCTAAGGTCTACCGGACGAACATCCCGGGCACCTGCGGGGCCTGCCACGCCGGCATCCTGGATGACTACTTCGAGGGAGTTCATGGGGAGGCGGTCAGGGCCGGAAAGCTGGCGGCCCCGGTCTGCATGGACTGCCACACGGCCCACGAGATCGCCCGGGTCGAGACGGTGGCCTGGCAACTGGAGATTGTCAGGGAGTGCGGGACCTGTCATCAGGAGTCTTTGAGGACCTACCGGGACACCTTCCACGGGCAGGTGACGGCCTTGGGCTTTACCCGCGTGGCCCGCTGCTCCGATTGCCACGGGGCCCACCGGATCCTCCCCGCCTCCAATCCCCGGTCTTCCATCGCGCCGGCAAACCTGGTCGCCACCTGCCGGAGGTGTCACCCAAGGGCGAATGAGAACTTTGTCCGCTTCTCCCCCCATGCCGACCCGACGAACAAAGACCGGAACCCGGGCCTCTACTATGCTGCCCGCTTTATGAACATCCTCATGATCGGGGTCTTCGCCTTCTTCGGTCTCCATACCTCCCTGTGGCTCTCCCGCTCCCTTCTCGAGCGGGCAAGGCCGAGGAGGCCGCCGGAGGAGCCTGAGGAGCCGGACCAGAAGGAAGGGGAGGGAGGGGATGGAGCGAAAGAGCCTTGACCAGGCCCCGCGATACCACCTCAGGATCCACCTCTACCACCGGATCCTGCACGGCCTCCTGATGACGAGCTTTCTGGGGCTGGCCGCCACGGGGATGCCCCTTCGGTTCAACCGGGCGGCCTGGGCTGTTGGCTTCGCCCACACCATCGGAGGCTTCGGGGCGATCCTCTTCTTCCACAAGACCTTTGCCGTCCTCCTGACCCTCTGCTTCCTCCTCCATCTCGGGTATGTCTTCCACCTGGCCTTTGTCCGAGGGGAGGTCGGCGTCTTCTGGGGCCCCTCCTCCATGGTCCCCCAGCCCAAGGACTTCCTGGACATGTTCCAGCACTTCCGGTGGTTCTTCGGGATGGGGCCGAAGCCCCGATTCGGCCGTTTCACCTACTGGGAGAAGTTCGACTACTGGGCCGTCTTCTGGGGGATGGCCATCATCGGCACCTCAGGCTATGTGATGTGGTTCTCCTCGTTCTTTGCCAGGTTCCTCCCGGGGTGGGTCTTCAACATCGCCCTTCTGATCCACGCCGACGAGGCCCTTTTGGCAGTCTGGTTCATCTTCGCCATCCACTTCTTCAACAGTCACCTCCGCCCCGGCAAGTTCCCTCTGGATCTCGTCATCTTCACCGGAAGGGTGAGCGAGGAGGAGCTTCAGGAGGAGCGTCCGGCAGAGTATGAACGCCTGGTCAAGGAGGGGGGCGTAAAGGCCGTTTGGGTCGATCCCCCGCCGCTGTGGCTGAAGAACTTCGGGAGGATCGTCGGGTTCACCGTGGTCTTTACCGGCTTCCTCCTGTTCGGCCTGACCCTCCTGGCCTTCTTGAACGAATGACGATGGGTGCGAAATATTTCAGGGGATGGCTAGGGGGGGGAGCCGCCATTGTTGTCCTCCTGCTGGCGGTGGCCTCCTCGGGTGCAGAACCGCTTCCGTCGGAGGTGGAGTTTTGCCTTTCCTGCCATAGCGAGAAGACCTTGGAGCTGACCCTGAGGAGCGGGGAGAGGCGCTCCCTCTTCGTGGACGGGAAGGTCTTTGCCCGCTCCATCCACGGGGACAAGCTCTCCTGTACCGATTGCCACCGGGACATCGAGGCCTATCCCCACCCGGAGAGGGTGTTCAGGAACCTGCGCGAGTTTACCCTGGCCTACTACGAGAGCTGCAAGGGATGCCACTTCGACAACTACACGAAGACCCTGGACAGCGTGCACTACCGGGTCCTCGCCAGGGGGGACCTGAGGGCCCCTCTCTGCGTTGATTGCCATGGGGCCCACGACGTGACTGACCCTGACCTGCCCAGATCCAGGATCTCCAGGACCTGTGCGACGTGCCACGGGGAGGTGTACCAGCGGTACGCCGGGAGCGTCCACGGCAAGGCCCTCCTCCAGGAGGGGAACGTGGATGTCCCCGTCTGCACCGACTGCCACCGCTCCCACGATATCGAGGACCCCCGGACCGCCTCCTTCCGTTTGAAGACCCCCGAGCTCTGCGCCACATGCCACACCAACGGGGAGCTCATGAGGAGGTACGGCCTCTCGACCAACGTCCTCCAGACATACCTGAAGGATTTTCACGGGATGACGGCGTCCTTCTACAGGAGAGAGCAGATCACGCCGGCTGCCTTCACCGCCGTCTGCACCGATTGCCACGGCGTTCATGAGATCTTACCGGTCAAGGATCCAAGATCCGCTGTGATGAAGGCGAACCTGGTCAGGGTCTGCCGGAAGTGCCACCCGGAGGCCACAGAGAATTTCCCGGCGGCCTGGCTCTCCCACTACGAGCCGAGCCCCGAGAAGGCCCCGCTGGTTTACTACACGAAGCTCTTCTACCAGTTCTTCATCCCCTTCGTCGTCTTGGGGTTGGTTCTCCAGATCCTCCTCCACCTCTGGCGGGTTGTCGTCAACCGGTGAATTTGGGAGATGAGGCGGGAAACGTCGGGATACGTGATCCGGTTCAGCGTGAGGCAGCGGGTCGAGCACCTCCTCATCATGGTGCTCTTCCTCATCCTCGCCTTAACGGGTCTCCCCCAGAAGTTCTTCGAGGCGGGGTGGGCCCAGGGGTTGATCCTCCAGCTGGGCGGGATTGATCGGGTCCGCTGGTTCCACCGCACCGCCGGCCTCCTCTTCACCCTGGTGGCCATCGAGCATCTAGGGGTCATCCTCTCGTTGGCCGCGCTGAAGCGGATCAAGCTTAGCATGATCCCGGCCAAGAAGGACTTTCAGGATGCCATTCTTATGCTACGATATTATCTGGGGCTCTCGGAGGAGCAGGCCCAGTTCGACCGGTATGACTACCGGCAGAAGTTTGAGTACTGGGGCCTGGTCTTCGGCGGGGTGGTCATGATCCTCACCGGGTTTCTCCTCTACTTCCCGACCTTCTTCACCCGCTTCCTCCCGGGTGAGGTGATTCCGGCGGCGAAGGTGGCCCACTCGAGCGAGGGGCTCCTGGCGTTCCTGGTGGTGATCATCTGGCACGTCTACAACGCCCACCTGAACCCCGACGTCTTCCCCTTCGACGCCTCGATCTTCACCGGGAGGATCAGCGAGGAGCGGATGCGGAAGGAGCATCCCTTGGAGCACGCCCGTCTTGCCGCAAAGGGGGAAGCGGCGGCCTTCAAGGAGGAGACGGCCGAGAGCCTTTCCCGGGAAACCAACGGCGATAAACCACCTTAGCGTCATCGGATGAACCCCTTCCGTTTCTTCAAGAGGAGCCTTCGGGGGCGGATCATCCTCCTGGTCGGCCTGGGGATGGTGGCCCTGGCAGGGATCCTCCGACTCTCCAGCCTGTGGGAGAGCCGGCTCCTCTTCGATCGGGCCTTAAGCGAACGTCAGCGTCTCGCCCAGGCGTTGGCTGACCATCTGGACTACATCCTCAAGTCGAACCTGATCATCCTCCAGGATGTGGCCCTGGGAGCCAGGGAAGGCCTCGGGAGGGGTGATCTGAAATCCGTGAAAGCGGCCCTCCGGGAGGCCTACCTTCGCTCCCTCTTCACCGAAGGGGTCTTCCTCCTGGACCGGAGGGGTCGGATCGTCTGGATCGAACCCCAGCGCCCTTCCCGGATGCACGAGGACTTCTCCTCCCTCCCCCCGGTCCGCCGGGCCCTGGAGGCCGGAAGGCCGGAGGTCTCGGACCTTGTCATCAATGGGGGGAAACGGATCTATGCCGTGGTGCCGATCCGGGACTGGGGCGGGGAGCTGGTGGGGGCCGTGGGGGGGACCCTCGACCCCGGGAGCCCCCGCTTCCGCTCCCTCCTCCACCCGATCCGGCTCGGCGACACGACCTATCTGGAACTCGTGGACGGCCACGGGATCGTCCTGGCCTCGACGAAGGCAGGGCGGGCTTTCCTGGAGAGTGACCACGGCCGCTTCCTGGCCGGTTTGATCCAGGAGAGGAGATCGGTGGTCGGGACCTGCCACAGTTGCCACGAAGGGGAGGGGCTTTCGGGGCGGGAGAGGGAGGTCATCGCCTTTGCCCCGTTGACCGCTGCCCCCTGGGGGATCAGCATCCGTCAGGCCGAAAAGGAGGCCCTGGCTCCGGCCTTCACAATAGAGCGGCGCCTCTTTTTCCTTGGCTCCCTGACGATCCTTCTGGCGCTCCTCTTCGCCTGGGGAGTGGCCAGGAGTGTGACGAAGCCCTTAGGCGTCCTGACCCAAGCCGCCCAACGGATTGCCAGCGGGGACCTGGATGAGCCGATCCCGCCCCTAGGCGAGGACGAGATCGGCCGCCTGGCCCGATCCTTCGATCAGATGCGGGCGGCGCTCCAGGCCTCTCTGGAGGCGATCTCGGAAGGGAAGCGGGAGCTGGAGAGGAGGGTGCAGGAGCGGACGAGGGAGCTGGAGAGCCTCTATCAGGAGCTTCGGAGGAAAGAGGAGCTTCGGGGGGAGCTGTTAAAGAAGGTGATCGTGGCCCAGGAGGAGGAACGGAGGCGGATCGCCCGGGAGCTCCACGACGAAACCAGTCAGGCCCTGGCCGCCCTCCTCCTGTCCGTCGAGACGGGCATCCAAAGCCCTCCCCAGGAGGTCAGGGAGAGGCTCCACCGGATAAAGGCCCTGGCCGATCGGACCCTGGACAGCATTCACCGCCTGATCTTCGATCTCCGCCCCTCCGTCCTGGACGATCTCGGCCTCGTTTCAGCCCTCCGGTGGTCCGCCGAGAGTCGCCTGGAGCCTATGGGGATTGACCTCTCCTTTGAGGTCATCGGATCGGAGCGGAGGCTTCCACCCGAGATCGAGACGGCCCTCTTCAGGATCGGCCAGGAGGCCATCACCAACATCGCGAGGCATGCCGAAGCCGAGGGGGTCAGGATCACGGTCGAGTTCGGCGAGGAGGTCGTCCGCCTCCAGGTCGAGGACGACGGGAAGGGGTTTGACCCTGAAGAGGTGACCAGGTCTGTCAAAGGGGCTCGGGGGTTGGGGCTCCTCGGGATGAGGGAGCGGACGGCCCTCTTGGAGGGGACCCTCACCATCCAGTCCGAGCCGGGAGGGGGGACGCGGGTGACTGTGGAGGTCCCCCTGCCGGGGCTTCGGACCGGGACGCCAGGCGCCCATGAAGATCAGGGTTCTCATCGCCGATGACCATGCCCTCTTCCGGGAGGGGATCAGGATCCTCCTCTCCGGCTATGACGATCTGGAGGTGGTGGGGGAGGCGGCCGACGGGAGGGAGGCCATCGAGCGGGCAAGGGAATGCCGCCCCGACATCGTCCTGATGGACATCGCCATGCCGGGGTTGGGGGGGCTGGAGGCGACCCTGGAGCTGAAGAAACTCCTTCCCGGGGTGAAGATCCTGATCCTCACCCAATACGACAACCGGGAGTACCTCTACCGCTTCTTCAAGGCCGGGGTTTCGGGTTACGTGTTGAAGCGGGCGGCGGGGACCGAACTGGTCGCCGCCATCAGGGCCGTGTATCAGGGGGGAATCTTCCTCCACCCGGAGGTCGCCCCCGCCGTTGTCGAAGGGTATCTGGGGGGGCTCAGGCCTTCCGAACAGGAGGATGCCTATGAGACCTTGACGGATCGGGAGAAGCAGGTCTTGAAGCTGGTCGCCGAGGGGAAGACCAACAAGGAGATCGCCGGCATCCTGGGGATCAGCGTGAAGACTGCCATGGGCCACCGGGCGAACCTGATGGAGAAGCTCGGCATCCATAACAGGGCCGAGCTGGTCAAGTTCGCCCTTCGGCGGGGGATCATCGAGTAACGGGTCGCCCGAGGGGTTCCCCAACGGGTCCCGTCGCGCGAAAAAACCTTTGATCTTTGAGAGAATTGGGGTAGAGTTAAAAACGGTGTTCACCCAGAGGATCCGGAGAGTGGGGTAGCGTCGCCAAGATTCGATCTGTTCACGCCTGGAAGCGCCTTTCTGGACGCTCGCTCGCCCAGGAGGGCGCTTTCTCTTTTCCTGAGGAGATCGTCTTCTTTGGAGGGGGGAGGGCCAGGAAACAGGGAAAAGAGCGGCGGAGTTCTACGGGGGCTTGGGTGCCGGCGTCGAAGGAGGACGGGCGATGGCCGAGGATGTCTTGGAGCTGATTGCGAACACTTCGGATGGTGTTTTCGCCGTTCGCAACGACCACCGGATCATCTTGTGGAATAAAGGGGCCGAAGCCCTGCTCGGGTTCCGGGCCAAGGAGGTTCTCGGGAGGTATTGCTATGACGTGCTCGGCGGCATTGATCAATCGCGCCACCCGATCTGTTACAAAGGTTGTCAAGCCCTGGTCGCAGCCGGCCGGGGGAAGCTGGTCCCCACCCGGAACCTGGCGACGCGAACGAAGATCGGGCAGGAGATCTGGTTGAACATGACCTCCATCGTGATTCCCTCCAAGCGAAATGATCTCGTGATCCTCGTCCACATCTTCCGGGACTTTACCCGCCAGAAGGAGGTGGAGCAGTTCGTTCACCGTCTCCTCTCCAGCGTGGCCAAGCCCTCCTGGTGTGAGGGGTTCGAGGCTCTGCCCAACCCGCCTCCTTCCCATGGTCTTCCCGAGGATCTGACCTCGCGGGAGGTACAGGTCCTCCAGCTTCTGGCATTAGGGACGCCGACCAAAGCCATCGCCCAGAGGCTTTGCATCAGTCCCTCGACCGTCAAGAACCATATCCAGAACATCCTCAGCAAGCTGAAGGTACACAGCCGGGTTCAAGCCGTTGCGGTAGCCTTCCGGTACAACCTTATTCAGGGGACCGATTTCGTAGCATAGGCCGGGGGGCCAGGGGAAAATGCGGCCCTCCTACCTTCCCTGGGAAGAGATGACACGCGGAAAGGTCGAGAGGAGGGAAAGAGATGGTGGGGAATGAGAATCCTCAAGGCGTTCGCACGGTGAAGGCGGGGGATCTCAAGCCCCCGTGGGAGATCCGGGAACTTCCCGCACCCCCTGCGCTGTCCCTGAAGGGGCTCTTCCAATGGGCCGGTCCGGCGATCATCCTGGGGGCCCTTTCCGTGGGCGGCTTTGAGGCCTACCATGCCGGGTATATGGGGGCCAAGCTCTTCGTGGGCATCTTCTGGCTCTACTGGCTCTCCTGCATCGCCCAGCTGTTCCTGAACCAGGAGATCGCCCGTTACACCATGGCGACGGGGGAGACGGTCCTCCAGGGATTCACCCGCCTGCGTCCGGCCAAATTCTGGGCCTGGTTCTCGGCCCTCTTCTGCTGGCTTCAGGTAGCCTGGCCCGCCTGGATCACGGGCGCCGCCGCCGGGGCCGCCGCGGTCTTTGGGTTCGGGACCTGGCAGGCCTGGTCCGTCGTGGCCCTGGTTGCGGTGTTTATCTGCTTCGCGGCCAGCCGCTACGTGTACAACACGTTGGAGATCATCATGTACGCCGCATTCGTTGTGGCGAACATCGGGCTGGCCTTCTTCACGGTGCTGATGAGCACCCCCCAGGCGGCGCTGGAAACGGCCAGAGGCTGGGTGAGCGTGGGCTCCTTCCCTGCCGGCATCACCCTGAGCATGATCGGGCCTTTCCTCCTGCAGCCGGCCGGCGGGTTCTGGAACTTCTGGCACACCTACTGGGTGCGGGAAAAAGGCATGGGGATGGGCAGGTACTTTGGCCGGGTCACAGGGTTGGTGGCCAAGCCCGAGGAGATCAGCAGGACCGGGTACATCTTCGATGCGGACAATCCGGTTGAGTTGGCTAAGTTTAAACGATGGCTCACGCTCAACAATCTCACACTGGCCATCTTCTTCGTGATCCTGGGAGGGGTGTTCTTCACCTTCTTTGCTGGCCTGGCCGGGTATTCGGCGAAAACTCTCTACAATATGGATGTCCCCTCCGGCTGGAAGATCGCCATTGTGCTGTCGGAGATCTTCAAATCGGCGTACGGGCAGATCGGGTTCGCCTTCTTCGGGATCATCCTGATCTTTGCCCTCTTCGACTCCCAGTTTTCCATCTACGACGGGATCGCCCGGATGTGGGCCGATACCTTCTTCCTGGAGCATCCGACGGTTTTCGGGAAACGCCCCTACCGGTTCTGGTACTTCGTCTTGCTGGGGGCCCTGGTCGTCTACGGGTTGATCGGCGTCTGGCTGAAGACCCCTTACATCATCTGGCTGATCGCCAACTGGCTGGGGACGGCAGCCCAGGCCTACGTGACCTTCATGGTTATTCTCCTGAACCGAAAACTGTTGCCGGAGAAGATCCGACCAAAAGGGGTCTCGTTGGCCGTGAACCTCCTCTGGGGGACGATCCTCCTTGTGTATTTCGTCGCCTGGACCATCAAGGATCGGCCGTTCTGATCATCGCTTCCCAACTTGATAGCGATGAATGGTGGCCAGGAGGTCCTTCACCCGTTGGGCGCTGGTGTTGCCGGTCCTCCCCCCATAGCAGACCGAGCCGCGGACGCCGATTAAGTCCGTCCCGATCTCGATCAGCGCCGGGATGTCCTCCTCGCTTAAGGAGCCCAAAAGAATGGTCTTCAGGTGGTAGAGGTGGGCCCGGCCGACGAACCGTTGGAGTTCTGGGGGGCTCATGTAGTTGAAGAGGTGGTGCTTGGTGTACCGTTGGACATCAACGGCCACGGCATCGATCTTGGAGCCCCGGAGTAGCTCGAGGGCATCCCAGGGGTTAATGGCCTCCAGCTCCTCGTAGTCGGCGTACACACCGACGGCCGTCAGCACCGCAGGGTAGCGTTTCTTAACCTCTTCCCCTAAATCCTTGATGATCCTGGAAGCTTCCTCCTTCGAGGTCACCTTGTAGAGGCCGGCCGTGACATGATGGGTGGCCCCGGATTCGATGGCTCCTACCGCTGCCTGAGCGACCGTCCCCGCCATCCTCTCGTGGAAGTCGCCCAAAGCCGCTCCCACATTGATCCTCCTGGGAACGGCCTTCCGAACGTCCCGGATGATGCTGGGGAGATGAGCGCCCAGGGATCCTTCCTGCAGGTTTTTTACACTGATGAACTTCGCTCCCCCTTCAACAGCGGCCCTGGCATCCTCCTTAGACATGACGACGATGACCGCTTCCATCCTTCCTTCTCTGGAACGTTCATCCCCCTCCCCCTTGCCCCCTCCCACCAGGGGGAGGAGGGGACTTTGGAGGGTGCCTCCTGTCAATGGTCCACGAGAAGCTCGATGGACTCCACCCCCCGGCCACCCAGGAGACCGGAGACCGTGCCGCAGGAGGGGCACTCGGCGTAGGGCGTCGGATCGTGGCCGTCCGCCTGGCCCTCCTGGCCGGGTCCGTTGTACCCGCACATCGGGCAGTGCAAGGTGGCCGGGACAAGGACAAGGTTCAAAAGGGAGTTCTCGAGGATCGTCCCTTTGACCAGGAGTTCGTAGGCCTGCCGGAGGGAGGCCTCCGAGTGGGCATCCAAGGCCCCCACCTTGAGGAGGACCTCCTTGACAGACCCCGCGGAGCGAATTCCCTGCTTATCGAGGTGGTCGAGGATGGCCTCGATCACCCGCTCCATCAGCGAGTATTCGTGCATAGGCCTTTGCCCCTCCAATCTTCTAACACCTGCCGGGCCCTTTCGACGAACCTCGGGAGGGCTTCCTCCACCGATGGACTCAATCCCTCCCGGAACTCAAAGGGGTTCTCCACTTCCAGGGCCAGGATGCGGATCTCTTTCGGAAGGGCCATGTCCAACCGTTGGGCCATCTGGAGGGCCTCCGGGAGGCCGGCGTAGTGGGGGGAGGGGGCCAGGATCTTCTGAAAATCCTCCGGCAAAAACTCCAGCACGGTCCCGGGAGGACAGCCCCCGGTCATGACGGCATCCAGCAGAAGGGCCCGTTCGTAACCCTCCAGGAGCTCCAGAAGCGCCAGTCCGGCCTCGGAGGACTCCACGATCTCGACATCTCCCTGGAACTCTTTCTTCAAGATCCGGGCCGCGGCAAGACCGGCCCCATCGTCTCCCAGGATGTCGTTCCCCAGGGCCAGGAGGAGGATCCGCCGGCTGGAGACCCTCATCTCCTGATCTCCCGGATGACCTGACCGGAGGAATCGCGGAGCCGGACGATCAGGGGCATCTGGCCGGGCAGGGTGTGGGTGGCGCAGGCGTGGCAGGGATCGTACGCCCGGAAGGCCATCTCCACCCTGTTCAGCAGGCCCTCGGCGACCTCCCCATGATGGATCAGCCCTCTAGCGGCTTTCTCGACACTCATGGCGATCCGGGCCGAGTTGTTTTGCGTGGCCACGATGAGGTTGGCTTTTCGGATGAGACCGTTCTCGTCGGTTTCGTAGTGGTGAAAGAGGGTCCCCCGGGGCGCCTCGACTACACCGATGCCCGTCGTGGGGGTGGTTGTTGGGATGACCCTCAGGTCCTTGCTGGTGATTTCAGGGTCGTGGAGGAGTTCCTTCATCCTCTCGGCGGCGTAGACCATCTCGACCACCCTGGCCCAGTGGTTGGCCAGGGTGTGGTGGACCGGCTTCCCGCCAAGGGTCGTGAAGAACTCCTCGTAGGCCTCCTGGGCTTGGGGCGTGGCCATCCCATCGGCGACGTTCAAGCGGGCTAAGGGGGCCACGGAGTAGATCCCGCTCCCGGGGCCCTCGGTAAACCCGTTCCATCCTACAGGCTTGAGATAGCAGAACTTCACATAACTCCACGGCTCCACATGCTCAGCTATGTAGTCCAGGTATTGTTGCGCAGGGAACCGGGCAAATTCTTGCCCGTTGGGATCCACCACGCGGATCTTCCCATCGTAGAAGTTCACCCGGTTGTTCTCATCCACCAGGCCCATGTAGTAGGTTCGATGGGTGTAGGTGTCCGAGGTGATGAGGTTCACGTAGTCTGCATTGCTGAGGACAAGATCCTTGAAGACCTGGAGGGTGAAGAGGGCGAAGTCCAGGCCGTCCTTAGCCAGTTCTTGAAATTTGGGAAGGTCTTCGGCAGCAATCCCTTTAGCCACCCCTCCGGGGAGCCCCAGGACCGGGTGGATCACCTTCCCGCCGATGGAGGCGATCAACTCCCGGAGCCGGCGGCGCATAGAAATAACTTTCTTGCCGATATCCAACCCTACCTTCTGAATCACCCCAACAACATTTCGCATCTCCGGAGGGGCATCCGGCCCGACGATAAAATCAGGACCACCAAGGATATACACATGGAGGGCATGATCCTCCAGCATGAAGGTGTTATAGACGAGTTCTCGAATCTTTCTGGCGGGAGAAGGCGGCTCGACCCGGTATAAATCATCCAGGGCTTTCGTAGACGCCATATGATGGGCCGTGGGGCAAACGCCGCAGATCCGGCTGGTGATCTGAGGCATATCCTCGGCCGGGCGCCCGCGGCTGAACACCTCAAACCCGCGAAGTTCCGGCACCTGAAAGTAGGCCCGCTCCACCTCTCCTTGCTCGTCCAGGAAGATGTCAATCTTCCCGTGGCCTTCCAGCCGGGTGATGGGGTCAATGGTGATCCTTCGCCTCTCTCGATAGGCTTCATTCGCCCGTTGCTGCGCTTCATTCCACACGTGTTGAAGGGGTTCTTTCATGACGCTCTCCCTCTTAAAGGATCATCGCGGGGTCTTCACGTTTCCCCGGAGCAGGGCCTTGGCCAGCCCGTACCGGTAAAACGTGCCGACCGGGTCAGGGATGCCGGAGAGAATCTTCTCGATCTCTGCCCCTTCCTTGGCGTTGACAGAAGACGCGAGGGAAGAGAGGATCTTGGCGCCCTGATCCTTGACGCGGGAGGTGGGTCCAAAACAGCCGGTGCACGGCATGTTACCTTTGATGCACAGGGCCTCACAGCCGCCTCGTGTGGCAGGCCCCATACACACAATCCCCTGGGCCAGGAAACACGTTTCCGGGTCAACCTTGGTCCAGTGGGGGCGTTTGAACTCGGTGAAGTTCAGGTCTGTAGGTTTTGTCTCCTTTCGGGGACACTCATCGCAGAGGGCGATGTCCGGTGCGAGGACGGCTCCCTTCGGGGGCAGATTCCCGGACAGAAGGGTCAGCACCGCTTGCTTCAGCAGCCTGGGCGTGGGGGGGCACCCGGGGAGATAATAATCCACATCCACCACCTGGTCAAGGGATCGGACGACCTGCCGGAATTGGGGGAGGGTGGTGACGCGGCCGTTGTCCTCATACTTCGGTGCGGGACGGGTCCTTTGCTCGTTCACCACCGTAGGGGCTTCCTCATAGACATCCTTCAGAATCTGTTCCCGGTCAAACTGGTTGGCCAGGCTGGGGATGCCCCCTAAGTGGGCACAGGCACCGTAGGCGATGAGGATTTGGCTTTTCCGGCGTAGCAGCCGGGCCATCTCCTCCTGCTCCGACGTCCGGATCGCCCCGTTGATCATCGTCGCCAGAATCGAACCATCGGGCATCGCCTCCACATCCTCCTTTTTGAAATCCATGGCCACCGGCCAGAAGACAATGTCCACGGCGTCCACGACCGTGAGGATGTCTTCGGCCAGGTCCACGATGGACTCCTCGCACCCGCCGCAGGACGCACACCAGTAAAAGGCCACCTTGGGTTTCTCAGGCATGGGTCACGACCTCCTCTGCCTCCGGGGTTTCCAGCTCCCGGTCCCACTCTTTGAAGCGGTCAGGCAACCTCAAAGGGCCCAGGGCCCACACCTTTTCGACCATGTCGTTGATCACCCATCTGACCTTTTCGCCCTCGGAGGCGGAGATCCACTCCAGGCGGAACCGGTCCTCTTCAACCCCCATGTCTTTCAATACCCGCTTCAGGAGGTGGAACCGCCGCAGGGTCTTGTAATTCCCTTCGATATAATGACAGTCCCCGGGATGGCATCCGCCGATCAGGACGCCGTCGGCCCCTTTGGCAAAGGCGTCCAGAACAAATTGAGGGTCAATTCGTCCGGAGCACATCACCCGGATGATCCGGGCATGGGGGGCGTATTTCATCCGGGAGACCCCGGCCAGATCCGCGGCGGTATAGGTGCACCAGTTGCAGAAGAAGGCCACGATCCGGGGTTCCCACCCTCCCCTTGCGACATTCTTGTCCGGTTCTTTCTCCATGATCCTGCCTCCTTTGGCGTGAGCCTTCAGCTTTTACACACCGGCCAGCACCCCTTCAATCTCGCTGAAGATCTCTTCGTCCTCAAAGAGGTTCTGCCTGATCGAGCCGGACGGGCAGGCGGCCACGCACACCCCGCAGCCCTTACAGAGGGCCTCATTGATCCAGGCCTTCTTTTTCGCCTCCCCAAAGGAGATGGCCGTGTAGGGGCAGAGGGGGATGCACGATTTGCAGCCGGAGCAGTCCTCTTCCACGATGTATGCGGTGTTGGGTTCCAGTTCCACAGAACCACTGTCAATGAGGGCAAGGGCCTCGGCGGCGGCAGCCCCCGCCTGCGCCACTGTATCGGGGATGTCCTTGGGACCCTGGCAGGCCCCGGCCAGGAAGATGCCGTCGGTGAAGGTGTTCACCGGCGCCAGCTTCGGGTGCCGCTCCAGGAAGAAGCCCTCGGTGGAGCAGGTGATGTTGAACAGACGGCGGACTTCCTGGGCATCCGTCCGTGGCTCCAATCCCACCGACAGCACCACCATGTCCACGGGGATCTTCCGCACCCTCCCCAGCAGGGTGTCCTCCGCCTGGACGATCAGACGACCCTTGCCATCCGAGTCAGGATAGACATCCGCCACCTTGCCCCGGATGAAATGCACCCCCTCCTCGGCCACCCGGTTGTAAAACTCCTCGAAGGCCTTGCCCGGGGCCCGGATGTCAATGTAGAAGTTGTAGACCTCGGCCCCGGTCTTCTCCTTGATGAGGTGCGCCAGCTTCAGCGAGTACATGCAGCAGACGCGGGAGCAGTACCGGTTGGTGTTCTCGTCGCGGCTGCCCACACAGTGGATAATGGCCACCGCCCTTGGCCTCTCGCCGTTTCGCAGGACAACTTCACCACCCGTGGGTCCCGCCGCATTGATCAGGCGTTCCACCTCCAGGGCCGTGTACACGTTCGGGTAGGTCCCATACCCGTAGTAGGGGATGCGCCTGGCTTGAAAGACCTGGAACCCGGTGGCAATGATGATGGCGCCGACCTCTATCGTTTCGATCCGTTCCCGCTGCTGGAAATCGATGGCGTTCCGCTCCCCGCAGACTTCCACACAGGTCTTCTTGCACTTCCCGCTCTTGAACTCGATGCAGGTCTCCGGGTCAATGACCACCACCTGCGGCACGGCCTGGGGGAAGGGGATGTACACGGGCTTCCGCTTGCCCAATCCCAGGTTGAACTCGTCGGGGAAACGGGCGTCCTTGTACACGCAGGCCTCGATGCACTCCAGACAGCCCACGCAGGCGTCTTCCAGGACATAGCGGGGCTTCCGCTTGACCGTCACCTTGAAGTTGCCGACGTACCCTTCGACCTGAACGACTTCGGAGTAGGTCCAGAGGGTGATATTCGGGTGCGCCTTCACCGCCGTCATCTTCGGCGTCAGGATACAGGCGGCGCAGTCCAGGGTGGGGAAGGTCTTGTCGAACTTGGCCATGTGCCCCCCGATGGTCGGCTCCCGCTCCACCAGGTAGACGTGCTTCCCCGCGTTGGCGAGGGTGAGGGCCGCATGGATGCCGGCAATCCCCCCGCCCACCACCAGCACGTCCGGCTTGATGGGCACCCGTTTCCGTTCCAGCGGCTGATGCAGGGCGACACGGCGCACGGCGGCGCGGATGAGATCCTTCGCTTTCTCCGTGGCCGCCTGCCCGTCCTCGTGCACCCACGAATCGTGCTCCCGGATGTTCACCATGTGAAAGTGGAAGGGGTTCAGCCCACCCTGCATGGTGGCATTGCGGAAGGTGGGCTCGTGCAAGAGGGGTGAACAGGCCGCCACGACGGTCCGGGTCAGGTTGTGTTCACGGATGTCCTGCTTGATTAGCTCCTGTCCGGGGTCGGAGCACATGTACTTGTAGTCTCTGGCGACCACCACCCCGGGCAGGGTCGCGGCGTATTCTGTCAGGGCTGGTACGTCTACCGTGCCGGCGATGTTGGTGCCGCAGTGGCAGATGTAGACCCCGATGCGCACAGCGCCGTGGCCGTTGTCCTTCGGTTCCGCCATGGGAATCACTCCTCTCGTAAGGCTTCTTCGATCAGCTCCATCACGTCCCTGATGACGATCTTCCCCTCCAACCCTGTGGTTTTGACCGCGTCCTGAAACATGACCAGGTCTTTGGGGCAGGCGACGACAAGGGTAGAAACCCCAGGGAGGCGGGCGGCTTCGCGTACCCGGCTCTCCGCCGGGCGCTCTTGGATGCCGGGGATGTCCTCCATCCAGATCCTCCCCCCGCCTGCCCCGCAGCAGTAACTGTTGCTACGATTCCTCGGCATCTCCACCAGGTTGACCCCCAGGGCTCTCAGCACGAGGCGGGGAGGGGCGTAGACCCCGTTGCAGCGCCCCAAGTAGCAGGGGTCGTGATACGTGACGGTTAGGGTCAACCTCCTCCGAAGAGGCAGCTTCCCTGCTTGAATCAGGCGGTCGAGGAGCTCCGTGGAGTGGAGCACCCTCGCCCCCTTCCACCCGTTGCCCTCATGTAGGGGCTGGGCCTCTGGGTCAGCCCGTTCAGCATACTCATTCTTCAAAGCATGGTACGTGTGAGGATCGGTCGTCACCACCTTTTGGAACCGCGCCTTCTCCAAGGTTTGCAGGTTCTTCTCCTTGAGCGTTTCAAACAACCCCTCTTCCCCCACGCGGCGGACATCGTTCCCGGCGTTCCGTTCGCCCTCGTAGAGGATGCCGAAGTCCAGCCCGGCAGCATGGAAGACCCTAGCGGCGGCCCGCGTCACCTCCTGCGCCCTGGGGTCGTAGGAGGCATAGTCGCCGACAAACCAGAGGTACTCGACCGGCTCTTTGCGGGCATCTTTGATCTTGAACGGAAGCCCTTGGGTCCACTTAGCCCGGGTACGCTCGGACTGGCCGAAGGAGTTGCCGTAACGGGTCAGGTTCATCAGGGCCTCTTGCAGCCGCTGGTCCACCTGCCCCTGCGAGACGAGGTACCGTCTCATCTGCACGATTAAGGGGACGTGCCGGATTCCCACCGGGCACCGATCAACACAGGAAAGACAGGTCGTGCACGACCATAACCAGGGTTCCGGGACAACTTCGCCTGCCAGCAGAGGTGGGTTGCCAGGGGTGGCCGCTGCCGTCGCTTTCTGCCGTGGACGATAGAAGCTTTTGTCCGCATAGGACCTCAGGACGAGGATGAGGTCGCGGGGTGATAAGGGAAATCCTGAATTGGCTGCCGGGCAAGCGGCATGGCACCGCCCGCAGCGGGTGCAGGCATCCAGCATCGCCAGTTCGCCGCGGGTCAGGTCTTCGAGCCGGGCGTACCCCCCGCTCTCGCTCTGGATCGGTTGGGGCAGCCTTCTCCCCGCCCCTTCACTCTTGAGGGCCAAACTGTACCAAGCCACCAGCATGTGCCACGCCTTGCTATAGGGGAGATAAGCCACGAGGACCAGGGCGGTGCCGGCGTGGAAAACCCAAACGTAGGCGAAGGCCCCTTGTACCAACTCAGGGGAGACTCCTGCACCAGCCAACCCCTGGCCTAAGACCCATCCCACAAAAGAGGCACGCTCAAAGGCGGGCTGAGTGGCATGAATGCGCAGCGCTTCCACCACAAAGCCCCCCACGCCAATGACCAGGAGCAGCAACAGGAAGAACCAGTCCTCACGGACAAGGGAGACAGCGGAAGGAAAGATGGGTGCATCCTCCCTGACAGCATAGCGCAACTGGGGCAAGGGAAACAGCCAGCGCCGCAGGATCAGCATCAAGAGCCCGATCAGCAGGAAAAGGCCAAAGAGGTCCGCCGCCCAGGAGAACTGAAGGTAGAACGGACCCTTCAGAAACCTCCATTGAGGGGCCAAAAGCCCCAGGACGTCGTTATCCAGCAGGACAATCAACGTCGCGAGGAAAAGCACGCCGAAGCCCCAAAACACCAAGAGATGGGCCAGCCCTGCATACCAATCCCCGCGCAAAATGGTCCGGTTGAGGAGGATGGCCAGAGCGACGCGGCTGAACCGGTTCAGGGTCAATCTCTCCTCTGGTTCTCGGCGCCCCTGATGGTATTGGTGCACCTTTCGATACACACCGTAGAAGAAGACCGCCAGGGTCGCCGCACTCAGCAGGTAAAAGACCACCACCAACCAAACCGGCAGGGAGTAAAAGACTGGACGCTCAACCGCTCCTGGCCCTGGCATCAGGTTTCTCCTCCCCCTTTCATTGCCTTCACTTTTTCAAGAAGAGGCGGCACGATATCAAACAGATCGGCGGTCACGCCAACCTGGGCAATGTTGAAAATTGGAGCGGCAGGATCGGTGTTGACGGCGATGATCAACTCAGCGTTCCTTATGCCTTCCTGATGCTCGGGAGCCCCGCTAATCCCCAGCGCAAGGTACAGCTTTGGCTTGACCTGCTTCCCCGACTTCCCGACCTGCCGTGAGAGGGGCAGCCACCCCTGGTCAATCACCGGCCGGGAGCCGCACACGGCCCCACCCAGGGCCTTTGCCAGCTCCTCGGCCAGGGCCAGGTTCTCCTGACGCTGGATCCCGCGTCCCACCGCCACCAGGATGTCCTGCTGGGTGATGTCCACGTCACCCGCCTCCGGCTCGATGTACCGTTTGAACCGTACCCTGGAGGTCTCAGGCAAGGAGACGGTGACCTCTTCAAGAGGGGGCGTCTGCTCCTCCTCCCTTTTACCCGGAGGCCTGGCCCCGGGCAGGATGCCGAGAATTGTTGGTTCCCCCGGGGCAGCGGCCGTGACCTCTATCTTGCCACCATACATGACGCACCGGGCCTGAAGTCTCCCCTCCACGACCCACACATCCTGGCAAAAGTTGAGAAAGGGGGCCTGCAGTTGGGCCGGGAGCAGCGTGGCCACATCCAGTGACACGTTGGTGAGCGGGACCAGGAGACTCCCCGGCCGTTTCTCTTTGATCAGGTGTGCCAGCGCCTGGGCGTAGGGTTCCGGTGCCGGCTCGGCCAGCAGGGGATGGTCCGCGTAGAGCACGGCGTCCGCTTTCCCCAGATGGTACGCTAGGTCTTTCACCTTGTGGCCGAGGAGCACCGCCTGGAGGGGGACCTCCAGTTGATCGGCTAACTCCCGACCAAGGGTTAACAGCTCATACGTCACCTCGGAGAGCTGTCCTCTCCACTGCTCTGCCAGCACCCAGATGTTTCCCGCCATGCTGATCACCCTCCTAGAGCAGCCCACGGGCGACAAGGATTTCGCAGACCTTGCCGGCGATCTCTTCAGGGGATCCCGCCAGCATCTCCGCGCGCCCGGCCACCTCCGGCTTCGCCATCCGAAGGACCTGGACCGGGGCCAGCCCACCGTTCGCCATGGTGGGGGCGGGCACGGCTTCAATCCGTTGGGACTTCATCGCCGCCCGCACCTTCGCCACCGGCACATAACGGGGAGGCTTCTCCGCCGCCTGGATGCCCAGAATGGCCGGGAGGGAGATTTCAAACTCGCCCCGCACCCCGCCCGGAAACTCCTTGAGCAGGATGGCCCGGCTCCCGGCCATGTCCACCTCCACCTGGGTCACCAGTCCTAGGTACGGGAGTTTCAACCAACTGGCGAGGAGAGGAGCGACCATCCCGTCCAGATCATCAATGGCTTGGCAGCCGGTCAGGATCAGGTCAGCCGGTAACAGGTTGGGGATGGTGGGAAGGAGCTGGGCGAGGAGGGAGGCAACCGTGTGGGTACTCGGCCCCACCCCATCGCCGGAGATCTTGATCGCCCGGTCTGCCCCTTTGGCCAGCGCGGTGAAGAGCACGTCGTCAATTTCGGGGGCGTCCAGCGCCACAGCGGTCACCGTCCCCCCGTAGCGCTCCTTCAACAGCAAGGCCTCCTCCAGGGCGTGCTCGTCCCGCTCGCTCAAGATCATCCGGAGGAACGACGGATCCAGCGATCGGCCATCAGGCGCGACGGCCAGCTCCTCCACCACATCGGGCACCATTTTCAAAAGAACCAGCATGTTCATGGCATCCCTCGTCCCTATCCTCCGCAATCCCTTTAACCCTCTATGGCCTCTGCTACCAGTTCCACCACATCCCTGACCACCATCCGTTTGTCGTAGCCCAACACCTTCAGGGCATCTTCGAACCGGGAGACCTCGTAGGGGCAGGAGACGGCGAGGACATCGGCGCCGGTGGCCACCGCTTCCCTGACCCGTCGTTCGGAGAGCCTCTCGTGCCCCTTGGCCTTGTAGTACGTGTCCAGCCACATCCCGCCGCCCCCCCCGCCGCAGCAGATCGAGTTGAGGCGGTTGTGGGTCATCTCCACCAGTTTGACGCCGGGGATGGCTTGAAGGAGCCTCCGGGGTTCTTCGTAGAACCCGTTGTGCCGACCCAGGGCGCAGGAGTCGTGGTACGTCACCGTGGAGTTCAGCCTCCTGGTGAGCAGGGGTTTCAGCCGGTCCAGGTAGCGGGCAAAAAATGTCGTGGTGTGCTCGACCTCGTAGGCGAACCCAACGGCAGGGTATTGATGCTTGAAGGCATCGTAGGCGTGGGCGCCGGAGGTGACGATGCGGTTGAACCGGTACTTCCGGAAGATCGCCATGTTGGAGTCCATCAGGGTGTCAAACAGCCCGGTTTCCCCCAGCAGGCGGGCACACTCCCCGGCGCACCTCTCCTCGGGACCCAGGATGGCGAAGTCAAGGCCCAGGGCATGGAAGAGTTTGGCGGTGGCGCGGCTGTTGTCCTGGCCCCGGGGATGAAAGGAGGGGTAACACTCCACGAACCACAGCACGTCCGTCGGTCTGGGGTCCTCCGCCAGGATGCGGACGGGTACCTCGGCACTCTTCACCCACGCCGCCCGCTTCCGTGGCGATTCCCCCATCGGGTTGCCGTAGCGGAGGGTGTTCTCCAGGGCCTTTTGCAGCTCCCCCGGCACCTCGGGGAGACGGGCGAAGGTTTGCTCTTTTACCAGCGGCAGCAGCACCTCGGTGAGCCGAATCCCCCGGGGGCACTTCGCCATGCACGCATAACAGGTCACGCAGTTCAGCAGGCTGTCGCTTTCGAAGACCTCCTCCAGCATCCCGGCCCGGAGCATCCCGATGATTCTCCGGGGCGGATACTCCATCACCTCCCCGTAGGGGCAGGTGCCCGCACACACCCCGCACTGGATGCAGGTCAGGACCTTCCGTCCTTCGGGAAACTCGTGAAGGTTTTCCAGGGTCAGCTCACGGATCGCGTTCAGGGTGGCTGCTGCCTCTCCCATGGTTTTCCTCTCCTTGCCTCGCCGGTTCGGCGGCACCATGTCAAGAAGCCCCAGCGTGGGGCGTGCTTCCGGTTTCAGAGCCGTCGGTCCGTGACCTTCCTATGGGTTGTTCGCCCCAAAAATCCCGATGGTGAGCCACGAGAGTTGAGCCTGGCTTCAAGGACCATTCCTGGCCTGGGAAGACCGGGAGATGTTTCACCGCCAGCGAGAAGAGGGCAAAGCCCCCAGCCACCAGGGCCATGGTCACGGCCACCTCGGAAAAGGAGGGGAAGTAGCCGGCCTTCAAGAAACCCTCCAGACCCGTCGTGCTCACGGTCAGCCGGTTTAGGACAAAGCCGAGGACGACAAGGGTGGCGGAGAAGTAGAGGCCTAGAGGATCCTGCCTCACCCTCGGGATGGAGAGGAGGAGAACCGGGAGGAGAACCCCCCCGAGGACCTCCAGGAGGAAGAGGGAGCGCTCCTGGCCGGGGGTCGAGAGAAGGGCCAGGACGCCCCGGTCGGATAAGTCCTGGAACCGTAAGATCGCATAGATCACGAGGACGATGACGATCGGCTTCGCCAGGTCCGAGAGGAGGGGAAGCTCCATCCTCGTTCCGAAGGCCCGGGCGCTCAACCGCGCCTCGATGATCACCATGCTGAGCCCGGCGGCGATGGCGGAGAGGAAGAAGAAGATGGGGAGCATCCTGGAGTACCAGAAGGGGTGGAGCTTCCCGGGGACGATGAGGTACAGGGAACCCAGCGATGACTGGTGGAGGGTCGAGAGGAGGACCCCCAGGACGACCAGGGGGATGGTGATGGAGCGGATGAGCCTCCAAGGGGTCTTGAGCTTCAGCCGCTCGAAGACGACGGGGCTGAACTCCAGGGCCAGGACCGTTGTATAGAGCATCACGCACCAAGCCACCTCGAACATGACCGAGTGAGGGTTCCACAGGACCAGGGGATGCCAGATCCGGTCCGGCCTCCCCAGGTCGAAGAGGAGGGCGACGATGACCAGGAGATAGCCCAAAAAGGCCGTCAGGATGGTGGGCCGGAGGATTGGCTCGAAGCGTTTGAGGTGAAAGAGGTAGACGGCGGCGGCGATAACGAACCCCCCTGCCGCCAGCCCGACGCCGCAGAGGACGTCGAAGCCGATCCAGAGGCCCCAGGGGGACCGGTCGCTTAGGTGCGTGGCGGCCCCCAATCCCCGGGTGTAACGGATGAAGGTGGCGTAGAGGCCCAGGGCCAGGAGGATGGAGAGGATTCCCTTCCAGAACGTGATCTTCGGGGCTCTGATCCTCATCAGGACCCTCCTTCATCCTGATCCGGTGGGGTTTCTCCCCCCACCTGGCGAAGCTCCTCCAGCCTGATCCGCCGGTTGGTGATCCACCAGATGCCGAAGAGGAAGACGCCTCCCAGGAGGATCGTGTTCGGGATCTTGGAGAGGACCTCCCAGGTGAGGGTTGGGAGCGGCTCCTTCCCCAGATCCCCCCTGAACCCCAGGTGCTCAAAGGGGAGACTGGCGAGGAACAGGACCGAGGTCCCTCCTGCCTCCTCCAGGCCGTAGATATGAGGGGTGTACCTTTCGGGGGAGGCCTGGATCCTCCGCTTCGCCTCCCGGATCAGCTCGTCCCGCTCGCCGAAGAGGGTCGCCCCCGTGGGGCAGGCCTCGGCGCAGGCCGTCGGCCTCCCTTCCAGAACCCGGTCGGCGCACATGTCGCACTTCATCACCCGGGGGAAGAGCGTGTCCCATTCGTACCTCGGCACCTGGAAGGGGCAGGCCAGCATGCAGTACCGGCAGCCGATGCAGCGATCCTTCTCGTACACGACGGGCCCCATTGCGGTCTTCCGGAAGGCGCCGACGGGGCAGACGGAGGCGCAGGTCGGGGTCTCGCAGTGCATGCAGAGCCTCCGGACATGCACCCCGTGTTCCTCGCGGACGATGGTCAAGGTCCTGGCCGAGAGGTCCTGCTCCACTTCCCCGGGGAGGCGGTTCTTTTCTTTGCAGGCGAGGGTGCAGGCCCCGCAGCCGATGCAAAGCGTCGTATCAATCAGGAGGGCTTTTCTTCCCATCCCATCCTCCGAGGGGTCCTGACCAGGGCGAGAAACGCCTCCTGGAACCATTGCCAGGCGTCGTCGTCCATCTTCTCTAAGAGCCCCTCCATCACCAACCCCCCGTCGGCGGCGGTGGCCCCGAGGATCTCATCAGGGGCAAGGTGCCGCGCGACGAACTCGACAAACCGGCTGACTTCCCGTTCAAGCCACCGGGCGGCCTCCTCGGCAATGGCCAGGTCCTTGAGCTCCCGGGCAAGGGCCAGAGGTTTCATGACCACCACCCAGCCCTCCTGATACGGGTCTTTCTTCAAGGCCTCGGCATCCCCGATCAGGCGGGGATTCACCGCGGTGATGATCCCGCTCAAGGGGGCGGGGAAGGAGGCCCTCCGCTCCCCCTGATGGATGGCAAAAATCCTTTCCCCTTGCTCCCTCTTCTCACCCACCCTGGGGAGCTGGACGTGATCAATGCGGCCCAGGACCTTTGCGGCGAACGCGTCGGCCCCGACCTTCACCTCCCCTGAGGGGAGGAGATGAGCCCAGGTGTGACCCGGGTGGAAGAAGAGGCCCGAGGGAAGGGGAAGGGACTCGGCCCGGAGGCCGAAGGACCAGGGGGAAGGGATGGGGTTCTGGAGGTTTTCCTGAGGGGAGGGGAGGGGTCTAAAGCGTTCGGTGACAAGATCCAGGAGGACGAAGGCGATGATCAACGAGACGACGAAGATGGCGACCATGCTCCGCTCCTTCGAATCAGATCCCCCGCTTCCCCTCCACGAGGCGGACCTTGACGTGCACAAGCCCCTTCCAGACCTTGGCGCCGAGGAGGCCGAGGAGGAAGAGGAGGGCGATCAGGGGAAAGAGGACGATGTAGAGCCCTCCGAGGAAGGGGCCCAGGAAAGGCATCAGGGCGGGAGGGATCGGCAGCCGGATGTAGAGGGATCGCTCTGTCCCCTCCAAGATCCCCCCTCCTTTCGGGACGGCCTGCGCCTCCCAGGTACCCTGCTCCAGGTAGAAGCCCTGGGGGGCCCACATCCCACCCCGATACCGCATGGTGAACACCTCCCCTCAGGCGGTGTAGAAGAAGGCCCTGACGAGGGTCTCCCACTGCTCCTCGCTGAGCATCGCGGGAGGTTTGGGGATCAGCTCCCCGCCGTCGGCTGCGGTCACCCCCAGCTCCCGGTGGAGGAACAGGGAGAGCCGGTCGGTCTCCCGCTCCAGCCACGCTTTGGCGGCGGCGCCCGTCGGAAGCCTTGTGAACCGCCGATCGGGCACCTGGGCGGCGAAAAGCCACCCCTTCCCGTACGGGTCCCGCTCCAACGCCTCCCCATCTTCGGCTAAGGCCTCGTTCACGGCCGTGACCACCCCGTCCACCGGGGAGAGGAGCCTGGCCTGTTTTTTTCCGCAGTCAAGCCGGACGGCCGCCTCCCCCTCCAGGACCAGGGACCCCTCCGGAGGGAGACTCACCTTCCGGATGCCGTCTAAAAGCCTCCGGCCGAAGTCGTCGAGGCCGATCCGGACGGTCCCCTCTCCTTGGGGCATGACCCAGGTATGGCCCGGGTGATAGTACAGGCCGGGGTGGAGCCAGAACCCCCTCACCTCTTCAAGACCCATCCTCCAGTGCCGGACCCGCTCGTGACCCTTCTCCCCGAGCAGGAACAGGCCCCACAGCGTGAGGAGCAGGAGGCCTAAAAGGGCGAGGGTGCAGGCCAGGATCATGTTCCTACCTCCTTCCGGGTCTCCCCCCTGATCGCCTCCGGCTCCCCGCCGGAGGCCGATGCCAGCCGGACGGTGATCTCCTTGAAGAAGGGGCACTCCCTGTACCCCTCCCCCGTGCAGGGGCTTCTGGTGGTGATCTGGTGCTTGGGGACCAGCTTCCTCACCGGATAGGCCCGGCAGTAGACCATCACGATCTCTTCCAAAAAGGGGCACGGCATGGCTTCCCGCTCCTCTCCCATCGGTCCCACCAGGGCTTTGAATGATCAATTGCCGTGCCAATCAAAAGCGAAAGGGGCCGCCTCCTCCCTTCGAAGAAGCGGCCTCTGTAAGGCTCTTTTTAAAATCCCCATCCTGCCCTGGGGGCAGGAGAGGGGAGCTGTTGAAAAGTTCAACGGATCGTGTTGGCGGTTTCCATGAAAACGGCCTCTTTCCTTGCCATTCCCCCTGTTGAGGATTCCAACGGCCCTGTTGCGGGGTTCAGCAGCGGCCCTCACCTCCTTCCTTGAGGCCGTACTTTTTGATCTTATGGTACAGGGTGACCCGGTCAATCCCTAAAGCCTGAGCCGACCGGGTGATGTTCCAGCGGTGCTCCTTCAGGACCTTCAGGATGTGCCGGCGCTCCATTTCCTTTAAGGAGGCCGGCGGCTCCCCGTCGGCCTTCTCGCCCTCAAGGATGGGAAGGCCCAGATCCTCCGCCTCGATGATCGGCCCCTTGGCCACAACAGCCCCCCGCTCCAGGACGTTTTTGAGCTCCCGGATGTTCCCGGGCCAGTGGTAGGCCATCAGGAGGTCCATGGCCTCTCCCGAGATCCCTTCCAGCCGCTTGCCCATCTCAACCTCCAGTTGCTCCAGGAAGTGCTCCACCAGGAGCGGGATGTCCTCTTTCCGTTCCCGAAGCGGAGGGAGGGTGATGGTGATGACGTTCAGACGGTAGTAGAGATCCTCCCGGAACTTCCCTTCCTCGACGGCCTTTTTCAGATCCCGGTTGGTGGCCGCGATGATCCTCACATCCACATGGATCGGGTCTGTCCCGCCGACCCGGTAGAACCGCCGCTCCTCCAGGACCCTTAGCAGATCGAGCTGCAACTTCGGGCTGATGTCGCCGATCTCATCTAAAAACAACGTCCCGCCATGGGCCAGCTCGAACTTTCCCTTCTTGCGGAAGGTCGCCCCGGTGAAGGCCCCCTTCTCGTGGCCGAAGAGCTCGCTCTCGAGTAAGGTCTCGGTCAAGGCGGCGCAGGAGACGGCGATGAAGGGGCCTTTGCTCCTTAAGCTTTCAGCGTGGATCGCCCGGGCCAGAAGCTCCTTCCCCGTCCCGCTCTCCCCCAGGATCAGGATCGTCGAGGGGCTCTGGGCGGCGACCTTCGCCAGCTCAAAGAGGGCCTGCATCTTCTGGTTCTTGCTCAAGAGGTCCCGGAACCGGTACTGCTGCTTTAAGGCCTTCTTCAGGAGGATGTTCTCCCGCATGAGATCCTGCTGGGAGATCAGCTTCTTCAGCATCAGGGAGAGTTCCTCCGGTTCGAAGGGCTTGACGAGGTAATCGTAGGCCCCCATCTTCATGGCCTGAACGGCCGTATCTACCGTCGCGTAGGCGGTCATGATGATGACCGAGGCCTCCGGCTGGATCTTTTTGGCCTCCTCCAGCACCTCAAGGCCGTCAATCCCGGGCATCTTTAAATCCACCAGGAGGACGGCCCAGGGCTCCGCCCTGATCCGCTCGATGGCGGCTTTCCCGTCGGGGGCCGTCTCGACGCTGTAGCCGTCCTCCCGAAGCCATCCCGCCAGGGAGTCACGGACGATCTCCTCGTCATCAACAACCAGGATCCGAGCCTTCTCTTTGTCCATGGCGGATCACCCCTTTGCCAGAAGCTCTTTCAAGAAGCGCCGGCAGTCCCGGCAGAGATCACCGGTCTTCCTGTCCACGTCCAGGACGGTGTTGGACCGGCTCATGACACAGTGAGCGAACGGGCAGTGGATCAGGCCGAAGGTGTGCCCCAGCTCGTGGGTGCACTCCTTCAGGAGCCTCATCCGGAACAGGGACGGGGAGGCAGGGGAGCCGTCTATCTCCAACCGGAGGCGGGCGGTGGAGACCACGGCCCCTATCCCCCCGAGCTGGGCCTCGCCGAAGACGAAGGTCAGGACCGGGATGTACAGGTCGCCGTCGGTCAAGGCGACGACCTTTCTGGCATCGGCGGGGACATCCTGGAGGAGCCAGCGGAGGATCCGGGTGGAGGAGTACTGGCCTCGGGCAGGGTCAAAGGCATCCGGCGGCCTGTCATTCACCTGCCTGATCCTGGCCGGGATGCTGAACGTCCCCTCGATGTGGTCCTTCACCTCTTTCAGCATACCTTCCTCCATCCGGCTGTTCCCGATCCACTGGAGGTAGATGTAGAAGATGAAGCCCGTCATAAGGGCCTACCTATTTTGCTTGATCGGCCCAGGGGAGCCGGACGATGACAGAAGTCCCCTTCCCGACCCAGCTTTTCACCTCAATCCTCCCCCCGTGTCGGTCCACGATGCCGTAGACGACCGAGAGGCCCAGGCCGGTCCCCTTCTCCTTGGTGGTGAAGAAGGGATCGAAGATCTTGGGAAGATGCTCCGGGGGGATGCCGACCCCCGTGTCGGCGAACTCCACCTCCACCACCCCTGCTTCGGGGAGGAAGCGGGAGGCAACGGTCAGGGTCCCTCCTCTCTCCATGGCCTCGCAGGCATTCAAGGCGATGTTCACGAAGGCCTGCCGAAGTTGCCCGAAGTCGGCCCTCGTGGGGGGGAGGGCGCCCAGACGTTTCTCCAGGGTGATCCCCTGGATGGCCATCCGGTTCGAGAGGAGGGAAAGGGCCTCGAGGAGCACGGCGTTCAGGTCCACCTCCTGGAACGAGGGCTCCCGCTGCCTGGCAAAGTCCAGGAGGTTCCTCACGATGGTGGTGCACCGCTCGGCCTCCCGCTCGATCAAGGCCAGGGACTTCAGGATTTGAGCCGGGGTCTCCTGATCGGCGGGACCGGTTTTCAACCTCCGGGTCAAAAGCTTGGCGTAGGTGAGAATCCCGGAAAGGGGGTTGTTGATCTCGTGGGCGATGGAGGCGGCGAGTTTCCCTAAGGAGGCCAGCTTCTCCGACTGGATGAGCTGGGCCTGGGTCTCCTGGAGGGCCCTTGTCCGCTCCTCGATCCGCTCCTCCAGGGTCTCCACCAGCGCGGCCAGCTCCCCCCTGGCCTTCTGGAGGGCCGAGGTCATCTCATTGAACGATGCGGCGAGAGCCCCGATCTCATCCCTCGTCCGGACAGGGATCATGTAGTCTAAATCCCCCTGGGCCACCCGCTGGGTCCCCTCGACCAGGTCTTTGACGGGCCTGATCACCCCCCGCTGGAGGAAGAGGCCGAGGATGCTCAGGATGAACAGGGTCATCCCCCCGGCGAAGAGGACCATCTTCCGGGCCATGGCGGCAACCTCAGCATCCACCTGGGCAAGGGAGAGGCCGATGTCCAGGACCCCTAAGACCCTTTTGGTCGGGGGGTGGGCATGGCAGCCCCCTTGGCTGCAGCTCGGCTCGTTGTAGATGGGGGTGATCATGCCGAGGATCCGTTCCCCCTGGGGGCTTGTGAAGATCCTCGCCCGCTCCGGAAGCCTCAGGCGCTCCAGGGGCTTCTCCGCCGCATGGCAGGCGTAGCAGGATTCGGCCCGCTTGTCCACGACCCCCCCCACCTCCAGCCGGTCGGTGGAGAAGAGGATCGTCCCTTCTTTATTAAAGATCCGGACCCTGGCGACCCCCTCCTGCTTGCCGATGGCATCCATGATGTGGTAGGCCATCTCCCACTGGTTCTCCAGCATGGCGTAGCGGGTACTCCGCTTCACCGTATCGCTGAACTGGGAGGCGCCCCGGATGACCTCGTTGATCAGTTGGTTTCGCTGGGTCGTGATGCTGATCCAGGCGAAGACCCCGATGGTCAGGAGGGAGGCCACGCCGACAACGGCCATAAGCTTAAGGCTTAAGCGGTTCCACTTAAGGTGAAGGAATTGGCGCATGAGCGTTCCTTGTGGTAGAGTTATCTCCAGGAAGCGTTTAAAGTCTAACGTTCAAAGTTCAAGGGGCAACGTTTACCGTTCTGAACCTTGAACCTTGTACTGTTTACCTTTATCCTTCCTCCTTGGGTTGAGCCTCCGGCTCGGCCAGAAGGTGGCTTAAGGCCTTGCGGGCGAAAAGGAGGAGCTTCCTCCCGGCGAAGCCGAAGACCATCGCAAAGCCAATGAAGGGGAGGAAGACCACATAGAGTGCCCCCATTAAGGGTCCAAGGAGCATCACTAGGGGGAAGGGAACCCGGACGTAGCGGAGGTCATCCCCGCCGGGGAGGACCCCGCCTCCTTTAGGGATGGTGACCAGCTCCCATCGGGAGAGGTTCCAGTAGAAGCCGACCTCGACCCAACTGCTTCCGTGATAGCGAGCCATGGCTTTCACCTCCTCTTCGAGGGTTGATCCGGTAGCCTTTCTCCACTTTGAAGATACATCGGGGGAAGGGGGGAGGCTATCGGGAAGGGATCCTGGAAGGGGGGGGAAGAACACCCTGGTTGTCAGGGAAAAAGTCCCTAGCGGAGAGATGAGATGAACCAGCAGACACCGGGCCTCATTCGGAACCCTCTCAGCCTGATCGGGGCAGCCCTTGTCCTCATCAGCCTGGCCAACATCGTCTTCCTCTTGTTAGCCGACCTCTTCGGGGTCCGGGCCAAGCCCTACCTGGGGATCTTCGCCTACATGATCTTTCCGGCCATCCTGATTCTGGGCCTCCTCATCGTCCCTGCTGGGATGCTCCTGGAGCGGAGGAGGCGGAGGAGGCTTGCCCCCAAAGAGATCCCGCCCTATCCAAGGATCGACTTAAACGATCCCCGGCACCGGGGCGCTTTTGCCTTCTTCATAGGCTTCACCCTCCTCTTCCTCCTTTTAAGTGCCGTGGGGAGCTACCGGGCCTACGAGTTCACCGACTCCGTCACCTTCTGCGGCGAGCTGTGCCACAGGGTCATGAAGCCGGAGTTCACGGCCTATCAGGCTTCTCCCCACGCCCGGGTCCGCTGCGTGGATTGCCATGTGGGGCCCGGGGCCACCTGGTACGTCCGCTCCAAGCTCTCGGGGGTCTACCAGGTCTACGCCACCCTCTTTGAGAAGTTCCCCAGGCCGATCCCGACCCCCATCGAGAGCCTCAGGCCTGCCCAGGAGACCTGCGAGCAGTGCCACTGGCCCGAGAAATTCTTCGGCGCCCAACTGAAGGTGATCACCCACTTCGGGTACGACGAGAAGAACACCCCCAGGCAGATCCGGATGCTGATCAAGACGGGAGGGGGAAGTCCCACGACGGGCTTGACCACGGGGATCCACTGGCACATGAACATCGCCAACGAGGTCTGGTACATCGCCACCGACGAGCGGCGTCAGGTGATCCCCTGGGTCAAGGTGAAGGACATGCAGGGGAGGGTGACGGAGTATCTGGCCAAGGATGCGTCCCTCACGCCGGAGGAGATCGAGAAGGCCCCCAAACGGCGGATGGACTGCGTGGATTGCCACAACCGCCCGACCCACATCTATGTCCCCCCCGATCGGGCGGTGGACGACGCCCTCCTCGCCGGGAAGCTGGACCGCTCCCTCCCCTTCTTGAAGCAGCAGGCGGTCGGGGTTCTCACCAAATCGTACCCCTCCACGGAAAAGGCCCTTGAGGAGATCGCGACCACGCTGGACGCCTTCTACCTCACCAAGTACCCGGACCTGTACCCGAGGAAGCAGAAGGCGATCAGGGAGGCCATCGCCGAGGTCCAGAGGATCTTCAAGACCAATATCTTCCCCGAGATGCAGGTGGACTGGCGGACCCATCCCGACAACATCGGCCACTTCTACTTCCCCGGCTGCTTCCGGTGCCACGATGGCCAGCATGTGAGCCCTGAAGGGAAGGTCATCAGGAAAGAGTGCGAGATCTGCCATACGATCCTCGGTCAGGAGGAGGGGGGGACGCCGATGGTGGTCGTGAAGGGGCGTTCTTTCCGGCACCCCGTCGAGGTGGGCGACCTGGCAGAGGTCACCTGTAGCGACTGTCATGGGGGAGGGGGGAGTCCGTGACGGGTGGTGGGACACCCGTTCCCCGGCCTTTGAAGAGATGTCCCAAGGGGCCAATCCTGTATTTTTGAGAGATTAGGCCGAAATTGCCCTGTCTGGTGGGGAAGGGGTGCCCCATGGGGCAGGTTCTCCACCGGCCCCCCGCCTTTTTCCTTGGAAATCCAACAGTTAGCGCCAGGCTTTGAAGCGGTGAGGATGGCATCCTTCTTGCTCCTTGCGTTGCAGGCTCTTTGTGAAGGATGTCACGGAGATTTCAGGATTCGGGATAGGGGTGGTGTCATCTGACGGGGGTTCAGGTGAAAAGGGCCTTTTGGCCTGGGGCGTTCCTCCTTATCTTCCAGGGGCTGCTCCCCTCTTCGGCCCTCTCCCATGGCGAGCATGGAGGGGCTGTGCCGCCTGAGGGGGGTGTCTCCTTGGTGAGCGTCTACGGCTATCAGGTGGAGCTTCTGACCAGCCCTGCCCCGGTCCGGGTTGGAACGGCGACGAGGATCGTTGCCAAGATCCAGAAGGAAGGTTCCCTCTCCCCTGTCCGGGGTGGCCGGGTCTTTATCAGGCTGGAGCCGACCAGGGAGGGGGTCTCCTCTCCACCGCCCCCCCCGGACCTTTCGGGGTACCTCCTTGCCCCGGAGGAGACCTGGGCCGGGAACTATACCGCCAAGGTGACCCCCGGACGGAAAGGCCTCCACCTGGTCAGGGTTGTCATCCAAGAGCTTGGCGGGGAGAGGTTCGAGCCGCCGGTCGTTGTGGACTTCCGGCTGAACGTCGGTCCCCCCGGGGGGATCAGGGGGAGCTTCCTTGTCCTGACCCTGATCGCCCTGGCGACAGCAGGGGTTGGGGTCTTTGCCTTTGCTGTGAAGGCCAGGTATGGGGTGAGGGCCTCCCGCCTCGACCTTCTCACCCTCCCGTGGCTGAAAAAGCTCCTCCTCTCCAAGTTCCTCCAGCCTTCCCTCCAGATCCCCCTTCTGCTCCTGATGATCCTCCTGGTGGTCGTCGGCTTCGTGGATACCCAGGACGGCGGGAGGAACCTGGCCACGAAGCTCATCTGGACCCTCTGGTGGCCGGGGATCATCTTCACCTTCATCCTGGTCGGCCGCCTCTGGTGCTTCATGTGCCCCTTTGGGGCCTTAAACGAGTGGCCGGCGAGGCTGACGAAGCCGACCCGGATGCTCCCGAGGGCCCTCAGGAACCTCTGGCCGGCCACGGGGATGTTTGTCCTTTTAACCTGGGCTGACGAGCAGTTGGGCGTTGTCCGGTCCCCCCAGGTGACGGCCTGGATCATCCTCTTCTTCGCGGCCCTGGCTCTTTTCATCGGCTTTCTTTACCAGCGGCGGAGCTTCTGCCGCTACCTCTGCCCGATCGGGGGGGTCATCGGGATCTACTCGATGCTGGCCCCCGTGGAGCTTCGGGCCAAGGCCCAGGCCGTGTGTAAGGGGGATCCGTCGAAGGCTTGCTACCGGGGGAGCGAGACAGGATACGGCTGCCCCATGTTCGAGTTCCCGTTAACCATGGATCGAAACACCTACTGTAACCTCTGCTTTGAGTGCGTCAAGGCCTGCCCGAAGGAGAACCTGGCCCTCCGGTTCCGGGCCTTCGGGCAGGACCTCTGGGCCACCTCGAAAAGGTTGCTGGACGAATCCTACTTCGCCATCGCCTTGGTCGGGATCACCACCCTCGTCACGGCCCAGATGCTGACGGCCTGGCCCCCCTTCATCTCCTGGATGGCCCGGTTCCTCGGTCCGATCCGGGGCTTCTTAAAGCCCATCACCTATCTGACCCTGACCGAATCGGCGGTGTTCCTGATCGGCTCCCTGGTCCTCTTCCCCCTTCTCCTCCTCTTGGCCGCCCGTTTTGCGGACCCGACGGGGGGGAAGGATGTGAGGAGGACCTTCATCCTCTTCGGTTACATGTTCGTTCCGATCGGGCTTGCCATGCACCTCTCCCACAACCTCTCCCATCTGTTGATCGAAGGGCCGGGGATCGTTCCGGTGGTGCAGCGTTTCATCGGCACCTTCACCCCCTTCTCGTTAGGAGAGCCGGTGTGGGAGACAACCCCTTTGCTCGAGGGATCGGTCATCTACTGGCTCCAGATGTTTCTGCTCCTCCTCTTCTTCGCCTTCTCCATCAAGGTAGGAGAACGGCTCGTCTCAAACTTCTATGGCGATGATCCAGCGGGAGGCCGGGTCCTGGTCCCGATGGTGGCTTTGGCGTTTCTCTTCACGGTCTTGAACCTTTACCTCCTCGGCCTCCCCATGGGGATGAGGCACGGGATGTAAGGGAAAGGAGGAAACGATGGGAAAGCAGAAGAAACACCCGAAGGGGAAAAAAGGGGGTGGTCGCTTTCCCCTGAAGGTCCTGATCGTCTTGGCCGTCCTGGGGGTGGCAGGGGGGTTCTTCTTCTTCCGGTCCGGGTCCGAGGGGCCGAAGGGATCCAAGGTCGCTGCCCGGGGGGCCCTCGTCCGGAAGGAAACCAGGCCGACCCTTTCCCCTTCCCTCTTCGTCGGCAAGGTAGCATGGGCCTATGAGGTGGCCAGGGAGATCCCCGAGGTCCTGGATCAACTCTACTGCTACTGCTACTGCGATAAGCACTCCGGCCACAAGAGCCTCCTCTCCTGCTACACCGACGGCCACGCGGCCGACTGCGACATCTGCATGGATGAGGCGCTGGAGGCGTCTCGACTGTACAAGCAGGGAAAGAGTGTCCAGGAGATCCGGGCGAAGATTGACCGGCAGTTCGCCCGGTGGTGAGGGGGGTCCTCGAGCCGTTGGGGCTTTCATGTCTCAGTGGGACAGGGATGCCCCGGCTCTAAAGTTCTCTCCCATAAGGGCTTGGACCCTCTCTCCCCTCGCCTGGTAGGGCACCTCTGCCCCGTTTTCCTCTCTTCATGAGCGCTTGGTGCCCACAGGCGCCTAAACCCTTTAGAGGAGCTTGGTCTCTTAAACCGCCCGAGTCTTCCGGCTGGCATAGTCCTTGCTCCTTTTCTTCGAGAGGATTCGCCTGAGCCCTTCAGGTGCCGTCAATGAGGGACTGGAAGGAGGGACGGATTCCATCACCTTTCCTGGAATGTCTGGAGGCGATCTACCGCCTGGAGCGGGAAGGGGTATCCGTCTCACCATCCCGCCTGGCGAAAAGGCTCGGACTCGGGGAGGCCCGGGTGATGGAGAGGCTCCTGGCCTTACAAGGGATGGGCCTGGTCGAGACCTCCCCCTCGGGCCGGGTCCTTCTCACCCCCGGGGGCGAGCAGATCGCCGTCGGGTTGGTCAGGAAGCACCGGCTTCTCGAGCGCTTCCTGGCCGATCTCCTGGGGCTCCCCTGGGAAGAGGTCCACGAAGAGGCCTGCCGCTTGACGCCGGTCCTCTCCGATCGTGTCGGGGATCGCCTGGCGTCCTTGTTAGGGCATCCCAAGACCTGCCCCCATGGCAACCCGATCCCGTCCCCCGATGGGGTCTTTCCCGCCGAAGCCTCTGTTGCCCTTCACCGTCTGACGCAGGGGAAGGTCGGGATCATCCTGAGGATTGAAAAGGAAGAACCGGAGCTGTTGAAGTACCTTGCCACCTTGGGCCTCCTCCCCCAGACGAAGGTGGAGGTGGAGGAGGTGGCCCCCATGGGCGGCCCGGTCCTGATCCGGGTCGGGGGGTCCCGGTACGCCCTGGGGCGGGAGGTGGCATCGAAGATCCTCGTCAAGGAGATCTAGGTGGCGATCCACTGCCATAGCGGGATCAGAAGGTGGAAAGAGCGGCTTCCTGTGACCTTCGCCCTGGCCGGAAACCCCAATGTGGGGAAATCCAGCGTCTTCAACTGGCTGACGGGGATGGGGGTGATGACGGCCAACTACCCGGGGAAGACGGTGGAGGTGAACCTGGCCACCACCCGGTTCCAGGATCAGGAGATCGGGATCATGGACCTCCCCGGGACCTACGCCCTCGGTTCCACCTCGGAAGATCAGTGGGTGGCAAGACAGGCCCTCCTCGATGCGGAACCTGACGTGGTCCTGGTCGTCGTGGATGCGACGAACCTCGAGCGGAACCTCTACCTGCCTCTCCAGCTCCTGGACATGGGCCTTCCCCTCGTCATTGCCTTGAATCTGATGGATGAGGCCCTGAGGAACGGGCTCAGGATCGATCATGGGAAGCTGGCGAAGCTCTTAGGCGCTCCCGTCGTCCCCACGGTGGCCATTCGGGGGCAGGGGCTCGACCGGCTGGTGGAGACAGGGCTTCAGGTGATGCGGCTCCGCTTCTCCCGGGCCTCTCCACCCCGGTACGGGAGGGATGTGGAAGAGGCCATCGGGGAGCTGGCCGATCTGCTGGTCAAGGAGGAGGTTGTCCTCCCCTGGGGGCTTCCCCCCCGGGCCGTGGCGATCCTCCTGCTGGAAGAGGACGAAGAGATCCTGGCCTGGGCCAGGGGCCTTCCCAAGGGGGAGCGGATCCTGGCCAAGGCTCGAGAGGTGGCCTCCTGGATCAGCGAGCGTCACGGGGAGCCAGCCCCCCTTTGGATTGCCAGGGAGCGCCACGGCCTGGCCGGGGCCATCGGTGCCCAGGTCGTGACCCGGGTGAGCGCCCCCTCGAGGACCCAGGATCACCTCTGGCGCCTGACGACGGCCCCCATGACCGGTTTCCCCCTTCTCGCCCTGGTCCTGGCCACCCTCTTCGCCTTCCTGTTCTATGTGGGGGATTTCCTGTCGAATCTCCTGAGTCGCCTCTGGGAGGTTTCAGCCTCCCCGCTCATCCGGTTCATCATCCACCTGGCCTTCGGCCAGGGGGTTCTTTCCAGGACCCTCCTCTGGGGATTCGACGCCGGGGTCAATGCTGCCCTTTCTGTCGGCATCCCCTACGTCCTCACCTTCTACCTCCTCCTTTCGATCCTGGAGGATACCGGGTATCTGAACTCCGTGGCCTTCCTGACGGATCCCTTCATGCACCGGTTAGGGCTTCACGGCCGGGCGGTCATCCCGCTCGTGGCGGGGGCTGGCTGCAACGTCCCGGCCATCATGGGGACCAGGGTCCTGACGACGATGCGGGAGCGGATCCTGGCCAGCACCCTGATCTGCTTGATGCCCTGTAGTGCCAGGACGGCGGTCATCGCCGGCGCCGTCTCGAAGTATGTCGGCTGGGGGCCGGCCGTTATGATCTACCTGATCGTAGCCGGGATCGGTTTTTTGGCCGGGTGGGGATTGAGCCGGGTCCTCCCGGGCCGCTCGACGGGGCTCGTCATGGAGATGTTCCCGTTCCGGGCCCCCTCCTTCCCGAAGATGCTGAGAAGGACCTGGTCCCGCTTCAAGGACTTCCTCTTCGTCGCCACCCCTGTGGTCCTGATCGGGAGCTTCATCCTGGGGTTGATCTACGAGACAGGCCTTCTCTGGACCTTTACCGTTCCGCTTAAGCCGGTGGTCGAGGGATGGCTTGGCCTCCCCGCGGTCGCCGGCCTGACCCTGATCTTTGCCGTGCTCAGGAAGGAGCTAGCCTTGCAGCTCCTGGTGGCCCTGGCCATCGCGCAATACGGATCCGGGGTGACGGACCTCCTCCAGTTCATGGACAAGGGTCAGATTTTCACCTACGCCCTGGTCAACACCCTCTACATCCCCTGCATCGCGACCATCGCCGTTCTGGCGAAGGAGCTGGGGTGGAGAAGGGCCCTCCTGATCTCGGCCTTCACGATCCTGTTGGCGCTTCTTACCGGTGGGATCGTCCACCGGCTTTTGAGCCTTTAGCATGACAGGCCGGAGCGTAGAGAACCTCCTCCTGGTCGGTGTCCTCCTCGCCTTGGCTTTTGGGGTTCTCCTTCAAAGGGATACCCCACGGCTCCCTGTCGAACCGGGGGGCCATGGGCTTTTCAGGCCGGTGGCCTTGGCCCCCGAAGGGGCTTCGGTCAGACAGGGGGCCTCCCTCTTCCGGCTTCGAGGGTGTCTCGGGTGTCATCAGGTCAAGGGAGCCGGGGGAGGGGTCGGACCTGATCTGAGCAGGGTGGGGTTGAGGTGGCGTCGGGAGGCCCTCTTTGATCGGTTGGAGGGCCATACCCTGCTCATGCCCGACTTTGGGCACCTGCCACCCGAGGAGAAGCAGGAACTGGTCGAGTACCTCATGACCCTTCGGTAAGAGGCCCCAGCCATGATCCAGGCCCAAAGGGGAACAGGGAGGAGATCGGGGAGGGAAGCGAACGGCCGTCAGATCAGGGCCGTCCTCTGGAAGGTCATGGGCTTAAATCTCGCTGTGGCCCTGGCCAAGCTCCTCTACGGCCTGAAGACGGGGGCCATCAGCATGGTCGCCGATGGCTACCATTCCCTCCTGGACAGCTCCTCGAACGTGATCGGCCTGGTCGGGATCTGGATCGCGTACCGCCCTCCTGATGCCTCCCACCCTTACGGCCATCGGAAGTTCGAGCCGTTGGCCGCCATGGGGATCTCCTTCCTCCTGTTCACCGCCTGCTACCAGATCCTGAAAAGCTCCCTGGAGCGCCTCCGCTCGCCCCAGGAACCGGTCGTCACCCTGTTGAGCTTCGTCGTCATGCTCGCGACCATGGCCGTGAACCTCTTCGTGACGACCTACGAGCGGCGGAAAGGGCGGGAGCTGGGGAGCACGATCCTCCTGGCCGATGCCCTCCACACCAAGAGTGATCTTTACACGTCCTCCCTGGTGCTCTTGGCCCTCCTGTTTTCCAGGCTCGGATACCCCTGGGCGGATGTCGGGGCAGCCATCGTCGTCACGGTCTTCATCGCCAAGGCCGCCTATGAGATCATTGACGAGAGCCTCCAGGCCTTGGCCGACGCCTCCAGGATCGCCCCCGAGCTGATCGCGCTCCTGGTCCGTCGGATGCCGGGGGTCCTGGGATGCCATCGGATCAGGACCCGAGGCGTGAAGGACCATGTCCACGTGGACTTAACCATCGAGGTCGATCCAACCCTGGCCGTCCCGGAAGCCCATCGGATCGCGGATCAGGTGGAGGCGATGCTCGTTAAGGCAGGGATCGGGATTGTGGATGTGGTCGTCCACATCGAACCCCTGGAAAAGGGTCGGGGTTCGGGATAGGAATGATGGGGGGAGAGGTCATGGGAGATCTCCTTGAGCTGATCGCAAACACCTCGGATGGTGTCTTCGCCGTGGACCCTCACCATCGGATCATCCTGTGGAATGAGGCGGCTGAGAGGCTCCTCGGATTTCAGGCCCGGGAGGTCCTTGGGAGGTTCTGCTACGAGGTCCTCGGCAGCCGGGATCCCTCCGGTCATCTGGTCTGCCACAAAAGGTGTCAACCCTATCTGATGGCCGCGGAGGGTGAGCTTCCCCCCTCCCAGGATCTTATCACCTGGACGAAGGATGGCCGTGAGATCTGGTTGAATGTCACGACCGTCGTGGTCCCGACGCACCGGAGGGATCTCTCCGTCCTCGTTCACATCTTCCGGGATATCAGCCGGCAGAAGGAGATGGAGCAGTTCGTCCAGCAACTGCTCTCCAGCGTGGCACGGCTTTCCTGGCCTCAAGGGCTGGAACCCCTCCCGGAGCCTCTCTCCTTGGGCACCCCGCGGGATCATGTCCAGGAGCTGACCGTCCGTGAGATAGAAGTGCTCCGGTTGCTCGCCTCGGGCACCTCGACCAAGGCCATCGCCGAGAAGCTCTGCATCAGCCCTTCCACGGTCAAGAACCACACCCAGAACATCCTGGCCAAGCTGAAGGTGCACAGCCGCCTCGAGGCGGTGGCTTTGGCCTTCCGGTACGGCCTTATCTAGAGGGGACTTCTAGTCCTGTTGGACTACAAAAATGGTCCAAATGCTCTATAGACGGTGACGCCTCAAGGATATATATTAGAAAATCGCCGTATGGGACTTGTTATTGCATGTCTCGGGCCTAAAGGGTCATCTTAAATCTTAGGGGGAAGGAGGTGGGAGTCCACCGTGGGCGAGAGAGAGGGAGGGTAAGGGGTTCTGAACTTGTTTCTAAGGAGGGAGCGTCATGAAGCCGAGAGGGAAGATTGCGAGCGTAGGGATCATGGTGGTGTTCCTCGTTGGCCTCCTGGGGGTGGTCGCGTGGGGGGAGGAGACGCCCATCGGCCCGAAGTGGTGGCCCTCCCGCTGGGGCCCTGGCGATGAGGCCGGCGCCTCCAACTGGATGACCCCGGCGAAGGTCCTGGAGGCGGTGAAGCTCATCACAACGGGGAAGGTCTATCGGCTGGGCCGGGTCTATGAAGCTGGGATGCCCCTGTTCGGCCAGCGGGCCTTCTCCCTCCGGATCCCGGCAACCCCCACAGGGGGCCCCGTCGGCAAGAACAAGATCATCTGGCACGATGAGTTCCTCTGCACCGAGATCGGGCAGGTCGGCACCCAGTTTGATGGTTTAGGCCACGTCGGCGTCCAGGTGGGGGCCCCGGGGGACAAGACCGAGATGCGCTACTACAACGGCTTCACCGAGGCCGAGATCGGCACGGCGTACGGGCTGGCGAAGCTGGGGGTTGAGAAGCTGAAGCCTTTCTTCACCCGGGGCATCCTGATTGACGTGGAGGGCTACAAGGGCCGGATGCTGGACAAGGGGGAGGAGATCACCCTGGCCGATGTCCGGGGCGCCCTGCGGCGGCAGGGGCTCTCCGAGGACAGCATCAGGCCGGGGGATGCGGTCCTCTTCAACACCGGCTGGGGGAGCCTCTGGATGAAGGATAACGCCCGCTTCACCAGCGGTCAGCCGGGGATCGGGATGGAAGTGGCCAAGTGGCTCATTGAAAAGCAGGTCGCCTATGTGGGGTCCGACACGTGGGCGACAGAGGTGGTCCCGAACCCCAACCCCGACCTGGCCTTCGTCGTGCACAACGAGCTGATCACCAAGCATGGGATCCTCAACCACGAGAACCTGGACTTCACCGAGCTGATCCGGGACAGGGTCTACGAGTTCGCCTATATCTTTGTCCCGGTCCCGATCAAGGGCGCGACCGGCTCGCCGGGGAGCCCCATCGCCGTCAGGTAAAACGATCCGGAAAGGAGGATCGGGGAAGGGCCGTCTGGGAACGCAGACGGCCCTTTTTTTATCCCGTCCCGGAAGGTGGGGGACAGGTTTTTGTTGACACGTTGAGGCTGGGGCAGATATATTTAAGGCCATCCCCGACCGGATAAGGAGGTCGGTGGAAGTGAGGTGGGTATCCTGAGGGGACCCATGGGTTTGTGAGAGGGGAGGGAAGGACGATGGAGATGAACCGACGGGAGTTCCTGACCACGGCCGCTGCCGCTGCCGCGACCGCGGCCCTTGCACCTGTTGCCGAGGCCATCGAGAGGGACTGGACGGGGCAGAGGCCCGTCCGGTACCCGGATCCGGACATCGTCGTCCTCGACAAGCGGTTTGCCAAGTACAAGCTGGGCAACACACCGATCCTGAGGCTCCACACCGGGATGCTCTGGTCGGAAGGCCCGGCCTGGAACGGGGTCGGCCGGTATCTGGTTTGGAGCGACATTCCGAACAACGTGCAGCTCCGCTGGCTGGAGGAGGACGGCCATGTGAGCGTGTTCCGGAACCCCTCCGGGAACAGCAACGGCAACACCTTTGATTGGGAGGGCCGGCAGATCTCCTGCGAGCACGGCAACCGGCGGGTGGTCCGGTACGAGTATGACGGAAGCATCACCGTCCTGGCCGACCAGTGGCAGGGCAAGCCGCTGAACGCGCCGAACGATGTGGTGGTCCATCCGGATGGTGGCATCTGGTTCACCGATCCGGGCTATGGGAGCCTCATGAATTACGAGGGCAAGAAGGGTCCCCTCTATCTCAAAGAGGCCGTCTACCGGATTGACCCGAAGACCGGGAAGATGGACATCGTGACCGACGAGATCTACAAACCGAACGGCCTCTGCTTCTCGCCCGACTACAAGAAGCTCTACATCGCCGACACCGGGGCCTCCCATTATCCCGAGGCCCCCAAAAATATCAAGGTCTGGGATGTCGTGGACGGGACCAAGCTCAGGAATGGCCGGGAGTTCGCCTCGATGTACCTGGAGGGGAAAGGGGCTGGCTTTGCCGACGGGATCCGCGCCGATGTTGACGGCAACATCTGGGCTGGCATGGGCTGGGTTGGCGAAGGCTACGACGGCGTCCACATCTTCGCCCCCGACGGCACCCGGATCGGCATGATCCTGATGCCGGAGATCATCTCCAACCTGTGCTTCGGCGGGACGAAGCGGAACCGGCTGTTCATGACCGGCAGCCAGTCCCTCTACGCCGTCTACGTGGAGACCCAGGGGGCGCACATCACGTAACCCGGCCTCCGTTTCCCACCCCGTGACGCCTCCCCCGCAGGCGAAGCCGGACGAGTTCTCGCCCGACTCCTACTGGTGGCTGTTCCGGGACCTCCTGGATCGGATCAAGGGGGACGAGATCGGAACCGCCTTCAACCGGCGGCAGCCTCTGGTCCGGGCGGCCTTCGACCGGCTGGAGGAGAAGTGGGCGGCGGAGGCCTGGAAGGTGGAGCGCCAGGCCGTGGACCTGAAGCAGGCAGGGCGTAGTGCGGAGGCGACCCGCGTCTTAAATGCCTTTACAAAGAAGTGCCTGGAGGAGGCCCTGGAGACGATCGAGACCTTACGGCGAGCGTTGACCGTCTAGGCTGAGACCGACAGGCCTCCTCATGGACGGGCGACCCAGCGAGGCGTCCATTCCGGCCACCTCGGGGAGGGGCCGACCGGAGGACCAAAGTTCCTCATGGGCGTTCATCGGGTCGCCCGTCCTGTTCCCGGGCCCCCTGTTTTCGCAAGCTCTCAAGCCTGATTTTGGGGTTCATAGCCCATGGTGAGGATCACCTCGGCGGCCAGCTCGGCCGCTTTCCTCGCCACCTCCGGGCATTTCTCATACCCCCCTGCCTTCACGAAGGCCTTCCGCTCCTCCGGGTCCCAGAAGTTGAAGCTCCGGCCAAAGAGGGCTTTGTGGATCTCCCGGCATTGGGTGGTGCCGAAGGCCTCCTGGAAGCGCCGGCAGAGGTCCATGCTTAAGTCCATGGCCTTCGCGTAACCGGGGGAGGTGGTCCCGTCCTCAAGTCCCTCCCGCCCGAAGGCCAGGCTGATCGCCATGATGCCGCCGATCAGGGCCCCACAGGTCTCCCCCATCCGGGCGATTCCGCCGGCCAAGGCGGTCGCGGCCTTGTAGCTCTCCCGGTTTCCCAGCTTCAGGTGATCCTGGAGGGCCCTCAAGACGCACTGGGAGCACCCGTGGTAGGTTCTCTCGTACTCGTAGGCCGTCTCCCCTATCCTTGCGATCAGATTGGCGTGAGATATGCTCATTGGCTCCCTCCTTTTAGATAAACGGTTCCAATCCTTTCCGCCCTATAATAGCCCCTTCGGGGGAGGATTGGAATAGCTTAAAAAATAGGTCGTTTAGCCTATTGTCCTGAAAGCGGAGGCGGCCTATGATAAGGCAACAGTATGAACCGCTCTGGGAGGGCTGCTATGAAACGCCGGCGATATCCTTTCACCCTTACCTTTATCCTGGGTTTCCTCCCTTTCACCCCTCTGGCCTCTTACGCCTACTTGGAGGAGGTCCTGGGCAAGAAGGGGAGGGTCGGGGAGGAGCTCATTCTCGAGGTAGGGGCCCTGCCCGTCCCACCCCCCGCCCGCCGACAGGTGGTTGATGCCGGTAAGGGGGCTGTCTGCCTCCAGTGTCATCGCCTGCCGTACCCCACCGCCTTTTCTTCAATTCAAACGACCCCGCCGGGGGGGTTACGGCTCTTGACCTCCCACCCGGCCCTGTTAAACTCTATCGCCGGGGGGTGGAGCCCCGATGGGAGTCGTCTCCTCTTCTGGTCCTGGCGGACGGGGAACCCGGAGCTTTTCGTGGTGAAGGCTGATGGAACCGGTCTGGTACAACTGACCGATAACCTGGCCTGGGATGTCCATGCGGCCTGGAGCCCCGATGGGAGGCGGATTGCCTTCGACTCCGACCGGATGGGAAACTTTGACATCTGGGTCCTGGACCTACCCCGATCATCAGAGGAGGATTGAGCCATGGCAGAAGCACACCACGAGAGCGGTCTGCTACCGGCCTGGCGGGAGGAAGACCTGCCGGCCCCCCCTGTGTTCAATCTCCGAAACGCCCTGGCCGTCATCGGTCCCGGGACGATTGCCCTCTCGATGTCCATCGGGAGCGGGGAGTGGCTCCTGGGGCCGGCGACCATCGTCAAGTACGGGTTCCCCCTTCTGTGGATTGCGACCGTCTCCATCCTCCTCCAGGTCATCCTGAACCTGGAGTTCATCCGCTATACCCTCTACACGGGGGAGCCCATCGTCACCGGGTTCATGCGGACGTGGCCGGGGCCGGGGTTCTGGGCGGTCGTGTACATCATCCTCGCCCTTCTGCATGTCGGATGGCCGGGATGGGCGGCCACCTCGGCCTCGACGATCTTTAGCGCTTTCTACGGGCACATCCCCGGGCCGGCCGACCGGGGGACGATGCTCCTCTTCGGCTACCTCACTTTCGCCCTGACGATCCTCATCGTCCTCTTCGGCGGCAAGATTGAGCGGATGCTGGAGTGGGTCAACTGGGTGATGGTCGGCTGGATCGTGCTCTTCCTCCTGATCGTGGATTTCTTTTTCGTCCCGGCCAGGGTCTGGTGGGAGGGCTTCCTCGGCCTCTTCCAGTTTGGCTCCCTCCCCGCCGGGGCCGACTGGTTCCTCCTGGGGGCCTTCGCCGCCTATGCGGGGGCGGGGGGGATCGGGAACTGCTGGATCACCAACTGGTTCCGGGACAAGGGCTTTGCCATGGGGAAGGTGGTCGGCTTCATCCCCAGCGCCGTCGGCGGGCGGATGGTGAAGGTCTCCCCCGTCGGGGCCATCTTCCGGCCGACTACGGAGAACCTGGGCAAATGGCGGGAGTGGTGGAAGTATACGGACCTGGATCAGTGGGGGGTCTGGATGATCGGCTGCTTCCTGGGGATGTACTTAAACGTCATCCTGGCCGCCGCCATCATTCCGAAGGGGACGGCCATCACCGGGCTGGCGGCGGGGGCCTATCAGGCCGAGTACCTGGCGAAGACGGTGGGGCGGGCCTTCTGGTTCCTCACCCTCTTGAACGGCTTCTGGATCCTCTGGGGGACCCAACTGGCCGTCATTGATGGCTTCGTCCGGCTGGCCACCGACATCCTCTGGACCTCCAGCGAAACCCTCCGGCGGTGGGCGAAGGAGGATATCCGGAAGGTCTATTACGGCGTCCTGATCCTCTTCGCCCTCTGGGGCTGCATCGCCTTGAACTTGGCCCAGCCCTTGATCCTCATCATGATCGGGGCCAACATGGCCGCCTTCATCTTCGTCGTGGCCGGGATCCACGTCCTGGTCGTCAACCGGAAGTTCCTTCCCAAGGAGGTGAGGTCAGCCCCCTGGCGGCAGGGGGCCGTTGGCCTTGCCGTCCTCTTCTTCGGCTTCTTCGTGGTCATGAACGCGGGGAGGCAGCTCGGGCTCTGGTAGATTCAGAGGAGGCCGAGCAGGGCCCAGAGGCGGCGGGGGACATCGCCGATCAGGAGATAGGTGATCCCCAAGGCAATGTAGACGATGGTAACGATGACGAATACGACCAGGGTCCCCGTCTTGGGCCTTGTCCATGCCGGCAGCGCCTTCGGCACCTTGTAGTAGTTCAGGTAGATCAGGAAGGGGCAGTAGATGGCCATGACGATGAAGTTCAGGACGCCCCCGATCAGCAGAAGGGTGCCCGGCTGGGCGAGAGGAATGGTGACGACGCTTAAAATCGTGAGGATCGTCACAAAGATGTAGTACCAGGTTCTGAAAGTCCAGCGTCTGGTCCAGTCGAACATGGCGTAGAAGAAGTCGGAGTGCATCCGGGAGATGGCGTCCACCAGCCCCAGCCAGGAGTCGGCCAGGAAGGCGGCGGCGACCAGAAGGAAGATCGCCCGCCCGATGGGCCCCCAGGAGACCTCGAAGAACCGGGACTGGACGACGGCGATCTCCCAGCCCTTGGGGATCAGGCCCTTCGGGTGGAGGAGGGCGAAGGCCAGGAGCATGGTGAGCATCAGGGTGAAGGTGTTCCCTCCCACCGCAACGATGTTATCGTAGTGGAGGTACCGCATCCACTGCCTGTAGCGTCGTTCGTTCTCGGGTGTATCCTCGAAGGCGAAGCCGGCGGAGGGGATCGTCTCGGGCTTGCCTGTAATGGGGCTGGTCACCCTCCCGGCGTAGCGGGCGAGCCCCAGGCCCTTGTCCCGAACCCAGTAGCTGTACATCAGGTTATAGTACCCCCCCATCCCGGCGAAGGCGATGCCGGTGAGTAAGGCCTCCATGTCTTTAGGATCCATGTTGGCCGGCCAGCGGACGCTGAAGGGGTTGAAATAATAGGAGAAGAAGGTCCCGACCTGAGACAGGACTTCTCGTTGAAAGACGGCGAAGAGGAGCCCCCCTATCGTGATCACCACGATGGCCGTCATGAAACCTTCAACCATCTTGTAGACCACCCGGCCAAACACAATGGCCGCTAGGAAAACGGCCATCGTCACATAGGCCCAGAACAGGGTTTTCCCCCTCGCGTCCCAGCCGATGGGGAAACCCGTCAGCTCCCCCAGGGCCGTCGCCCCCGCACTGGCATAGGCCCCGAACCAGAAGGAAACGATGACCAACCCCACCCACATGAAGGCGGCGTAGAGCTTGTTGATCCTGGCAAACCCGGTGAAGATGGTCTCGCCCGTCGTGGCGGTGTAGCGGATGACCTCCAGGTTCACCCAGTACTGGGCCAGACAGGCCAGGAGGACGATGCCGATGAAGGCCCCTCCGTACTTGGCCACCAGGTACGGCCACCAGATCAGCTCCCCACTCCCCTGGGCCATGGCCACCCAGATGGCCCCCGCCCCTAAAGCGGCCCAGAAGCCGACGTAGGCCGGGACTGCCTTCACGACTTTCAGCGGCTCGAGCTTCCCCACAGAAACCCGCTTGCCCGTATCCTCCCAAACGCCTCGCTCTTCCATCTCTTCCCCTCCCCTCCCTTTGGTTTTCCCACCAAGGGTCCATGAAAAACAGCATAGCATAAAAAGCCACCGGACTGCACTAGGCCAAATGACCTAGAAAATCCCGCCAAAAATGAACCGATCGTCCTATTTCCCTCGGTTTCCGAAGGGCTTATGCTTGAAGAAAAGGGGGTGGGAATGACCGGAAGGGGAGATGAAAGGGTGTCTTTACCGGTTAGGGTTTTAAGGAGGAGCAAGCCATGAAAGACGGGATCTCTCGCCGCAGTTTTTTTAAGTACTTCGGCCTGGCCGCCGCCGCGGCAGCCGGGATCGCCGGGCCGAGGAAGGAAGCCTTTGCCGCCAGGGACTATCCCTCCTCCTCGGACCTCTGGCAGCACAGGGATGCCTACCTCACCGAGCTGATCAGCTGGATTCCGGACATCCCGCTCTACCAGAAGAAAGGGGCCGAGGTGATCGGGACCATCAACTTCCGGCACCTCCCTGTCAATCAGTACCGGAAGGGCGGGAAGTCCCTGGTGTCCCTGGTCTACAAGAGCGGGGATCTGAAGAAGGACATCAAGCGGGCTGTGGATGCGATCGGGGGGTTCGGCAAGGCCCTGAAGAGGACCGACCGCATCCTCCTGAAGCCAAACTTCAACAGCCCCGATCCCCCTCCCGCCGGCTCGTCCCTGGACTTCCTGGCGGCCGTCTTCCAGGTCCTCCAGGACGAGGGGTACACCAACCTGACCCTGGGGGAGTCTGTCGGGGGACCCTGGGGCCCCACGGAGCGGGTGTTGAAGATGGTCGGGGCCGATCAACTGACCAGGGAGCATGGGGTGAAGCTCCTGAACTTCGAAGAGGGGAAGTGGATGGATGTCCGGCTGGACGGGGAGTTCCTGGATGTGATGGCCTATCCAGCGTCCCTCCAGGAGTTTGACAAGATCATCTACCTCCCCGTCATGAAGACCCACTTCCTGGCCGGCTTCACCATGAGCCTGAAGCTGACCCAGGGGCTGATCCACCCTGCCGACAAGGGGAAGGTCCATGCCGACAACCACATCTTTGTGGCCCAGCGGATCGCCGAGCTGAACAAGGTCATCCGGCCAGATCTGATCATCATGGACGGCCGGAGGTCCTTTGTCAGCGGCGGTCCGGCCCACGGCCTCGCCGTTGAGCCGGGGTTCATCCTGGCCTCGGGCGACCAGATCGCCAACGATGTGTGGGGGGTGAAGATCCTCCAGCAGTGGCAGGCGGTGAACAAGCTGAACATGTACGCCTGGCAACTGCCCCAGATCGCCCAGGCGGTCAAGTGGGAGCTGGGGGCCCGGAACGACGACGAGGTGGCCCTGGTCCGGGTCTAGGGTCTTCCCAACGAGCCTCCCCGCCCCCGAGGGGGCGGGGAGGCTTCTCCCCCAGGGAGAAGGAGTTCGTATGAGAAGAGCATGGATGGGGCTCGTGATCGGCGGCGTCATCCTTGTCCCTTTGCTTGCTTTCGTCAGCGGTCCGTTCGCGGGGGAGGCCGTCTCTGACTTCAAGGCGAAGCCCCTCTACAGGGCTGTGGAGCTTTCCTGGAAGGTGGAGCGTCCCTCCGACGGCTTCAAAGCCTTCGTCCTCTTACGAAGCGATGATCTGGAGGGGACCTACACCCCCATCGCGACGATCCCCTTTGATCCCCAGAAGACGACCTATCGTTACCTGGACAAAGCGATGGGGCCGGGTGACCTGTTCTATTACAAGCTGAAGGTTGAGGGGGTGGAGGAGATCCATGGGCCGGTCTCGGCCCAGGCCCATTTCTTCCCCCCGGCCACATGAGGGGAAGGGGATGGAGAAGAGATGGGGTGTTTTATCCGTGGCCGTAGGGCTTTTCGCCCTGGCCCTCATGCCTTTTGTCCCTCCCCTCTCTGCCGGGGAGGTCACCTGGGATCGGCTGCTGAACGCGGACAAGGACCCGAACAACTGGATCACCTATTTTAGGACCTATGATGCCAAGCGGTTCAGCCCCTTAGCCCAGATCAACCGGTCCAATGTGAAGAACCTGGTTCCTGTCTGGATCCATCAGCCGGGGAAGATCGAGCACGGGCTCCACTCCACCCCCCTGGTGGTGGACGGGGTCCTGTACTACTCGTCTTCGTGGAATGTGGTCTTTGCCCTCGATGCCGCCACCGGGAAGGAGCTCTGGCGCTATGATCATGTCCTCCCCCGCGGCATCACGAGACTCCTCTACCAGCCTTTTAACCGTGGTCTGGCCTTAGGCTACGGCAAGGTCTTCATGGGGACCATTGATGCCAAGCTGGTCGCCCTCGACATGAAGACGGGGAAGAAGGTCTGGGAGGCCGTGGTGGACAACTGGAAGAAGTGCGGCTGCAACATCACCGGGGCCCCTATCGTCGTCAAGGACAAGGTCATCACCGGAATGACCGGTGGTGAGTACCCGATCCGCACCCATATTGACGCCTATGACGTGCACACGGGAAAGCTGGTCTGGCGGTGGTGGGTCATCCCTGAACCGCCCGATCCGGCGGCGGCCACGTGGGGCGGCGACTCCTGGAAGTACGGGGGGGGTGGGCCCTGGATGACCGGTTCCTACGACCCTGAGCTGAACCTGCTCTATTTCGGGACCGGGAACCCGGCCCCGGACTTTGACTGGGGGGGCAGGAACTGGATGACCGAAGGGGCCCGGCCCGGGACGAACCTGTACACCTCCTCCATCGTCGCCCTCGAGGCCGACACCGGCCGACTGGTCTGGTACTTCCAGGAGATCCCCCACGATGCCTGGGATTTCGACAGCGCCCTGGCGGAGATCACCCTCCTGGATGTGAAGGGGCAAAAGCTCCTGCTCCATACGTGTAAAGGAGGGTGGGTCTTTATCCTGGACCGGACCAACGGCAAGTTCATCACGGCCTGGCCCCACATCAAGACCTACAACTGGATCACGGGGGTTGACGCCCAGGGGAACCTCGTGGGCCGCCATGAGCCGGTCATGGGGGAAACGACCTTCATCTGTCCCTCGGTGGGCGGCGGCCGCCAGTGGAACCACGCCTCCTACAATCCGAAGAACGGGTGGTACTACACCACGGGGATCGAGTGGTGCCAGGAGGTCACGATCCGCAAGGAGGAGCCTATCACCGAGCCCAGCGCCGAATTGTACCTGGGCGGGGAGATCCTCGCCAGGCCGGCCCCAGGCGGGGTCGCCCCCGGGCACCTGGACGCCTTCGATCCCCTGACCGGGGAACTCAAATGGCAGGTGCCCTTTAAGTACCCGGTCCTGGGATCGGTCCTGGCCACCGGCGGGGACCTCGTCTTCGTGGGGGATGCCGAAGGGGTCTTCCACGCCTATGACGCCGAGACGGGAGAAGAGTTGTGGAGCTTCCGGACCGGGTCCGGCCACCGGAGTGGCCCGATCTCCTATGCGGTGAACGGGAAGCAGTACATTGCGCTCCCGGTGGGATGGGGGGGGCTCATGGCCGGGCTCTACCCGCAGATCTGGCCCGAGACGGAGCGCTGGTCCCACAACGCGATCCTGATCGCCTTTGCCTTAAAGGAGTAAACGGAGGGTTGCATGAGGCGCCGCTTCCGATGGATCGGGCTGGTTGGGTGGAGGGTTGCTGGATTCTTCCTGGTCCTGCTGGTGCCGTTGGTGAGTCACCGGCTCCCGGGGGAGCGGATCGTTCGGGCCGAGGCCGGGGAGAACGCCCCTCCTTTCGATTTGAAGGATGCAGCGGCCATCAAGGAGGGGGCAGCCCTCTTCGCGCGGAGCTGTAGCCTCGCGTACTGCCACGGCAAGGAAGGGAGGGCGGGGGCGGCCCCAAGGCTCCGCGGCCGGGAATTCGAGCCAGACTTCCTCTACAGCCTGATCTCCCAGGGCGAGGGGAAGCATCTTCCCTTTAAAGACCGGTATCCCCCGGAGCAGCTCTGGAAAATCATTGCCTACATCCTCTCCCTCTCGGGGGCGGAGGATTAGGACCCCCTCCCCCGTTCAAGGGGGAGGGAGGGGTTCAACCTTGGGTAGCAGGGTGATCCCATCCGGCGGCAAAGGAGGAAGCTATGGAGAAGTCCAGCATGGGTAACCTGACAAGACGGGAGTTTCTCATGGCGACGGGTGCCCTGGTGGGGGCGGCCGCCCTGGCCGGGGAGGGGCCCTTCATCTCCAGGAGCGCGAACCTCGCCTGGGCGGAAGGGGGTCAGGGGAAGATCCCGGTGGCGGTGGTCCACCGGAGGTGGATCCCCGGGGCCCGGGGGGATGAGAGTGATGTCCTGGAGTACCGGAAGGAGTCGGTGGATGCCATCGCCGAGATGGTCCGGGAGGCCTTCCGCCTCTCCGTCGGCGGGGTGGAGCAGGTCATCAGGCCTGGGCAGAAGGTCTTCATCAAGGCGAACGGCTTCGTCGCCGGGACCGTCGGAAGTTATGGCTGTGTTGATCCGAGGACCCTGGAGGCCGTGGTCCGGGTCATCAAGGAGGCGGTCCCCTCTTCGTATGTCATGACGGGGGACACGGCGGCCCTGGGCTATGTCCTGGGGGGAAGCCGGGTGACCTTCGAGCGGAACAGGCTGACGGAGGCCTCTTTGCGGGGAGGGGCCGACGAGGTTGTCCCCCTGGATGAGACCCGGCGGATCGTCCTGGATGTGCCGGACGGCAAGGCGATGCACGACGCCGAGACGTATCAGGTCCTGAAGGATGCCGACGTCCTGATTGACCTGGCCAAGATGAAGACCCATATCCAGGGTGTTGTCACCATGGCCCTGAAGAACTGGAACGGGGTCATCTACTACACCCAGGCGAGGCCTTACGGCTACGACCGGACCTCCATGCAGGGGGCCCACCGGGCTGACCTCCACCAGAAGATGGTGGACCTCCACAAGGTCCTCCCGCCCCACTTCAGCATCATTGACGCCATCATCGGGATGGAAGGGCAGGGGCCCGGAGGCGGCACCCGGAAGGATATGAACCTGATCCTGGCCAGCCGGGACCCGGTGGCGGTGGATGCCGTCGGGGCGGCCATCATGGGAATTGACCCCTTTGAGGTCCCGATGCTTCGGATCGCCCAGGCCGAGAAGGTCGGGGTGGCGGACCTCTCCCAGATCGAGGTCCGGGGGGCCAGGATCGAGGATGTCCGGAGCCCCTTCAAGCGGGCCGTCGGCGATCCCTTCGGCGTCGTCCCGGGGCTGGACGTGTACGCGGCCGGGGCCTGCCAGGGGTGTCTCGCCCACATCCGTGGCACCCTGGACGGTTTCTTAGCCTCCGGGATGAAGATCAAGAACGCAGCCCTGATCACCGGCTGGAACACCCTCCCGCCGGAGCGGGACTACGACCTCATCCTGCTGGTCGGGGACTGCTGGGAGACGGGCCCGACGGTCGCGGCCATCAAGGACTACGTCCGCGACATGAAGGCCAAGGGAAAGGAGGTGGTGGAGCACCACGGCTGCGCCCCCTTGAACCTCTACGTGGAGATGAGCAAGACCCTTCAGGACTTTGCCAAGAAAATGGCGTAAAGGGGGTGAGCGATGCAACGGGTTGCAACGGAGACAACGGAGAAGCTTCTCACCCTTCGGGGCATCCTGGCCCGGATGGGGAAGGTCCTGATCGCCTACTCGGGCGGCGTGGACTCCACCTTCCTCCTGAAGGTCGCCCACGAGGTCCTGGACAGCCATGTCCTGGCGGTGACGGCGACCTCGAAGACCTACCCGGAGGAGGAGGTGGCCTTCGCCGTCAAGATGGCGGCTGAGATGGGCGTTCCCCATCTCCTGGTCGAGACGAAGGAGTTCGAGAACGAGGCCTTCGTCAACAACCCGCCCAACCGGTGCTTCTTCTGTAAGGAGGAGCTGTTCGGGACCTTGCGGGGGATTGCCCGGGAGCGGGGGATCCCGTATGTCCTGGACGGGACCAACTACGACGACCGCCTGGACTTCCGGCCGGGGCGGCAGGCGGCGAAGCAGCTGGACGTCAGAAGCCCTCTCCTGGAGGCCAAGCTCACCAAGGAGGAGATCCGGCTCCTCTCGAAGGAGATGGGCCTCCCGACCTGGGACAAACCATCCATCGCCTGCTTCGCCTCCCGCATCCCCTACGGGGAGGGGATCACCCTGGAGAAGCTGGCCCAGGTGGAGATGGCGGAGCGGTACTTAAAAAGCCTGGGCTACCGGATCGTCCGGGTCCGGCACCACGGGGAGATCGCCCGGATCGAGGTCCCCCCCGAGGACTTCCCCTCGCTCCTGGAGGTGCGGGAGCGGGTGCTTTCCGCCTTCAAGGGCTTTGGGTTCACCTACGTGGTCCTGGACCTGGCGGGGTTCAGGAGCGGCAGCATGAACGAGGCCCTCTCCAGGAGAGCCCGGGAGACGGCGGGGGGGGCCCTGACCGGAAGGGCGGACAAGGAAGCGGCTTAGGTCTTTGGTCTCGAAAAGGACCCGTGGAGAGGAGGTGAGAGCCTGGAATCGGATGCATCGGGCTCTCTTTCGAGGGCGTTCATCGGAGGAACCTTGTTGGAAGGAGGCGAAGCGATGCGAAGGCATTACCTCTTCGCAACGGTGTGCCTGGTTATTGGCCTGCTGGTCAGCGCCTCGATGGCCCAGGCTGGGCCGACAGTGGCCATCGTCAAGGCCGACAACCATCAACTGGTGGCCGAGACGTGGAAGCTGGATGTCCTGGACTTCACCAAGCAGTGGGAGGCCCACTGGACGAAGGAGAGCGAGGCGGCCATCGAGCGGATGGTCCGGGAGGCGGTGAAGCTGGCCGGCGGGTGGCCGGTGAAGCCAGGGGACACCGTCGCCATCGTGACCAACCTGGTCCAGGACCTTTGGTACGTGGTCTCCGTCGGGAAGGCCCCGAACCCTGAGTATGCCAATAAGTTCATCCAGTCCATGGTGGTGGATGCCCGGGTGGTCAGGGCCCTCGCCCTCATGGCGAAGGAGTCCGGGGCGAAGAAGGTGATCATCGCCACCGGCCCGAACGCGGGGGACGCCCATGCCGCGTACCTGACCTACGGGTACACCAGGATGGCCCGGGAGATCGGCGTAGAGCTCTACGACGTGAACGAGGGACCCTGGAAGACCTACAAGGCGCCCTACGGTCTGGCCTTGCCGAACTACACGCTTCCCGTCCCCGTCGTGGAGGCCGACGTTCGGATCTCGGTCGGCCCCCTGAAGACCCACCAGTTGGCGGGCGTGACCATGACCCTGAAGAACTGGGCCATCGGGATTCCGCCCAGCCGGGTCTACGGTGCGATCAAGCTGGGCCTCCCCCACCCGAAGATGGCCAAAGTCGTGACGGACGTCCACTCCATCGCCAAGCCGGATTATGCGGTGATCAGTGGGATCTGGGGGATGGAAGGGAACGGGCCGACGATGGGCGAGCCCGTCCCAATGGATCTGATCATCGCCGGGGCGGACCCGGTGGCTGTGGACTCGGTGGGGGCCATGGTTATGGGCTTTAACCCCGACGACTTCGGCACCATCAGGCTGCCGAAGGAGTACGGCATCGGGACCAACGAGGGCATCCGGGTGGTCGGGCGGTCCATCGCCGAGGTGGCCAAGAAGTTCCAGCCGCCTCCCGAGAACGTGAGGGCCCCCGGGGCCTGGGCGGAGGTCCGGGGCTGGAAGTGACGACAGGCCGAGGACGACCATGGATCAGGTGGTGACCATAGCCGCCTTGAGCCTGAAGCTCTTCCTCAGGCTCGGGCCCTATGCCCTCCTCGGGGTCGTCCTCGGCTCCTTTGTCGCCGCCTTCGTCCCGACGAAACGGCTTGCGGTGGCCTGCGAGAAGAGGGGGGGGACCATCGCCATCGGCTTGGCCACGCTGCTGGGGGTGGTCTCCCCCTTAAGCTCCTATGCGGTTCTCCCCATCTTCGCCGCCATGCTCTCGACGGGGGTCCCCTTGCCCCCGGTCATGGCCTTTTTAACGGCCTCCCCCTTAATTGACCCCTTCCTCTTCATCACCACCTGGGGCGTCCTGGGGAAAGGGATGGCCCTGGCCAGGCTCTTCTCAGCCATTGCTCTAGGGTTCGGTTCCGGACTCCTGTTTCAGGCGCTGAACAGGCGGGGGTTTTTCGCCTCCTTGAACGGGGGGAGCCTGGGGGCTTCTCTCGGGGGGGGCCAACAGGTCTTTCCCCTGATTGGCCGATCTCATCCCGAGAGCCGGTGGCGCGAGGCCTTTCGGCTCATGGCCAGAACGGCCAGGTACCCGCTGAAATACTTCCTGGTGGCCATCGTCCTGGCAGCGGTGGTCGAGACGTCCATCCCCCCAAAGCTGGTGATGGTCTCCTTGGGCGCGTCCGGCTTCTCAATCCCCCTGGCGGCGCTTCTCGGCATCCCCCTCTATCTCTGCGGCGGTGGGGCCATCCCCCTGGTCATGGGGCTGATGCAGATGGGAATGGACAAAGGGGCGGCCCTGACCTTCTTCCTGACGGGCCCGGCGACCCGGATTGCCCCGATGGTGACCGTGGCCCTTTTGGTCAAGAAACGAGCCTTCCTCGTCTATCTGCTCACCATCCTGCTCGGCGGGATGCTCGCCGGCTACCTCTACCGTCTGTTCTAACCCCCCTTTCATCCCCCTTGGAGGGAAGGAAAGGGTGGAGGTGAGGAGAGCCTGAATGCGGAAGCCGATTCCCCGACCATGGGGGGCCCTGACCCTCCCGTTGATCCTTTACCTTGCCTTCTCCCGTTTCTCTGGGGCAGCAGGAACGGAAACGGAACCCATCACCGGGACGAGGGTAAGCATCAACGGCTATGAAGGGATCCTTCAGGCCATGGAGGTGCCTGCCGCCCTCCTGGCGATCAAGAAACTGGAGATCGGCCAACCCCCGTTCTTAAAGGAGCTTGAGACGGTGGAGGCGTATGGGATTGACTCCTCCCAGAGCGGGGTGTTGCAGAAGGGAACGGAGCGGGTCCACGTGTTCAAGCTGACGTTTCGCTCGGAGGGCCAGGCGGTTGCGAGCCTCAACCTGAGGAGGCAACGATCAGCCCCGCGCCCCGGGTTGATGGTGGAAGATCCGATGAACACCAGGAACCCCTCCTTTGGGCTCTTCTTCGACGGGACCTCCTGGTCCGGTTTCAGGAGGAAACAGGAGGTGCTGATCCTCCTCAAGGGGGCCGTTTCCCAGGAGGATTTCTTCAGGATCATGGAGAAGGTGTTCCAGGGGGAGGGAAAAAGCGACGCGGCAGCGGATCAGACCATCAGGATCGGCCTGCTTGGAACCTTTAGGGGTCCCCTCGCGATGCAGGGGATGGAGATGAGGGATGGGGCCCTCCTTGCCCTGGACCACGCCCGGCAGAGGGAAGGGATGAGGGGCCGCTCGTTCGAGCTGATCGTGGCCGATGACCGGGGAGATCCTGAGGAAGCGGTTCGGCAGGCCAAGAGGTTGATCGAGAGGGAGAAGGTCTCGGCCATCCTGGGCCCCTTTCAAAGCAGTTCGGCCCTGGCCCTGATCCCGGTGGTGGCGGAAGCCCGGATTCCGATGATCACCTTGGCCACGCATCCAGACCTCACCCGTCCCCTTCGCCGGTATGTGTTCAGGGGGACCATCTCTGATGAGGACTTGGGCAAAATCATTGCCGACTATACCGCGATCAGCACCGTGGGCGAAGATGTGGCGGTGCTCTACGAGGACTCGCCCTATGGGAGGGCGGGCATGGAAATCGTCAGGCAGCGGCTCAGGAGATGGGGGATCGAGCCGGTGGCTGTTGAGCGGTATGTCTCGGGAAGCCTCGATCTTCATGCCCAGATGGTCAGGTTTCAGCAGGCGGGGGTTAAGGTCATTATCGTCTACGGGACGATGGTGGATGCCAGGGCCGTGATGCAGGCCATTATCAGCTCGGGGCTTCGGGCCCGGGTCGTGGCCTCCTCGGGCTGGGAATCGGGTCAGCTCCTCTCCATGGTACCTGAGGGGCTGGAGGTGGTCGTGGCTGGGTACACCCACTTATCCGGTGAACCCGATGCTGACCAGTTCCCCTCCTGGGTCCCCTTCCACAAAGCGTTCAGGGACCGATACGGCCGGGATCCGGATCCGGTGGCCGGCTATGCCTACTCCAACATGCTGTGCCTCCTGGAGGCAGTGGAAAGGGTGAAGTTCGATCATGAAAGGATCGTGGAAGGTCTCGAGGCGACGGAAAACTTCCTGACCGTGTTCGACCACTTCATCAACTATCATGATGAGAATCATGATGGGATGCGGTACATCAACTTCTCGGCCTACAGAAATGGAAGGGTCGAGCTGGCCGCCAAGGATAAGTCGCTGGACGCCACCAAGATGTGGGAGCCGGGGATCGTCGTCGAGGCGGCAGGGTATCGAGGTGTGCTCTCCCCCATGCCCCCGAATGCGGCCGCTTTCTTTGCCCTCCACATCGGGTTTGGCCATCCCCCCTTCATGAAGCAGATTCGGGAGATGGGCCTCTACGGCGGCTTCAGATCCGATTACGAGTTCCACGGGATCAAGGACGCCTATTCGGGTACCGTTTCTCATGGGGTGAGTAAGATCGTGGTGGTGAGGATGGTCTTCCGGTCCCCCGAGCGGGCGATCGCCGTCCTGAATCTGGAGGCCACCAAGGAGGCCTTGGAGGGGAAGACCAGGCTGGAACGGAGACCTGAGGAGATGAGGGATGCCGAGTCCGGGGTCTCCTACGCCGAAGGCGAATGGTCGGCCTATCAGCGAAAGGGCTCAACCCTGGTCTTCGCCAAAGGTATCGTTCCCTTAAAGGATCTGAAGGCGGTCCTGGACGCCCTCCTGGGAGACCTTCCCAGCCCCTCCCGCCCCCTTCCTGGACGACCTTTCTAGTTCCGCCAACCTAGAAAAATGAGCCGAACGGTCTATGGACAGGGCCCTCCTCCTCCACTATTCTGAAACCAGAAAGTTCCTCCCCAGAGTTCATATCTTGACGCCCATCTCCTGATTCGGGCGGTTAGAGGTCTAAGACCGTAGCAGGTGGTGTGCTGGACAAAACCTGTAAAAGGAAGGGAGATGCCCTCGCAACCTGAAAGGGAGAGGGGAGGGGTGAGGGTAAGGAGGTGGTGGAGAGATCAGGAGATCATCACGAGGCAAGGCAACTTTATGAGTTATAGGTTCTTCATTGTGCAGAAGGGGGAGGGGCAAGAAGATGAAGCGGATGTTCGTGCTACTCCTGGCGTTCGGGGTGGTGGCCTTCTTCGCCTCGGTCGCCGCGGCCGAAAAGAGTGTGGTCTCCATCGTGAAGGCCGATCCCGCGGATATGAAGCTGCTGGCCGAGAGCTTCCACTTCAACGACGACATCTCTCACGAGCAGACCGCCGAGTTCCATGAGAAGACCGGGGAGTATCCCCGGGCGGTCTGGCCTGAGGAGAGCGAGGAGGTCTGGTACAAGTACGTGAAGCGGGCGGTGGATCTGGCCGGTGGCCTCGATGTGCGAAAAGGTGATACGGTCCTGATCAAGCCTAACTTCGTCCTGAGCGCCTATCCGATGATCTGGATGGGGTTCGGGGACGACAACAGCCTCCAGGGTGCCTTTGCCGATCCCCGCGCCGTCTTGGCCGTGGCGAGGATGGCCGCTGAGCAGGGGGCCGGCCGGATCATCGTCGCCGAGTGCCCGGCCCTGGGGGATGCCTGGGCAACCTACCGGAACTACGGGTTAGAGTGGGTCCAGAAGAGATACTGGGCAAGGGGTATCAAGTATGAGCTTGTGGACCTCTGCGAGGATTGGGAGATGATGCCCGGACTGGGACTCGCCTCCAAAGAGTACCCCATGCCCAAGATCCTGAAGAAGACGGATCTCCTGGTCAACATCGCCGCCTTCAAGACCCATGAGTATGCGGGCGTGACCCTGGCCTTGAAGAACCTGGGCGTTGGGCTGCCCTCGGCCCGGGTGATCGGGAGCTGCAAGTTCGGCCTCCCCCACCAGAACATCGCCGAGGTGCATGTGGATGTGAACTACATCGCCCAGAAGCTGGTCCCGCGGCAGATGCACATCCTGGATGCGGTGTATGCTGGGACCTGGGTGCCGGTGGCGCCCTACTTCCCCGCGGGCCTGATCATCGCCGGCAAGGATCCGGTGGCCGTTGATGCCATCGGCACGGCGGTGATGAACCACAATCCGAGGAACATCGGCACGACCCGTCTGGCTGCCCAATACGGCCTGGGCAAGATGGAGTACGACCAGATCGAGGTCGTGGGGGTGCCTCTGGAGGAGGCGATCATCCAGGACTTCCCGCGCCATCCGTACAAGGCCCGGAGGTGGCCCTGGACCCCGGATATGTACGGAAAGGTCACCAACTGGGATCAGTACTACCGCCATCCGCTCTACGGGGTGCCCAACTATCCCAGGTGGTAGAGGTCTCAGCCCGGTCCGATCGTAAGGGGCAAGGGGGGGCAGGAGGTGCCCCCCCTTTTTTCCGGAGACAAAAGGAGGGTCCTTTCGTGATCCGATGGTTTGGGGGTGAGGACGGCTATAGCGACGCCGAGATCAGGGCGATGGTCCGCCGGATCGAGACCCTGCGGCCCAAACGGGAAACCGCCAAAGAGGAGGCGGCGAAGCCGGCCACGAAGCTTGTCAAAGTCAGGAAGAAGCTGAAAAAGGCCGCCTAGCCCTTTTGGGGGAGGGCGAGGATGGAGATGGCGGGCCTCAAACGGAAGAAGAGGACACCCCTCGGTCGGATCGCCCTGATCACCGTGGCGGTCCTTCCCTGGGGAGCGTTTGCCGGAACCTCCTGGGCCGGCCAGGCGATCCTGAAGGTGATCACCGATCCCGGGGGGGCCCGGGTCACCGTTGACACGGGGGAAGAGGGGGTGACCCCCTGCACCCTGGAGGTCCCTGAAGGGAAACGGAGCGTGCAGATCAAGTTGCCAGGCCACCTCCCCGTGAGTCGGCAGGTGGAGGTCTCCTCAGGGGAGCCAACGGAGCTGAGGCTTAGGCTGATGCCGATTCCCATGACGATGCGGGGAAGCCCTTATCCTTCCTAGCCCCTGCCAACCTTTCCAGGATGGCCTTTCTAGCCCCATCACCCTAGAAAAATGAGGCGAACGGCCTATAGACGGAACGTCCCCCGACCTACTACTCTCCGATTGGTGACCCGTTTGTCCTGACAGGTGAAGGGAGGTGGGAGAGTAGGAAAACCGTAGGAGGAACTGGTGCAGCACTGGCGGTGGCAACGGGCCTCATCCCGTAAGGGGCGTCGGCTGCTGTGCCCGGGAAGGGACCCCTAAAGTTAAGGTTGGCAAGGAGAGGTGCCATGCGAAGAAGTGGTCTTGTGAGCGTCCTGGCCCTTTTCATCGTAGCGGTGGCCGCGGGGATCGTCTGGGCTGAAGGGACGCCCACGGTGGCCATCGTCAAGGCCGACAACATGGAATTGGCCTTGAACGACGTGAAGATCAACTGGGACCGCACCTTCGTCCAGGGGGTGACGGAAGGGCGGAAGATGGACGTCATCCGGGTCGAGTGGTCGAAGGAGGGGGAGGCCTACATCGAACAGCTCGTCCGGGAGGCGGTCCGGCTGGCGGGGAACTGGCCGGTGAAGAAGGGCGACGTGGTCCTCTTAAAGCCCAACTTTGTCGTGACGGCCTTCGACATGTTCGAGTGTCAGGCCCGGACTAACCCGGAGATGCAGGCCCACGTGACGGATGTCCGGATCCTGCGGGCGTTGGCCAAGCTGGCCCACGAGTCGGGGGCCAGCCGGATCTTGGTGGGCGAGGGGACCCGGGGCGGCCATGACTATACGGCCCTCCAGCAGTGGGGCGTCGAGGCCATGGCCGAGGATCTGGCCAAGGAGGGGATCAAGGTCGAGCTGGTCCCCTTCAACGAGCAGCCGGTCCGGTGGGTGAAGGCCCCCTTCGGCCTGGCCAACAAGGAGTACGCCCTTCCTGAGGTTGTCGTGAAGGATGTGGACGTGCTCATCAATGTCCCCGGCATCAAGTCCCACACCGTGGCCGGGGTGACCATCGGATTGAAGAACACCGCTGTGGGTCTGCCCTCCAGCAAAGTCTACGGCAGCCCCAAGTTGGCGCTTCCCCACATGGCGTTTGCCGAGTGGGCCACGGATCTCAACGCCATCCGGAAGAAGGAGGGGCGAGGGACCCGGATGATTGACTACACGGTGATTGACGCCCTGTGGGGGGCCGAGGGGGACCAGGGCTGTGCCTGGGGGGGGCCCGGGGCCTTCCCGGTGAAGCTGGGGTTGATCATCGCGGGGTCTGATCCGGTGGCCGTGGATGCGGTGGGGACGGCAGTGATCGGCTTCAACCCCAGGAACTACGGTCAGTTCATCCTGGCGGAGCAGTACGGCCTGGGCACGGCGGATCTTTCCAAGATCCGCGTGGTGGGGAAGCAGATCGCCGAGGTGCAGGAGAAGTTTAACCCACCCATGCACGTCTGGCGGTGGCCCGACCGGGCCGGCTCCATCAAGGCCTGGGACACGGCTTACACCCCTCCTCCTTCCCCTACCTCCGGGGCCAAGGCAAGGGTCGGGATCGTCAAGGCCGACAACATGGAGCTGGCTTTGAACGACGTGAAGATCAACACGGCCCGGACCATTTTCCAGAGCCGGACGAAGGGGCGGAAGATGGACGTCATCCGGGTCGAGTGGTCGAAGGAGGGGGAGGCCTACATCGAGCAGCTCGTCCGGGAGGCGGTCCGGCTGGCGGGGAACTGGCCGGTGAAGCGAGGCGATGTGGTCCTGATCAAGCCCAACTTCGTCACGACGGCCTTCGACATGTTTGGAGAGTGTCAGGCCAAGACCGACCCGGAGATGCAGGCCCACTCGACGGATGTCCGGATGATCCGGGCCGTCGCCAAGCTGGCCCACGAGTCGGGGGCCAGCCGGATCCTGATCGGCGAGGGGGGTCGGGGCGGTGCTGACTACATCGGCATGCAGCAGTGGGGGGTCGAGGCCATGGCCGAGGACCTCAAGAAAGAGGGGATTTACGTCGAGCTGGTCCCCTTCGTCGAGCAGCCCATCCGGTGGGTGAAGACCCTCGGCCTGGCCAATGAGGAGTACGCCCTTCCTGAGGTTGTCGTCAAGGACGTGGATGTCCTGATCAACATGCCCCAGATGAAGGTCCACACCGTGGCCGGGGTGACCCTCTCCCTGAAGAACACCTCCACCGGGCTACCCCATGCGAAGGTCTACGGCAGCCCCAAGCTGGCCCTGCCCCACCTGGATTTCGCCGAGTACACGGTGGATATCAACTCGATCCGGAAAAAGGAGGGGCAGGGGACCCGGATGATTGACTATGTGGTGATGGACGGCCTGTGGGGGGCCGAGGGGGACCAGGGTTGTGCCTGGGGCGGTCCCGGGGCCTTCCCGGTGAAGCTCGGCGTCATCATCGCGGGGTCCGATCCGGTGGCGACGGATGCGGTGGCGACAGCGGTCATGGGTCTCGATCCCAGGAACTACGGCCACATCACGCTGGCGGAGGAGTACGGCCTCGGGACGGCGGATCTCTCCGAGATCCAGGTGGTGGGGAAGCAGATCCTGGAGGTGCAGGAGAAGTTCGTGGTGCCCATGCACGTCTGGCGCTGGCCCTCGGAGGCCGGGAACGTGAAGCAGTGGGATACCGCCTTCACACCACCCCCCGGGCCACTCCGGGCGGAGGAGACCAAGTAGTCTGAACCGGGAACATCTGGAGGGAAGAGGGGCCGCCTTTCAAGGCGGCCCCTCTGTTTAGGTAAGCCTCCCCCCTTCCTGGTGCCTCCCCTCCTCTCACCCAAAGGGACTAGGGATCACCCCTGCTTTTTCCCGGAACGAAATAGCCCGTTCGGGTCTTCCCACCTTTTGTTGGGCTGATTCGGTAAGCTGTAGATAAACCCTACAGGTGTAAAGAAAATCTACGGATCAGCCTCGAATTTTAGGACGAGCATCCTAGAAAAATAGTCCGTTCGGCCTATTTACAAATGCATCGGGTGAATCTAATTTGGAGATACCTTTCCCCGAAAGGAGGTGGGACTGGAAGGAGGAGCCAAAAGTAGGGAATCACGGTGAACAGGATCATATGGGGAGAGAAGGAGGGTTATGATGAAGAAGAGCGCATGGTACCTCTTGCTGCTGGCTCTGGGCCTTTTTGCCCTGGCCATGCTGCTGGCCCCTCCGGCGTGGGCGGTCTCGTCGGTCCGGCTGGAGCAGGCGGACAAGGACCCGAACAACTGGTTGATGCCCCACGGGACCTATAAGGGGTGGCAGTACAGCCCCCTGGACCAGATCAACAAATCAAACGTGAAGAACCTGAAGGTCGCCTGGATCCACCAGCCGGGGACGATCGAGCATGGGTTGCAGACTGCCCCCCTGGCGGTGGATGGGGTCGTGTACTACTCCGCCTCCTACAACCGGGTCTTCGCCCTGGACGGGGCAACGGGGAAGGAGATCTGGCACTACTACCACCCCCTGGACCTGAATCTGGTCAAAACCCTGTTCTTCCAGCCTTACAACCGGGGCCTGGCCGTTGGCTGGGACAAGATCTTCATGGGCACCCTGGACGGCAAGCTGGTCGCCCTGGACATGAAGACGGGGAAGAAGGTCTGGGAGACGACCTTGGTGGACACGAAGAAGTGTGGCTGCAACTTCACCAGCGCTCCGTTGGTGGTGAAGGACAAGGTGGTCATCGGCCAGACGGCCGGGGAGCTGCCGATCCGGGGGAAGATCTTCGCCGTGAACGCGCAGACCGGCGAGAAGGTGTGGCAGTTCGAGACCGTGGCCGGCCCTGAGGACCCGGAGGCGATGAAGACCTGGGGCGGCGACTCCTGGAAGTACGGGGGCGGCGGGGGCTGGCAGGTCGGGACCTATGACCCCGAGCTGAACCTGGTCTTCTGGGGGACCAGCAACCCGGCCCCGGACTATGACTGGGGCGAGGCCCGGCCAGGGGACAACCTCTACACGTCTTCGGTGGTGGCCCTGGATGCGGACACGGGGAAGCTCCGGTGGTATTTCCAGGAGATCCCCCACGACGACTGGGACTACGACAGCGCCCTGGGCGAGTTCCTGATGATTGACCGGGGGGGGCAGAAGTTCCTGGTCCACCAGAACAAGAGCGGGTTCGTGTTCGTGTACGACCGGCCCACCGGACGGATCGTGAACGTCTACCCGATGATCAAGAACTACAACTTCGTCGAGCGGATTGACCCGCGGACGGGAAAGCTCATCGGCCGGCGCTCGCCGCGGCTTGGCGAGCCGATGTACATCTGCCCCTGGATCGCCGGGGGCCGGGGTTGGAACGCCGGGGCCTACAGCCCGAAGACGGGGCTCTGGTACAACACCGCTGAAGAGGCCTGTGAAGAGGTCACGGTCATCAAGCAGACACCCGTGACAGAACCCCAGGCCGGGCTCTACTTCGGGGGGGACCAGGTGGCGAAGCACACGCCGACAGGGCCAGCCTACGGGCACCTGGATGCGCTTGATCCCATCACCGGGGAGCGGAAGTGGGTGGTGAACTTGAAGTACCCTCCCATTGCCCATACCATGGTGACGGCCGGGGGCCTGGTCTTCTTCGGCGGTGATCTCGACGGGCGGGCCGTGGCCCTTGATGCGGACACCGGGGCGGAGCTGTGGAGCTTCCGGATGGGCTCGGCCAACCGGGGCAACATCATCAGCTACGCGGTCAACGGCAAGCAGTACGTGCTCATCCCGAGCGGCATAGGAGGCCTGGTCATGGGGCTCTACCCGGCCCTCTGGCCGGAGGTCGCAGACTTCCCGGCCGGTGCCGCCTTGATCGCCTTCACCTTGCCGGATTAGAGGCGAGGCCGCTAGGGCGGGGGATGGGGGTCAGGCCTCATCCCCCGCCTTCTTTTCTGACGGCGACCGCATCACCCGGCTCTCTCCGGGAAGGAGTGTCAACATGAAGCGTGTCCTGCTTTCGATCGGTGTCCTGACCATCAGCCTCCTCGCCCCTGCCTTCCCCTCGTTAGGGGCGACCCTGGAGCAGGTGAAGGAGAGGGGGGCCTTCTCCGTCTGCGCGAATCGCGCCGCCCTGCCCTTCTCCAGCGATGACCTCACCCGGCCGGGGTTCCAGCTAGAGGTGGCCCAGGCCGTTGCCAAGCTCCTTGGTGTCGGTCTCAGGGTGGAGTGGATCACCTTCCGGCGGGAGGCCCGCTCCGTCAACTGCGATGCGTTTATGGGCTCAATTGTCACCGAGGAGTCAGAGAAGGGGCCGGTGAAGCTGACGAAGCCCTATTACGGGAGCGGCTACGTCCTTGTCCTGCCCCGGGGGGCTGAAGGGGTGACGACGTTTGCCGATCTTAAAGGGCGGGGAATCGGCGTGGAGCACGAATCCTGGGCCCACTACATTTTGAGCAAAAGGGGTCTGAAAACCGCTGTGTATGCCGATAACGGGGAGATCATCGAGGCCGTGGCCAAAGGGGAAGTTGACGCGGGGGCGGTGGTCGCTCCCCATATAGGTTGGTATCTGAAGGAGCATCCTGATGCCCCGGTTCAGATGGTCGAAGGCTACATCCCGGAGCCGGACCTCCGCTGGAACGTGGCGATGGGCTTGCGGAACCCTGATCGTGCCCTGCAAGAGGCCGTTGATCAGGCCCTCGACCGGTTGCAGCAGGACGGGACCATCCGATCCATCTTCGCCAAGTACGGCGTCCCGTATTACCCACCCTTTGCTTTGGTGAAGTGAAGGCTGTCGGGGGTTGCCCCGAATTTTTGTCCCCGCATCCTAGAAAAATAGGCCATTCGTCCTATTTACCAGGTTGCCTCCCTGGCCTATGCTTGTCGCAGGTTGTCAAGACACCCCAAAAGAGGGGGGATGGGAGTCGCTATCGTTTTCTGCTTGACAATCTTTCTTGGCCTGAAGTATAGGGTTGAAAACCTTGCTCTTCCTTTAGGTTGTCGTGAACGGGTTCTATCACGGGATAAGGGAGGACAGGGTGCTTCGGGAAGGCCGGAGGGTGTTTCCCGGCCGGTGAACCACAGCGGTGGCGCTTGGGACGCCTACAGAGGAGGGGGGAGTATTATGAGTAAACGGTGGTTCTTCGCAGCTGTGGTTGGTCTTTGGGTGGCTAGCATACTGGGTCTCTGGCTGCTCTGGGGGACCGGCGAGGTTTCGGCCATGCCGAACTTCGGCCGGCAGATGAATGCGGCCTGCATGATGTGCCACTCGACGATCCCCACCCTGAACCCGATCGGCTATCGCTTCCGGGATGCGGGCTTCCGAATCCCTGAGGATATTGGGTCGGTAAAGGAGCAGACCTGGGACAAGTACTTGACAGCCCGCATTCAGGCTAAGTATCGCGTGCGGGACATCAGCCCGGCCGGGGGTGAGGATCATACGAATCAGCTCGAATTCCACGAACTCACCCTCTATCCGTTGGCCGGGCCCTTAGGGCGGTACTATTCTTCCTTGGTTGAGCTCTCCATCGCCCCTGAGGAATTTGCCGGGCTTGAGAATGGTTATTTCCGGTTCACCTATGGAAGTGATCAATTATATTTTAAGACCCGTCTCGGGATCTTCCACCCCTGGGAGGGCTTCGGCGCGTCTGATCGACCGGTCAGTCTCAGACGGCCCCTCTTTCAAACCACGCCCGCGAACAAGAACCAAAACACCTTTTTTACCCAGTGGGGTTTTGATCAGGCAGGATGGGAGGTGGGAGCGAGCGCGGTGAGCTTCCTCGGCTACTCGACACTCAATTTTACCATCTTCAACGGCTTGCTCCTCCGAAAAGAAGAGGAGGCATTTAAGGCCTTTCCGGCCGCCGGGGGGGACTTGTCCAAGTTCGGCGATAAGCAGCTCCTGAGCCGTAGCGACAAGGACTACCAGATCGTCTTGAACCACTTGATCGGCGAAAGTGGGGCGGGTCTCAGCCTCTACTACTACAATGGGACGTTCAACCTTCCGATCGATCAAACGGGGGATGTTGAAAGGAGCAACCTCTGGAAGAACCGGTTCTGGCGCTTTGCCGCCTATGGGAGTTCGCCGATCGTGATGCTCTCCCAGCTTCAAAAGGGGGTGAGCCTCTCCGCCCAACTGAAGGGAGGGATCAGCGTCGGTCGGGACCGCTTCATCGACCCGGCGACCGGCCAGGTCCAAGGACATTTCGGGAACTTCGGCTGGTTCACGACCCTGGAGCTCCCGGTCTGGCTCTACCTCACCCCGGCCATCCGGTTCGACTACTTCGACCCGGACCAAAGTAAGGGGGATAACCATATCCGGGCCTGGACGTTCAGCCTCAACGCCCCCCTCCAGGATGGCTTGCAGTTCATCGCCGAGTACCAGAACAAGGTGACCGAGCAGCCGGGCAAAGGCGATAAGACCGAAAACAACTTCGAGCTCCGGCTCATCTTCATCTGGTAGGTCGGTGGAATTCAGGGAGAGGGGGGATGCAGTCTGGATGAAGTGGGGAGGGATCCTGAACAGCTTGATCGTGGCAGGACTGGTCGGGTGGGGGACTTCGGCTGCTGGCCTCACGGCCGACGAGCTGATCCAGCTCAAGCAGGCTGGCCTCTCGGAAGCGATCATCGCTCTGATGGCGGAGTCGAATTACCCCGATGTCGCGAAGGTCCTCAAACTTAAGCAGGCGGGCTTCCAGGATGAGACGATCCTGGCCGTTATCCGGGGTGATCTCACGCACCAGGGGGGTCTCTCATCTTCCCGCGGTGCGCCTGCCCCGCCTGGTCCCGCGTCGCCCCTTGAGCCACCGGTGCTCTGCCAATCGCAGGCGGATGTTGAGATCCTCTGGCGCTTCCTCTACTACGGGGACCGGATCCAAAACCAGGATCGCCATGCTGACGCGACGCTGACCGTGAGGAAAGGGACATTAGAGGTCACGTGGGCACCCTCCAAAAGCATCTTCAGCGTGCTTCACCGGGAGCCCTTCCCGCCTCCTTTTCTCTGGGAGCTTGACCCCGAAGACGCCCTCTATCGCACCGATGACCCCCGGTTCCCCTATGCCCTCATCTCGACGCCCCAACATCGTGGTAAGCCGCCCACTGATGGTAAACACTACTGGATCCTCAGGTTCAAGCCGGAGGATGGGCGGATGGTGCAGTGTCTCTTAAACCTCTTATCCTCACCCCCCTAATTGGTATGTCGGAGCCGACGTCCCCATCGACGAGGCCCACGTCGCTGCTCTCTCCTTGCCATTGGCTCCCTCCTCCGACCACAGGGCCCACGGGGGGCGAGGGGGGCGAAAGGACATGGAGGGCTTAGCGGATGAACTTGAAGAGGATGGTGAGGAGGGTGAGCAAGCTGAACCACACGGTG
>CAZHST010000002.1:0-59236 GCA_964535215.1 uncultured bacterium
CCACGGGCAAGGCAACCCCGACAGCGGGATCACCTATTTTATGTCCGGAGGTCAGTTTTTTGGCCTCCCCTACATCCGTTCGGGGACAGCGACGCCCAAGAGGCCAAGGGCATCCCCAATGATAGATCGAACAGCCTCAGCTAAGGCCAGGCGGGCCCGGGAGAGGCTGGAATCGGCCGAGATAAAGCGATGCCTCCGATAGTAGCGATGCAGCTGACCGGCCACCTCCTGGAGGTAGACGGTCAGCCGATGGGGCTCGAAATTCATCGCCGCCCCCAGGATCACCTCCGGGTATAAGGCCATCTGCTTCACCAAGGAGAGCTCCTCGGGAAGCGTAAGGAGGGAGAGGTCCGCATCGAGATAGGGAGCGTGAAACCCGGCTTTCTCCGCCTCCCGCAGGACACTGGAAAGGCGGGCATAGGCGTATTGGACATAATAGACCGGGTTCTCATCGGACTGGGCCTTGGCCACCTCAAGGTCGAAGTCGAGAGGAGCCTCCGCCCGCCGGGTCAAGAAGATGAAGCGGGCGGCATCCTTCCCGACCTCGTCCAGGACCTCCTTCAACGTGACAAACTCCCCCGCCCGGGTGGACATGGCCACAGGTCTCCCCCCCCGGAGGAGGTTTACAAGCTGGATCAAGAGGATCTGAAGGGCGTCTTTCGGGTATCCCAACGCCTGAACGGCCGCCTTGACCCTTTGGACATAGCCATGGTGATCATGGCCCCAGATATCGATGACAAGATCATACCCTCTCCGGAACTTTTCCAGATGATAGGCTACATCAGAGGCGTAATAGGTCGGCTCTCCAGAGCTCCTAATCAAGACCCTGTCCTTATCATCCCCAAAAGCCGTGGAACGGAACCAGAGAGCCCCCTCCTCCTCATAAATCAACCCCTTCTCCTTCAGGAGGGCAAGCGCCTCTTCGAGAAGGGTCTGAGCCTGTTCCGGATGTCTCTTGTAGAGGGCACTCTCCTCAAACCACCGATCGAAATGGACCCCGAAGGCATCCAGGTCAGCTCGGATCCACCTGAGGATCTCTTTAATCGCAAAGGCTGAGAACGCCGGAACGGCCGTTTTTTCGTCAGCATTCAGGAACCGATCACCCTCTCGCTGGATGATCGCGCGGGCCAGCTCCATAATGTACCTCCCCTGATACCCAACCTCGGGGAAGGGGACATCCCGGCCCAGGAGCTGCTGATAGCGGGCGAAGACGGAACGACCGAGGATCTCCGTCTGGGTGCCAGCATCGTTGACGTAATACTCCCGCTCCACCTGGAAGCCGACGGCTTGAAGCAGATTGGCCAAGGCATCCCCCAACGCAGCCCCCCGACCATGGCCGACGTGAAGAGGACCGGTGGGGTTTGCGCTGACAAACTCCACCTGGACCTTCTTCCCCTTCCCTACCTGGGCTCGACCGTACAAGGCACCGGCGCGAAGGATCTCACGGATGACCTGGTGCCACCAATGCTTGGCGATAAAGACGTTCAAGTAGCCAGCCCCTGCCACCTCGACCCGCTCAACCACCGATGGATCGAGGGTCAGGCGCTTGACGATCGCCTCGGCAATCTCCTGAGGGCGCTTCCTCACCTGTTTCGCCAGGCTGAATGCCACGGTGGTCGAGAGATCTCCAAAGGATGACTCGCTAGGGTAATCCCAAAGGATCTCGGGAACCCCTTCAAGGAGCCATCCCGCCCCTTCGGCTACCTCCCGGATGGCCATCCGGAAGGCTTGGCTCAAATCGTCCTTTAGGATGTGAAGCATCGCCCCCCAAAAACCTTTCTGATCGGATGGTAGGATAGTGGAGTTTCTTGCTCAGGTCAACCCTAATCTGCACCGAACCGGAAAATCTTCTTGACAAAACATTGTTTTAAAGATAAAGTCCTTGGCGACTCTCGGATTTCTGTCGGCAATCCCTTTCAGAGGAGGATGGGAGATGGTGAGGATGAAACCATGGATGCTCCTCGCTTTGATCGCCGTTTTGGTCTTGGGCGTCTCAGAGCTTGCCTTGGCCAAGACGATCAGGATTCCCAAGACCGGCTTCCGGTGTGCCGACGATCCCCGCTGCCATAACCGCTGGCATCCGGCCATCAAGCCCGTCGCTTTCGCCGATCCCGGCGATGTCCTGATCTACGAGACGCGGGATGCCCTGGACCACGCCTTCAGCATGAGCTCCACCGCCGCGGATGTGGCAGCCGCCAACTTGAACCTCGTTCATCCCTTAACAGGACCTGTTTACATCAACGGGGCCGAGCGGGGGGATGTCCTGGCCATCACCCTGATTGACATTGAACCTGATCCCTTCGGCTACACGGTCATCGTCCCAGGCTTTGGATTCCTCCGGGATGTCTTCCCCAACCCTTACATTGTTCGATGGAACTTGAACCGGCTTGAGGCCACCTCCCCTGACATGCCGGGGGTCAGAATCCCCTTCAATGGCTTTATGGGGACCATCGGGGTCGCCCCAGGGCCTGAGGAGACCGAGGTCATGTACCAGCGGGAGGAAGCCCTGAGGAAGGCTGGGGGCTTCGTCCTTCCCCCCCAACCGATGGACGCAATGCCAAAGGACGTCTGCGGCCCCGCGGGGACCCACAAGGACCGCTGCCTCCGGACGATTCCCCCTCGCGAGAACGGCGGCAACATGGACATTAAGCAGATGCAGAAGGGGACGACCCTCCTCCTCCCCTGCTTTGTCAAAGGGTGCCTCCTCTCCATCGGTGATGTCCACTACGCTCAGGGGGATGGGGAAGTTTCGGGAACGGCCATCGAGATGGATGCAACGGTCACCATCAGGGTGGAGGTTCGGAAGGGGATGGGGGCTTTTATCCGCCAGCCCCACTTTGAGGGGGGCGATCAACTGAAGCAGCTGGAGCCCAGCCAGTTCTACGCCACGGTCGGTTTCCCCATCAAACCTGAAGGGAAGGTCACCCCTTACCACCAGTACCTGGACGGAGTTCGGATCGGCCCCTTGATGAACCTTTCGGAGGATGTCACCCTGGCCGCCCGGGACGCCCTCCTCCAGATGATTGATTGGCTGGTAAAGAACAAGGGCTTGACGAGGGAGCAGGCCTATGTCCTCTCTAGCGTCGCCGTGGATCTCCGGATCGGCAACCTGGTGGACGTCCCCAACTTTGCCGTTTCGGCCATCCTGCCCTTAGAGATCTTCAGGTAATGGACCGAAGGGCGTTTTTAAGGTTTGCGTTAATAGGGGGGGCAGGACTCCTCATGGGCCACTCCCCGTACCGGCAGTGGTACGTCTACAGAAAAAGGCGGCTCTTCATCCTGACGAGCGCCGCGGAGGAGCCCTCCTTCCCGTTAGGCCAGGCCATTGCCCAGATCCTGGCTGCGTATCTTCCCGAAAGCCAGGCCATGGCGGCCAGGGCCCGGGATTCGACAGACGTCGTCAAGCTCCTCGCGAGCCAACAGCTCGATGTGGCCCTCCTCTTGGCTGATGACGCCTTCCAGGCCTTCCAAGGGAGCGGGAGGTTCCAGGAGGATGGAGCGGTTCCCCTCAGGACATTGGCGATCTTTGGACCGTATCTCCTGGTCTGCCGGGACGACTTCTCGAAGGAGCAGGCGTATCGGATCGTTAAAACCCTGACTGACCATTGGGACGAGTTGGCGATCCCCGAGGCCGCCCGTGGAGCTGCCTCCGGCCCCCCTCGGGGATCGCCTCTGCCCTTTCACCCCGGGGCCCTTGACTTCTACGAAGGGCGTCCCATTCCAGCCGGGGGGGAGGGGACCCGATGAAGCCCAAAGGACCTCCGATCACCCTGCTGTTCCCCCTGCTCCTGATCATCTTCCAGGGTTCCCACACCTGGGCGCAGGAGGACCTTCTCCAATCCTTCCAGACCCTTGCGGGACAGGTCATCACAGCCTTTCAGACGGCCACGGATGGGGTCAGAAACATCCGTGTCGACCTCCGGAGGCGGGATACCTTCCCCGAGGCCGATGTCAGGATGGTCGGGGTGCTTGCGTTTGATCTGAAGCCGAGAAGCGGCCCCGCCTGGTACTCCGTCAGGCTCCTCTTCGGCTACCGGGACGGGCGATGGGGGTTCCTCAAGGCGTTTCATGAGCTTCCATCGGAGCAACCCTCTTGGACCGAGGGAGGACCCTGGTATGGGACGGTTGTTGAAAGGGTCTTAAAGACAGGGCCTTAAATCATGCCGGAAGCGATCCTGACCATCCTCCTTCTCCTCCACGCCTCTCCCCTTCTTGCCCATCCCATAAACGTCGCCTACGCCGATATCGTGGTGAAAGCCCAAGAGGTTGAGATCGCCCTCAGCATGAATCTCTTCGAGCTGGACCTCCTCCTCTCCTTAGATCAAGACTTGGATGCCCTGGTCTCCCAAGAAGAGTTGGACGCAAGGCGACCGGAGATCCTAGACTATCTCCGGAAGCGGATTGAGGTCTTGACCCAAGAGGGGAAGGTTCCTATGGCGGCGGGTCCTTTCCGGATCGGGAGAGGCTCCGACGGCAAGCCCCTGTTTGAAACGACCTTTCGCTTCCAGGCTGGACAACCCCTCACCGCCTTTACCATCCGGTGCGAGCCCTTGACGGATCTGGGACCTGACCATAAAACGCTGGCCAAGATCTCCCGGGAGGGAAAAAGCGAACAGTTCGTTTTTCAAAAGGGGGTCGTCTACAAGGGTGGAACGAAGGACATCCTGGGTTATGTCGTCCAGTTCTTAAAGCTTGGCATCTTTCACATCTTTACCGGCTACGACCACATCCTCTTCCTCCTGGGCCTCCTGCTGATCGGCGGAACGCTCTTTAACATCATCAAGATCGTCACCTCCTTCACCCTGGCCCATAGTCTGACCCTCTCCCTGGCCGCTCTCGATGTGGTGAACCTCCCCTCGAAGGCGGTTGAAGCGGGGATCGCCTTAAGCATCGTCTACATCGCTCTGGAGAACCTTCTCTTTAAGACCTTCGACAAACGATGGCTGGTCAGCTTCTTCTTCGGCTTGGTCCACGGCTTCGGCTTCGCCAATGTCCTGAAGGAAATGCATCTTCCAAGGTCGGGGCTGATCTCTTCCCTCTTCTCCTTCAACATGGGGGTCGAGGTCGGGCAGGTTGTCATCATCCTTTTCATCCTACCGCTCCTCTGGCTCTTAAACCAGACCAAGGCCTACCGAGCGGTGGTAACAACGGCATCAGTCTTTATCCTCTCCCTAGGGCTCTTCTGGTTCTACCAGAGGGCCTTCTAAAGCTCTGGGATGAGGCGCCTGATCCTGTTCTTTGTCTTAAACCTCTCCCTCGGCACACCCTCCCTTGCTTTTTCCCACGTCATCCTGGACCCGGAGCTCGTCCACGGGATCCTCGTCGAGATCGCCAAATACCACAAGGAATCCAGGGAAGGGCTGAACAACGAGGCCGTGGCTGAGGCCCTTTACCACCTCGGTGAGAAGGTTCAAGGGCTCGTCGAACTCATGAACCAGGATCTCTCCTCCCACGGCAAGAGCGATCTCCTCGCCCAGCTCCTCATGAAGCGGCTTGAGGCCTATGAGATCAAGATCACCTTTAGAGAAACCCAAAAGCGATACGTCTATGATCTCGCCGCCTTTCGGGAGTATCTCAAGCGGGCCCCTGGAGGGAAATGGGCCCCAGAGGCAAAGTACCGGTTGATAGCCCACACCTTCTACGAAACTTTGGGGCCCGATCCCTCGAAGCTGGTGAACACCGACCTCTCCGGCCTCCTGAGGGCCGTGGCCGAGGAGGAGCGGTTCCTGAAGGAGTACCCCCAGAATGGGAGGACCAAGGAGATCCGGTTCTTCCTGGGGGTGGATTACTACCGCCTCTCCAAGAACGTCAAAGATCCGGAACAGGCGAAGAGGTATGAACGCCTCGCCCAAAAGATCCTCCAAGCGGTGGTGAAGCAGTCTCCAGGGACCATGGAGGCCAGAGCCGCCGAGACCCTGCTGGAAGGACTCAAAGGACCCAAAGCAGAGTAAATAGAGCCCTCCGGCTAAAAAAGTCTTGATCTCCCCCTTCCATTACCTCTGAAAAACCAGGAAAATCCGAGAAAAAATCCGTTGACAAGGATTGTGGTTAGTGTTACAATTTTCTAAAAAGTAACACTAAAAGCTCGCAAATGGGCTGGAGCGGTATAATGTAAATCGGTGGATGGTGTTTTTTTTCGGTTGCTGGTAGCACGATTTTAAAAATAATAGCACAAAGGGAGGTTGTTTTGAGATGCATATTCCTGACGGTTATCTAGGACCAGCTACCTACGGGAGCCTCTGGGCAGCTATGGTGCCTATCTGGCTGTACGCATCAAGGAAGGTGAAAGAGAAATTCAGGGTCTCTCAAGTCCCTTTTCTCGCGACGGCTTCAGCGTTCAGCCTTGTCGTCATGCTCTTTGCGGTGCCTCTTCCGGGTGGAACATCGGGCCACATAACAGGTTCAGCCCTTGTCGCCATGCTGCTTGGGCCATGGGCTGGGATCCTCTCGGTTTCAACGGCGCTAGCCATCCAAGCGGTGGTCTTTGGCGATGGAGGCATTACCGCCATAGGAGCCAACTGCTTCAATATGGCCTTTATCGGGAGTCTCACAGGATATGGGGCCTATCGTCTCTTTGCCGCTGTCGGAAAGAGGGTCTTCGGAAGGAAAACCGCCAATGGGTTTCCTCATCAAGCCATTTTCACGTGGAGTCTTATCGGTGCCGGCACCGGTGCATACGCCTCGGTAAATCTCGGAGCCCTCCTTACCGCCGTTGAGCTTGGTATCCAACCAGTGATTCAGCCGGAGGGAGGCTACTTCCCCTTCCCGCTTCACGTTACGATCCCCGCGGTCATGCTCCCCCATCTCACCGTCGTTGGCTCCCTCGAGGCGATCGTCACGGTCCTCATCCTGCTCGCTCTCCACAAGCTCTACCCCGACATGACGAAGAGCTGGAAATCGGCTGTCGTTATTTCTTTCCTGATGATCCTCTCCCCGGCAACTCCACTCTCGGCCCATGATTTCTGGATAGAGCGCCAGGAGCAAGAGTTTACCGTCGTTTTCGGTCACGGCCGTCAGCGGGAAGAATTTGACCCCTCCAAGATAAAGAATGTAAAGGCCTTTGACCGCCAAGGCAAAGCCGTGGGCGTTTCAGTAGAGAAGAAAAAGAAAGGGGTGATGCTGAAACCTTCCGAATCACCTTCGATGATCGTAGCCGAGATAGATAACGGATATTGGTCAAAGACCATCTACGGCTGGAAGAACCTTCCGAAGAGAAAGGCTAGTAGGGTGGTTGAGGCTGTTCGTTCCATGAACTACTCAAAGGTCATCCTTTCCTGGGGCGAGATAACCCGGAGTCCGATAGAGGGGATAGCGCTGGATATTGTCCCGATGGAGAACATTTTTCTGTTGAAGGCAGGAGATCGCCTTCCTCTCAAAATCTTGTACCAGGGGAAGCCATTGGCTGGCATAGACATCATCGGCGGAGAACATGACAAGGTTGCGACGACTAACCCTGAGGGTGTCGCTATAGTGTATCTCTCGAAAGGCCATCAGTTATTCACCGTGACCTACAAAGAGGTTTTGAAGGATGATCCCGATGCAGATCTCCTGAGTATCACTTCAACCCTTACCTTTGAGGTGACCCGATGAAGACACGGAAACCTATGCTCTCGTCCCTTTTGTTCATTCCCGTTCTTAGCCTGATGGCGGGATCGGCTCATGCCCATTCCATCCACTATCAGGTGGAGTCGAAGGGGATATCAGCCAGGATCTTTTACGCAGCGGATGACCCCGCCAGTTATTCGGAATATGAAATCTACGGTCCTGGAGACGCCGAGCCCCACCAGATCGGCAGAACCGATAAGAACGGGTACCTATCGTTCTTCCCAGATCGAGCAGGCCTCTGGAAGGTAAAGGTGCTCGGAGAGTCTTCCCACGGCTTCCACGGGGTGACGATCAATGTGAAGATCAATAAGGCGTTCAATGTCGAATCCTTCAGCAAGCCCCTCGTTGCCCAATACACGAAGCTGATCACAGGGATAAGTCTCATTTTTGGGATTTTCGGGATGTACGCCTTCCTGATGTCTCGGAAGGCGAAAGAACGGCATGAATCCCCTTGATAAGGAGGATGAACCATGAAGCAGGCTATCATTGTTGTCGTTCTTGCCATCGCCCTCTTACCCTTGAAGGCCATGGCGCACCACGGAGGGATAAGCCTCGCCTTCGGGCCGGGCACGCCGATCGAAACGAACTCACCTTTCACCCTTCCCCAGGGGGGATTTGTCGTATCCACCAGGATTGAGCACGTGGAGTTTAAGGAGTTTGATTTTGCCGAGCCCGAGAACAAGGATTCCTTCACCTTTTACAACGTCGGTCTATCATATGGCATAAAGCCCTATCTCACGACGAGCCTCTTCTTCCCTTACAGCGTCAAGAAGCAGGATACCCTTGGCTCCACACGGGGCTTTGGGGATCTGAAACTTCTGGCAGCCTTGGGCTTTAACTATGATGGTAAGGGCTTCAACTTGAACACCCTAGAAGATGTGGCTATTTCCTTGGAAGGGATGAAGAAGACTTACTGCTCCCTCCTCATTGGATTCACCCTTCCCACCGGCGAAAGCGATAAGGAACTGGGGGGAGAGGTCGACCGTGGGATGCAACCTGGATTTCGGAGTCCCACCTTTACCATCGGACTTGCCGCGGCGAGGCAGATCATCGGCCTTTTCACCCTGGTGGCCGACACCTCATACGACATCTTTACCGAGAAAGATGATTTCAAGTTTGGAAACGAGTGGAGACTGAACGTCGCCGGGGTGTATCAACTCTACGGGAAGCCTGAAAGATTTCTTTCAAAGGTTGACGGTATCCTGGAACTCAACCTCCTCAACATTGCGCGGGACCAAGAGGCAGGAGAAGACCTGAGAGCCAGCGGCGGGACCATCCTCTACATATCTCCGGGGATGCGAGTTTCTCTTCCGAAACTCTGGAACGCCAATCTCGGTCTCTTGATCAAATTCCCCGTAGTGAAGGATTTGAACGAGGGGGCCGAGCAACAGGGCTCTGAAGGGCTCGAGAAGTTCAGGGTGATCGGAACCCTTTCGTTCTTCTTCTAATGCGGATGGATCGAGAGAGCATCATTCCGACGTTCTGGCTTGACAAGACACCGGCATCGTGGCGCAGCACCTTTCTGCTTAGAAAATTTGGAGGGTTGTGCTATCCTTAATAAGGTTTAGACCTTCAGGAGTTCACAGGCTTCAAAGGGATAACCATGAGGGCCTCGAAAACTCTCCTGACAGCCTTGATCATCGGCGTCCTCCTCGTCTCCTGGGCGGCTCCCCACTTCGGTATTGTTGAGCATGCCCATAAGGGGGGGGAGCGCCCCCACCTCCATCTCCACCTCTCCCTTGCAAACGGCTCAACCCCCTATCCCCATGTCCATGGAGACCTGGACCTCCACCCTTTCCCAGGCCCCGTTGATGTCCCCCTCCTGACCTCTGACCTGGAGCCCTCCCTTACCCACTGGCACCAGTTTGATGACTCGATCCCCACCCTGGCCTTCTCCCTTTCTCCAATCTCTCCCATCCTAGCCTTTACATTCCTGAAATCCCTCCCCCTCATTCCCAAACAGCACCCTCCTGTGATCACCAAGGGCTCCCGGGCACCTCCCCTCCCAAGAACCCTGGCTTAGAGCTTCTCCAAAAACCCAGGATGGACCACCCTCACACCCCCTCTTAATCCTCCCCCTTGAAGGGAGAGGGGAAGGGTAGGTGTAGAGTCTATACTCCAGGGAGGGACGTTGATGAAAAGACCTTCTCCGACGCGCTGGATCGGGCTCATCGTGCTCCTCATCTTTTCCCCCCTCGACGCTAAGGACGCCTTCGGGCACACCAAAGGGATCAGCCTGGCCCGCTATGGGTTGATCGACATCTCCCTAACGGGGAACGTCATCTACTCCGCCTACACCAATTACGAGGAGGCGTATCCCATGCTTACCCCCTATATCGGCGAGGCCCTCCCCAGGGGGATCACGCTGAAGAGCTTCGACGTCTCCTTCGCTGCCGACCTCTTCCAGTTCCCGGCCAAGTTCGCCCTCTTCACCGCCTTTGGGGATGAGGGGGCCTCCATCGAAGAGGCCTTCATCCTCTTCCACAAGCTCCCGGCCAACCTCCAGCTCAAGGTCGGAAGGTTCCGGGGAGTCTTCGGGAAGCTCAACCAGTACCACGACCACGAGTGGATCTTCGCCAACCCCCCGATGATCAACACGGCCCTAGCCGGAGAGGACGGGTTTAAGGTCTTGGGAGCCGAGGTCACCTACATCCTCCCGATCCCTACCTACGTTGAGCTAGCGATGGATGTTGCCAAGCGGGAGACCGACGGGGTCTTCAAGTCGAAGCTGGATCCGGTCACGGGTGAACCCGATGCCAGCGATCTCCTCTACATTGCCAAAGCGACGACTTTCTTTGATCTGACGGAGGTAAGCAACATCGAATTCGGCGTCACCTTCGCCACCGGCGGGAACAACAGCCTTGAAGGGAACAACGACCAGACCCGGATCTACGGGGTGGACTTCACGTACAAGTATAAGCCCCAGCCTTACAACCCTTATGTCCGGTGGACCACCGAGTTCTTCTGGGCTGATCGGGAACTGGGCCACCTGGGGGTCCCCGATCAGGCCCTAAAAGGGCTCTACACGGAGGTGAACTACCGGTTCTCCTACTACTGGGATGTGGGGGCTCGTTTCGACCTCGTCAGCGGGAACGTGAAACCTGAGGATCCAACCTTTGCCGATGTGACGAAGACCCGCTTCACCGCAGCCCTGAGGTACTTCCTCAACCCCGTGAGCCGGGTCAATTTCCAGATTGATTACCTCCCGGCGACCAGGGGAACCAAGGACTCCATGGGCTTCTTCCTCCAGTTCAACATCGGCCTGGGGACCGTCACGCCGGGGGTAGGGAAGTTCTACACCCTCTTCTAGGGAGGTTAACCATGCAGAGATTCCGACAATGCTGCCTAGGGCTTGTCTTTTTCTTTGGGCTGACGTTTGGGCCTTCGATCCCGGTCTCAGCCGCTTTGAGGATCGTGACGAGCTACCCCCAGGACGCGGCCCTCGTGAAGGTGATCGGCGGCGACAAGGTCTCGGTCCAGAGCCTAGCCACCGCTTCTCAGAACCCCCACACCCTGGAGCCAAGACCCAGCTTCGCCGTCGCCTTAAATAAGGCCGATCTCCTCATCGTGAACGGCCAGGATATGGAGCTGGCCTGGCTCCCCATCGCCCTCATCAATTGTCGGAACCCGAAGATCCTGGAGGGCCAGCCGGGGTATTTTAACCCCTCAGAAGGGGTGACCCTGTACCCCTACTCACCCGAGGAGCTCCAGATGACCCCCTACTACACCCTGACCCTGATCGTCGGGGATCCAAAGAAGAAGGGGAATCACCACTACTGGCTGGATCCGGCCAATGTCCTGATCGTGGCGGCGAACGTGACGGAGAAGCTGAAGGCCATGGACCGGGAGAATGCTCCGTTCTACCAGGCAAACTATGAACGGTTCACCGCCCGCCTTAAGGCAAAGATCAAGGAATGGGATGCCATGATGGCCCCTTACAAAGGGACACCGGTCATCAGCTACCACCGGGACTGGATCTACTTCACGAAGCGGCACGGGTTGAACCTGATCGGCTACATCGAGCCCCGGGAGACCATCCCACCCAGTGCCAGCGAGGTGGCCTCCCTCGTCCGGAGGATGAAGGACGAAGGGGTTAAGCTGATCCTCACCTCCCACTGGCAGCCCCGGAAGATCTCCCAGGAGATCAGCCGGCAGACGGGGGCCAAACTGGTCACCCTTCCCTCGACCATTGGGGAGGAGATCGGGGTCAGGGACTACTTTGATCTCTTCGAGAAGATCTACACGACCATGGCCCAAGCCTTAAAGGAGATCACGGGGAGGTAGAGGAGGTCGGTCATGTCCTTTCAGATTGTGTTGAAGGACCTCGCCATCGGCTACAGGGGGCGTCCCCTCCTCTCGGGAATTCACCTTTCCATCAAGGCGGGAGAGTTTTGGGGGATCGTGGGACCGAACGGATCGGGGAAGACCACATTGCTGAAGACCCTCCTTGGGATCTTGAGGCCGGTCGCCGGAAGGGTGGAGAAGGCCCACGGCCTCAGCCTAGGCTACGTCCCCCAGCGAGGGGTTTTGGACGATATCTTCCCCTTGACAGCCCTGGACGTGGTCCTGATGGGGAGGTATTCCAGGATCGGCCTCTTCCGCCAGGTCTCCAAGGCCGACCAGGAGCGGGCCCTTGCCGCCCTGGACAAGGTCGGGATGGCTCACCTGGCAAGGAAGCCTTTCCGGGCCCTCTCGGGGGGGCAGAAGCAGCGGACGCTGATGGCCAGGGCCCTCGCCATGGAGCCTGATGTCCTGATCCTGGATGAGCCGACCGATGGGATGGATATCGCCGGCCAGCACACGCTGATGGAGCTCATCTTCAACCTCCACCGGGAGTCGGGCCGGACCGTCCTGATGAGCAACCATACCTTGACCCTCATCGCGAACTACGCCGAGAAGCTGATGCTCATCCACGCCGACGACCAGATCTTCGAGGTCGGGAAGACCTCGGACCTCCTCACGGCGGAGCGCTTGAAACGCCTCTACCGGGTCGAGGTCGCCGTCCACTCCCTTGATGGATCGAAGCAGGTGGTCGTCCGCAGGGCCCAGACCCCTCGTGAAAGGGGGTGAGCGGTGGTGGAGCTTTTGAAAGCGATCCCGATCCTCTCCCACCTCCTCCTGGCCGAGAGCCGGGGGATGACCTTCCTGGAGGCCCTCCCGATCCTGAAAAATGGCATCCTGGCCAGTGGGCTGGCCGCCCTGGTCTGCTCCTTCCTGGGCGTCTACATCATCCTGAAACGGATTGTCTTCGTCAGCGCCGCCCTGACCCAGATCTCGTCCCTGGGGATCGCCCTGGCCCTCCTCATCACGGGACTCCTCGGGTCGGGTACCGGGATGGCTATCCTCCCCAGCCTGTCCTCCCTCCTCTTCGCCTGCCTCGCGGCCTCGCTGCTTGCGATCCAAACGGGGGAGCGGCGGATCACCAGGGAGGGTCTCTTGGGGATCGGCTACATCCTTCCTACGGGACTCACCCTCCTGATCCTCGACCGGGTCACCACCCACCCGGGATTGATCGAGGACATCCTGTTCGGGAACGCCGTCTTCGTCGCTCCCCAGCAGCTCCTGGTCCTGGCCCTGGTCTCGGCGGTCATCTTCCTGATCCACGGGCTCTTCCACAAGGAGTTTGTCTTCACCTCCTTCGACCCGGAGACGGCCAGGGCCTCGGGCTTGCCATCGGTCCTGTTCAACCAGCTCCTCTTCCTCACCCTGGCCCTGGCGACCTCCATCTCCATCAGCTCCATCGGGGCCCTCCCCGTCTTCGCCTTCACGGTCATGCCGGCAGCCGCTGCCCTGTTGCTGACAGAGCACCTGAAGCGAGCCTTCGCCTTGTCGGTGGGGTTTGGCCTCTTTGCCGCCTTAGCAGGGTTCTACCTCTCTTTCCTCTTCTCCCTCCCCACCGGCCCCACCATGCTCTCGATGGCCGGCCTCTTCCTGATCCCGGGCGGGATCAGGACCCTGTGGCGGCACTAGCGGAGGCTAGACCCGCCCAGGGATCTGGACGGATCTTTTTTCAAGGTGATGATCCTCGAAGGAGAGAACCGATGAAAGAGATGCTGAACCGGGTAAGGTCCCTGGGACTCCTCCTGCTCTTGGCAGGGTGTACGGCGTCGGGGGATCTTCTGGGGATGCCCGAGGCCGGGCCCACCCACGCCGATGCCAGAAGGGCCTTTCCGATGAACGATGTTTCCAAACAGCGAGTCCAGCTTTCTGAAGAGCAGAGTCGCTGGATCAACAGCCTCTACGGGGGCCTGATCACGAGGCCCGGCGACCGGGTGGTTTACTACGAGGCCAGAAAATGGCGCTCCCTCTACCCCAAGGGTTATCTCTTCCTGATCAGGAGAACAAGAGGGCTGGAGGTCCTGGTCGGTGTCGCCCAGGGAAAGGTGGCTGAGCTTTCAGCCGTAGAACCCTCGGGGGAGAGGGTGACCTACCGGCAGCTCCTCGGCTGCTCCCTCGAAGACTGCTTCGGGTTCAGCCGTGATCAGAATGGTTTCCTCCAAAGACCTCTGCAAGGGGAGCCGGCCACGGGTATCATAGCGGCCCCCGCGGAAGTGGCCGATGCTGTGAAGCAGGCCCTGATCCTTGCCGAAGTCCTCGCCTGGAACGAGGGGGGGTCTTCACCCTAAGGGATAGCTGTGTTGAAGCCGTGAGGAGGAACCCCGGATGGAGTTCATGGTGGTCGCCCTCCACGAAAAGGAGGCATCGGAGCGCCTCTTTGGCACGTCCCGGCTGGCGAGCGGGTATGTGGTCCTAAGGCCTGGCGAGGTGACGCCCAGGCACACCACAGGTCGCGCTGAGGAGGTCCTGGTCATCCTGGAGGGGTCGCCGACGGTCATCATTGAAGGCCAGGCGCAGCGACTCGAGAATCCAGGGGGGCTCGCCCTGTACATCCCTCCCCACACCCACCACGAGATCCGAAACGAGGGAAGGACCACCCTCCGCTACGTTTACTGCGTTGTCCAGCCCGATGACCCCAGATCGGGGATGCCTCCGGGGGGGTCGGAGCCGGGGCCAAAGGCCCAGGGGGCTTGACAAGGGTCAGAAAAACCGTAAACTCCTGGAGGGCGATTAGGCCTGATGGGGTAACATGCCCGGGAATGCCAGGGAAAGGAGACCTTCATGCGGGAGAAGGATCGGGAGTTAAGAAGAAGGAGACAACGGCGGGAGAAGCGGTTAAGGGAGAGAAGGAAGGCCCTCCGGGCCAGCAAAAGCATGCAGGCCGCTTCCCCTTCCCAGACCAAGACATCGCCTGCACCGGAGAAAACCCCGACAACCCCATCCCCGGCGGAGGGGTGAGGCGGCTGGAAAGCCGGTTTATGATCTGTCGCCCTCCCCGACCAGGATCTGGACGCGACGGGGCACCTCAGACCTCTTCAAGGCACCGATCAAGCTGAGGATAACGGCCCGAAAGATCTCCCTGATGGGGCCTTCAAGGGGAACAGACTGGCCGTTCACCAGGAGCGTCACGGCCCTCCCCTGGTCCTTCGGCAGGTCCGGCTGGAGGAACCGTTCAACCACGAAATCCGCAAGGCCCCGCACGTCCTCCGGGGAGAACCGGGGGACATCAAGGCCCGGCCCTTCTCCCTCTCCGATGATGGCCAAAAGCTGCTCCCTCGGTGAAAAGAGGGGGCCCCCGTCCCGGACAACCTCGATCTTGGGGAGCGGAGCCTCCTTGTACCCTTCGACCAACACGAGGTCTACGCTCCCCAGGTAGAGCGCGACCAGCTCATCCACGGTCAGCTCGGCCTTCACCTCCCTGAGAACGGCCACCTGGGAAGAAGAGGCGAAGGCCACCCCTTCAGCCCCGGCCTGGAGGAGGCGCCAGGAATCCTTTCCCGGCCGGTCAAGGTCGAAGGGGTGATGGCTGTGCTTGATCGCCCCCACCCGAAAGCCCCGTTGCCTCAGCTCCGGGATGAGCCGGGTCAGGAGGGTCGTCTTCCCACTTCCACTCTTGCCGACGACAGCAATAACCGGTACCATGCTGCCTGTCCTTTTCCTTCGTACCTCCAGGAATTGTTAGACGACGGGCCCCCCTCTCATCCGTTCCAGATAATCCTCATAATCAGGAAGCAGGCGCTCGTAGGCTCCGGCCATCAGCGGCGATGAGATCATGAAGTCAGCGGAAGCCCGATTGCAGGCGACGGGGATGTTCCAGACCACGGCGATCCGGAGGAGGGCCTTCACATCTGGATCGTGGGGGAGGGGCTCGAGGGGGTCCCAGAAAAAGATCAGGAAATCAATCTCCCCCCCTGCGATCTTTGCCCCGATCTGCTGATCACCACCTAACGGGCCACTCTGGAGTTTGGCGATCTCCATCTCGAGTTCCTGCTCCAGCAGTTCGCCGGTGGTTCCTGTCGCATACAGCTCGTGTTGAGCCAGGAGGTCTCGATTAAATCTCGCCCATTCCAAGAGATCAGGCTTCTTCTTGTCGTGGGCGATGAGGGCGATCCTCTTCTTCGACGCCATTGGTATCTTCTTGTATCCCATACGGCTTGTCGCCTCCTTCATAGCGGCAACCAGGAAGCTACAAAGCTAGTCAAATCCTACCCTGTCGCCCCCCAGGTGTCAAGCCCAGGCAGGGATAGGGGGATGGCGTCTAGCCCAGGGATTTGGGGGGCCGCTCCCCCCCTTTCCCTCCCCCGTCAGGGGAGGGCGTGGGAGGCGGTAGGCTCAGAAGGAAGGAAAGCTAAGAGGTGATCCGGTGATGGCCGGTGTAGATGTTCAGGCACCCTTTCCGGAGGAAGCCGACCAGCGTCATGTGGCATTCAGACGCGAGCTGGACGGCGAGGCTGGAGGGGGCGGAGACGGCGACGACCACCGGGATCCTGGCCGCTAGGGCCTTCTGCGTAATCTCGAAGCTGGCCCGCCCACTGACCATCAGGATGTGCCGGTCTAACGGGAGCCTCCTCGAAAGGAGCATGTGGCCGATGACCTTATCAACGGCATTGTGGCGGCCGATGTCCTCCCGAAGGGACAGGAGGCGGCCTTCCTTGTTGAAGAGGCCTGCGGCGTGGAGCCCCCCTGTCCTTGCAAAGGTGGCTTGGGCAGCCTTGAATTCCCCCTCGAGGGTGTAGAGCAACTCGAGGGGGATGGTGAAGTCGGATTCGACGGGAGGCAGGGAGAGTTTGATGGTCTCGATGGCCACCTTTCCACAGAGGCCGCAGGAGGAAGACGTGAGGAAGTTTCGCTGGAAGCGTTCCTGGAAAACCTGGACATCCCCCTTCAGGAGGACGTTGATGACATTCTTGGCCTCGGGGTCATCTAAGCTCCGGTAATGGGCGATAACGTCCAGGTCATCGGCCCCTTCGATGATCCGTTCCGAGAAGAGGAATCCCGCCACCAGCTCTTCATCCTCCCCGGGGGTCCGCATGGTGACGGCCAAACTCCGTCCACCCAGGCGGATCTCCAGGGGCTCCTCAACAGCCAACTGATCCTCGAAGGTAAAAGCCTCCCTCCCCCTGACCTTGATCACCGGTTGGGAGACGGCGGAGGCTCCCCTAACGGCGATATCGCGATCAGGAGCCGCCATCCTGTCCTCCTAGAGCCCGGCCAGGTTCGGCTCGAGCTTCTGATACCCCCGCTCCTTCGCCCAGAGGTCCAGGGGGATCGAGGCCAGCTCGTCTACCACCGGAACGGCCCTCCCCTCCCTGGTCAAATCCACGCTCTTGAGATACCGCTTACAGGCCTCACAGGCGCTCAAGCGGATATGGGGGAACTCCTCGGCCTGATAGTAGGCGAGCCTTTTGGGATCCCTTTCCCCGCACGCGGGACACACAATCCGTTCAAACGGCCACTCGATGGCACAGCGGGAACAGACCAGGAAGAGTTCCGCTCCTTCCCCCACCCCCTTCAAGGCCCCGACCTGAGGCCTCCCGCCACAGAAGGGGCACGACGGGGTCCCCTTTCGCCCCTCCGGCCTTTTCCATCCTTCGGCCAGGCGCTCGCCATAAGGCTGGAGGAAGGCCTTTGGGAAAAAGAGAAGGGGAACAGCTCCCTCCCCACCGGAGAGCTTCCCTTCTTCCCAAAAGGTGCGAAGGAGCACCTCCCATGCTTCTTTCGGCTGTAAGGCCAGATCCCCAGCCGTGGAGGCCAGGGGAGGGGGGGCGATCTCGGTGATCAGGGCGAGGAACTGCGGAAAGAGGGGAAGAAGAAGATCCACCCGTAATGGGGGCCGAGCACCTGAAGAAGAGGCCTTTTCCCCAAGCGGGGCCAGGTGGTGGTAGACCTCCTTCTGAAACAAGAGGACCTCCCGGTAGAAACGGAGGACCTCCTGGGCGAAGGGGTACCGGTTGAACAGGTCCTCGACCCGGCTGATCCGCTGTTCCCAGGAGGAGTGCTTCCTCACCGCCCTCCCATCACCTCCCGGAACCAGCGGCCATGATGCACCCGGGCCCACCCCCGTGTGACAACCCCCCGGGTCATCCCTCTAAGCGCCCCCGGCACCTGGAAGAGGGCCATGTAGAGGTGGGCGATGAAGGCCACAATGGCCGCCAGGGCTGCCGTCTCATGGATGAGGATGCTGAGCCCCCGGAGGCCCGCCGGGAAGCTCATCGGGAACCAGAGGGGGATGCCGGAAAGGAGGAGGAGGAGACCCGAGACCGTCTGGGTCCAAAACAAGGCCTTCTGTCCGGCGTTAAACCGTCCGGCCGCAGGGAGCGTATCCTCCCGGTGGGTGAGGTAGTCCCTCCAGTGGGCCATCCACTCCCAATCCCAGGGTTTGATGATCATGTCCCGAAGCCAGGGAACCCCCAGGGCCAGGAAGACGACCACGAAGAAGACCCCCATCCAGGGATGGAGGATCCGGCTGAACTGTCCCCCTCCGAAGAGGGAGGAGAGCCAGAAGAGCTTCGGGGAGAAGAAGGCAAGCCCCGTCAGCATGAGGAACATAAAGGAGAGGGCAACGACCCAGTGGACGACCCGCTCCCGCAAGGTAAACCGCTGGATCTCCTTCCCTGTCATTGCTCATCCTCCTCCTTGACCTCCTTTGGCCCGTAGCGCATGTAGTGGAAGAAGGCCCCGAAGATGCTCAACCCCATCAAGAGCCACCCGACCGGCTTGAAAAAGGTCTTCCAGATGTAGACGGAGGTCGGGATCTTGGGATCCTTCGGGAGGCCGTAGTCCTCAGGCCGGTCGCCGTAGGCCAAGACGTAGAGGACGCCGGTCCGACCGCCAACACCGGGCAGGTTGTCGCCGTAGACGGCGGCCTGCTGGAAGCCGGCCGCCTTGAGCTGCTCCACCCTTTTCTCGGCCACCGTCTTCATATCATCCCATGTCCCGAACTGGAGACATCCGGTGGGGCAGGCCTTGATACAGGCCGGCTCCAGCCCGGCCTCCACCCGATCCACGCAGAGGGTGCACTTGTGGACCCGGTGGGTCTTTTCGTGGAGGCGGGGGATGTTGAAGGGGCAGCCCGTGATGCAGTAGCCGCAGCCGATACAGTTCTCCTGGACAAAATCCACGATCCCGTTTTCGTACTGGACAATGGCCCCCGGGGCAGGGCAGGCCTTTAAGCAGCCGGCATCCTCACAGTGCATGCACTGGTCCTTCCGCATGAGCCAGACAAGCTTCCCGTCCCGCTCCACCTCGTTGAACCGGATCAGGTTCCAAAAGTTAGGGGTGAGGTCCGGGAGGGTCTGGTAGGAGCCGAAATTCGTGGTCGGCTCGATCTGGAGGTCGTTCCACTCCTGGCAGGCCACCTCGCAGGCTTTACAACCGATACAGGTGGTGGTGTCAATCAGCTTGGAGACCGTCCGAAGCTGCCGGACCCCTGTCGGGGCTGAGGAGGTTGCCGAGATCGCCTTGACTTCCAACGCCGTTCCCATGGCCACCCTCCCTCTAGACTTTCTCCAGCCGCACCAGGAAGGTCTTGTACTCTGGCGTACCGGAGTTAGGGTCAATCACGCTAGGGGTCAGGAGGTTTGCCAGAGGCCCTGTCACCCTCCCCTTGAAACCCCAATGGATGGGGAAGCCGATCTGCCAGACCCGTTTCTCACCAATCATCATCGGCTTGATCCGCTTCGTGACCAGGGCCTTCCCCTCGAGAGAGCCCCGCTTCGAGGTCACCCTGACCATCTCCCCGTTCCGGATCCTCATCTCCTTCGCCAACTCCTCCGGGATCTCCACAAAGAACTCGGGCTGGAGCTCGGAGGTCGAGGTGATGTGCTTGGTCCAGTAGTGGAAGTGCTCGGTGAGCCGGTAGGTGGTTGCCACGATGGGGAACTCGTCAGAGGTCCCATAGGCATCCTTGTCGCTTTCGAAGGGCTTCACCACCGGGTTTCTGCTCACCTTGGGATGGAAGAGGTTCTCAACGGGGGCTTCGACCGCCTCGTAATGCTCCGGGAAAGGACCTTCAGCAAAGTCAACAGCGTAGAGCTTGGCCACCCCCTCCGGGAGCATGATGAACGCCCCCAGGCCTACCTCCGGGGGGCTGTCCGGCTTGTAATCGGGGACGTCCCCCACCCACCGTTCCCCGTTCCAAACGATCCCTGGTCGCTTCGGGTCCCATGGCTTCCCCTCTGCATCAGCCGAGGCCCGGTTGTAGAGGATCCGGCGATTCATGGGCCAGTTCCACGCCCACCCGTGGTACATGCCAAGCCCTGTCGGATCCGCCGTGCTCCTCCTGGCCATCATGTTTCCGGCTTCCGTATAGCAGCCGCAGTAGAGCCAGTTGCCACAGGCTGTGGTCCCGTCATCTTTTAGCTGGGCGAAGGAGGAGAGCTGCTGACCGGCCTTCAGGACCACGTTCCCCTTCTCGTCCTTCAAATCCGCCAGGGCCTTTCCGTTCACCTCTTTAGCCACCTCTTCCAGGGAGGGGTTCAGGGGGTCGGTATAGTTCCAGGTCGCGTGGAGGATCGGGTCGGGGAAGGCACCCCCTTCCTTCTGATACAGCTCCCGGAGCTTCAAGAAGATCCGGGCCAGGATCTCCTGGTCGGCCTTGGCCTGGCCCGGGGGATCGACAGCCTTCCACTTCCACTGGAGCCAGCGGGCCGAGTTGGTGAAGGACCCATCCTTCTCGGCGAAGTTGGCCGCCGGGAGGAGGAAGACCTCCGTCTTGACCTCGGCCGGGTCCATCCCCATCGCCTCCTTCGGGGCCTTCCAGAAGTGGGCCGTCTCCGTCTCGAAGTTCTCCACAACCACCAGCCACTTGAGCTTCGCCAGGGCAGCCAGGATCTTGGGGGAGTTCGGGCCGTTTGCCACCGGGTTCATCCCGAAGGCAACCATCCCCTGGATGATCCCCTTGTACATGTCGTCAATGATATGCACCCAGCTATGGTCAGCACCCTCCTCCAGCTTGGGGAGGTAGTGGTAGGCGAAGTCATTCTCCCTGGTCGCGTGGGGGCCATAGAAAGCCTTGAGCAGGCTCACCATGAACTTTGGGGTATTGGACCAGTAGTTCATGGCATTCGGCCTCAAGGGCTTAGGGGTCGTGGCCTCGAGGTACTCCTTGAGGCTCTGCCAGGAGGCCCGGGGGGCCTTGAGATATCCGGGGAGGAGATGGAAGGCCCCTGCCATGTCCGTGGCCCCTTGAATGTTCGAGTGGCCGCGAAGGGCGTTGACCCCTCCCCCAGGCCGTCCCACGTTCCCCAGGATGAGCTGGAGAATGGCCGCCGCCCTGATGATCTGGACCGCTACCGAGTGGTGGGTCCATCCCAGGGCGTACATGATGGTCCCGGCCCGATCGGGGGTGGAGGTGGAGGTGATGATCTCAGCCGCCTTTAAGAAATCCTCCTTCGAGCAGCCGCAGATCCTGGAGACCATCTCGGGGGTGTAGCGGGCGTAGTGCTTCTTCAGGAGCTGGAAGACCGAGCGGGGATGCTGGAGGGTGGGATCGACCTTGGCATAGCCCTTCTCATCCAGCTCGTAGGCCCATGTGGATTTGTCATAGGCTTTCTTCCCCGGGTCGTAGCCGGAGAAGAGGCCATCGTCCTCGGGGAGCTTGAAGCCTTCCCTGATGATGAAGGGAGCATTGGTGTGGAGCCTCAGGTACTCCTCGTGGTAACGGCCATTGGTCAGGGCATAATTGATCAGGCCACCCAGGAAGGCGATGTCCGTTCCCGCCCTGATCTGCACGAAATGGTCCGAGACGGCCGCCGTCCTGTTGAAGCGGGGATCGACCGAGACCAGCTTCGCCCCCCGGTGCTTCTTCGCCTCGATCACCCACTTGAAGCCGCAGGGGTGGTTCTCCGCCGGGTTCCCGCCCATGGCCAGGATGACATCGGCGTTCCCGATGTCAACCCAGCCGTTGGTCATGGCGCCTCGTCCGAAGGTGGGGGCCAGACTGGCCACCGTCGGACCGTGTCATATGCGTGCCTGGTTATCCAAATAGGTTACCCCCAGGGATCTCGCCGTCTTGACGATCAGGTAGTTCATCTCGTTCGTATCGGTGCAGCCACCGATGACGGCGATCCCCGGGGTTCGGTTCACCACCCTCCCCTTCTCATCCCTGGTCACAAAGGTCCGGTCCCTCGTCTCCTTGATCCGGCGGGCGATCTTCTCAATCGCCTCCTCCCAGCTGATGTCCGTCCACTCGGAGCTGCCGGGAGCCCTATACCGGGGCTTTGTGAGCCGGTGGTCGTTCAGAACGAACTGCCTTAAGGTGATCCCTTTGGGACAGAGGGTCCCCCGGTTGATCGGGTGATCCGGGTCCCCCTCAATGTGGACGACGGACGGCTTCACATTCTTGGCGTTGTCCCCCAGGGTGTGGATGATCACCCCGCAACTCACCGAGCAGTAGGGACAAGTGCTCCGGACCTCCGTTGTCTTCGCGATCTTTAACCGGCGGGTCGCAGCGACCGCCGGGCCGATGTCAAAGCCAAAGGTGCTGGCCACAGCCCCCACCGAGGCTGCCGCCCCAAGCTTCAAAAAGTCCCGCCTCGAAAGCTCCATGGCTGCCTCCCCTACCGGGCTGTCTTCAACCGGTTTGAAAACAACCCCCCTCCCTTCAAGGCCAATGGCTCACGACACGATCAGGTTTCCGAGAAAAACCTCTGATTTTTCAGTATTTTCGACCCTTTCTTCCTTTTTGTCAAGTAAAATATCGTTTCACGATTCTGACTGAAGCCAGGCAAACTCGTCCTTGATCCTCCGGATGAGGCGATACCCTTCCTCGATCTTCCGGTGGGGGAGCGGCAAGGTCCTGGCGTACTCGTTCAGCTTCAGGGAGACCTCGCGGGCTTCCTTGATCAGCAGAAGCTTCCTCCGGGCCTTCTCCGGGAGGTTCAGCCTTCCCAGGACCTCCATCAGGCCAACTTCATCCTCCCCCTCCAGAAGCCTGGCAATGGCCTTCTCCGTTTCCTGATCCAGATCAGGCGGGACGAGGGTCGCCAAGGCCAGGAGCCTTCCCCGCATGTACCGAAGGTCAATCATCCTCACGCTCCGAACTTTTTCAACCGCCAAGCATTCGCCAGGATAAGGGGCAGAAGCTCTGTCGCCTTGATCCTCCCCAAGGCTCCGGCGGCACAACCCCGCTCCGAGAATTCCCTCACCCCGTCGGGACGGCACCACCTGGAGGAGAGAAGGACAGGGACGGGATGCCAGCTATGCCCTTTCAACACCGAGGGGGTCGAGTGGTCCCCGGTCACCACCAGGACATCAGGGTCAAGCTCAAGGAGGGAGGGGAGATGACGGTCCACCTCCTCCAGGGCAGCGACCTTGGCGTCAAAGTCCCCATCCTCCCCGGCCGCATCGGCCTTCTTGAAATGGAGGAAGAAGAAATCGTAGCGATCGTAGCGATCGGCCAGCTCCTGGATCAGGATGCCAAGGTCACCCTCCAGCTGGGGGGTCTCCATCCCCACCAGCTTCGCCAGGCCCCGGTACATCGGGTAGGCGGCAATGGCGCACGCCTTAAAACCGAAGAGGTCAGGGAGGGTGGGGAGGGTGGGGAGCTTGGCAAAGCCCCGGAGGAGGACCATGTTGGCCGGCCCCTGATCTTTGAGCAGGGCTCCGGCCTTCTCCACGAACTCGTTGACGATCTTCGCGGTCCGCTCCGCCTCCGGTTCTAGGGGAGAGGCCGGAAGAGGGGGAAGGCCAAGCCGCTGGGGATCGGTCTCGCCGATGGCGTCGGAGAGGCCCGCGCCGGTGAAGACCGCAACGAAACGGTGTTCCTTCACCGGCTCGACCCTAAGGAGAGCCCCTTCCAGGGTGATGGTCGAAAGGAGGTGGGAGAGCCTCCGGCACTCCCCCGTCGAGATCCGCCCCGCCCTTCGATCGGTGATCCGACCTTCTCGGTCAACGGTGCAGAAGTTCCCACGGGCTGCCACATCCTGGGGTGTAAGCTCCAGGCCGATCCCGAGGGCCTCCAACACCCCCCGTCCGATCTGATACCGGATCGGATCGTAGCCGAAGAGACCGAGGTGCCCAGGGCCACTCCCCGGTGTAATCCCCGGCCCCACATGCTGGATCAACCCGCAGAGGGAGCGGACGGCCAGGGCATCGAGGTTGGGGGTCCTGGCGGCCTCGAGCTCCGTCAAGCCTCCCTCATCCCGGGGGAGGCCCCCCAGCCCATCAATCACAAAAAGGATCATCTTGGTCGAGGCCGGGATCGCCAACGTCCTCAAGAATTCAAGGTCCATCCTCCCTCTCCCCACCCGATGGTCGGGACGAGCCACCCCTCCATTAGTGACGCCAACCTAGAAGCTCCCGGAGGAGCGCTCCCGTTTCGAAGCGCTCCAGGGAAAGAGCGGAGATATCTACCGTTGCCGCCTTCCCCTCCAGGATCAGCTCGGCCATGAGCTTCCCCGTGATGGGGGCATGCATGAAGCCGTGACCGGAGAAGCCAACGGCGTAAAAGTAGCCCCGGACTTCCCTGGCCTCACCAAGGATGGGATGCTTGTCAGGGGAAAGCTCGTAGAGGCCCGCCCACCCCCTGATGACTTCGGCTTCCTGTAACAAGGGGAGGCGATGGGCCCCTTTGGCCGCCGCTTCAGCTACAGCCTCCCATTCAACAGAAGTCGTGAAGCTTTCGATCTCGTCCATGGGGCCTGAGAAGAGGACCCCCTCCCCCTCCCTCCGGAAGTAAAAACCCTGTCGGTAGTCAATGGTGATAGGGACCCTTGAAGGAAGCCCGGGAAGAGGCCCCGTGACGAAGACCTGACGCCGGACGGGCTTCACCGGGATCTCAAGGCCGGCCATCCTCCCCACCTCCCTGGCGAGGGGTCCGGCAGCATTCACGACGGCCCCCGTGGCGAGGGGGCCTTCCCTTGTCACGACCCTCGTCACCCTCCCCCCTTCGACCTCGATCCCGATCACCTCTTTTCCCTCCTCGATCACGGCGCCGAGCCTCCTGGCCCCCTTCGCATAGGCTTGGGTGACCTCATGGGGAGAGGCATAGCCGTCGTCCGGACAGTAAGAGGCGCCGAAGAGGTCATCGGTCCGTAAAGGGGGAAGGAGCCGTTGCACATCCTTTGGGGAAAGGAGCTCCACAGGAACCCCGAAACGTCGCTGGAGAGAGGCCGTTGCCTGAAAGAGGCTCCACTCCTCTTCGGAAGTGGCCAGGAGGAGGTAACCCACCGGCCGAAATTCCGGGTCCACCCCCGTCTCGTCGTGGAAGGCCTGGAAGAGCTTCATGGACTCGACGGAGAGCTTGATGTGGATCTCCGTTGAGAACAGCCGCCGAATGCCCCCGACCGAACGGCCGGTGGTACCACCCCCGACGACACCCTTCTCCAGGACGACCACATCCCGTAGGCCTGCCTTTGCCAGATGGTAGGCGATGCTACACCCGATGACCCCTCCCCCAACGATGACGACCTCTGCTGCCTTGGGCAGTCCCACCGGGATCTCCCCTCATCATCCGGGAAGCTCGACGTAGAGATCCTCCCCCTCGACCTTGACGGGAAAGGAGGTCACCTTCGCCCTGGGGTTCTCCGGCGAGACCCCCGTGGTCACGTCGAACTTCCAGCCGTGCCAGGGACAGGTGACGATCTCCCCCTCCAAGAAGCCCTCTCCCAAAGGCCCCCCCCGATGGGGGCAGACATTGCTCAACGCGTAGAAGGTCCCGTTGACGTTGAAGAGGGCAATCTCGTGCCCTTCCACCTCGACCACCTTCCCCTCACCCGGGGCCAGGTCTCTCACCGCTCCAACCTTGTAGAGTTGTCCCATGATCGTCCTCAACGAGGGTTGAACCTCCACGGTTCCTACAGGGGAACCGAGCTCACCGCCAGCAGATAGCGGCCCAGGAACTCGCCCACGAGGGCCATCACAACCGCGACATAGAGAAGGCCTGTGGCCGCTTGCGTATGGGGGATCTTCAGGGTCTCCCAGATCAAGATCCCCAAGATGATAGAAGCCAGGATGCCGATACCCATCCGCCCGATGAGGATGGCCCCATACCGGGAGAGGAAGAGGGAGACCCCCGGCTGGCCTCCGGTGGAAGCCAAGAGGCCCAGGTTGACCAGGATAAAAAAGCCCTGGGCCAGGGTGGAGAGGAGGTAGAGGGCCACCAGGCGCTTCAAGGGCGTGATGGAAAGGCCGGGCTCGATCAGGTACCAGTGGCCGAGGAGCATCCCCGTTGTCACCGATCCCAAGAGGAGAGCCGAAAGGAAGAAGTTGAGGAGGAGGAGGCCGTCGTTCAGGGAGAGGGAGGAGGTGATCCGGAAGGGAAGGGCGCTTGCGGCGAGAGCCAGGATGCCGATTGAAACCAGGAGACGGTACAGGAAGAAACTCTTCCCCGCATCCTTCAGGAAGAGGGAACCCATGAAGAGGAGACAGGCGATGGAGAAGCCCGCCATCCAGAGGGGGATCCTGGCAGAGCCATAAGAGAGACCGATAACAATCCCCTCCAGGGCCAGGATGGTAAAGGCGATCACCTTGAGGAAGCCTCTCCTCCTTAAGCCCTCCGGGGCGGCCAACAGGGCGAAGAGGCTTCCCGTTGCCGCCTGATGGAGCAGGATGATGAAGGCCCCTGCCACCCCCCTCACCTCTCACCCCCCATGCCCCAATTCCTTCCGGATCTGCCGGGTGGCGTCCACGACGACCTTGAGCTTCTCCTTCGCCTCCTTCACGGTCCTGGTCTTCAGGCCACAGTCTGGGTCAACCCAGATGGATTCTCCGGGAAGGAGACGGAGGGCTGTTCGGATTCGCTCACCGACCATCTCGACCTCCTCCAGCACATGGGAATGCACATCCACAACCCCGAAGGAGAGGTCCTTCGTGAAGGGGTGCTCCTGGAAGCGGGGCAAGAGGTCCAGGCGGCTGTTCGACATCTCCAGGTCAAAGTTGTCCACGGGGAGCTCCAGCATCTGAGGATAGATGAACTCGAAGGCCCCATAGCAGATATGGGTGATGAAGTAGGCGGGGAGACCATCGGTCACCATGTGCATGGCCTCGATGGCAAAGGGAAGCTCCTCGGGACGGGCAGAGACGGCAGGCTCGTCCACCTGAATGATCTTCGCCCCGGCCTCAACCAGCGCCTCCACCTCCTTGCGAACTTCCCGGGCTAGGGCCAGGCAGGCAGTTTGACGGTTCGGGTAGTACTCGTTAAAAGACCAATCCATCATGGTGTAGGGACCGGTGACCATCCCCTTCACCGGTTTCTTTGTCAGGGACTGGGCGAACTTCCACCAGGAGATCGTGATGGGGCCAGGCCATTTGACCTCCCCGACGATGACGGGCTTCCGGTAGTACCGGTTCCCGTAGGAGCGGACAAATCCCCCCAGTTCGAATCCCTGAAACGCCTCGGCGAAGTAGGCTACCATGTCCCCCCGGTACATCTCCCCATCCACCAGGACATCAAGGCCGATCTCCTCCTGGAAGGCCATCCAGAACTCCGTGGCCTTCCGCTCCAGGACCTCCAGCTCCCGCTGGGTGATCTGTTTCCTGGAGAATTCGGCCCTGGCCGTGACCAGGTAATCAGGCTTCGGATAGCTCCCGACGGCCGTCGTCGGAAGAATGGGAAGGTCAAGCCCCAGGGCGAGTAATTTCTCCCGGCTCATCAGATTCCTCCGTGCAGGAACTCGTCTCTAAGCTCCCTCATGCGGCAAAGCTTTCCCAGGGCCTTCTCCCGGGGGAGGTACTCAAGGCCGCAGGAGGGGTTCAAGTAGACGAAAGGCGTTTTCAGTTTCGGCAACACCTTTTCCAGGATCTGGAAGACGGTCTCCTTGGCCTCGACCTTCGTGTTCCGGCCGTCAATCACCCCAAGCCCCAGAACCTTTTCCGAGCCGGTCTTTGAGATCAGCTCCGGGAGGGCGGGGCTGTACGTGAAATCCAAGCCCAGGATCTCCACGGGCAGGGCCTGGAAGGTTTCATAGCAGGGGATGGCATCGCCAAAATAGGTGTAGAGGGCTACCCAGGCGGACCCTTTGACCGACGTTAAGATGTCCACAGCCTCCCGGAAGAGGTCCAGGTCCTCCGGATGTTTGAGGATTGAAGGCTCATCGATCTGGATGACCTCTGCCCCTTCCCGGGCTAAGGCCCCTACCTCCTCACCCAGCGCGGCGGCAAAATCCAGGACCAGGGTCCTAAGATCCTGATACCTCCCCGTCTGGGGGATGGATGACCTCGCCAGGGTATAGGGGCCTGTCAGGACCGGCTTGACCGGCTTTGAGGAGAGACCCCTGGCCAGACGGAACTCCTCCACGACCAGAGGACCCCTCCGTCTGACCTGCCCGATGATCACAGGCTGTCGAAAGTAAAAGTTGGTGTCGAAGAACCGGAGGAGGCCATCAATCTCGACCCCCTCCATCTTCCCTACCAGGTGAGAGATGGGATCATACCAGCGGATCTGACCATCGGTGACCAGGTCCAATCCAGCCCTGATCTGTTCCTGGATCACCTCCTCGGTCACCGAATCCAGAACCTGCCCGAAGGCTTCCGCCGACAGCTCACCCCGCTCCCACCGGGCATAAGCCTGACGCAAACGCTGTCCTTCCTTCCCCTCACCGATCCTTGGATAGCTTCCCGTATTGGCCAGCAACAGTTCCACGGTCCACCTCTACCCTGAAAAAAATGAAGGCCGCTCGGATGCGGCCGAGGAATCAGTGCCGTGAAGCGATGGAGAACTAGTCGCCGATCACCTGAACCGTCATGGTCCGCTCCCTGGGCCCATCCAGCTCGGCGAGGATGATGCTCTGCCACCTCCCCAGCTCTAACCTCCCCCCGGATACAGCCAGGGCGAGACTTTGGCCTAAAAGGATGGCCCGCAGATGGGAGGCGGCGTTATGCCGGTCGCAGTCGGAATAGCGAGGATCGTTGTGCCGGTACCCATCCTGTTCCTCCACCAGGCGGTGGAGGAGTATCCTCAGATCCTCCATGAGGGCCTGCTGAAACTCGTTGACGAAGAGGGCAACGGTGGTGTGGAGAGAGGTCAGGACCAGGAGCCCATCGTTGATCTCATGCTTGACAACCCATGCCTCGATCTCTGGGGTAATATCCAGAAACTCCTCCTTGTCCTTGGTGACCACGGTAATGACGTCCCGAATGATCCGCATCAAACCCTCTCCTCGGATAATGATGACCCCTCTCAGCCCTACCCTTTACCCTTGATCATGAGCGGGACCCTTGGGGGAGAGCCCCACCGCCTTTCCCCAGGAAAGGTATTATAGCCCTCTCCCCCGGAAACCGCCAAGCAAAAAGAGCACCGGGCTGGACGGTCCAGCCCTCCCCAGACCCTTTTCCCGATCAGCTTGTCGGCCGCTTCAAACCCTGGGCTTCACGGGGGGGAGGGGCCATAAGAACCAGGATCACCAGCGGATCAGGTCCAAGGTTCTTGAGGCCATGTTCCTGCCCCGCTGACGCAAGGACCGCATCACCCTGTCCGAGGATCCGCTCCTCGCCTCCTACGCTGAAGACCCCTTCCCCTTCCACAATGTAGTAGACCTTGTCGGTACCCTCGTGGACATGAGGTCTCTGGCCCTGCCCCGGCTTGAGACAGTAAAGATCAACCAGGCACCGGTCGGTTCTGAAGAGACTGACCTTTTCAAACTTCTCCTCGGCGAAACGAATGGCCTTCGTCGTCTCAACCCACATCATCGTTTCGAAGCCCGGTCGTGGATATGACCTCGGACATTAACCCCGGTGGATCTTCTCCAGGGGGATGTCAGGGCGCTGCCTCAACGCCTCCCGAAGGGGCATCATGAGCTTCTCCTTCCCGTAGATGAAATCGCTCCGGTCGTAGGAGGCCAGCTCGTACTCCTTCCCCATGAAGATGGCATCCTCAGGGCAGGCCTCCTCGCAGTACCCACAGAAGATGCAGCGGAGCATGTGGATCTTGTAGATCCTGGCGTACCGCTCACCGTGCGAGCGTCGCTCCTCCGGGGTGTTCTCCGCCGGCTCGATGTAGATGGCATCGGCCGGGCAGGCGACAGCGCAGAGCTCACACCCCACGCACCGCTCCATCCCATCCTCATCAACCACCAGGATATGCCTTCCCCTGTATCTCGGGGCGAGGGGGAGACGCTCCTCAGGGTAAGAAACGGTGACCGGCTTCCTGAAGATATGCTTGAACGTTGTCCAGAGACTTTTCAGGAGGGCTTTCACCATGCCGACCTCATCCAGGATAGCCGGGGTACACCCGCTCTTGGATCTCCCCCGGAGCGGGCGGGGCCAGGAAGAGGGCAAGGGCATCTTGTAACACCCGCCGCTGGAGCTCGGCTTCCCCCGGGGGCCCAAGGGAACGACCTAACGGGAAGCCCTTCGGGGAAAGGGCCCGGGGGGGACGGGCAAGCTTTGATTCGGCCGGAGAGACCGTGATGAGGACCGTTGGGATGCCCCGCATCTCGATCTCCCGCTGGATCGCGACGACCGCGCGATGACACACGGGTCAGCCCCCGGTCAGGAGGACGAGGTCAGCATCTGAACGTTCGATCAGATCCCCCACCTGGGGGGCAGTCCCCTCGTAGATCGCCTTGAGATCCAGGCTCCAACCCAACCCGATATGGCGTTCAGCCAGCCCTCGGATGATCCCCTTCTCGGCCAACTCCCGCAGCCGGTCAATGGGGAAGACGCAGTTGATATCCCTGTCGGCATCCGAGTGGTCGTAGTGGGCGTGGGCGATAGAAAGGTCCTCGGCCCGGACATCGCCAGGGATGATCCGCCAGGTGGTATCCCCCTCCAGGTTAAAGGGTTCCTGCCCTTTATGGTAGACGCCGGCGTTGGAGACCAAGGCGACAATCGAGTCCTCCAGCCTTCCCTCGAAAGGGGTGAAAGGGACGCATCGCCGTGACATCTTCATAGCCGCTCACCAAATATCCCTTACTTCAGCTTCCGAAGGATGCCAAGCAGTTCCTCATTATCAGGCTGCTGGCGGAGTTCGTACAGCTTGATGTCGCGGATGCTCCCCTCTTTGTCAATGATGAACACTGACCGCTGGGGGAAGCCTTCCTCCCGCAGGACATTGTACTTCAAGGCCACCTGCCCATGGGGCCAGAAATCACTCAACAGGGGGTAGTTCAAGCCACCACACTTCTCCGAGAAAGCCGCCAGGGTGAAACGGCTATCGGTGCTAATACCCAGGACCTGGGTATCGTAGTCCGCGAACCGCTGGAGATCGGCATTGTACGCGGACAGCTCGGCCTGTCAGACAGGGGTAAAGGCCAGAGGGAAGAAAGCCAAGAGCACGTTCTTCTGGCCCTTGAAGCTGGAGAGGGTCACGTCGTTCCCGTTATGATCCTTGAGGGTGAAATCGGGAGCTGGCTCGCCGACCTTGAGGGTATGGATCATCCGCATGTCACTCTCCTCCTTTCGGGAAAGGAGAAGGGGAGGGATCGGTCTCCAACGGCTCCCCCCCTTCCCCTGAATCTCGCAGGATTTCAAAGACTTCCGCCGGGCTTTACCACCCAGGTATCCCCTCGCTTGAAGAGGACCTCCAGATCTCCTTCGCCCAGCTTCTGCTTTCCGCTCGGGATCTGGGCCCTCACGCCTTCCTCTGCTCAATCCACCGGATCGTGGGCTCGATTGGGCGGGGAAAGAGCCAAGAGGTTACATACCGTCATTATCCCTTCTCCTTACTTCAAGGCCTGAGGGTCGGCATCGGGGGTTTGAGGTCTCCTCCGGAACCATGGAAGGTGGATGAGCCCCTGCCTCGCGGGCCGTTCCTTGTCAATCTTCTCCTGGAGCTTCATGATGCCATGGATGAGCTGCTCAGGCCGCGGAGGGCATCCAGGGACATACACATCCACAGGGACAATCTCATCCACCCCCTGAACGATGGCGTAGTTGTTAAAGATGCCGCCGCAGGACGCACAGGCCCCCATGGCGATGACCCATTTCGGCTCCGGCATCTGATCGTAGATCTGGCGGAGGACCGGGGCCATCTTCCGGCTGACCCTCCCTGCCACAATCATGAGATCCGCCTGCCTGGGGGAGGCCCGGAAGACCTCGGCCCCGAACCGGGCCAGATCAAAACGGGAGGCGGCGGTGGCCATCATCTCGATGGCACAACAGGCCAATCCAAAGGTGGCGGGCCACAGGGAGGATCTCCTGGCCCAATTGACCATCTTCTCCAAGGTGGTCAGGAGAAGCCCCTGTTCCAGTTCCGCCCGTTCCTCCTGGGTGACCCCCTGGTCGAGCTGCCCGAGCTCAAGCATCGTTCATCCTTCCTCCAAAACCAATCCCGCCGATCTCTTAGCGCACCAGGTCGTGGAACCGCTCAGTCCCGCCCCTGAACGGGTGGGCGGCTTTCGCTCAAGGGAAAGAGACCAAGGGAGGAAACAGCCTCACCCGTAGAACCATCCTCGCCGCTTAAGCGGAAAAGGATTGGCCACAGCCACAGGTTGACTTCGCATTAGGGTTCTTGATGGCAAACCCTGCCCCGTAGAGGCTGTCGGTATAGTCCACCTCAGAGTTGTTCAGAAACAGGTAGCTTTTTGGATCCACCAGGATCTTCACCCCATCCTGCTCAAACACCTTGTCGCCAGGCCTGGCGTTGTCAAAGGCCAGTTGGTACTGGAAGCCGGAGCAGCCACCTCCTGTCACCCGGATCCTGAGGCCCTCCTCTTGAATCCCTTTTTCAGCCCTGATAGTCTTGAGCTTTTCGACGGCCGTTGGTGTAAGCGTCACCATTCTCCTTATACCTCCTTCTGGATCCCAGGTGTTAAAGGGTGGAGGCCCCCTCAGTAATTGAAACCTTGGGGGCCAAAATCCTCGAACGGCGAGACCGGGATGAGCTCCTCAAACTCGGGGATCTCTTCCCTCAGCATCCGCTCGATCCCGAGCTGAAGCGTCATCAGGGAGCTTGGGCAGCCGGCGCAGGAGCCAACCATCTTGATCTTGGCCGACCGGCCGATGACCTCAACCAGCTCGATGTCCCCACCGTCGGCGTTCACATACGGCCTGATCTGAGCCAGGACAGCCTCAATCTTCTCCCGCATGGCCGCTTCTTCCGGGGTCTCGGTCCTCGGGACCTCATGGGCACGATGCTCTTCCTGCACAGGAATACCTCCTTTCCTAAGGTTTAGCTTGTCGTGACGGACACCCCCTGGTGGGCCATCTCATAGAGGGGGGACATGGCCCGGAGCTTCTTAACACTCTCTACCACCCGAGCAGCAACATAGTCCACCTCCTCCTCGGTATTCCCCCGCCCTAACCCGAACCGGATGGAAGAGAGGGCCAGCTCCTCCTTAACCCCCAGGGCCATGAGAACGTAGGACGGCTCCAGGGTGGCAGAGGTGCAGGCAGATCCCGAGGAGAGGGCGACATCCCTGTTCAGGCTCATGAGGAGGGATTCCCCCTCCACGAACTCAAAGCTCACATTCAGGTTCCCGGGGAGCCGCTTGTCAGGATGACCGTTCAGGTGGACACCGTCCAGGTTGTCAAAGAGATGCTTCTTCAGACGCTCCCGAAGGGAGCGGAGGTGGTCGGCCTCTTCGGCCATGACCCGCTCAGCGATCTCGCAGGCCTTCCCAAAACCCACGATGCCCGGGACGTTCAGGGTCCCGGAGCGACGCCCCTTTTCGTGTCCACCCCCGTCAATGATCGGAACAAGTTTCACCCGGGGCTTCCCCATCCGGACATAGAGGGCTCCTATCCCCTTCGGGCCATACATCTTGTGGGCAGACACGGACATCAGATCCACATGCAAATCGTCTACCCGGCAGGGGATCTTCCCAAAAGCCTGGACAGCATCGGAGTGAAACAGGACCCCCCGCTCCTTGGCGATCCTCCCGATCTCAACAAGGGGCTGGATCGTCCCGATCTCGTTGTTGGCGTACATGATCGTAATCAGGATCGTCCGATCGGTGATCGCCCGCTTCACATCCTCAGGGTCCACGAGACCGTCCTTGTCCACGGGGAGGTAGGTCACTTCAAACCCCTCCCTCTCCAGCCTCTTGCAGGAATCCAGGACCGCATGGTGCTCGATTTTGCAGGTGATGATATGGTTTCCCTTCTCCCGATAGGCCCAGGCAACCCCTTTGATGGCCAGGTTGTCAGACTCCGTTGCCCCTGAGGTGAATACGATCTCGGCTGGCTTACAGCCGGCGAGACGGGCGATCTTTTCCCGGGACTCCTCCACCGCCTCCTCGGCCTTCCACCCAAAGCTGTGGTTCCGGGAGGCGGCGTTCCCAAAGTGCTCGGTGAAGTACGGGAGCATCGCCTCGAGGACCTCCGGGTCCACGGGGGTGGTGGCATGATGATCCATGTAGATGGGAAGCTTTAACGCCATCAGCGTCAGCTCCTACCAAAGGCGCCCGTCCATGGCTTACCCTACGAACCGGATCCATTATAGCAAACGGGCGGCCTGGGCGTCCCTAAGAGGCTGCGGTGAGGACCTGCATGGGAAGGGGAACCTGCTCCCGCCCCATGAGAAGCCAGCAATTGGAGCAGGTCTCCTTACAGGGTTGCAAGTCGCAGACCGTACAAACCTGGAGGATCTCTATGGTTTCGAGAAGGGCCCGGCGGATCGCCTGGTACTTGGCAATTCGCGTCTCCACCTCCTCCAACTGCTGGCGGAGGAAAGCCACGGCTGGGGGAGCCATCTCCGATCCCGTCCTTGCCCCTTTCCGTTTAAGAAAAAGCTCGCGGATCTCGGACAGGGAAAGATCAAGGAGCTGGAGATCCTTAATGAACTGGAGTCTCCGGAGTTCGTCCTCGGTGTAGAGCCGAAACCCTCCCTTTGTCCTCACGGCCCGGCCGATCAGGCCAAGCTCTTCATAGTACCGGATCGTTCGTGAGGTCATGCCGGCCTTTCTGGCCAGCTCACCGATCGGCATGAATTTTCTCTGCTCCAACCTGAAACCCTCTTTTTTACAATAAGAGGACTTTACGTAAATGTCAAGTTTTCTTTTTCAGCAATCATAGACTAGCCGATGAGGCATGCCCAAGAACTAAGGGGGTTAACCCACGAGAGGGGGGATTGCTCAGGCGTGCAACGCTTTAGCGTTGAAAGCGTACCGGGCAGGGGCACAGGTTAAGGTCTGGACCTTGAACCTTGCCCGGTGAACCGTGAACGGTTTAAGCACCTGAAAGCTGATGGCTGAACGCTTCCTTTACCTGCCAGCCGCCGCCAGGAGAGGTTGCTCCCCTTTAGCCACCTCGATGGTCTTCGTGATGGCCTCGGCCGGCAGGGGAATCACCTTCCAAAAGAGAGGCAGGTAGTGCTCCCAGTTGGAGAGGATCTCCTTGGCCCGTCCGCTGCCGGTCGCCTGGAGATGCCGCTGGATCAACGCGTAAAGGGTCTCCAAGTCGTTCGGGTCCGAGACCCGGGCGATCCGGACCAGCTCAGGATTGTACCTCCTGGGAAACTCCCCGAGCTGGTCGAAGACAAAGGCCACACCGTTCGTCATCCCGGCCCCGAAATTCCGCCCCGTCTCCCCCAGAACCACGACGATCCCCGCCGTCATATACTCACAGCCGTGATCCCCAACCCCTTCCACGACGGCCACGGCGCCGCTGTTTCGCACGGCAAACCGTTCCCCGGCCCTTCCCGCGGCAAAGAGGAACCCCCCCGTCGCCCCGTAGAGGACCGTGTTCCCCATGATCACATTCCTGTGGGGGACAAACTTCGCCTTGGCAGGAGGCTTCAGGATGATCTCCCCACCTCCCATCCCTTTGCCAACGTAGTCGTTCGCCTCCCCCTCGAGGATCAAACGGATCCCCCTGGTTAAGAAGGCCCCAAAGCTTTGGCCCGCGGAACCCTCAAAGCGGATTTCGATGGTCCCGTCGGGAAGGCCTGCGTCGCCGTACCGGTAGGCGACCTCCCCCGCCAGCTTTGTCCCCACGGAGCGGTGGATGTTCCTGATCGGATAAAAAAGCCGAACCGGTGCCTGCTCATCCAAGGCGGGCTTCGCGTCCTGCAGGATCCGGTCGTCCAACGGGGTATCGCCCCGGTCGTTTCGAGGCTGGATGCAACGCCTCGGCCTGGTCCCCGAAGGATCGGCCTGGGCCAGGATCGCCGAAAGGTCAAGGGTCCTGGCCTTCTGATGATCCCCGGGGATGGCAGGCTCCAGGAGATCGGTCCGGCCAATGATCTCCTCCAACCTCCGGTAACCCAAGGAGGCCAGGAGCTCCCGGACCTCCTGGGCGATAAAGAGGAAGTAGTTGGCAGCCATCTCGGGGGTTCCCGCGAAGCGGGCCCGGAGATCCTCCCGTTGAGTGGCAACCCCCACGGGACAGGTGTTGAGATGACACTGCCTGGTCATCACGCAGCCGATGGAGACGAGGGCCGCGGTCCCGAAGCCGAACTCCTCCGCCCCAAGCATGGCGGCGATGATCACATCCCTCCCGGTCTTCATCCCCCCATCGACCCGAAGAGTGACCCGTCCCCGGAGATCATTCAAGACCAAAACCTGCTGGGTCTCGGAGAGGCCCAGCTCCCATGGAACACCGGCGTTTTTGATGGAGCTCAACGGTGACGCCCCCGTCCCGCCGTCATGGCCGCTGATCAGGATCACATCGGCATAGCCTTTGGCCACCCCTGCGGCGATGGTCCCCACCCCGGCTTCCGCCACCAGCTTCACACAGACCTTGGCCCTGGGGTTCGCCATCTTCAGGTCGTAGATCAACTGGGAAAGATCCTCGATCGAATAGATATCGTGGTGCGGGGGAGGTGAGATTAACGGGATGCCGGGAACGGCCCGGCGGATCCTGGCGATATGGTGGGCCACCTTGATCCCGGGAATCTGCCCCCCCTCCCCTGGCTTTGACCCTTGGGCCATTTTGATCTCCAGTTGCTCGGCCCTGGCCAGGTACTCGGGGGTCACCCCGAAGCGGGCTGAGGCCACCTGCTTGATCTTGCTGTTGGCCGAACTCCCATCAGGGAAAGGCTTCCACCAGGCAGGGTCTTCCCCCCCCTCCCCTGTGTTTGACTTCGCCCCGATCCGGTTCATGGCGATCGCCAGGGTCCGGTGGGCCTCTGGCCCCAAAGCACCGATGGACATGGCCTGGGTCGAGAAGCGCCTCACGATCTCCTCAACCGGCTCCACCTCCTCGATGGGAATCGGCGGTCGATCGGACCGGAACCGGAGAAGGTCCCGGAGGGCGATAGGTTCCCGTTCCTCGACCAGCTTGGCGTATCTCCGGTACTCTTCATAATCCCCGTTCTTGACCGCTGTCTGGATAGCCTTCACCATTGGAGGGTTAAAGGCATGGGCCTCTCCGGAGCGCCTAAACTTATAGAAGCCGATGTCCGGAAGCTTCCCATCCACCTCAGGACGGGCAAAGGCCCCCTCATGCCTGGCCAACACCTCCTGGGCGATCTCTCGGAAGCCAACCCCCCCGATCCTCGAAGGGGTCCCCACGAAGGCAAAATCAATCACGGCCTTACTTAAGCCGATGGCCTCAAAGATCTGGGCCCCCTGGTAGCTCGAGAGGGCAGAGATCCCCATCTTGGACATCACCTTTCTCAAGCCATAATCAAGGGAGGATTTGTAGTTTTTCAGGGCCTGATCCAGGGGAAGACCCTCCACCTCCCCTGATTCAATCATGTCCCGAATCGTGGCGAAGGCGAGGTAGGGATTCACCGCCGAGGCCCCATAGCCCGTCAGACAGGCGAAATGGTGCACCTCCCACGCCTCCCCCGTCTCGACGAGGATGGAGGCCCTCATCCGCTTCCCCTCCCGGATCAGGTGGTGGTGAACCGCCCCCACGCAGAGGAGGATCGGGATGGGGGCCCTCTTCGGATCGATCCCCTTGTCGCTTAGGATCAAAAGGGTCTTTCCCTGATCCACGGCCCGGCTGGCCTGCTCGCAAAGGGCCTCAAGGGCCTGGACCATCCCCTCGGGCCCCTGGTCGGCCTCGAAGAGGGTCGAGAGGGTGGTGGAGGCAAAGGCCGGATCATCCAAGGATCTCAAGGCCTCCAACTCGTGATCGAAGAGGACCGGGCTCCGAAGGGCGATCAACCTCGCCGACTCCTCCTTCTCCTCCAGAAGATTCCCCCGGGCCCCCAGATAGACGTTCAAGGACATGACGAGTTGCTCCCTCAACGGGTCAATAGGCGGGTTTGTCACCTGGGCAAACAACTGCTTCAGGTAAGAGTAGAGGAGTCTCGGCCGCTTCGAGAGGACGGCCAAGGGGGTATCGTCGCCCATCGAGCCGACCGGTTCCTTCTTCTCGATGAACATGGGCTTCAGGACCAAGGATAATTCCTCGGCCGTGTAGCCGAAGGCCAGTTGCTTCCAGCGAAGACCTTTCAGGTTGTCGGCAGACCTCCCATCCGGCTCCTGGGTTTCGAGACGGAACAGTTGACGCTCCAGCCACTTCCCGTAGGGTCTCCTTGAGCTCATCTCCTTTTTCAACTGCTCGTTCGTCAGGAGGACCCCTTTTCTGGTGTCCACAGCGATCATCTGACCCGGGCCGAGTCTTCCCTTTTGAACGACCTTCGCATCGTCAATCTCGATGACGCCGACCTCCGAGGCCATGATGACCAGACCATCCTCGGTCACCTTGTAGCGGGCAGGGCGCAGGCCGTTTCGATCCAGACAGGCCCCGACGATGACCCCATCGGTGAAGGCCAGGGCCGCCGGACCATCCCAGGGTTCGGTCAAGCAGGCGTGGTATTCGTAGAAGGCCCTCACGTCAGGGTCCATATCCGGCATGTTCTCCCAGGCCTCCGGGACCAGCATCATGAGCGCATGCCGGATGTCCCGCCCGGACATGACGAGGACCTCCAGGACGTTATCCAGGCTCATCGAATCTGATCCCCCAGGCATCACAATAGGCTTCAACTTCTCTCCATGAGGGCCCCAGATGGGGGAGGTAAACTCCTGCTCCCTAGCGTGCATCCAGTTTCGGTTCGCCTGGAGGGTGTTGATCTCGCCATTGTGGGCAAGCATCCGAAAGGGTTGGGCCAGGAACCAGTTGGGGAAGGTGTTGGTCGAGTAGCGTTGGTGGAAGACGGCCAACGATGCCTCGAAATCCCGATCCTGGAGATCCAGGTAGAATCGGGGGAGCTGGGGGGCCACGAAGAGGCCTTTGTACACGATGGTCCGATGGGAGAAAGAGGGGATGTAGAACCCCTCAATCCCCTCACCGGCCACCTGGGACTCGATCTCCTTCCGGGCCAGGTACAGGGTTCGTTCGTACTCCTCATCGGTCGCCCCGATCGGGCGGCCGACGAGGATCTGCTCAATGAGGGGAACGGTCGCCAGCGCCCTCTCGCCTAGCGCCCGAAGGTCAACAGGAACCGGCCTCCAACCGAACACCCGAACCCCGTACCGGATGAGGCTCCCCTCGACGATCCTCCGGGAGAGTTGTTGGGCTTCCCGATCCTCCCTGGGGAGGAAGAGGACACCGACCCCCAGGTCCGTGTCCTTCGGGAGATGGAAGCCGAGCCTTTCCACCTCCCGGCGAAAGAGCCTGATAGGGATCTGGGTGAGGATCCCGGCCCCATCCCCCGTCTTGGCATCAGCAGAAACGGCCCCCCGGTGGGTGAGGTTGATGACGGCCGTGATGGCCTGCTCGATGATCCCGTGGGTCTTATGACCCGAGATGTCGGCAACGAAGCCAACCCCACAGGCATCATGCTCATCCTCTGGCCGGTAGAGAAGATTCTCAAAGCGATAGGAAGGCTTTATCATCTTAAGGGGCCCCTTCCCTCCTCAAACGAGAGCCAATCTTCAACCGTAAGCGCTCATCCATCAGCAATCCAGGCCGCGAGAAGAAAGAAAAGCCCGCCGGCCTGGCATCGTTGCCACGGCCAACGGTCTTTTCACATCCTTAAGGCCCGGGCCCTCTCCCGCGCTAAACCCCTTTGGAAGCCGACGCCTCCCGCGGCACAAGCTCCGGCGTCATGGGGGTTGGGTAAAAACGGTCGGCGGTCAAGGCCTTCAGGTCGAAGACCAGATCGGTCCGGCTGTAGCCCCCGAACTCGTAATTCCCCGTCCACATGGTGATCGCATCGAAGGGGCAGACCTCCACGCAGAGGTTACAGTACATGCAAAGGTTATGGTCAATCTCAAAGGCCTTGGGGTATCGCTCCTTCCCCTTCCCCTCCCCCACGATGTGGATGCAGCGAGCCGGGCAGATCCTGGCACACTGATCGCAAGCGGTGCACTTCAGCTTCCCCGTCTCCAGATCCACCGTGAGGACATGGCGGTTCAGTGACCGCATCGGGAGCCGGCGCTTCTCCAAAGGGTACTGAACGGTCACCGCCGGGGTCAAGAGATACTTCAAGGTCACCCCCATGGAAACCAGGATACTCTTGAAACCCCGCCACACCTGCCGGACATAAGCGACCATCCCACTCCTCGCTCGTCTCACTTACCCAGATGGAACGCGACCTAGCGTCGGAGGCCCTCCCTCTCAATCTTCTCCTGGAGCTTCATCACCCCGTACAACAGGGCCTCAGGTCGGGGCGGACAGCCGGGAACGTACACGTCCACCGGGACGATCAGGTCCACCCCTTTCACCACATGGTACCCCTCGTAGTAGAAAGGTCCTCCGCTGATGGCGCAGGCCCCCATGGCGATCACCCACTTGGGCTCCGGCATCTGCTCGTAGAGGGTTTTGATCCGGGGGGCCATCTTCTCCGTGACCGTCCCTGCCACGATCATCACATCGCTTTGCCGGGGGGAGGGGCGGAAGACCCCGGCGCCGAAGCGGTCCATATCAAAGCGGGACGCACCCGTCGCCATCATCTCGATGGCACAGCAGGCCAAACCGAATGTCATCGGCCAGGGGGAGGATTTCCGCGCCCAGGAGAAAAGCCACTCCAGGGTCGTGAACAGGATCCCTGGCTCACCGCGCTCGGCATGCTGAGCGGCGTGCGCCAGAACCCCCCCGGCCTCTCCTTCCATGGCCTGGACCATCTTCCATGACCTCCACGATTGCTGAGTGAGACAGCTCCTCGTCAATCCAAGCTTTGTGCCTTAACCTTTCCGTTAAGGGTATTATAGTATCGGAAAGGCGGTTGTCAAACAAAAAATCGCCTCTACCGACCATAGTCGTCCTCGAGCCGCACGATATCGTCCTCCCCCAGATAGTCCCCGGTCTGGACCTCGATGACCAAGAGGGGGACCTCCCCAGGGTTTGCCAAGCGGTGGGTCACCCCCTTGGGGATAAAGGTGGATTCCTGCTCTCCAAGGGTGAAGGATTCCTGATCCCGGGTCACCAGGGCTACCCCCCGGACAATGATCCAGTGCTCACTGCGAGACCGGTGCACCTGGAGACTGAGCCGATGGCCCGGCAGGACCTCGATCCGTTTGATCTTGTACCCTTCCCCTTCCTCGAGGATCGTCCATCGGCCCCAGGGCCGTATCTCGGTGGAAAGACCAACCGGCTGACTAAGCTTGGGCGTCATCATCGCCGTCTCCTTCTGCAATCCGACCCAGGATCGTCTGCCCCCAGGCCAAGAGCTGTTCCACCTCTTCACCCGAGGGGGCCTCGGCGTAGATCCGGATGACCGGCTCCGTCCCGGAGGGCCGGAGGAGGAGCCACCGGCCGTCCCGAAACAGGAACTTCAGGCCATCGAGCTCCCTCACCTCCACCGGGGGAAAGGGGGAGGGGGGAAGCCCCCTCCCTGACCTCTTGAGCCACCGCCTGATGGCCTCAGCGCTCACCTGTTTCACCCGAGCCGGGAGATCAATCCGGCCGTACCGGTGGGGGCCGATCTGGGCTTCCAGCTCGGCCAGCAGCCGTCCCAGGGGCTTGCCCTCGACGGCCATCAGCTCGAGGAGAAGGAGGGCACAGAGGGTCCCGTCCCTCTCGGGGAGATGGCCTTTCACCCCGATCCCCCCGCTCTCCTCCCCCCCAATCAAGACATCCTCCTCCTCCATGAGCAAAGCGATGTGTTTGAACCCGATGGGGGTCTCGTGGAACGGAAGGGCATACCGCTTCGCCAGCTTCTCCACCATGGCGGTGGTAGCAAAGTTGCGGACCACGGCCCCTCCCATCCGCCGGTGCTCGACCAGGTGTTTCAGCAAGAGGGCAAAGATCTGATGGGGGGTCACGAAGTGCCCCGCCTCGTCCACGGCGGCGACCCGATCCCCGTCCCCGTCCAGGGCAAACCCGACCCGCATCCGGCCCTGCCCCTCTCTGACCCGAGCGGACAGCTCCTGAAGATGGCGGGGGAGGGGTTCGGGCGGCGTCGCGGCAAAGAGGGGATCCACCCGGGCGTGGAGCTCCTGAACCGGGATACCTGCCGTCCGTAACAGACTGGAAAGCCACCCTTGAGCGGCCCCGTACATGGGGTCCACGAAGACCTCAATCCCGGCGGTCCGGACCCGGCCGAGGTCCACCAGCTCCGCCAGGCGCTTCAGATAGGCCGGTCGAGGATCGAAGGCGACGATCAGGCCCCCCCGGGACCCGGGGCCCGGGGTCCGTGATGACGGGAGGAGGGCTTCGATGGCCGCCGTCACGGCGGGGGACACTGACCCCCCCCTCCCGGACTTCAGCTTCAGGCCATTGAACTCTGGAGGATTGTGGCTGGCCGTGATGACGACGGCCCCAAGGGCCTTCTGCGCCACCACCGCATAGGAAAAGGCAGGGGTGGGGGCGAAGGTCTCGGAGAGGAGGACCGGGAGACCGGCCCGGGCCAACACCTCCGCCGCCGCCTGGGCAAACTCCCGAGAGAGGAACCGGGTATCATACCCCACGACGATGGGGGAGGAGGTCGACCGCTCCTTGAAGTACGACGCGATGGCCTGGGCTACCCGCCGGACGTTGGCGAAGGTGAACTCCTCGGCGATCCGTCCCCGCCAGCCGTCAGTCCCGAAGCGGATGGCCTCCTCCATCGCGCCTACCCCTCCCCTTGGGCCCGTTGGGCGAGACGGGCCATCCTCCGGACCTCCTGACTCTTCCCTTTGGGGGCTACCAGGATCCCCTGCTCGGTCTCGACGATCACCAGCCCTTCCAGGCCGATGGTCCCGATGGTCCTGCCGGTGCTGTAGATCACACAGTCCCGGGTCTCAAGCCCAAGATGAGGCCCCAGGACGATGTTGCCCGAGGCATCCGGGGGAAGGACCCGCGCCAGCGCCGCCCAGGTCCCGACGTCGTCCCAGTGAAACCCCCCGGTGATCATCACGGTCCCCTCGGCCTGCTCCAGCACCCCTGCATCAATGGAGATGCCCTCGAGGCCCGCGTAGACGGCCTGGAGGACCGCAGGATACGCCGCCGTCCCCAGGACCTCCCGGAGCCGGCTCAGGGCTTCCCAGTGGGCAGGCAGATGCCGCTTCAGGAGCCATTGCAGGACGCGGTTCTGCCAGACAAAGATCCCGCTGTTCCAGAAGTAGTCGCCGCTTCTGAGGAACCGCTCGGCCGTCGGCCTGTCAGGCTTCTCCCAGAAGCGAACGACCCGGTAGAGCTCCTCCTCGAGGGCCGGGCCCCGCTGGATGTACCCGTAGCCGGTCTCAGGGCGATCGGGCGGGATGCCGAAGACGACCGTCCCTTCCCGGGCGCGGGCCGCCGCGATCCCTCGCTGGAGGGCCTTGAGAAACGGGGCCTCGTCGGGGATGGCATGATCCGCCGGAAGGGCGACCACGACGGCTTCAGGGTCCTTCCGCTCCACGTGCAGGGAGGCCAGGCCGAGGGCGACGGCCGTGTTCCGGCCTTCAGGCTCCAGGAGGAGGTTCTCCTCCTCTAGCTCGGGGACCTCTTCCCTGACCAGCCCGGCATGGCCGGTCCCTGCCACGACGAGCTGACAGGAGAAGGGGATCAACGGCCGGATCCGTTCAACGGTCGCCCGGAGAAAGCTCTTCCCCCCCAGGAGCCGGAGGAACGGCTTCGGGCGCTCGGGGGTCGAAAGGGGCCAAAATCGCTCGCTCAATCCCCCGGCCAGGATGACGGCATAGACCATTGCCATCGCAGAGATCCATCCCCCGTTTAGATCAGACCCGGGGTTCTGGAGGTTGAAAGGATCCCTTCAAGGATCTCGGGAACAGCCTCATACCTCCCCATAGGGATGAGATACAGGCACCGGATGCCGCCCTCGAGAAGCTCCTGGATGACTTCCTTGGCGATCCTGACCCCCTCCTTCGCGTCCCCTCCCTTCAACCGGGTGGCCACCTCCTCAGGGATCTCGATCCCCGGGATCTGGATCTGGCCGCTCCTGATCCTCTCGGCCCATTCATAGCTCTTGGGCAGGATCACCCCCCAAAAGATGGGGAGATCCGGAACGGCCTCCCCTGAGGCCCTGTAGAGCTCCTCGAACGCCTCCCTGAACCGCTGGAGGGTGGCCGCCCGAAAGACCGGTTGGGTCAGGATGAACTCCGCCCCGGCCTCCAGTTTCCTTCGGAGCTGCCTCACCTCCGCCTTCAGGTTCTCCACGTTCGGGTCTACCGTTGCCCCGATGCAAAAGGAGGTCCGATCCTCCAGCCTCTTCTTGTTATAGCCGACCCCCTCGTTCAATGACCGGGCCAGCTCGATCAGACCAATGGAGTTTAAGTCAAAGATCCCTTTGACCCCCATCTCCCGATCCTCGGCCCTGACCCGGTCACCCGTCATGATGAGGATGTTGTCCAGGCCCAGCATCCAGGCCCCTAACAGCCGGCTCTGGAGGCCCATCCGGTTCGTGTCCCGGCAGGTCACGTGGGGGATGGCGTCGAGGCCCGTGGCCTCCTTCAAGAGATACGCGGTGACCACCGAGTCGGCCCGGACGCTTGCCCCCGAGTTATCCGTCACGTTCACCCAATCCACCTCGAAATCCTTGAGCTTGGAGGCAAGACCCTGGATGTTGCCACCCCGGGGCGGGTTCACATCCACGGTGATCAGGGGTTTCCTGGTTGACCGGTAGAGATCAATCACTTTCATGGATGGTCCCTTGAAGCGGTACAGGAGGGTTAAGGGGAAAACCTCGTCACCACCAGGCAGTCATTTTGGCCACCGAAGCCGAAAGAGTTGGACAGGACCACCTCGACCTTGTGGGGCCGGGCCACGTTCGGGACATAGTCCAGATCGCACTCCGGGTCCGGGTGCTCGTAGTTGATGGTCGGAGGAACGACCTGGTCCCGGATGGCCAGGACCGAACTGATCAGCTCGATGGCCCCGGCCGCCGAGACGGTGTGGCCGATCATGGACTTGGTCGAGCTGACGGGGACGTGGTAGGCCCGCTTCCCCAGGACCGCCTTCAAGACCGCCGTCTCTACCCGGTCGTTCATCGGCGTTCCTGTCCCGTGGGCATTGACATAGTCCACGGCCTCCGGGGGGAGCCCGGCGTCGGCCAGGGCGCGGCGGACGGCCAGGATCGCCCCCCTCCCATCGGGGGCCTCATCCGTCACCCGGTAGGCATCGCAGGAGGTGCCGTAGCCCTTCAACTCGGCCAGGATAGGGGCCCCCCGCTCCAAAGCATGCTCCAACCGCTCGAGGATCAACACCCCGGCCCCCTCGCCAAGGACGAAGCCGTCCCGCTCGGCGTCAAAGGGGCGGCTGGCCCGCTCGGGCTGGCTGTTTCGTCGGGAGAGGACCCTCAAGAGGCAGAACATCTGCATCTCGACGGGACTGACGATACACTCCGCACCCCCGCAGATGGCCAGTTGGATGGTCCCTCGCTGGAGGGCCCGAAAGGCCTCGCCGATGGCCTGGGCGGAGGAGGTGCAGGCGGTCTGGATCGTGCAGCTCGGTCCGGTGATATGAAAGGTCGTGGCAATCAAGGCCGTGACGTACTGGGGAAGGAGTCGAAGGAGAGAGGCCCCCCTCATCTTCCGGCAATAGTCCTGGATGTAGGCTGCAGGATGGATCTCAGGGCCCTTCCCATCCCGGGAGCCGTATGCGATCTCAGCCTTGAGGAAAAGCGGCACCCGCCCCCCGCTCGTCCCGAAGAAGACCCCCGCCCGGGGTCCTCCCATTCCGGGGAGGAGGCCCGAGGCCTCCCAGGCCATCTTCGCCGCGGCGAGGCCGAAGAGGGCAACCCGGGGCTCTTCCGGATCGAGGTGGAGAGCGTCCCTGAGCCGTTCCAGGGCGTCCTCATCCCTCACATAGGCGGCGATCCGGCTCGGAAGACCGGAGGCATCAAAGTGGGTGATCGGGCCTGTCCCGGAGATGCCTTCCAAACTGGCTTTCCAGAAATCCTCGATCCCGAGCCCGATCGGGCTTAAGACCCCCATCCCCGTGATCACCACCCGCGGCCGTTCCATCATGCTCACCCGTAAGGCCATCCCCCGTAAGCCGGGACCCTTGGAGGGCCTAGACCGACAGGGAAAAGCCCCCGTCTACTACGATGACCTGTCCACGGATCATGGCCGCCTGGGGGCTGCAGAGGAAAAGGACCACCTCGGCCAGATCCTCGGGCCTTGCCACCCTCCCGGCTGGCGTCCGACGGCGAACGGCGGCCAGGATCGCCTCGCCATCGGGAAAAGAGCGCCAGGTCTCCGTCTCAACCGCCCCCCCTGAGACCGCGTTCACGGCGATACCGAACGGGGCCAGCTCCACGGCCAGATACCGGGTCAGGGCCTCCAGGGCCGCCTTGGAGACGCCGACCCCCGCATAGAGCGGGAGCACCCGACTGGCGCCGATGGAGCTGACACAGACGATCTTCCCCCCGCCCCGATCCCGCATGAGCTGAGCCGCTTCCTGAGCGGCAAGCAGAAAGGCCCTGGCGTTGATGTTCATCATCCAGTCCCAGTGCTTGGCCGTGATCTCCTGAACCGGCCGGAAGACCCCCGAGGCCGCATTGTTGATGAGGATGTCCAGGCCTCCAGCCACCCGTTTGACTTCCTCAAACATCCCCTTGATCTGCTCGGGGTTCCGGAGATCAGCCTGAAGGAGATGGCTCCTCACCCCCTTAGAGGCGATCTCCACCGCCGTCTTCTCCGCCGCCTCCCGGTTCAGGTAGAAGTTCACCAGGACATCGGCCCCGGCCTCAGCCAATTTCAGGGCGATGGCCCGGCCGATGCCCCGAGAGCCTCCGGTCACCAGTGCCACCTGCCCCTCAAAGGACATCACCCATCCCTGCCCGCGACCCCCCCCTGGGCCAGCCCTCCAAGGCCTCCTTGACAGGGTCAGAGGTCAAGAGGTCGTAGAACTCCTTCAGCCGGCGACAGGCGCGGCCGGCCTCCTCATCCCTGGCCTCCACCAAGGTGAAATGAAGGGTCGCCTCCGCCACCGTCCTGCCATCCACCAGCGCCTTCGCTCTGACCTGGGCAGCGTCCTTTCCCTGCTGGACCAGTTGCACATGGAGGTGAAGTTGATCCCCAGGACGGACGAAGTGTCTGAACTTCCCGTTCGAGATCCGATGGAGGGTGGAACGGAAGCCAAAGTCCAAGCTGAACCCGATGAAAAGGTGAGAGGCCTGCTCAAAGGTCTCGAGGATCAACGACCCTGGCATGACGGGGAAGCCGGGGAAGTGATCGGAAAAGTAATCCTCGCTGAAGCTGACATTCTTGATCAGCAGGGCCTCTTTCCCCTTTTCCATCTTCAGGATCCGGTCAACCAGGATGAACCTCACCGCGCCCCTCCTCGATCCCCCCAAGATGGGCCTCGATGAAACGGACCAAAAACTCCCCCGTAAACATCCGTCGGATGCGCTCCACGATCTGCCGCGAGGTGAGATCAACGAGCATGAAGCCCACGATCGCCTTCCTATCCTCCTCGGAGACCTCTAGGCCGAGGGCCTGGAGGTCCTTGACCAGCCTCTCAGCCAGATCCCCCGCAATCTCCATGGCATCCCCTTCCGCCACCGCAACGCCCCGCCTTCTGGTCAGATTCTCCAGGACCGTCTGGATCCCAAGAGGATCGAAGGATCTCATCTCCTCAGGAGGGATGACGATGCCATAGCGGGCCTCCAGGATCCCCGAGAGCTCGGTGAAAAGGCGGTTCCGCCAGACCATGACCTTCTCCTGGATCTCGCCGGTGGGGAGGCTGACGCCAAAGGTCTGCTGGACACGAAAACCGATGTCGAGGAAGTCAATGGACTCGGCCCCCAGATCCTCCACCAAAGAGGCCTCCGGAACCACCTCCTGCTCATCAACCCCCAGGGAGTCGACGAGGATCCCCCTCACCGCCTCCCAGATCTCCTCCCTGGTCCACCCCTTGGCTGCTACCTTCCGGGATTGCTGCTCCACGGTCCCTCCCTCACTCGAAGAACATGCCGCCATCAACAGCAATGACCTGGCCGGTGATGTAGGCCGCCTGCTCGGACGCCAGGAAGACCACCAAGGGGGCCACGTCCTCCGGGGTCCCGACCCTCCGCATGGCGATCCGGTCCCGGATGACCCGCTCGGCAAAGGGGAGGAGCCCACGGGTCATGTCCGTTTCGATGAGACCGGGGGCGATGGCATTGACCGTGACCCCCTTCGGGGCCAGCTCCGCCGCCAACGCCCGGGTGAAGGCATTCACCCCCCCTTTGGCCGCCGCATAGTGGCATTGGCCCCGGTTCCCCCTCCAGGCGGCGACGGAGCTGATGTTGATAATCCTTCCCCACTTCTTAAGCATCATGTGTTTGGCCGCCGCCTTCGAACACCGGTAGACGCCCAGGAGGTTCGTCGCCAGCACCGCCTCCCACGTGTCATCGTCCATCTCCAAGAGGAGGGAATCCTGCGTGATTCCGGCGTTGTTGACCAGGATGTCGAGGCGCCCCAGGCGATCGACAATCCCCTGGACCATCGCGTTCACCGCCTCACCATCCCTCACGTCCGCCTGCCAGAGGATCGCCCTCCCTCCCTGCCCCTCGATCTCCCGGATCGTTTCCTTCGCCGCCTCCTCCCTCTCTTTGTAGTTGACCACGACAGCCGCCCCCGCTCTGGCCAGGGCCCAGGCAATGGACCGGCCGATCCCCCGCGAGGCCCCCGTGACGAGGGCAACCTTCCCGTCCAAATCAACCTTCATCCCTACCCTTCACCGAGAAGACCCGCGGACCACAAGGCTTGCACTCTCCCCCAAGAACCCGATGGCGTTCACCATCGCTGTCCTCATCCCCGGCTTCGGCCGGGGAGAGTTCACCACGTAGTTCAGGTCGCAGAAAGGGTCGGGGGCTTCGTAGTTGATAGTAGGGGGGATGATACCGTGTTTGAGGGCAAGAAGGCAAGTGATAAGTTCAACAGGCCCCGAGGCCGAGATGAGATGCCCATGCATGGATTTCGTGGCGCTGATCGGGATCCCACCGCCGCCAGGGCCGAAGACCCCCTTGATCGCCTCCGTCTCGGCCCGGTCGTGAACGGGCGTCGAGTCCCCGTTGGCCTGGATGTAATCCACGACCCCCTCCCCGGCCTCCTCCAAAGCAACCCCCATGGCCCGGCGGAGGCCTTCCCGGATCCCTTCCAGCGACCCCTCCCCGGCCGAGACCCCGAAGCCCGCCACCTCCCCGTAGATCCCGGCGCCGCGCCGGATCGCCCGCTCCCGCTCCTCGAGGACCAGCATCCCCGCCCCCTCCCCAAGGACAATCCCGTTCCGCCGGGCATCGAAGGGGCGGCAGGCCTTCGAGGGTTCCTCGACCTCCTCGGCCAGGAGACCCATGGCGCACAGATCGGCCAGGATCAGCTCCTCCAGGGGGGTCTCCGTCCCCCCGCAGAGGGCAAGGTCAAGCTCCCCCCGGCTGATGACCGAAAAGGCCTGCCCAACGGCCTGCAGGCCTCCCGTGCACCCGTCGGCCAAGGTCCGGCAGAACCCCCGCGCGTCAAAGGCGATGGCCATGTGGCCGGCCGCCAGGTTGGGGAGGACCTTCAGGGAGAAGGTGATAGGGCTGACCGAGGCCATACAGTAGGCGTTCGCCTTGCCGAGGTCCAGGGTGTTCGGGGTCCGATCCGATTCCGCGTGGGCCAGATGCTCAAGGAACAAGGGGAGATCATAGGTGGTGAAGAGCGTCCCCAGGAAGATGCCAAAGGTCGTGGGGTCGGGTGGGCTCTCCCTGAGGCCGGCCCCTTCCATGGCCAGCGACGCCGCAACCATCCCGAGCCAGGTAGCCCGGTTATAGAGTTTGAGCTGCTTCCTGGGAAGGAGAGGCCCCTCCAAGGCATCGGCGGGGACCTCCGCCCCAAAGTCCACAGGGAACCGGAGGGCGGAGAGCCTCCCCAAGCGTCGAACCGCCGAGACGCCTGATCGGACCGAAGCCCAGTGGGCCTCCATCCCTACCCCTAAGGGTGACACGACCCCAATCCCGGTAATGACCACCCGACGCTTCACGAGAGACCCCCTTCAGGCCGAGAGGCGTGGGGCAACGGAAGCCTCTCCAGGAGGCGGGCGAGGAGCAACCGGCCATGGGGGCCAACCACCGCCTCCAACGGAACGCAGAGGAAAAGGATCCGGGCCTCGGCCACCATCTCCCGGCCCACCAAAACCTCCCCAACACACTTCGCCACCCCGACAGCCTCAGGGACCTCCCCTTGCACCCCCATGAACCGGGAGCGGGCCAAGACCCGATCATAGGCCTTTACCGTCTTTAAGAAGCGGGCCTCTTCGACCTTGAGGAGCAGGGCGAGGAGGCGGTAGCCATAGCGGGCCATGAGGAGCAGGGCCCCTGAAAAGGCCAGGGTCTCCAGGAGGAGCGAAGGGGGCACCACGGAAATGTCCCGAAAGGGGCCCTCCAGATAGTCCTCCGTTCGTAGAAAGGTCTTCAGGGTCTCGATCCTTCCCTCCCCTTCCGCATCCAGGAAAAGGACCCGATCCACAAAGGGATAGTTCATGACCGACTCCCCCCCGGACGACCTGCCATCTCCAGGGTGTCGCTCCGCTCATCCTTAAGCCGGAGGAGCTTGCCCTCCGTCCTGAGGCTCCCTTTGGGCAGGAAGAGGAACTCGATCCCGACCATCTGCTGAAGGTAAGCCGTCCAGGCCGACGCATGCCATGCCTCGATCCGCTTCAGGATCCGGTTGCCCACCTCCTCCCGATCCACCTCATCCCCCTGGAGCTCCAGGCGGAACTGGAAGACAGGCTTTAGCCCCTTCTCCAGGAGGGCCACCTGCCACCGGTCGGAAAGGCCGGGGATGTCGTGGAGGAGGCGCTCGAAGAACTCCGGGTGGACGTTCCCCCAAACGCAAGGGACCAGCTCGTCCAAGCGGCCCCGGAGGGGCGAGAGGCGCCGGAAGGGGAAGCCACAGGGGCACGGCCCTTCCACAAGCCTGGCGATATCCCTGGTCCTGTAGCGGATCAGGGGCATGACCGTTCGATGGACGGTGGTCAGGACCACCTCCCCGTACCCTTCGGGATCAGGGTCGGCAATCTCCACATAGAAATCGAACTCGTTCAGGTGGTAGCCCTCCCGGTGGAGGCACTCGAAGCCTAAAACCGTGGCAGCTTCGGTGCTCGCATAGGTCATGCACAGCGGAGCTTCCCAGAAGGCCTCCATGGACGCCCGGGCCTGCCTGGTGATCCTCTCCCCTCCCCCGATCAAGAGCTTCAAGGGGTACGGCCTCCCCTCTTCCCGGGCAATCTCGGTCAGCCGGGACAGCCAGAAAGGATCGCTGATGATGACGTTAAACCGGTAGAGGGGCATCCTCCGGTAGACCTCCAGAGGGTCCACCCTCCCCACGCCCATGCCGAAGGTCCTCCACCAGGGGAGGGCCCGCTGGACCAGGAGCCCCCCCAGACCAAAGGCGTAATCCAGCGTGCAGAGGACCCGATCCTCCTCCGTGATCCCCCAGAGGAGCTTCAAGAAAAACCCTTGCCGCGCGTTGTAGTCCAGCTCCCGGTGGCTCAAAAAGATCCGGGTGATATGCCCCGTCGTCCCCGAGCTTTCCAGGGCCAGCTCGGGCCTTCCGCAGAGGAACGCCTCGGGAGGTGTGCCTTTCAGCTCCTCAGGCTCCAGGAAAAAGTCACCGAGATCCTGGGGCTCCCGCACCCTGGCTGGGTTGATGCCGTGTTCGGCAAGCTTCCTTCGGTAGAAGGGGGAGCGGGCAGCCGCCAGGCGAAGGGTCCGGCGGAAGGCCTGCCGGCGAAGGCCGGCCAGGAGAGGAGGCGGGAGGGCCCGAACGAAGCGAAGAAACCCTCGGGGCGCTCGGGCCCCGACCCGGATGAGGAGGTCCACCATCGGCTGGAGGTTCATCCTGCCCTGCCCCGTCTCGTGAGTAAGTCGCCGATTCGGGAGAAGACCTTCAAAAAGGCCTCCGCGTAATACCCCATGAGCTCCAAAGGTTGGGCGAAGAGGGGGTAAGACTGGGAGCCGATCACAAGGGAGGAGTCGAGGAGGCGCTTTGTTTCGGGGTACTCCTCGACCCGGTAGGTCCGTTCCCCCTTGAAGCAGCTCCACGGGCACCCCTTCCCGTATCCCTCCCGGCGCTGAAAGAGGGGGTGGCCCGGGAGGGGAACCGTCTGCCACAGGACCGCCTCCACTCCCTCGGCCCGGAGGGCCTGGAGGAGGAGATCCCGGAAGCGCACCGGCTCGATCTCCAGCCCCAGCTCCTCAGGATGGAGGGTGATCCGGTACTTGTGAAAGACATGGGTCCGATCCGGAGGGACAAAAGGCGGCCTGACCCCGGGAAGCTTCGAGAGGTGTTCGGAAAGAAGGCCGGCATTTTGACGCCCCCTGGCATTGACCTCGTCCAGGCGCTTCAGTTGGGAGCGGGCCAGGGCGGCCGAAGGCTCGCTCAAAAGGTACATCCACCCGACGGTCTGGACCACGTGCTCCCCCTGATCATCCAGGGGATGCTCAGGACTCCACCCATCCGGGGAGCCCCCCGCCTCGCCGTCGAAGCGGACCATCGCGGCCCGATCCCGGTAGAGGTCAGAGCTGGTCACGAAGAGACCCCCCTCCCCGCAGGGGAGGTTCTTCGTCACGTTCAGGCTGAACGCCCCCATGTCGCCCAGGGACCCGACCTTCCTCCCCCGGTACTCGGCCCCGGGGGCCTGGGCGGCATCCTCGATCAGGAGGAGGCCGTATTTCACGGCAAGGGCCTGGATCTCGGCCATATCCGCCGGGAGGCCGTGGATGTGAACAGCGATGATGGCCTTCGTCCGGGGGGTGATCCGCTCCTCGATCCTGGCCGGGTTGATGGTGAAGGTCCGCGGGTCAATGTCCACGAAGACCGGGATCGCGTTCTGGTGGAGGATCGCCAGGGGGGTCGCGGTGAAGGTGAAGGCTGAGGTGATGACCTCGTCCCCGGGACCAACCCCACCGGCGGCGATGGCCATGTGGAGGGCGGCCGTCCCGCTGTTGGTGGCCAAGCAGTGGCGCACCCCGACGTAGCGGGCAAACTCCTCCTCCAAGGCCCTGACCTCGGGAGCGGACTGGCCGGCAAGGATTCCCCTGTCCAGGACCCTGAGGACCGCCTCCTTATCCTCCTCCTTGATGATCGGCCAGCGCCGGTGGAGCCCTTTCGGGACAACCGGTGGGCCCCCATGAATCGCCAGCGTGCTCATGAGGCCACCCTGAACCATCACTCCCGGTTGGAGAGGAGCCACCGGGACCCGTACCGGCCAAGCCCATGCACGGTCTCAGCCTTGAGGAACCGTCGGACGCTCCTCTCCCGGGGGAGATTCGTCACCAGGAAGATCCGGGAAGGGCCCTCCCAGAGGCGGACGAACTCCTCGGTCCCGAGGAAGAGGTGCCGGGCCTCCGGATAGCCCGATCCAAACCTCAAAGACCCTTCCCGTCCGTTGACGATGTAGACCTGGCGGCCGGTGTAGAACCGAAGCCCCCCGGCCCGCTCCAGGCGTCCCTCGTGCACGATGAGATCCTCTGGCCCCATCCTCGCCGCCAGGGCTGAAGAGACGGCTTTGACCGAGTAGTAAGGCTCCAGGAGATGGAAGAAGGGGAGGATGAGAAGTCCGATGGCCAAGCCCATGACGGCCAACACCCCCAAAGTCAGCCCAGGGCGCCTGGCCCGGGCCAAAAACCAAGCCGCCCCGAAGCCAGTGAAGGCCAAGACCCCACCCCAGGCGAGGAGGGTAAACACCCGTGGACCGAAGTCCTCGGGAAAGCTGATCCCCTGCTTTAAGAGGACGCGGAAGGAAACGTTCACCCCGGCGAGGCCTGCCAGGACATGCCGCGTCGTAAAGACCCCTCTCCAGGCAAAAAGGAGAGCGAGGTAAAGGGCCGCGCCGGCAAAGGAGAGGGTCAGCCAGGGGGTGATGCCCGAAAGAGGGGCTTTCGAAACCCACAATCCCCCAACCATCAAGCTCAAGGCAGGGAAGGCCGGAAGGGCGTAGTACTCGTGCTTGAACCCGGAAACGGCGAAAACGCCGAAGATCACCACCAGCCAGATGGGGATGAGGAGCCCTGACCGTTCTCCCCCGCCCTTGGAACCAGGCCATGGATCAAAGGCCTTCCCTTCAAGAGGGGCCAGGAGCCGGCGAACCCCTCCAAGACACCTCCTGAGGGCCGGAGGGAGGAGGATGCTCCAGGGGAAGAACCAGAGGGCGGTCACGGCCAGGAAGCCAAAGGTCGAGGCCGGGATATCATCGTGCGGAACGACCCGATTCCCCAGGAAGCGGCGGATGTGATTTTCCATGACATAGTACCAGAGGAAGCCTTCGTTCCTGACGATGGCCATCAGATGCCAGGGGACCGTAATGAGAAGGAAAAGGGGGATGCCAGAAGCGAGCCTCATCCTTCGAAGAAGCGTGGACTCTCCTGTCACCAGGATGTAGAGCCCAACGATCAGCCCGGGGAACAAAAGCCCGATCAACCCTTTGGCCAGGACGGCCAGCCCTGCGCCAAGAGAGAGGAGGAGGGGACCCCGAAGGCTGGGATCCTCCCCTTGGACACAGAGGACGAAACCGTACAGGCTCAGGGCCAGGAAGAAGCTGAAGAGGAGATCGGTGGAGGCCCTCCGGGCGGAGAGGGGGAGGACAAAGCTGGAGGCGAGGATCAAGGCCGAAGCGAACCCGGCCCGGTCCCCTAACAGCCTCCGGCCGAGCAGGTACGTCAAGAGGACCAGGCCCAGGGCCGAGAAGGCTGACCAGAAGCGGGTCGTAAACTCGGAAGGGCCAAAGGTGGCAAAGCCCAGGGCCGTCAGCCAAAACCAGAGGGGAGGCTTCTCGAAGTACCGGACCCCATCAAACCGGAGGGTGACCCAGTCTCCTGACGATACCATCTCCTGGGTGATGGCGGCGTACATCCCTTCGTTCTCCAGGAACGCCACATCCCCAAGCCGCCAGAAGAAGGCCAGGAAGCCAACGGCACATAAGACGAGACCTTTGGAGAGCACAGGCCACAGCCCAGGAGAATCACGCATCCAGGAATGGTGGGGGAGCCGCACGGCGTTAAAAGCTGTAGGTCCCTTCAAGGATGATCAAGGGGACGGTCTGATCGTTCCCGGGGATGAAGCTAAAATCCTTGAACCGGTGTAAGCGGAACCGGCCAAAGAGCGAGAAGTCCTCGAAGACCCGGTACGAGAGGTCAAGGCCCGAGAAGAGCCGCTTCTGTCTTAGGCCGTTCAACGCCTGGTGCGTGGAGCCGATCTCGGCGTAGCCGGCTTCAAAGCCCACCATCAGGTCGGGGCCGAGAGGCCTGGTAACCCTCACATAGACATCCTGCCCGTCGGTCCCGATGAAGTGGGAGAGGGGTTGGTCCTTAAACGAAAACCCGGTCGTGTAGGCGCCATGGGTAAAGGAGATGCTGCTCGTCTTGGCATATTCAATGCGGACATCAACCTCCGGCCACCGCAGGAAGCCCTGGATGTAGGCCCCCAACAGGAAGGCCGGCTTCCTCGGGATGACGAAGAGGAAAAACCGCTTGTCAATGTCATCAACCCCCATCTCCCCATACAGCTCCAGATCCCGCCCGAGGGGGACGTAGCGGTTGATGTTCGGGAGGCGGAGGGTGGCATCTACGGAGAAGAGGGCGTTCACGTTCCCGAACTTGCTCCCTGAGACGGTCTCGCTGGAGCTCCGGGCGGTCCAGATCAGCTCCGGGATCTCCCAAAACTCCACCGAGGGTTGCCCTTCCCCGTTGTACTGAATGGCCGGAGACACCCCAAGCTCCAGGAAGGGGAAGGGGCTGCTGTTGATCCGGAACGCGAGGACCTTGGCCTTCGGGAAATCCCGGTTCTCATCGAGCTCGGCGATCATGAAGGTGAGTTTCGTCGGACCGAGGGATCGGAAGATCCAGGGGGGGACGAAGGCCTCCGTCGAGAAGCGGACCATCTCCAGGGGCTGGGCATTGTTCGAAAAGAGCAGCCCCCCATGAAAGCCGGGGCCCCACCCCAGGGACTCCCGGCCCGCCCCGATCTCCATGCCGAGCCCCGAAAGCTTCACAGAGCCTTCTAACAGGCGGAACCGCTCCGGCCCTTTCTGGACCCGAAACTCCGGCACGGCGGTCACCGAGAGGACATCGCCGACCTGGGCCCTGGAGAAGAGGGCGATCCTCCCGCTGAAATCCTCGTTGACCACATCCCCCTGGTCGTTCTCCAGGGAAACCCTGGTATCGGCAAAGACCACCCGGGCCTGGACCTTGTCCAGGGGCTTCAGATCCCAGAACCCGTGGGGCTTGTCCGTCGTGGCATACGGCTCCACCCCCAGGCGGGCCAATTCGGGCCGAAACTCCTCGATCAGGCGATCAAGGACATCCTCCAAATCCCTCCGATCGCTGTAAAGCCCTTCGCTATCGCTTCGGATCTTCTCCACCGCCCGGGCCACGATCCTGGCCATCTCCAGGCGAGTGAGCGGCTTGGTGTTCAAGACCACCCGATCGGCCAGGCCGGCCAGCACGAGCTTCTCGAGGGCGTCATAGGTCCAGTGCCGGTTGATCGCGAACCCCCCCCAGTTCCTCAAGGGGACATCCGTCCGGTGCCCCCCCTCGGCCTGCCCTGCCAGGAGGAGCCCTGTCAAAAGAATCAGTCCCCTGGTGAACGTCTTCACCGGAAGAGGCCTCTCAAGAAAATCCGGGCCAGGGCCGGCTGCCGCAGCATCGTCAGGATGACATCCCTGTGCCAGTCAAAGTGGACCCGGCGGCTCAACCGTCCGAGAAGCCCATCGGCGCCAACGATCTGAAAGCACCGGTCGATCTCCTGATCGGTCATCCGCTCAAAGAGGCGGCGGAAGAACGACGCCACCTTTAACTCCGGGCCCAGCCGCTTCCGCCACCTCCTCTCGTACCGCTCGAGGAAGCGGGCGCTCAAATCCCCGACGCGAAGGGCCTCAACCGCCGTCTCCGCCGCCAACTGGGCGCACAGGAGGCCGTAGTAGAGGCCTCCCCCGGTGGTCGGCTTCGTCTGACCGGCGGCATCCCCCACCGCCAGGACCCGATCGGTGAAGGTCCGGGGAAGGGGGGCGATGGGGATGACCCAGGCCCTGGCCGACGGGGCCGGAGGGACCAGGTGGCCAGCGGCTCCAAACCGTTCGAGGAGCCGCTTCAAGTAGGGAAGGGCCGGTTCGCGGCTGCTGACCCCAACCCTGGCCAGGAGACGCCCCCCCCGACGGAAGGGGAGGAACCAGGCAAAGGAGCCCGGGGCCACCCTACGGCCGAAGAGCACCAAGGCCTCGGGAAGAGCTTTGACCTCTAGCTCAGCCTGGGCCGTCCGGAGGAGCGCGCCCGGTGTCCCCATGCCGAGCCTTTCCTGGAGCTTGTACCAGGGGCCCCCCGCCAGGATCGCCATCCGCGCCTTGAAGGCCCGCTGCTCTTCGAGCACGACCTCGACAGCCTCCGGGGTCTGCCGGAGGTCAACCACCCGGTGCCCGGTCTGGATCACCGCCCCCTCATCCAGGGCCTTTCGGGCGAGCATCTGATCGAAGGCCGCCCGGTCGGTTACAAAGGCAAAGGGCTCGGGCGAGCGGTAGCTCAGGCTCTCCCCGGAAGGGGAGATCAACCGGACCGCCCGGACCGAATCTAAGATCGGCTCCCGGGAAAGGTGGAAGGCCTCAAAGGCCTCCACGCCGACGACGCCCGAGCAGTCCACAGGGTAACCAATCGCTGGATGCTCTTCCAGGACCAGGACCTGAAAGCCTGCCCCGGCCAGCAGAGAGGCGGCATAGCACCCGACCGGCCCCCCTCCCACCACGATCACATCCATCATCGCCCTCGCCTCCACCGGCCGTTTAGCGTTCTTTGGTCTGACGAGTCCTGAGCCTCACCCCTGACCTTCAAAAGATCGTGGCCAGGGCCGCAATGGTCACCGCAAACTGGCCGACGATCGTCGCGATATCCCGCCAGAACGGGAGGGGCCGGATCCTCGGCCTGGTGTCGGGCGGGACGATGATCGCATCCCCCGGATCGAGGGACCGGATCTTCATGAAGCTGGCCACGGCCGACCCATCGGCCTTCAGGACGTAGATCTGCTTTTTATCCGCCTCTCGGGTCAGTCCTCCGGCCCTGGCGATGTAGTAGTCAATCCCTGCCCCTTCCCGATAGAGGACCGAGGTGGGATTGTGGACGCTCCCCAGGACGGCGACCGAGGATGGCCTCTGGGGGATGAAGAGGCTATCGCCATCCTCCAGGACGAGATCGTAGGGGGAGCCTTCGAGTTGATCTAAAGGCTGGAGCTTGATGACGATCCTCCCGAGAGGCACCTGGGAGACAAGCTTTTGCAGGAGTTCCATCCTGGTGTTCAAGGCCTGCTGCTCAGAGGTCACCTCCTCCCCCTTAAGCCCGCTGCCCACCAAGCGGCCCGATTCGGCCAACAACCGCTGCTGCTGAAGGCTGACAAACTGATCGAGCTGTTCCTTCTCCAGCTTGGCCACGGATTGCCTGGTGAAGATGGCCCCTTTCAGATAGGCCTTGTCCGTAAAGCCGCCTGCCCGTTTCAGGACCGAGCTCAACCGTTCCCCCCTGGCGATCACATAGGTTCCTGGCAACCTCACCTCCCCGGAAAGGGTGACCTTTCTTTCCAGGTCCAACTCAGGGATAGGCCGGACGACCAGGTGGTCATAGTCCTGCAAGAGAAGGTTCTGAGAAGGATCCCCATCCAAGGCCCTTCCCAGATGGAGGGGGATGGTCGTGGTCCGGACACCATCTTGCGTAATCGTGTACCGGGTCAACTCGGCCACTTCCAGGTAGGCGTTCTTTTGGAGGCCTCCGGCGGTGAAGATGAGATCGGCCACCCGCATATTCTCGGTTAACCGGTATTCCCCAGGTTTGTTCACCAGGCCGGAGACGGCCACCTGCTTCCGGTACTTCGGCTCCCAGAGGTTGTGGATGACGACCTGATCTTCATCCTGGAGCAGCAGGTTATGGCGCGGATCCTCTTCAAGGGCCTTCCCCACATGGAAATAGATCCGCTCCACCTCACGATCCTTACGGACCCGGAGCAGCTCCCCCTGCTGGAGGTACGCCTCCTTGGTCAAGTTTCCGGCCTGCATGATCAGATCCTTGATCCGCATGTCCTTCAGCAGGGGGAAGGACCCGGGGCGCTGGACCTCCCCTGTGATGGACACCCTCCTGGGGGGTTCAAAAATGGCCTTGGGGTAGATGGTAATTTCATCCAACGTTTGCAATTTGAGATCGTGCTCCGGATCCCCCTCCAAG
>CAZHST010000002.1:59336-62999 GCA_964535215.1 uncultured bacterium
GGTAATTTCATCCAACGTTTGCAATTTGAGATCGTGCTCCGGATCCCCCTCCAAGGCCTTCCCCAGGTGGAACGGGACGATGATCCGATGGAGATCCGGTTTGACATACCGGACGATGTGGGCATAATCGGGGTAAGGCTCCGGCAGGAGATCCTCGTAGGACTTGATGATGTCCCTGACCCGCATCCCCGGCTTAAACTGATAGGGACCAGGCCTGACCACATGCCCCTTCAGGTACACGACGTCCTGGGTCGGGAGCGGGATCGAGAAGATCTTCACCACGTCCATATTCTGGACCGCGACCTGGAACCGCTCACTCTTCTTAAAGTCCATCGAATCTCCGGAGAGATCGAAATCCACAGCAACCTTCTTCTCGTGGGCCACGATCCGCTCCACCTGGACCCGGTTCAGGTACCCGGTCGGTAGGATCCCACCGGCCAACGTGATGACATCTCCCAGGGTGCTCTGACCCTTCAACTCGTAGATGGCCGGCCGGTAGACATTCCCAGCGATGCCGACCACCGGCCCGATCAGGGGGACGAAGATCGTATCCTGATCCTGGAGCCTGACATCCTGGCTCCTGTCGCCGCTCAAGAGGAACTTGTACAGGTCGATCGTTGCCGCCACGGTCCCATTGCGGATCAATCGGATATCCCGAAGGGTCCCCCGCTTGGTCGGGCCGCCGGCGGCGTAGAGGGCGTTAAAGGCCGTGGAGAGGGAGCTTAAGGTGTAGCTCCCGGGAGCCGTCACCTCCCCCACAACGTATACCCGGATGGTCCGGAGGTTTCCCATGGTCACGTCCAGGTTAAAATCTTTAAAGTACCTGGCCATTTGGCGCTGGAGAAACCGTTTCAGATCGCCGAAGGGAAGGCCGGCTACCTGAACCACCCCGACCTTCGGGAGGGTGATCTGCCCTTCCCTGTTCACCTGGAAGGAATACGTCCCATCAACCATTCCCCAGACGGTCATCGTGAACTCGTCACCCGGCCCAAGGATATAGTCCGGACTGACAGGGACATTTGTTACCGGGGCAAAAGTCGAGACCGCGCTCTTGAAAGTCTCATAGCCAAACTGTTGAAGCTGTACGGGAATGTCTGGAACCCGTCCGGCAAGAAGCAGCTCGATCTCCGAAGGCGTAGGAGCGGGCTGAGGCATCGGGGCGGCCTGGCCCGGCGCCGATGGAGGTTCTTGTTTCTGCTCGGGTTGACCGGGGGTTGGTCCGCCGGGCGCTCCTGGCGGGGGCACCGGTTGGACGGCGACCGGCGATGGAGGCTGGGGCTGTTGGCCGGGTGGTTGTGGGGTCACCGGCTGAACGCCCGGGCTCGGCTGGGTCGGAAGCGGACCGGTCGGACTAGGCTGGGGTCCCTGGCTGGGGACAGACGGGACCGGTCCGGCTGGCACAACAGCCGGAGCGGGCTGACCAGGGGTCGGCACTCCAGGCGCTCCCGGCGGGGGCGCCGGTTGGCCCGTAACCGAGGGCGCGGGCTGGGGTGCTTGGCCGGGCGGCTGTGGGGCCACCGGCTGAACGCCAGGAAGCGGTTGGGCCGGCAGAGGTGACGGTAGGGGAGGCCGGATATAAGGCGGTTGGGGTTGGGCGGGTCGGGGGAGCGGGGAGGGAGTCAGCCCTTGCGAGGGGGGAGCGATTCCGGGCTGCTGAAGCGGCTGGCTCTGGGCCGGTAATGTGGAGGGCGCTACCGGCGGCAACCCTGGAACCTGGCCTGAAGGAGCTGGGGCGACGCTCGGGGCCTCTACTGGCTGCCCGAAGCTCACCTCCCTGCACAGCAAAAAAGAAAGGACCGCCAGGATACACGCGATCCCCAGGTTCCTCTTCTTCACCCATCCCATGACTTCCACCTCCTCACCTGCTCACCTTTCACGCTTCCCGTGGCCTCTGCTTCAATCCCTCCACGTATTCTAGAAAGAAAGCCAGAAACGTCCCCAGGAAGAGGCTCACCACCCCGGCGAGCATCATGTTCAGCCTGATCTTCGGCTTCGACTTCCGCTCGGCGGGGACGGCCTTGTCCAGGACCTGGACCGTTGGCATGTCTTTGGCTTCAGCGATCTTGGCCTGTTCATACTGCTGGGCCAGGAGCGTGTAAAGGGTTTCCTGGACCTTCAGATCCCTGACCAGCCGGGCGAATTCCATCCCCACCTGGGGGACGCTGACCACCGGGAGATGGATCTCCTGGCGGGGCTCTCCAGGGTTTCTGCTCTCGGAAGGAAGCACCCACCCCTTCCCGTACTGCAACTGGGCCAGTTGACGCTTCATCTCACTGATCCGCTTCCGGAGATTGATCACCTCAGGGTTCGCCTCGGTGGCAAAGTTCCGCATGACCTCGAGTTGGACCTCGGAGGCCATGATCTGGCCCTTCAGCTCGGCGATGGCATCAATCTCCCCCTTCATCTGGGCATCCAGGTTGATCGCCTTGTGACGCTGCTGGAACCGCTTCAACGCCTCTTCCGCGTTGTGAAGATCCTTCTCCGCCTTGGCCAGTTGCTCGGCGATGAAGGCCCGCTGCCGGCTCGCCTCGCTGGTCCCGAAGCGGGCGAGGAGGCGATCCAGGTTCGTCGCATAGAAGTTGGCGATGTCGGCGGCCAGCTTCGGGTCTGTATCCTCCACCGTCACCGAAATGACCCCTTCCTTGGAGACCTTGATGTCGGTGGCCCCCTGGAGAGCCTTGATGGCATCGCTCAAGTACTCCGCCTGGTACCGCTCCTTGAGGTTGAACTGCTCCACGATATCCTGGGCCATCGTCCGGCTCTTTAAGATGCTGATAAAGGTATCCCTGGTTGGGGTCAGCGAGGGGATCGAGATCCCGGGAAGCTGCTGAATGAGGCCCGAGGCCGCTAACGTCGAGAGCATCCCTCCTCCCCCTTCCTTCGGGGCCAGGATCGTCACCGTGGACTCGTAGATCTTTGGCGAAAGGAGGCTGAAGATGAGGGCGGCCAGGACAGAGGTGAAGCACAAGCCGATGATCAGCCCCCTGTGCTTCCAGATCACCCGCCAGTAATCGAGGAGGTTCACCTCCTCTTCATAAGGTGCCATCTGCCGTCCCTGCTCTTCCATGATCCCTTCCCTCTCAAGACCTGATGAATGTGTAAGACATGTAGCATAGGAGCCCGGAGGGGGTCAAGAAAAATCCGGAAGGGCCCCAGCCATGAAACAGAAAGGGCCGAGGGGCGTACCCCTCGGCCCTTCTCCAAAGGTCCTGCCATGACCTTTTGTTGTCTTCCCTCCTACGCCACCTGTTTCCGGATCCAGCCGTAATACGTGTTGCTGGGTTTCGACCCTTCCCCCCGATACTCGGCCTTGATCTCGGCGAGTTTGTCCTGGAAATCCCGCGGGACCGGGGGGAGCTTGGCGGTGAGGTCCACCCCGTACACCCTCGCCCCGTTCAAGCCAAAGATCGCCCGCTTGACATACCCGGTGGCCGGCCCCAAGGGGGTAAAGCCGTATTTCTCCTGCATGTCCTCCGGGATCTCCAACCGCCGGAATGCCTCAATCTGCCACTGGGGGGACCCGTACCAGATCGAGTCGGTCCCCCAGATCACGTGATCCACCCCCATCCCCTGGATGAGCTGCCCCAGGATGCCTGCCGCCAACGAGGTTGGATGGGTTAGATCCGGTAGCGATCCATCCCCCGGTCGCTGGCCCACTCCAGG
>CAZHST010000002.1:63099-66294 GCA_964535215.1 uncultured bacterium
ATCGCCCCCGGAAAGACGGCCAGGAGGACCCTCTCCTTAGGGAAGTAATGCTCAACGAGGACCTGGTAGCAGCGGAGCCTGACCTCGGAGGGGATGTCGTCAAGCTTCGTCTTCCCCACCAACGGGTGGATCAGGAGCCCGTCCATCAGCTCCAGGGCACACTTCTGGATGTACTCGTGGGACCGGTGGATGGGGTTCCTGGTCTGGAACCCCACCACGGTCCTCCAGCCCCGCTTCTCGAAAACGGCCCTGGTTTCAAGGGGATCGAGTTTATAGGCCTCGAAGCCCTTGAGCAGCGGCGGCCTTCTGAGAAGGCTCACCTTCCCTCCCAGAAGGGTATCGCCCCGCCGGTAAAGATACTGGACGCCGGGGTGCTGCTCCTCGTCGGTCCGGTAGACGTTCCACGCCTCTTCTTTCTTGTCGTAGCCGAATTTCTCCTCAAGCAAGAGGAGGCCGACCACCTCCCCCGAGGGGGCGAGGAGGGCCACCTCCTCGCCTTCGCGGAGACCCTTTGCTTCCTCCGAGGAGACGGCCAACGTGATGGGGAGGGTCCACGGGAGGCCCGATGCAAGACGCATCTCGTAAAGGACCCGCTCGTACTCTTCCCTCCCCATGAACCCCTCCAGGGGACTGAAGGCCCCGACGGCCAGAAGCTCCAGGTCTGAAAGGGCCCTGGCATTCAGGACGATCTTCTTTCGCTCCCGAGCCCTCGCCTCGGCGGCTTCCCGCTCCTCTCCGGCGAGGACCCTGTTCACCAGCCGACCCCCATGGGGCTTGATCGGATCAAGCATTGAAGACCTCCTCCTTCCCTCCAACAGAATCAGAGGGATTTGGCGATGATCAGTCCCCCCAAAAGCGTGACCACAATCCCGATGACCTTCCGCATCAGCCGGGGGGAGAGCCTGTTGGACACAAAGACCCCCACGTACACCCCGGCTGATCCGGAAAGGAGAAGGGGGAAAAAGAGATCCCAGCGCAAGGTGCCCATCTGCACGATGTAGGAGGCACTGGCGGCAAGGGAGATGACCGTTCGGGCCAGGAGGGAGGAGCCGACGACCGTGTGGGGGGGGATTCCCACCCAGATCAGCAGGGAGACGCCGATAGGTCCCCAGCCCGTCCCGAAGGCCCCAGAGGAAAAGCCCCCCAGCATCCCGATGAGGGGGATGATCCAGCCCCAGGTCCTCTTCTTCTCATCATCCCCTCCGTGGTCCCTCCCATTGACCCACGTGAACAGGCCGACGGCCAAGGTGGTCACGCCGATCAGGAGCTTTAGGAGAGCCCCTGGAAGCCTTGGGGTCACCAGGGTGCCGGTGAGGGCGCCCAGGAGACCCCCGATCACCAGGGGCTCGAAGAGCGCCGCCCGGGAGTTGTCAATCCGCCAGTGGGCAACTCCCCCCAGGAAAGGGAGGATCACCCCCGCGGTCAGGCTTGCGCTGATCGCCGTCACCGGCTCGACCCCGGCCAGGATGAGGAGAGGGACAGTAATGGCCCCCCATCCGGCGGCTGTGGTCCCCAGAACGCTGGCCGAAAGGAGCCCGACGATCCCGGTGAAGAGAGAGGAGACCTCAGCCATCGGCCGTGGAGACCCCCGACTTTCCGGCACCTGCCAGGTGGAGACCGCACTCCTTCTTGGCCGCATCCCCCTCCCACCACCAGCGGCCCGCCCGGAGATCCTCGCCCGGCTGAACGGCCCTGGTGCAGGGGGCACACCCGATGCTGGGGTAGCCCCTGTCGTGGAGCCTGTTGTAGGGAACACGGTGCGCCCTGATATAGTCCCACACCTGCCCCCAGGTCCAGTCCGCCAACGGGTTCACCTTGATGAGACCATGCTCCTCGTCAACCTCGACCTTGGCGATGGATGCCCTGGTGACGGCCTGCTCCCGTCGTAAACCGGTCACCCATGCTGCAAGCCCTTGAAGGGCCCGCTTCAGCGGCTCCACCTTCCGGACAAAGCAGCAGTGCTTCCTCAGGGCCACGCTTTTGTAAAAGAGATTGGGGCCATGCTCCCGGACCATCGCCTCCACGGCTGGGGCGTCGGGGAAGTAGACCTCGATGGCGACGCCGTAGCGATTCCGGATCGCCTCCATGAGATCGTAAGTCTCCTGAGGTAACCTCCCGGTATCCAACGTAAAGATCCGGCAGGCGTTCGGGCCGATCCGGGAGAGCATATGGATCAGGACGACATCTTCAGCCCCGAAGCTGGAGGCCAGGGCGATCGCCGGAGAGAACTCCTGGAGAGCCCATCGCAAGACCTCCTCGGCCGGTTTCCCCTCAAACCTCTTCCCCAAGGCTTTCACCGTTTCAGCGACATCCCTAACCGTTTCCCTCATGACCGGCTTCCCCTCCTTCCAGATTCTCCAATACCTCTGCTAGGGTCACAACCAACGCGCCCATGGTCATCCGGTCAGGCATGACATGGACCTTTACGCCCAACCCCTCCAAGGCCCTGCCGCTGACAGGGCCAACGGCGGCTACCAGGACCCTCCCCTTCAAGGCCTCTAACAGCGGCCCGGCCAAGCGGTGCTTCTCCGCCATCAGGAGGAGGTGCTTCACCTGAGGGGCACTCGTCACCAGGAGAACGTCCACCTCCCCGGCGAGGAGCGCCTTGATAAGCTCCACGACGGGACCCTCCTCCGGAAGGGCCCACCGATACGGCTGGACCTCCAAGACCCTCGCCCCCATCCCTTTGAGCCCGTCCGTCAGGACCGGATTGGGTTCCCCGTAGTGCTGGACCCCCACCACCTTTCCCCGCAGGTCTCGCCCTTCCAAGGCCTTCAGCACCCCCTCGGTGGTCGGCTCCTCAGGAACGACCTCAACCCTCACCCCGCAACCCCTCAAGACGGCGACGGGTTTCGGGCCCCTCGCCACGACAGGGATCCGGTTCAAGGCTTCCAGAAACCTCTCCTTCAAACCGTGTTCCTCCGCGGCCTCGACCAGGGCCCTGGCCCCTACCCCCGTCAGAAAGACCATCCAGTCCACCGTCCCGTCCAAGACCTTCTCGATGAACCGGAGAACCTCCCCCTTGTCCTCTACGAGGGTCTCCTTCAAGGCCGGGGCCACGAAGGGCTTCCCGCCCAGCTTCTCCACCAGAACGGCCAGCTCCCTCCCCTTCCTGGCCTCCAGGATCCCGATCCTTCTTCCGTGTAACGACGCCATCTCCCCTTCACCCCTTTCACGGCTTTGCCCATAGTCCCC
>CAZHST010000002.1:66322-153017 GCA_964535215.1 uncultured bacterium
CCGTCTGGATCGAAAAGCCTTCTTCAGCCCCCCAGTCCCGGTAGCTCTCGGGATCCGCTTCGAAGCTGGGAAGCTCCCCGAACGCCTTCAAATGCTCTCGGAGCTTTGGGAAGCCAAGCCGCTCCAGGAAGGCGTTGAAGGATTCCCCCTCAACCCTCTCGTCCCTGTAGAGGAGGAGGAGCCGCTCCACCGCCGAGGGGATATTCCTGGCCGGGATCTTCATGAAGGGTCTTCCGTAGGGCGTGTCACCGACCTTCCCCAGGTTGCCGCCTAAGAGCATCTGGTAGGTTGGCACCTGGCGGTCCCCGAACTTCCTGGCCCCACCAAAGAAGCCAATGCTGGCGGTATGGTGCTGGCCACAGGAATTGGGGCAGCCGGAGATCTTGATCCGGATCCCCGCCTCATCGGCCAGCTCTTTTAAGCTCCCGTTGAACAGCTCCCCGATGGCCAGGGCCAGCCCCCTGGAGGAGGTGATGCCGAGCTGGCAGGTATCGGCCCCCGGGCAGCAGGTCACGTCGGCCAGGCGCTCGGCCCCAGGATCAGCCAGGGCCACGGACGAAAGGACCCGGTAGAGCTGGGGGAGTCGCTCGATACGCACCCAGCGGATGGCAAGATTCTGCTGATTCGTCGTCCTGGCCGAGCCGTCCCCGAACTCTCGAACGGTGAAGGCCAAGGTCTTCAGCTGGAGGGCTGTGATGTCCCCCAGCCTCAGGGGAACGTGGACGAGGGCAAAGCCTTGCTGTTTCTGGTGGACGACGTTGGTCTTCAACCAACGCCGGTAGGCTGGGTCTCCATCGTTGGAGGCTTCGAGCGAAGGGTTGGCCCCTGCCGCGGGACCGGGGCCGGCCGGGGGTCTCTCCTCCCGGACATGAATTGCCGGAAACTTCCCGGCCATCGTCAGCTTGAGCTGGGCGCGCTCCTGAAGGATGAGCCTCCGGAGCTCGTCAACGCCAAGCTTTTCCACCACGAACTTCATCCTGGCCTTGTTCCTGTCCTCCCGGTTCCCGTGCCGATCGAAGATCCGAACGACGGCCGCCAGCGTGACCAGGAGTTCCCCTTCCGGCGTGAACTCCTCCAGAAGCTGGGCCGGCTTGGGATGGGGGCCGAGCCCACCGCCCACGTAAAGCGTGAACCCCCGGAGGGTCCGACCTTCCTCCCCCCGAAGGGTTGCCACGGCGCCTATGTCCTGGATGACGGGCAGGCCGCAGCCCTCTTCACACCCCGAGAACGAGATCTTGAACTTCCGGGGGAGGTTCTGGTTCATCGGGTTCCGGAGGAAATAGCGGGCCGTCGCCTCGGCGTAAGGGGTCACGTCGAAGGCCTCCTTTGGGCAGACACCGGCCTTGTGACAGGCGGTGACGTTCCGGATGGTGTTCCCACAGGCCTCCCGGGTGGTGAGCCCTACCTCGGCAAGCCTCCTCATGAGCTCCGGAACCTTCTCCAGCTTGACAAAATGGAACTGCATGTTTTGGCGGGTGGTGATGTGCCCCACGCCCCGGGGTGTCTCCCCCGCGATGGAGGCCAGGACCTCAAGCTGTTCGGCGGTCAGGCCTCCCCAGGGGATCTTCACCCGGACCATGTGCTCCCCCCCCTGGCGCTGGCCGTAGATCCCGTTCTGGAGCCGGAACCTCCTGAACCCGTCCGGATCAAGCTCCCCCTGGAGGAACCGTCGGACGAACTCATCAAAGGTGTCGATCTCCTCTGCATCTGCAAAGGAGGCCCGGAAGGCCAGGCTTCCCCCCTCGCCAGGAACCCCTTGGACCTCCGGACCGGGAACAGGCCTCCCACGCTCTCTCCCTCTACCCTTCTCATCCATCGCCTCCCCCTCCTTGAAATGATGCGTCCCCATCCACCGGTCTCCTCCGCCGGCAACCGTTGCCGGCCTTCACCCCTCCACCCCGTGCGGCGGCCTGCCTGGGGAGGGATCCCGAGCGACCGCTTCAACCGGCTCACCGGCCAAGAAGGTGCGGAGTTCCTCATCGCTGTGACGGGCGCAAAACTGGCGGAAGTTCTCGCCTTCCCCGCGCCTCGCCAAGAACGCGAGGAGCAGCCGCTCGATAGCGTCGGGCACCTCTTCAGCCTTGCAGCGGTAGCCGACGGGGCGGGCTTTGCCCTGGTGCTTCCCCACCGCCCCCCCGACGCAGAAGTAGTAGGCGTCCACCATCCTCCCGTCCACCTTCATCTTCTTCCCCTCGATGCCGATGTCAGCAATCCAGTGCTGCCCACAGCTATTCGGGCAGCCGGTGATGTGGATTTTGAGGTGCTGCTCGAAACCGGGCAGGCGCTCCTCAAGTTCCTCCACCAGCCAGCGGGCATACGCCTTGGTCTCGGTGATGGCGAGCTTGCAGAACTCCGTCCCGGTGCAGGCGATGGTACCCCGCCAGAAAGGGGATCCCTGAACCGGCAGCCTGGCCGCTTCCAGTTCTCTGACGAGGGCGTCCACGTTTTGACGGGGCACGTTCAGGATGAGCAGGTTCTGCATATTGGTGGTGCGGAGCTCGCCGGTGCCGTAGTAGTCGGCGAGGTCGGCGGCGAGGCGCATCTGCTCGGCGGTGATCCGTCCCCTGAGCACCGCGATGCCGACGTAGTAATACCCATCCTGCTTCTGCGGGTGCACGCCAACATGGTCCCGGTACACATCCTCCGGCGGCTCCTCGGGTACAGCGGGATCGAGCTTAAAGCCGATCCGCCGCTCCAACTCCTCCTGGAAGCGCTCCGCCGTCCACCCCTGCTCGAGGAAAAGGTATTTGAGCCGCGCCTTTTCACGGTTCCGGCGAAGGCAACTGCTGTCGCGGAAGATCTGGGTGATGCCCTTCACGACGGGGAGGACCTGATTCCAGCGGACGAAGGCGTTTAAGCGCACGCCAAGGTGCGGCTCGGTGGACAACCCGCCGCCGACCCGGACGGAGAAGCCGATTTCGGGGTGCCCGTTTCGCATCCGGATGATGGCGGTCATGCCGATGTCGTTGATCTCCGGGTAGGAGCACCAGACCCGGCAGCCGGTGATGCAGATTTTGTATTTCCGGGGCAGGTTGTAGAAGTCGGGGTTACCGTTCAGCATCCTGGTCGCCGCGTGGGTCAGGGGCGAGGCGTCCACGATCTCGTCAGCATCAACCCCAGCGACCGGGCAGCCGGTGATGTTGCGGGTGTCGTCGCCACAGGCACCCATCGTCGTGAGCCCACACCGCCAGAGGCTGGAGAACAGGTCGGGCAGGTCCTCGATCGTCACCCAGTGGAGCTGGATGTTTTGGCGGACGGTGATGTCGCCAATCCCCCTGGCGTACCTGGCGGTCAGGTCGGCGATGGTGCGCAGTTGATGGGACATGAGGAAGCCGTTGGGGATGCGGATGCGCACCATGAAGTAGGGCACTGCCTTCCCCTCGCCGCCCTTTCCGCCCACTGCCCCGATCCCATCCCCCTGCGTGTACACGCCCCACCAACGGAAGTAGGTGCCCAACCACTCCGGGGGGATCGAATCATAGCCTTCGCGGGCAAACCGCTGAATCTCGTCGAGGCACTCCCACGGATTCTTCTCCCGCTTGAGGCGCTCGATCCGCTCAGCCTTGGTCTCCTTGGTCTGCGGCTCTCCCATCACCTTCTCCTCTAAAAAACGAACAGCCGAGGCCGCCGGATCTCTCCAGGTGTGGCCTCGGCTTGTCGTCCTTTGGCTCGACTTCTGCCCTGTAGGCCGTTTGCGCTCTTGGGTCGTGAGGGATCTCTAGGTGGCGTACTTCAAGGGAATCCCGATCCAGATCTTACACCGGGGACACTTGGCATACGAGCAGGACGTCCGAAGATTCACCATGATGATGGCGTTCTTCACGAAGAGGAACTCGCCGTCCTGCTTCTGGATCCTGGTCTTGCAGTTCGGGCACTTCCCCTGCTGGATCCCCTGGGCGATTGGCCCCTGCCCCACACTGGCCACCATGCCCTTTTAACCTCAACTTTCTCGATTGATTTACTCGACAAAAAAGGTCAAAAAACCTACCCTTCTATCTTCAGCTCCTCTTCCTCGACCCGGCCCTCCACAATCCTAAAGCCGCGGATCACCGGTTGCCCCGGGTCCATCAAGGAGATGATCAGGTAGATCGCCTCGGGATAGAAGGCCAACTCGACATCGGTTTTAGACGGATAGGCCGGGCTCCTCGTATGGGAGTGGTAAATGCCCAAAAGTTCCCAGCCGTTCTCGTCAATCTCCTTTAAGGCTTTAAGCTGATCCTTTGGCTCGATCATATACCGGAACGGGCTCCTCTCGGCGCTTCGGCAGGGATACAGCTTCACGATCTCCCCGTCCTTCCCCGCCAACAGCCCGCAGGCCTCATAGGGGGCCTCGGCCTTGGCATGGGCGATCATCTCCTCCACGTACCGTTTTTCCAGGATGAACATCGCCCAGACCCCAAACCCTAAACCCCAAACCCTAGACCCCGTTCTTATTACCACCAGATATGGCTGTAGATGTTCTCCCCGAGGTCGGGGAACTCCTTGAACCAGATCCCGAGGCTTAAGTACTTCCAGCCCCCATCGGCCAACAGGCAGACGATGTTGCCCCGCTCCATCCGGTGGGCCACCCGAATGGCGCAGTGGATCACCGCCCCCGAGGAGATGCCGGCAAAGATCCCCTCCTTCCTCGTCAGGTCCTTGGTGGCAGCGAAGGCGCAGCGGGAATCCACGATGATCTTCCCATCCAGGAGGCTCATGTCCAGGATCGGCGGGATGAACCCCTCCTCGAGGCTCCGTAACCCCTGGACCAGCTCGCCGGGATGAGGTTCGACGGCGATGACCCTGACCTTGGGGTTGTGCTCCTTCAAGCGTCTCCCCACCCCCATGAGCGTCCCACCCGTTCCAAGGCCGGCGATGAAGACATCCACTTCCGGGAGGTCTCGGATGATCTCGGCCCCCGTTGTCTCATAGTGGGCCCTCGGGTTGGCCGGGTTTCCGTACTGGTAGGGCATGTAGTATCTCTCCGGCTCTTCCGAGGCGAGCTTCTTTGCCAGCTCGATGGCCCCGTTGGTCCCCTTGCTCCCATCCGAATAGATGATCTCTGCCCCAAAAAGCTCCAGGAGCTGACGCCGTTCGACCGTCACATTTTCCGGCACCACAACCTTCACCTTATACCCTTTCCGCCTCCCCATCATGGCCAGGGCGATGCCGGTGTTGCCCGAGGTCGGCTCGAGGATGGTCTTGTCAGGGGTCAACTCCCCCTTCCTCTCCCCCTCCTCGATCATGGCCTTGGCGATCCGGTCTTTCAGGCTCCCGGTCGGGTTGTTCCCCTCCAGCTTGGCGAAGATCCGGACCGAGGGCTTCGGGCTCATCCGGGGGATCTCCACCAAGGGAGTGTTGCCGATCGCGTCGAGGATATCTTTGGCCACCATGGTCGGATAGATGTGAAATGTTGGCTGTTTGATGCCGGAGAGGGTCCGACATCACCCTTTGGGCAGAAACAGCTCGTGGAATCGGCGAGGCCTGATCTTCTCGATCAAAGCTTTAAGCACGGTTTCAACGCTCTCGCCTGGAACGACAAACTCCGGACGGGTCACCAGGTCCGGGTGGTCGGGACGGGCCGTACAACGGGGGAATCCCTCCCGCACCTCCCCCAGCGTCTCCTCCACGAGGATATCGCCGGCCTCCAGGGCACATCCCGCCGGGCGCACATACCGGAAGCGATGGACCCTGATCAGCCGTTCCCCCGCTGTCAGGTATCCCACCTCCATCCTTCCCCGCTTAAGGCCTCTCGATGGGCATGTTCACCATGCTCCCCCACTCGGTCCAAGAGCCGTCGTAGTTCCGAACCCTTGGGTAGCCCAGGAGCTCCTTCAGGACAAACCAGGTATGGGATGAACGTTCCCCGATCCGACAGTAGGCGATGACCTCCTTGTCAGGGGTAATACCCTTCCCCTGATAGAGGGCCTCCAGTTCCTCCGCTGATTTGAAGGTGCCATCCTCCCGAACGGCCTGGGACCAAGGGATGTTCACCGCCCCGGGGATGTGGCCGCCCCGCTGGGCCGTCTCCGTCATCCCCGGCGGCGCGATCACCTCCCCGGTGAACTCCTGGGGCGACCGGACATCAACCAGGGCCCGATCCCCCCTTCCCAGGGACTCCAGGACAACATCCCGAAACGCCCGGATGCTCAGGTCAGGTTCCTTCGCCTTGTACGTGGTGGGTTTCACCTGGGCCGCCTCCTTCGTCATGGGGCGCCCCTCCTCCATCCACTTCTTCCGGCCCCCGTTCATGATCCGGGCATCCTCATGCCCGTAGTACTTCAGGAGCCAGTAGGCGTAGGCGGCGAACCAGTTGTGGTTGTCGCCGTAGAGGATGACGGTGGTGTCGTTGGCGATACCGGCCTGACCGAGGAGCCCCTCCAGCCGCTCCTTGCCGATGATGTCCCGCCTGAGGGGATCCTCAAGGTCCTTGAACCAGTGAAAGGCCACCGCCCCGGGGATATGCCCCTGGTCGAAGGCCGTCGGATCCACCGAGACCTCCACAACCCTCACCCTGGGATCGCTCAGGTGCTCCGCAACCCAGGTCGTCTCCACCAGCACCTCAGGGCGCGCATAGCGCTTCGCCATGTCCTCCCCTCCGTATGAGCTATCCCCTCGGCCGGCTGACCACCACGGCGATAGGCTTCTTGCCCACCGGGACCGTGCCGATGACCACCCGGTTGGAGAGGTCAATAACCTTTAGATCGTTCGAGTCCTCGTGGACCACATAGAGGCGCTTCCCGTCTGGACTCGGCCAGATCCCATGGGGCTTCCTCCCAACGGGGATCCGCCGGGTCACCTGAAGCTTCCCCCCGACGTTCTCGATAACCGCCACCTCATCGGCCCCTCCCACCGTCACGTAAACGCTTCGGCCCACGATGGTGAGGTGGTTAGGGTTCGGCCCCACCTCGACGGTGGCAGCAACGGCCATGGCGGCGACGTCAATGACATAAACCTCGCTCCCACCGGTGTTGGTTCCCCACACATGCTTCCCGTCAGAGGTCACCTGGAGAAAGGTCGGGTTTTTCCCCACCGGGATGTTCGCCGTAACCTTCCTGGCCGCCGTGTCGATGATGTAGACCCGGTCGAACTTCGGGCTCGTGACATAAGCCTGCTTCCCGTCGGGGCTAAACCAGATGTGCCCGTTCCCGATCTCCACCCCCAGGTCCACCTTGCCCTTGACCTTCAGCGTCCCCACGTCCACGATCGGGATGTGGTCCTCCCCGCCCGCGTTCACCCAGACCTCTTTCCCATCAGGGGAGATGGCGATGGCATGGGTGGCCTTCCCCGTTGGGAGGGTCGCCACAACCCGGTTGGTGGCCGTGTCCACCACGGTGAGCGTTCCCGTTTTCAGGTTGGTGGCAAAGAGGAGCCTCCCATCCGGGGTGAGGGCGAGGTCATGGGTGCTGCTCCCCTGGCTGGGGATCGTCGTCACCACCTTAAGGGTGGAGGGGTCGATCACCGAGATGCTGTCAGACTCCTGATTGGCCACGTAGATCTGCCCCCCGGCTTCCCGTCCCGGGCCCATCACCGCGCAGCCGACAACGGCCAGTCCCACGACGACCACCAGGGGGAACGTTAACCGTCTTGCCCTCCTCAGAGCCAACCTCTCCATGATCACCCTCCCTCGCCGCCAGCGGCGACGTTATTCACCCTTCTCGATCAAAATCTCCCACTCGGCCTCTCCGACCTTCTTCACCGCTAGGACCTTATGGCCGGCCTCCTCGGCCCAGCGGGGGATGTCCTCGGAGGATTTAGGGTAATCAACCTTGACCAGCAGGCGCTCCCCAACCTTCAAGGGCTTGATGGCCCTCTGGGTCATCACGAGGGGATACGGACAGATCTCCCCCGTGGCGTCCAGCTCATGAACCTCCTGCACCAATTTCTCCGGCATTCCCTCACCTCTCCAGCGGCAGGGCAGGGTCGTTCCCCCACTCCTGCCAGGACCCATCGTAGTTCCTGACCTTTTCGTAGCCCAGGAGGCGGGCCACGAAGTAGTTATGGGCCGCCCGGTAGCCGCTCTGGCAGTAGGTGACGATCTCCCGCTCCTTTGTGGCCCCCGAGGCCTCAAAGAGCCTCCTGAGTTCCTCGGCCGGCTTAAAGACCAGGGTCTCGGGATCAAGGGTTTCCCTCCAGTCAATGTTCACGGCCCCGGGGATGTGGCCGCCCCGCCTGTTGGACCGGAGATCCTCGCCCCTGTACTCCTGGGGTGATCGGGCATCCACCAAGCAAACCTTGGGGTTCCCCAGGTGGGCCTTGACCCATTCGGCGGTGGCGATGACGCCAGGGTTCTCCCTGGCGACGAAAGATTTCGGCCGCACCTTAGGGACCTCGGACGTTTGTGGATGCCCCTCCCGGATCCACTGGCCGATCCCGCCGTTTAAGAGCTGGACCTGCTGGTGGCCAAAGAACTCCAACACATAGAAAAGCCTGGCGGCGAAGAGACCACCCGTATCGTCGTAGGCGACAACCCGGGTCCTCCCATCAATCCCCAACGCGCCAAAGATGGTCTCGGCCTTCTCCTTGGAGAGGGGGAACCCCTGTTTGTTCATCTCAAGATCATCGAGGGACCTGGGATCCAGGTGGACGGCCCCGGGGATGTGCCCTTGGTGGTAAGCCTCCTCGGTCCGGAGATCCACGATCCGGAGATCGGGGTCGTTCAGGCGGGCTGCCAGCTCTTGGGCTTCGATGAGGAGCTGGGAGTTCGCGTAGCCGCCAGCCCAGAGGGCTCCCGCGATGGTCAAGCAAAGGATCGGAACGAGCCCAAGAACCCGCCAAGCGTGTTTCATCCTCGTCTCCTCTAACCGGATGCTGGGGGGATCCCCACCGATCCGGCATCCATCTGATGTTACGTTCGGAACAAGACGAAGGCTGCCGACCAGACCCCGAAGACGATGCCAAGGGTCGCGGTCAGGCTGGACATGGCCAGGACCGAGGCCCCGGTCAAGCTATGCCCCACGGTGCAACCTCCGGCGATGGCGGCACCAATCCCCATCACCATCCCTCCGAAAAGGGCCTGAAGGATCCTGGTCGGGCCTGGAGCCCGCCACTTGAACTCCCCGTGCCACCTGGCCGAGATGTAGGACCCGACAGGGATCCCAACCCACATGAAGGTCGCCCAGTTGAGCGCGGAAGGTTCCCCGAAAACGAAGAACCGCATGTACCGGTAGGCCGGTTCCGTAACCGAGAGGCCGTACATCCGGCCAGTTCGGGCCGAAGCCAGCCAGGCCAGGAGGCCGATGATCCCGACAGCCAGGCCGGCCTTCATCCAGCCCCAGCCCCCCTGATAGGCAGTCTTCCCCAGACCCCGCCAGAGGAACAGGGCCCCTAAGAAGGCGAGGCCAACGACGACCAGCCAGGGATTCACCCCCAGGAGGCTGGGAAGGGTCTCTGGTTCGACAGAGGATCCGACAATCCTGGCCCGAAGGCGGTCCTGCACCGGCTGCAAGATGCCATTGTTTGCCATGGTAATCCCGAGGGCAAAGCCCACGAAGCTGATCCACGAGGCCACCATCCCCTCACCGGACCGGTAGGAGATCCCCGTCGTTCAACCGCCCGAGAGGGCCATCCCCCAGCCAAAGATGAAACCGCCGACCAGGGCAGCCTGCCACCAGAAGGGGGCCCTGACCAGCTCGATCCAGCCCAGCCCGGCAAAGAGGTGGACCCCCACCATCTGGACCAAGAGGGCAAGCAACCACGCCCGAAGGAGGGTCAGGTCCTTGGCGAGGAGGATGTCCCGAAAGGCCGAGTTCAAGCAAAAACGGCCCCGCTGCAGCGCATACCCAAAAGGCAACCCGATCCCCAACCCCAGCACGGCTGTCAAGAGCAGGTCCATCGTTTTCGACCCCTGTTTTTTTAGGAGAGGCGGGCCGTCGCCGGGACGCCGCAGAACTCGTGGTAGTCAATCAGTTCCTTAATGGTCGGGTTGTCTCCGCAAACCGGACACTCGGGATCCCGCCGGATCTTCACCTGCCGAAACTCCATGGTCAGGGCGTCGAAGAAGATCAACCGACCAGCCAACGATTCCCCGATCCCGAGGAGGATCTTGATGGCCTCGACGGCCTGGAGGCTTCCGATGACCCCACAAAGGGCGCCAAAGACCCCAGCCTCGGCGCAGCTCGGAACGACCCCGGGAGGAGGAGGGGACGGGTAGAGGCAACGGTAGCATCCCTTCCCCGGGATGAAGGTCGTCACCATGGCCTCAAAGCGGAGGATGCTTCCATCCACCATCGGCTTGTTCAGGAAGATGCAGGCATCGTTGGTCAGGTACCGGGTGGGGAAGTTGTCACAGCCGTTCACCACCACATCGTACCCGGAGATGATCTCCATGGCATTTTCTGAAGACAGCTGGGCCTCGATGGGGATGACCTCCACGTCGGGGTTGATATCGGTCAACCGTTCCCTGGCCGAGAGGACCTTGGGGCGGCCGATATCATCATTGTCGTGGAGGATCTGGCGCTGGAGGTTGGAGAGGTCCACGGTATCGAAATCCACGATCCCGATCCGCCCCACCCCGGCCGCCGCCAGATAGAGGGCCGCAGGGGACCCTAGGCCTCCTGCCCCGATCACGAGGGCCGAGCTGCCGAGGAGTTTCCGCTGTCCCCTCCCCCCCACCTCGGGAAGGATGATGTGTCGGCTGTAGCGTTTGATCTGCTCCTCGGTGAAGGCCAGAGCCCCCCCCGCGATGGCCGGGATGAGGGCGATCTCATCCCCATCCTTCAAGGTGGTCCACTTGCCGTTCAGCTCCTCCACCGAGACCTCGTTGACATAAATGTTCAGGTGACGGTGGATCTCCCCCCGTTCATCAACAATCCTCGCCTTGAGGCCTGGGAAGCGGGCTTCCAGATCCTCAATGAGACCAATGAGGTTGTCACCCTTCGCCTCCACCTTCGAGAGGTTCCCGGTCAGGCTTCGATAAGGGGTTGGGATGTACACGGTGATCGCCATTAGTCTTTTTTCCTCCTCCCTCTTCTAGCATCCCACAGATGACATCCTTAGGCGATGAGTCCAGAGTACCGCTCACCGGTATCAGGCAGGATTGTAACCACCACCTTCCCCACCCCCAGGCGCTCAGCGATCCGGAGGGCGGCGAAGACGTTGGCGCCGGCCGAGATCCCCACGAGAAGCCCTTCCTCCCGGGCCAGCCGGACCGACATCTGATACGCATCCTCGTCCCTCACGCCGATGATCTCATCAATCACCTCCCGGTTCAGAACCCCCGGAACGAAACTGGCCCCGATCCCCTGGATCCCATGGGGCCTCGGTTTCCCCCCCTGGAGGACCGGGGAGCGGGAAGGTTCCACCGCGACAATGAGGACCCCGGGGATCTCCTTCTTTAACACCTCCCCGACGCCGGTGATGGTTCCCCCGGTCCCCACCCCTGCCACGAAGGCATCGAGCCTGCCATCCGTCGCCTTCAGGATCTCCTGGGCTGTCGTTCGACGGTGGATCTCGGGGTTGGCCGGGTTCTGGAACTGCTGGGGCATGAAGTAGTCCGGGTTCTTCCGGCAGAGCTCCTCGGCGGCGAAGACGGCCCCCGTCATCCCCTCGATCGCCGGGGTGAGGATCACCTCAGCCCCGTAGCGTTTTAAGAGATCCCGTCGGGAAAGGCTCATATCGTCGGGCATCGTCACAATCAAGCGATACCCCTTTACCGCCGCCACCATGGCCAGGCCGATCCCGGTGTTCCCCGAGGTAGGCTCCACGATGGTCGCCCCTGGCTTGAGTTTCCCCTGGCGCTCGGCCTCTTCGATCATCGCCAGGGCGATCCGATCCTTGATGCTCCCCCCAGGGTTCACGGACTCAAGCTTCCCCAAGACCTTCGCCCACCCGGCTTTTGGAAGCCTGCCAAGCTCCACCAGGGGAGTATCCCCGATCAGATCCAGCGCATTCCTGGCCACCCGGCCCATCGAAGGCCCCATTAGATTAGATATGATAGGTTAGGGCCCGCCCTTCCTGCTGAAGCCGTTCCCGCTTGGCCCGAACCCGCTCGCAGAGGTCCTCAAAGGTCAGGTTGTCCACGATCTTAGAGATGGCCTCCCGGACCTCGAACCAGATGTCCCGCAGAGAACAATGGGGCTCCTGGGAGCAAAATTCCCGCCGCTCCCACTCGCTGACGCAAAAGATGGGAGCTATCGGCCCATCCATCAACCGAACGATCTCCCCAATGGTGATCTCCCGGGGATGCTTGGCCAGGGAGTATCCTCCGCCAGCCCCCCGCTTGCTCTCCAAGTAACCTGCCTTTTTGAGGGCTAAGAGGATCTGCTCCAGATAGCGGATGGGGAGAGCCTGGGCCTGGGCAATCTCCTCAATCTGGATCGGTCCCTGGTTGTAACGGAGGGCGAGCTCCTGCAAGGCCCTGGTCGCATAATCACCTTTTGTCGAGATCCACATGGTAACCTCAAATAAAGTTTGTCTATCAACTTACTTGACTTTTACCAGACCTCCCCTCCTGCTGTCAAGCATTTTTTGCCGTTGGTTGACAAGACCCCTGACGGGGGCTATGATCAAAGGGCGGCCAGCAAAAGACGGAGAAAAACGCAAGCCTCTAGACAAACCCTTGCCTTGGGAAGTGGGGCTTTTTCTGGGATCCTTTAGGTTCTGCTGAAAGCCGACGGCCGATCGCTGAACGCTAACGCTAACGAGGGGAGGTGTGGCCATGACGAGACGAAGCCCGTATTTTCGGCTCGACCGGGGTTTAGCGCAAAGCGACCCCTACCGGGACGATCTCAGCCTTCCCGAACCTTCGCTCTGTGAACGGTGCCAGGCCGTTTGGAGGAAAGGAAAATGGTCTCTGGATCCGGAGGTCCGGAAAGAGGCCCTTCGGTTCAAAAAGCCCCACAAGGTCCTCTGCCCTGCCTGCCGGAGGGCAGAGGATGGCTATCCTGCCGGTATGCTTTATCTCAAAGGGGCCTTCCTTTTTTCCCACAAGGATGAAATCCTGAACCGGATTAAAAATGAGGAGGCGGCGGCCCTTGTCAAGAACCCCCTCGACCGGATCATCCGTCTCGAAGACAAGGGGGAGGAAGGGATTCTCGTCGAGACGGCCAGCGACCGCCTGGCCACGAAGCTCGGAAAGGTGGTGGCGAAGGCCTTCGGCGGCGACCTTTCGATCCGTTTCTCCGAGCGAGAAAAGCTTGTCCGGGTGTACTGGAACCGGGACGAAAGAAGCTTGATCGGGAAGAAAGGAACGGTCCGATGATCCCCGAACAACTGCTGATGGAGATGCTCAAGCAGGCCCTGAAAAAAGGGGGGGACTTCGCCGACATTTACCTGGAACAAAGCCGAGGGACCACCATCGCGTTTGAGGATGGCAAGGTTGAACGGATCATTACCGGAACCGATCAGGGTCTCGGCCTCCGGATCCTTGATCGTACAAGGACCATTTACGGATATACCAATGAACTTTCGAAGGCCTCTCTCCTCGCCATCGCCGAAGGTCTGAGCAAGGCCGTGACCGATGGGAAGGGGAGAGGTGACCTGATCATTGACCTGAGGAGGAAGGACCCTCCTTCCCTTCCCGTCCGCCTTCCCCCCTCCGAGATCCCTATGGAGCGGAAGCTCCAGATGGTCATCGCCGCGGATGAGGTCGCGAGGAGGATCGACGGCCGTATCCGACAGGTCAAGGTAACCTATCGAGACTCCCTCCGACGGATCACCATCGCCAACTCTGAAGGGCTCCTCGCCACCTTCGACAAACAGGGGATTCTCTTTGCCGTCCAGGCCATCGCCGCCGATGGAGAGGTCATCCAGACAGGCTTCGAGCCGGTTGGGGGAACCCTGGGATTTGAACTCTTCGAGGAAGACCCTCCGGAGCAAATCGCGCGGCGGGCCGCCGAAAGGGCCCTCCTGATCTTGGCGGCCAGGAAAGCCCCGGCCGGGGTAATGCCTGTCGTCCTCTCTTCCGAGGCCGGTGGGACCATGATCCACGAGGCCGTTGGGCATGGTCTGGAGGCAGACCTGGCCCTGGAGGGCCTCTCGGTCTATTCTGGGAAGCTCGGCCAAACTATCGCCTCACCCCTTATCACCGTCATCGATGATGCCACCCTCCCGGGGAAACGGGGCTCCTTCCCCTTAGATGATGAAGGGGTTCCGGCCCAACGGACCGTCCTCATCGAGAAGGGGGTCCTAAAGAGCTATCTGTATGACCGCCTAACGGCCATGAAGGCTTCCGTTTCCTCGACAGGGAACGGGAGGCGGGAATCTTACCAGCACAGGCCGATCCCTCGGATGACCAATACCTTCATCGCCCCGGGGGAGACCGACCCCGAGAGGATTCTCCGAGCGACCGATCGGGGTCTGTTTGTCCGGAAGATGGGGGGCGGGCAAGTCAACACGGTGAACGGGGACTTCGTCTTCGAGGTGACGGAGGGCTACCTCATTGAGGAAGGGGAGATCGGGGAACCGGTGAGGGGGGCAACCCTTATCGGGAACGGGCCGAAGGTCCTGAACGAGATTGACCTGGTAGGTTCCGATCTGGGTTTCGGCATCGGGACCTGTGGGAAAGATGGCCAGGGGGTCCCGGTTGCTGACGCCCAGCCCACCTTGAGGATTCCAGAAATCACCGTGGGGGGCCATCTTCAAGCGTGAAAGGCCTACTGAGCGAAGGGGCAAGGCGGAGGCTTTTGGAGATCGCCAGGGCCTCCATTGAGGCGTATCTTTCGACGGGAAACCTTCCCTGCCTCCAGGAAGAGGATCAGGAGCTCCTCCAACCGGGGGCCCTCTTTGTCAGCCTAAAGCAGGCTGGAACGCTTCGGGGCTGCATCGGCTCCCTCGAGGCCGATCGTCCCCTCTACCTGGCCGTCTCCTCGTGTGCAGTGGCGGCGGCGACCCAAGATCCCCGCTTCCCCCCCTTGAGCCTTGAAGAGCTTCCCTCCACCACGATCGAGATCTCGATCCTTTCTCCCCTAGAACGGATGAGGGATCCCGGTGAGGTTCAGATCGGGGTCCATGGTCTCTTCATCTCCCATGGCAGCCGGCACGGCCTCCTCCTTCCCCAAGTCGCGACAGAAATGGGATGGGACCGGGAGGTGTTCCTCCGCCAGGTCTGTCTGAAGGCCGGGCTTCCCGAGGATGCCTGGCAGCGGGGCGCGGAGGTTTACCTCTTTACCGCCGAGGTCATCCGGGAGAAATCCTAAATTTCCCTTGTGTTGCGGCCGGGCTTTTGCTATCGTAGGATCACCCTGTTCTACCTCCCCATGCTCATGGGCCCACCCCCTGAATCATGAACTCAAACGAACATATAGAGTCCATCCTTCCTTCCACTGCCGGGACTCCAGGCGTCCCTCCCCACCTTCCCCCCCACCGACAGGGGTGTCAACCTCTGGGGGGTGGACGGGGGGACGTCGTAAACCGGCGAGGGGAACGAGGAAGAGGATGAAGGAGAAGCTGAAGCTCGGTGTCCTGGTCTCGGGCCGCGGATCGAACCTCCAGGCCATCGTTGATGCGAGTGAGGCCGGGAGGATCGACGCCGTCGTAAGGGTGGTGATCAGCGACAACGCGACAGCCTACGCCCTGGAGCGGGCCAGGCGTCATGGCATCGACACGGCCTTCGTCGATCCCAAGCTCTACCCCTCCCGGGAGGAGTTCGACAAGGCCATCATCCAGATCCTGAAGAAGCACGATGTGGACCTAGTCTGCCTCGCCGGCTTCATGCGTCTCTTGACACCGGTCTTCGTCAACGAGTACAGGAACCGGATCATGAACATCCACCCAGCCCTCCTCCCCTCCTTCCCCGGCCTTCACGCCCAGCGGAAGGCCTTGGAGCATGGGGTGAAGTTCTCCGGTTGTACCGTCCATTTCGTGGACGAGGGGACCGACACAGGCCCGATCATCATCCAGGCTGTGGTCCCCGTCCTCGACGACGACACCGAGGAGACCCTCTCCGAACGGATCCTCCAGTACGAGCACCAAATCTATCCCAGGGCCATCCAGCTCTTCGCCGAAGGACGGCTTGAGATCCGAGGCCGCCGGGTCTTCTGCAAGGGGAGCGAGAAGGAGCAGGGGGGATTCATGAATCCATAGTTGGGCGAAATTTTGGCCTTTTTGTAAGCCTGGAGGAACTCCAAAAGGTAGGGCATTCACGATGAAAGTCGAGCGGGCCCTCTTAAGCGTCGCTGACAAAAGGGGGATTGTGGAGTTCGCCAAGGGGTTGGTGGAGCTGAAGGTCAGCCTCATCGCCACCGGGGGAACGGCCAAGCTGCTCAAGGAAGCCTCGCTTCCGGTCACCCATGTCTCGGAGCTGACCGGCTTCCCCGAGCTGCTGGGGGGCCGGCTCAAAACCCTCCACCCGGCGATCCACGGCGGCATCCTGGCGAGGCGGGACGATCCCTCCCACCAGAGGGAGCTTGAGGCCCATCATCTCGCCCCGATTGACCTTGTGGTCGTGAACCTCTACCCCTTCGAGGACACCATTGCTAAAGAGGGCTGCACCCTGGGAGAGGCCATCGAGGAGATTGACATCGGCGGCGTTGCCCTGATCCGTTCAGCAGCCAAGAACCTGATGGATGTCGCTGTCATCGTTGATCCCGATGATTACGGAATGGCCTTGGAGGAGCTGAGGCGAAAAGGGACCCTTTCCATGGAGACCCGGCTGACCTTCGCCAAAAAGGCCTTTGCCCACACATCCCGCTATGATAGCGTCATCGCCAGTTTCCTGGAACAGGTCTCCGGTCCAAGCCCCAAGGAGGGGCCAGGGGAGCTTCCCCAGAGCCTCATCCTCCATCTTGAGAAGGCCTACAAGCTCCGATACGGCGAGAACCCCCACCAACCCGCAGCCTTCTATACCCTGGCCACCGGCCACCGGTCACCGGCCCCCTGGGGGTTCAAGCAGGTTCATGGTCGGGAGCTTTCGTATAACAACCTTCTGGACCTGGAGGCGGCCTGGAGGTTCTGTCAAGAGTTCGAGGAGCCTGTCGCCGTCATCATCAAACACAACACCCCCTGTGGGGCGGCCACCGCCTCCAGCCTGGCCGAAGCTTTGAGGCAGGCCAGGGCCGCTGATCCGGTTTCGGCGTATGGCGGGGTTATCGGCTTAAACGGCCCCCTGGATGAGGAGACGGCCCGGGAGATCGCCGAGAGCTTTGTGGAGGCCGTCATCGCCCCGGCCTATGTTGAAGAGGCCCTGGCCCTCCTCCGGAGGAAGAAGAACCTCCGCCTGTTGGAAGCCCAAGGCTCGAAGCCTGGAGGCCGAAGCCAAAAATGGGAGATTCGAACAGCCCTGGGAGGTTTCCTCGCCCAGCACACCGATGACCTGGATCTGATCCGGGGACAGTTAACGGTGGTGACGAAGCGGGCACCGACAGACGAGGAGTTGAACGATCTCCGCTTCGCCTGGAGGGTGGCGAAGCATGTCAGATCTAACGCCATCGTTCTGGCCTCTCGAGGTGTTACAATAGGAATCGGGGCCGGGCAGATGAGCCGGGTCGATTCCGTCAGGCTGGCTATCCTGAAGGCGAACGTTCCCACAAAAGGGGCTCGCCTTGCCTCCGACGGCTTCTTCCCCTTCCGGGACGGCATTGATGTGGCAGCGGAGGCCGGGGTCTCCGCCATCATCCAGCCTGGGGGGTCAATCCGGGATAAGGAGGTCATCCAGGCGGCCAATGAACACGGGATGGCCATGGTGTTCACCGGCATCCGACACTTCCGCCATTGAGCGGTCTTGTCGCTCGAACAGGAGCTTCCCATGAAGGTTTTGGTCGTCGGATCAGGGGGTCGGGAACATGCCCTGGTCTGGAAGCTGGCTCAAAGCCCAAAGGTCACCAAACTCTACGCGGCCCCGGGCAACGCCGGGATCGCCGGGCTGGCGGAGTGTGTCCCCATTGACGCCTCGGAGGTGAGAAGGCTGGCGGAGCTTGCCGAGAGGCAGAAGATCGATCTGACCGTGGTCGGCCCTGAACTTCCTCTAACCCTGGGGATCGTGGACGAGTTCGAACGACGGGGATTAAGGATCTTCGGGCCCACCCAAGCGGCTTCCACCATCGAGGGGAGCAAGGTCTTCGCCAAGCGGCTCATGAAGAAACAAAACATCCCGACAGGTTTCTTCCAAACCTTCTACCGGGCGGAGGATGCCAAGCGGTACATCCAGGAGGTGGGGACCCCCATCGTGGTCAAGGCCGATGGCTTAGCCGGCGGCAAAGGCTCCCTCGTCTGCCGGACCCTCCCGGAGGCCCTGGACGCTGTGAAGATGATCATGGAGGAAAAGATCTTTGGGGATGCCGGGGAGCGGGTGGTGGTCGAGGAGTATCTCACGGGGGAGGAGGCCTCGTTCCTGGCCTTCACCGATGGGGAGACCGTCCTCCCCATGCCCTCTTCCCAGGACCACAAGCCGGTCTACGACAATGACCAGGGCCCCAACACCGGAGGGATGGGGGCATACTCCCCAGCCCCTGTGGTGACGGAGGAGGTCCAGAGGAAGGCTATGGAGCAGATCATCCTCCCTGCGGTGAAAGGAATGGACGCCGAGGGGAGACGATACAAGGGGGTCCTCTACGCGGGCCTGATGGTCAAGGAGGGGGAGCCAAAGGCCCTGGAATTCAACGCCCGCTTTGGCGACCCGGAGGCCCAGTGCATCCTGGTCAGGATGAGGTCCGATCTGCTCCCGATCCTGGAGGCGGTCATTGATGAGCGGCTGCACGAGGTCACGCTTGAATGGCGGGAGGAGGCCGCCGTCTGTGTCGTGATGGCCTCCGGCGGCTACCCCGGCCGCTTCGAGAAGGGGAAAAGCATCCAAGGGGTGGAAGCCGCCTCCAAGCTGAAAGGGGTGTCCATCTTCCACGCCGGGACCGAGCTAAAGGATGGAAAGCTGGTGACGGCCGGGGGCCGTGTCCTGGGGGTAACCGCCCTGGGGGAGACCATCAAAGAGGCCACCGAACGGGCCTATGAGGCCGTCAAGCTCATCCGCTGGGAAGGGGTGCATTACCGGACCGACATCGGCCGGAAGGCCTTAACGAGGATCGGATGAAAGCGAAAGCGTTCAAGCCCTTGGTGGCCATTGTCATGGGGAGCGACTCGGATCTTCCTGTCATGGAGGAGGCGGCCAAGGCCCTTGAGACCTTTGGAATCCCCTATGAGCTCCGGATCTGCTCCGCCCACCGCTCCCCTTCCCTCCTGACCGATTACGTGGAACAAGCGGAGAGGGCGGGCCTCAAGGTGTTCATCGCCGGGGCAGGCGGGGCCGCCCACCTCCCAGGGGTCATCGCCGCCCAGACTTCCCTTCCCGTCATCGGCATCCCCTTGGACACAGGCCCCCTCCAAGGGATCGACGCCCTCCTCTCCATCGTTCAGATGCCAGGGGGGGTGCCGGTCGCCACCATGGCCATCGGGCGAGCCGGGGCCCGAAACGCTGCCATCCTGGCCGCGGAGATCCTGGCCCTCTCCGACCCCCAGCTGAAAGGGAAGCTCTTAAAATACAAAGAGGAGCTGGCGGCCCAGGTGAAAGAGAAAGACCGTCAGCTCTCCGAGCGGCGAAGGACTCCCCCGGGAAGGAGGCCATCTTCAGCTTGAAACCCTATCGCCTTTTTACCCTCGTTCTTCTGGGAGGTCTGACCCTCTTCCACCTCTGGTACATCGGTGCAGGGATCTTAGACCTCGCCCCCGATGAGGCCCACTACTGGGACTGGTCCCGCCGCCTGGATTGGAGCTATTACAGCAAAGGCCCTCTCGTCGCTTACCTGATCGCCCTCTCCACCTCTTTAGGGGGAAGCACGGAGTTCTTCGTGAGGCTCCCGGCCGTCCTCCTGGCCCTGGGCACAGCCTTCCTCACCTCCCTCCTGACGGAAAGGCTCTTTTCGAGGGACCGGGCGGCTTTCCTGGCCGTCCTCGCCCTAAGCCTCCTCCCCCTGTACGCGGCCGGGTCCATCCTGATGACGATTGATGCCCCTTTCGTGTTCTTCTGGGCCCTGGCCCTCTTCGCCCTTCATCAAGCCGTCCGAGGTCCGCAATCGCCCCCCCATCCTCTGAAGCCGGGGGTCTGGTGGGGCCTGTTTGGGACCGCTTTAGGTCTCGGGTTCTTGAGCAAGTACACGATGCTCCTCCTCCTCCCCTGCCTCACCCTCTACCTCTTCCGCTCCCCTCTCGCCCGTGGGTGGCGGAGATGGAAGGAGCTTCCCCTGGCCCTTCTCCTTGGCTCCCTTTTCACCCTCCCGGTCATCGTCTGGAACGCCCGACACGGGTGGGTATCCTTAAGGCATGTCCTGGGACAGGCAGGGCTTGCCGGAGGGAAGGGGCATTTCTCGACCAGGACCTTCTTCGAGTTCTTAGGCTCCCAAGCGGGGGTTGTCTCCCCCCTTCTCTTCCTGGCCCTCGCCGCGGCCATGATCCGATCAGGCCGCCTCGGCCTTCGAGAAGGTCGGGATGAGTACCTCTTCCTCTTCAGCTTCTCGGCCCCCGTCCTGACCTTTTTTCTCCTCTGGAGTCTCTACGAAAAGGTTCAGGCCAACTGGGCAGCCCCTGCTTACCTCACCGCGGCCATCGCCCTCGCCGGCTGGGGGGAAGAGCTCCTCCAGAGGGCCCATGACGCCAAACGAAGACGTCGGCTGGTGTTGGCCTTCTCCGTCACCCTCCTCCCCGGGCTCCTCCTTCAGGCCGTGGGTCACTTCCCGACCCTTGTGGACGCCATCGGGGTTGACCTCCCCCCGAAAGCCGATCCGACCAGGAGGCTCCAGGGCTGGAGGGAACTGGGGGAGGCGGTGGGGAGGCTCCTCCGCGAGCGGGGAGGAGACCCCCCCCTCTTCCTCGTCAGCGACCGGTATCAGATCGCCAGCGAGCTGGCCTTTTACGTCCCGGGACAGCCCCGGGTCTTCAACCTTAACCTGGGCAGGCGGCTGAACCAGTACGACATCTGGGGAGGCCTGGAAACCCTCCGAGGACAGGACATCCTTTTCGTCACCTACGATGATGGCGAGGCCCCTCCGGAGATCCGAGGGGCCTGCAAAAGGGTTGAGAAGGCAGAGGTCGTCCGAACCTTCCACCGGGGCCGTCCCGCCCACACCTTCTCCATCTTCCACTGCGAGGGTCTTCGGGAGGTTCCCGAGAAAAAGGGGAGGATCCACTTTTGAGCCAAAACGCCCCGTTTCTCTCCCTCGTCATCCCCCTCTATAATGAGGAGGAGAATGTCCTTCCCCTTTACCAGGCCGTCAGGCAGGCCCTGGATAAACTCGAAGGCCCATACGAGGTCATCGCCGTTGATGACGGGAGCACCGACAGGACCCTGACCCTCCTCGAGCAGGTCCACAAGGAGGATCCCCGGTGGACCATCCTCTCCCTAAGGCGGAACTTCGGCCAGACGGCGGCCCTCTCCGCCGGGTTCGACCATGCCCGAGGGCAGGTCGTTGTGACGCTGGACGGCGACCTCCAAAACGACCCGGAGGACATCCCCCGGCTCTTGGAACTCATCGAGGCCTACGACATCGTCAGCGGCTGGAGGGCCGAACGGAAGGATCCGTTCTGGAAGAGGAGGCTCCCCTCGATCCTGGCCAATACCTTGATCTCCTGGGTCACCGGGATCAAGCTCCACGACTACGGCTGCACCCTGAAGGCCTATCGCCGAGAGGTCATTGACAACCTGAGGCTCTACGGGGAGCTGCACCGGTTCATCCCGGCCATTGCCAGTTGGATGGGGATCTCCATCGCCGAGGTGAAGGTCCGTCACCGGGAAAGGAAGGCCGGGCACTCGAAATACGGCCTGGGGCGCACGTTCCGGGTCCTCCTCGACCTCATCACCGTCAAGTTCCTGTTAAGCTTCGTCACGCGTCCGATCCAGGTCTTCGGCTTGATCGGGCTCTTGATGGGCGGGACCGGCTTCCTGATTTCTCTTTACCTCACCGTCCTGAAGATCCTCTTCGGCTACGAGATCGGAGGCCGGCCCCTCCTCCTCATGGGGGTCCTCCTGCTCCTTTTAGGGGTTCAGCTCGTCGGGATGGGACTTCTGGGGGAGATGCTGGCCCGGGTCTACCATGAGGCCCTTGGGAAACCCATCTACATGGTGAAGAAAATCCTCAGGGGAGGCGAGCCATCGAAAGGGGACTAGAAGCCAGGAACAGGAGGGGGAGGAGAACAGCCACCCTGCTCCTCAAGGTGGGGGTCAGCCTCTCCCTCCTCACCCTCCTCCTCTGGAGGACGGACCGCTCGGGGCTGGTTAGGCTCCTTCTCTCCCTAGACCTCCCCTCCTTCTCAGCCGCCGTTCTGCTGTATGCCATCGGTCAGGCGATGAGCACCTACCGGTGGCAGCTCCTTTTAAAGGCCGAGGGGATCCGGATGCCCTACCCCAAGCTCGTCGGCTTCTACTTTGAGGGCATGTTCTTCAACCTCTTCCTTCCGACCCTGATCGGGGGGGATGTGGTGAAGGGGCACCATATCTACCAGTATACGGGAGGAAAGGAAGCGTCCCTCGCCTCCATCCTCGTGGATCGCCTGACGGGACTCTGCTCCCTCCTCGGGATCGCCCTCCTGGCCCTCCTCCTGGGTGGTCCTTCCCTCCGGGACCCGGCCGTCACCGGACCGATCCTGGGCACGGCCCTGGCTTTCGCCTCTGGATGTGTCGCCGTCCTCCACCCACGGCTCCGGCCTCTCCTGGAGAGGCTCCCGTGGGGGAGGTTTACGGAGAAGATCCTCGGGTTCTTCCAAGCCCTTCAACAGTACCGGCGCCACCGGAAAGCCCTGGGACAGGCCATCGGCCTCTCAGTGGTCTTCCAGGCCATGGTGATCTACTCCTATTACTTGATCGCCAGGGCCCTGGGGCTGGCCGTCCCCCTCGGCCCCTTTTTCCTCCTCGTCCCTGTTGTGGTGGTCATCGCCATGCTCCCGGTAAGTCTGGGAGGCCTGGGGATTCGGGAAGGGGCCGTCGTCTACCTCTTCGGCAAGGTGGGCATGGAAGCGACCGGTGCCTTAGCCATGTCCCTCACCTGGTTCCTCCTCCTCATCCTGACAAGCCTTCCTGGAGGCCTCTTCTTCATCCTCCAGGACCACCGGCGAAGGGCCTCCGATCGTGAGGGGGGATGACGATGCCCGCCGTTTCATTCCTCCAGACCCTTGACCGGTGGGACAGGAGTCTCTTTCTCCTCCTGAATGGATCGTTGGTGAACGACTTCTTCGATCTCCTGATGCCCTTCATCACCAACAAATGGAACTTCGTCATCCCGCTGGCCTTCCTCTTTGCCTACCTCTTCTTGAAAGGCGGGAGATCCACGAGGATCCTCCTCCTCTTCAGCCTTCTCCTCCTGCTCTTAGCCGACGGGAGCGCCGCCGCTTTGAAAAGCCTCATCCAGCGACCGAGGCCCTGCCAGGTCCTGGAGCAGGTACGGATCCTGGTCGGCTGCACCTCTTCCTTCGCCCTCCCCTCGAACCACGCCACCAACACCTTCGCCATCGCCTCCTTTTTTGCCTCCTCCTACCGGAGGCTTGCCGTCCCCCTCTTTGCCCTCGCCTTCCTTGTGGGGTACTCCCGGATCTACGTGGGGGTCCATTACCCCCTTGATGTGCTGGGAGGAGCGGCCCTGGGCGTCGTCCTTGGCCTCCTCGCCGGCGCTTTGGGACGGTGGATCCTCTTCAGGTGGGACGAGCGAAATGGGAGGTCGCCGCAGGTCTGGCGGGACCCCCCCTCCGGCGGATCCGGCTTGGAGGGCTAAAGGGGCTGGACGAGGAGATACCTCTCCCCTTGGATCAGGACCCGAACGGCCCCCTGAAGCTCGCGGTACCCTTCTCTCGTCGTGATGATCAGGGCCCCGCTTCCCGGCTGCTTGTCGAGGATCTCCTCCCGGGTCAGGATCCTGATGTCCCGATCGGCATAGAAGACGAGGATCCCCCGCAAGAGCCAGTCGTCAACCCGATACCCGAAAACCGGCTTCCCCGGGAGGGTCCTTCCCGCCAGAAGGGGTGAAAAGCTGACGATGTCCTTCGTCTCCACCACCTCCCGATGGAGGCGGATCGGAAGAAACCAGAGGATGCCTGAGGCCAGGAGGAGCCCGAGAGCCAGGGCCTTGAGGATCGGCGCCTTGGGGATCCGGGTGGTCAGGTGTCCCAACGCGTATCCACTCGCCAAGGCCAAGGCGGGGAAGAGAGGGATGATATACCGGTCGTACTGGGGGTTGACGAGGTGCAGCACCACCCAGATGGTGGCGGCCCACGAGAGGGGGAGCACCGTGCTGTCGGTTGGGTCCCCTTTCCTGAGGGCCTCCCGGACCAGGAGGAAAAGGCCATAGATCGCAAAGGGAAGCCAGGGCCAGTAGTAGGTCAGCAGGATCCTGGGATAGGTGAGGAATCGGTCAAGGCCTGGATCGGGATCGACCCGGGAGAGGATCTCCTGACCGAAATAGGTCTTCAGGAACGTTTCGCCGTACAGCCGGTATTCATAGAGGGGCCACGGAAGAACGATCAGGAGGAAAAGGGGAGAGGAAAGCCAGAAAGCCCGAGCGTTCCAAGGGTGGGCCTCCCGGGTGATCAGGGAATGCACACCCAGGATCAAAAGGGGGAAGGTGAAGAGGGGTCCCTTCGTCATCGCCGTTGAGCCGAGAAAGATCCAGAAGAGCGGTAGGAGCCCTGGCCTCCTTCTGGAGAAGAGGACCGTCAAAATGGCGGCAACGGTGAAGAAGAGGACCGCTGATTCGAGACGGGCCGTTGTGGAGGTCTTGACGAAGAAGGAGGTCGTGGCCAAAACAAAAGCTGCCAAGAATCCTCCCCATGGCCCGTAGAGGAATCTTCCCAGGAAGTAAAGGAGGACCACGCTGGAGAAGCCGAAGAGGGCCGAGGGCAGGCGGGCGGCAAAGGCATTGACCCCGAAGACCCGAAAGGAGAGGGCCATCAACCAAAACATCAGCGGGGGTTTTAAGAAATAGGGATGTCCCCCCCAGTGGAGATCAAACCAGCTCCCTCCTTTTGCCACCTGCTTGGCGATGGCGGCATAGTTGGCGGGGTCCCCTACCAAAAGCCCCTGGGAGAGCTTCGGGAAGAAGACCAGGAGGCCCACCCACACCACGAGGATCACCAGGCCCCCTTCCCTCCACCCCAGGGAGGCTAATCGCTTCACGATCCTCCCTCGTTAAGGATCCGGCAACGCCGGGACCTTCAAGGCCAAGGTGATGACCCGTCACCGGAGGCGCTTACCCCCACTACCGTTTCAGCGATGATCGGCCAGGAGACGCATCCATCATAAAGATGAGAGGTGGACATGTCAACGGGTGTGACACGTCCACCCTGGTAAGAAGGAGGGGGACAGGTCCACCCTTAGCGCGGGATGACCCGGAGGACGGCCAGGGCCTGGTCCCCGGGAAGGACGATGTTGGTAATCTTGCTTAATGTAGCCGCGTCGTAGACGGCGATGTCGGGCTGGGTGCCGGCCAGGTAGACCCTTGTCCCATCCGAGCTGATGTTGGCCATGTAATAGGTATGGTCCACCTCAACCTTCTGCTCGACGAGTTTCCTCTCCAGGTCCACCTTGAGCAGATGGGTATAGGTGACGTAGGCCTTCTTCCTGTCGGGGGAGAGGACGGAGTTGAACATGATCCTGATGGTGTCCAGCGTCCCCAGTTCGATGGTGTCCAACCGGCCGGTGCTGAGATCGAGGTTCGCCAACCCGACAAGGAAAAGCTTGTTGATCGTGTCCTCGGCGTAGTAAGGTGTCGAGATGACCTGGGTGTTCTCAAAGTTCGGCCAGAAGTCCAGGACATCAACGGCACCGATCCCCGTCACATCGGAGGCAATCGGGATCGTCTCCAGGACCTGGCCGGTCTCCGGGTCCATGACAAAGACCCCTAGCGAAAGGCCGTAGAGCCGGGAGCCATCGGTCGAGAACGCGATGACCGAGATCTGCCGGGGGGCCTCAAAGGTCTTGACAACCCTCCGGGTCCCTACATCGAAGACCCGGATCCGGGTCGGGCGCACCTCGTAGCGGTCGAGCCCTACCCCCACAGGGGCCTCGTAGACGTACAACCGGTCCCCTTGGGGGGTCAGGACCATGTCAATGGCCTTGACCCGCTCCGCCGGCGTCGAGAGGTCAATCCTCCCCACTTCCCTTCCGGCCTCGATGTCAACGATGGCGATCGATTCCCAGCGGTTGGTGATGACAAACACGGTCCGCTTATCCGGGTGCGGCACGATCCGATACGGGTGGCCAGGGCCGCTCAAAGGGATCCGCTTCAGGACCTGATGGCTGGAACCGGAGATGACGTAGAAGTCATTCTGATAGGTCCCGGTGAGGAGCAGATCTTCCCCCTCCGCCGATCCGAGGGCCAAGACCCCGAGGGCCGACCCAACGATGAGGAACGTCGCGACAATTCCCCGCTTCACCTTTCATCCTCCCCCTGGAAGCGTTCAGCCGAAGGTTTGCAGCGATCTCCAACCCTTACCCCTCAGGCTCCGTTGGAAAGACGGAGGGGAGCTTCCGCCAGTCCCGGGCCGCGGAGGAGCACTCATCGGACCAGGTCTGATAGTTCACGAGGGTATCCGGGACCTGGGCCGGCCACCAGCAGGGGCCGGAGCAGCCGTAGAGGTCGGACTCCATGGGCTGGCAGAGCCCCACGATCCCCCCCCAGGGATCCACCTCCCATCCTGGGTCGAAGGTGGAGGCGCAGCCCGCCGGGAGCCACTGCATCGCCTTCACGTCGGCCTCCTCGGCTCCCCTAGCTTCCTCCTCGACCCGCTTCGCCAACTTCCTGGCCTTGTCATTGATCGGCTTCGAGTGCTTCATCCCTCGCCTCCTTTACTTTAACGGCGGGTTGTTCCACCGGGGGGCCGTGACGATCAAGAACGCCCTCGCCTTGAGCGGGGGGCTGACCCCCTCGGGCGAGTAGGTCGCCGTGATCCAGAGATCGCCGTAGTTGTTGGTCTGCCACTTCCGCTCCGGGTTCGGCCCCTCACCGGCAGGGGTGAAGAGCCCATTTTGGTCAATGGACCCAGCATAGTAGACATCGTCCTCAAACCACTCCCGGCGGAAGTCCTCGACCCCCCACTGGGCCTTCACCAGCCCGATCCGGAGGTCATCCTCGGTCCCCTTCTTTCCGTCAGGGCCGTTGGAGAAGGCGATCGCTTCAAACTGGGCTAGCTCCTTCGGGACGGTATCCCCCCCCGCCCGGGCCAAAGCCCTTTCCGGGAAGACCTTGATGTAGTCCATCCTGTCATAGACCGTGAGGAGCTTCTCCCCTACGAGGAAGCTGACCTTCACGTCCCGGACCCCGATGGGGGCCTTTCCCTCCACCTCGACCGCCACTACGATGGCGCTCTTGTCGGCGCTCACGATCCTCCTCACCGAGACCCCCGGACCCAAGGCGATATCCGCCGGCCGGACCGGCGGGAGGTCGGTCCCAAAGATCCTGAGCTGCAACGTGCTCCCCTGCCTCACCGCCCCCGGCAGGACCTTCAGGATCCTGGGGGTTCCGTTGATCCTGACGAGCCGCTCGTCCGACCCGATCTCCTCGTGATCCTTCACGAACCGGCGTCCCGAGAGGGTCGTCCCATCCTCCGAGGCATGCAGGACCTCCACCAGCTGGCGCCCTTCATGGGTCTTGGAGCGCCCCCGCCAGGCGTAGCCTGTATAGACGAGGCCGCTCCCCGAGCCAGACACCCTTGTTCCATCCTCGTATTCAACCGCCCACGAGGTCTGGTACGTGTCCCCCCCAACCCCCTTGATCTCCATCCGACCCACATAGCTGCCCTTCCCCGGGCGGTAGCCGACCATGGCCCAGGATCCGGTCAGGTCAGGCTTCCGCAGGGCCTTCCACCGAAGCCATTCGTCCGTCTGGAAGGGATAAAGCCTCGCCAGGATGTCCGCTACCTTCCCGGAGGCCAAGCCGAACCAGTCCAGGTTCCTCCCGCCAGCTTGGTATTCGGTAGTAGGCCAAGACCCCAGATGGAAATGGGCCTGAAGCCCCCACTCCTCCCGGGTCCTTCGCTGGAGGGCAATCCGGGCAAAGGTGTGACACCGGGCGCAGACGGCCCCGACGTCCGCATCGGGGATCTTCTCGTCCCCCTTGGCGATGCTCCTCCGCTCCAGGAGGTAGGTAAACCCCCTGATCTCCGCCGGGGCGAGGCCGTACTCGTCGCTTAAGTACTTGATGATGACCCTCTTCTCTTCGGGGGTGAGGGAGACCCGGTTAGCCAGTTGCATCCTGGAGACCGTCATCTCCCACCCCTCAGGGGTTCTCCTCGACGATTCGATCCGGCTGAGCTTCCCATCGGGTCCCGGCCGATGGCAGGCGGAGCACTTTTGGACGAGGAGATCCCGCCCTCCCTCGGCACCCCCAGGAGGGGATGACAGGAGGACAAGGGAGAGAGAAAGCCCAAGAACCCATAACCCCTTGCCTTTCACAGGACCCATCCCAACTCCCTCCTTCCCCATGGACAAGACCTAGCCCTTGAGCGGATCCCTCCGCCGTTAGAAGGCCACGATCCACAGCGTCTCCACCAACCCGGAAACGTTACCGCTCCCGAAGGCCTGGATCGCCCCCCTTCCAGGAAAGTTCACAGCACCGATCAGCATCCCGATGATCCTATCGGTAAAGGAGTATTGGATGGCGGCGTTGAGCTCGTCGGCAAAGTTCGGGTTGTTGGCGGGGGCACTCCCCACAAAGGCCCCGGGTTCGTCTAACCAGAACTTGTAGTACCAGAACCGTAGCAGGAGCTTGTCGAGAGGGCTCAGCTCCAGACGGACCTGGATGATCCGCTCGTTTGTGTTAAAGAGGAGGTACTCCCCCGTGATCTCCCCCTGGACCCACTCCCCGAAGTCGGGGAAGCCGAAGAACAAGGGATCGAAGCCTTCAAACTCGGGGGTCGTTGGATCATCCCCGCTGTAGTCCGTATAACGGAGAAGCAGCGTGGGCTTCAGCGGGAGGTCGGGGAAGGCGGCCTTCAGGTCCCCGTGGAAGCCCAAGACATCCTCCCGCTCCCGGGGTCCAAGATCGCCGAACTCTCCCACGACCTCCGCGGTAAACGAGAGCCAGGGGACCAGGAGCTTTGGGATGCCAATCCTGACATCCCACGCCCGGGTGTTGAAGCCTTTGTCGTCCTCAAAGTTGAAGAAGGCCACATCCCCGTTGACCAGGTCTCGAAACGCCCAGTGGAGGCTTGTGCCGAAAAAGGTCCCGTCCCTCCCGGCGTTCCGAAGGCTCGTCCCGAGGCCCAGGGGCGCGTCAGGAGCCACGATCACATCCCGGGCCCCCGATTTGGGATCGGTCCTGGCCACAAAGGCGTCCAGCTTCAGATCCCCAATGGGTCCGACCTTTGGGAGATCCCACAGGGAGCGGAAGGCGACGGGGAAGCTTTGGATGGGAATGAGCCAGATGGCGGCATCGCTTAACTCGCCGATCCCCACAACGAATTGATCGGCGACCCGGATCAGTTGTCTCCCCAAGGTGAATTCGGCCGGGAGCCCGAAGGGCCGCCTGAAGCTGATGGAGGCCACATCCAGGGCGAAGCGCTCCCTGAAATTATCGGTCCCAAAGACGGGGGCGAGAAACGGCCCACTATAAGCATCTTCGTTCACCGTCATGCCGTAGTTCGCCGCGAGGCTCAGACCGAAGGTCTTGTCCTCCGTCTCGAAGTCGGCCCGTAATCGTCCAAACTGTTCGCCCCAGGAAAAGTTCCGCGCACCGAACACAGGGTTCCCAAAATAGGGCGTGTTCCAATGGAACCCCATGAGCCAATAGTCACCACTGATCTTGACATCCCCTCCCAGCGAGGGGATGGCAAACTTCACCCCTTGCCCGTTCACCCCGCCTTCCTGCGATGGGCGGAGGCCCCGCCAGACAACAGGAGAGGATTCCCCCGATGGGGAGGAAGGGACCCGGGGAGGGGCCGAACCCTGAACGGTCAGGGATTCACGATCCGGGGAAGCTGGAGGAGGTTCCGGCCTCAACCCGTTTAACCGCTCGAGCCGCTCGACCCTTTCCAGCAACTCCTTGATCTGCCGATCCTTCTCCTCCAGGGCCTTCCTCAGGTCCTCCCCGGTCCCATCCTCCGCTCCCAAAGGCAGAGGAGTCATGAACAGAATGACAGCCGCCAACACCCCCAGGCTGCCTCTCGTCCGACCCGGTCTCCTCATGGCCTTCTACCCCTCCCTCCCCACCACCCTCCGCTCGATCCTGGCAGCGTGGGCGATGAGGAGCTTCCTTACCTCATGGACGTCCGCCTCCGGATACCTTTCCAAAACCAGCGTGACAAAGCCGGTCAGGTGGGTCGCGGCGAAGCTGTTGCCGCGGAAGTTGGAGCGCTGAGGAACCCCCGGAAGCCTCCGGGGCCACCCGCACGCCCCGAACTCAACGGGATCCTCATACCAGTGGACATAGGTGTACTCATCGGATCTAGGATCCATCGTGGCACCGATCACGGTGGGGAGGATCGCCGGATACACCTCCTTCCCCTCCTCGCCGGCCGCCACCAGAATGACCCCCTTTCCCGCTGCATACTCGCAGATCTCTTCCAGGGCCGGGGCGTTCGCAGGATTGGTCGTCCCGAGACTCAAGTTCACGACCTTTATCCCATGGTCCACCGCCCATCGGATCGCTTCAACCAGGACCGGAAGAGAGGTCGCGAGGGTTGCGTCGAAAACCTTGATCCCGTAAAGCCGGACCTCGGGGGCCTTCTTCCTGAGGATGCCTGCACAGGCCGTCCCGTGGCCGAGGCGATCCCCAAAGTCCTTCGTGAAGGTAACCTGGCCCTTCCCTTTGGAGAGGATCCCGATTCCCCCTTCTACCCCCCTGACATGGGAGTGCTGGGGGTTGATGCCCGAATCCACAAGGGCCACCTTGACCCCTTTTCCTGTACCGGTGAAGAGATCGAACCAGCCGGCCATGCCAACCTTCCTCCCGCTACCAGGCCGTCCCCACGGCCGCACCCCGGAGGGGCTCCTCCGGCTCCAGGCCCTCCTGCTCGGCCAGCCAGAGCGTCCGATAGAGTCCCTCCTCCCTCAGCAGCTCCTCGTGGGTCCCGGCCTGGACAATCCGCTCGCCGTGGAGGACGAGGATGCGGTCGGCATCCCTGATGGATGAAAGGCGGTGGGTGACGATGATCGTCGTCCGTCCCTCCATGAGACGCTTCAGGGCCTGGCGGACTCTAGCCTCGGACAGCCAATCCAGGGAAGAGGTGGCCTCATCCAAGATGAGGACCCGAGGGGCCTGGAGGATCGCCCGGGCGATGGCCACCCGCTGCCTCTCCCCTCCCGAAAGCTTCAGGCCCCTCTCGCCAACGACGGTCCTGTACCCCTCCGGCAGAGCCTCGATGAAATCATGGATGGCGGCGGCCTTGGCGGCGGCGATCACCTCCTCCCGGGTTGCCTCCCCCCTCCCGTACCGGATGTTCTCCTCAATGGTTGCGTGGAACAGGAAGGTCTCCTGCCCGATCACGGCCACATGGCGCCGGAGGGAGGCGAGGGAGAGATCCCGAAGATCCCGGCCGCCGATCTCAATGGAGCCGCTTAAAGGATCGTAAAATCTTAGGAGAAGATCCACGAGGCTGCTCTTCCCCGAGCCGCTTAGGCCCACGATGGCAACGGTGCTCCCGGGGGGGATGACGAAGGAGAGATCCTTCAAGATGAACTCCCCCGGCGCGTAAGCAAAGGAGACGTGTTTGAAGACGATCTCCGCCGGGGCGTCTTCCAGGGGAAGGGCCTCCTTCCTCTCGACGACCTCTGGCCTGACCTCGAACAGCTCGAGGACCCGGGTCACGGAGATCCTGGCCCGCTGGAGACCAAGGTAGAGGTCCAACAAGCTCTGAAAGGGGCCGAAGACCCGGGCCTGATACGCGGTGAAGGCCACCAGGGCCCCGACGGTCATCCCTCCCGTGAGAACCAGATGCCCTCCGTAAAGGAAGGTAAGGGCGGTGCTGGCCGTGAGGAGGAGGCCGGGGATTCCCCCGGCAACGGAGGAAGTAACCTGGTACCGGAGGAGGGTCCTGATCACCCCCCTCGATTTCCCGACGAACCTCTCCACCTCATCCCTTTCTGCCCCGAAGGCCTGGATGACCTTTACACCGCTTAACCGTTCGACCAGGAAGCCGGCAAGATCGGCGTTTTGATCCCGGATGGCCCTGGCGAGGGCTTCGACCTTCGGGCGGAAAGACTTCAGGGTCAGAAGGGCCAACGGGAGGAAGACCAGGCTGATGAGCGTGAGCCTCCAGTTGAGCCAGACCAGGAAGCCTCCTGTCCCGACCAGGGTGAGGAAAGAGAGGACGAAGTTGAAGAGGACATCTGTCGCCACCCGCTGGACCTCGGCCATGTCCGTGTTGATCCGGGAGAGGATCTCCCCCAGCTTGGTCTGGGCATAAAACCTTGGCGAGAGCGTGAGGAGGTGGCGGTAGAGGTGAAGGCGCATCTGCAAGAGGATCTCGGCGGCGATCCGGGTGTAGAGGAAGCTGTTGAAGGCGCCGGCAAGGGTGGCCAGGGCCCTGACAAAGACCATGGCCACGACCAAAACCAGCAACAGCCGCCCGTCCCCCTTGAGGAGGGCATCGTCAATCAGGAGCTTGGTGAAGAGAGGGGTGGCCAACCCCAGGAGGATACTGACGGAGGAGAGGCCGAGGACGAGGAGAAGTCCCAGGGCGTGGGGCCTGACGAAGGAGAAGGGTTTCAGTCCCTGAACCGTTCCCATATCCCTTCGCCCGTCAAAGCCTTTCAACGATCCCTAACGAGAGGAGACGGTGCAAGGCTCCGTAAACGTACCCCGGGTTCAAAGACGGATCAGTCCGGAGAAGAAAGCGCTGAACCCCCTCCATGACCGTCGGCGAGTCCCCCAAGAGGTCCAGAAGCTCGGGGACACAAATGGTCCCCCAGTAGCGAACGCCCCGTACATTCCCTGGAACGACGACAACCTCCTGGACCTCGATGAACTCCCCCTCCAAGACCGGACGATGGACCACCCGGATCCCTCGGCCGGGTCGGATCCGGTCATAAGGGTGGAGGGGGGCCGGCTCACCACCCCTGAAATCAGAAGGTGACTTGCCCGCCGCAGACCCCTCCGAGGGTCCCGCCCGGGCTTTCCAGAAAGCCTGCTCAGCCCAACGGGTCTCCTGAGCGTACTGGCGGTGGAGGGCCTGAAGGTGGGTGGCAAAAACCCCCTGCTCCCGCTCCTGATAGAACCGGAAAGCCGCCTCGGTGTGGGAAGGCCGGGCAAAACTGGTATGGACCACCACGGAAGCGGCCAGGGCTGAACCGATGGCCTTCTGCACCCCCTGCCCGCTCAAGGGATCCAGCTCCGACGAGGCGTCGCCCACGAGGATCCATCCAGGCCCGATGGAAGAGGCGGCGATCCGTGGCGTGGCGTCAAAGACCCCTACCTGAGAGGGGGGGGTGAACGATGAGACGGTGGCCCGGATGTAATGACTGGAGGAGATGCTCTGCAAGTAGAACTCCAAGAGGGACTTGGTCCCCCGGGTGCGGAGGGCCTCTGGGCCGGTCATAAAGGTGAGGTTGGCCTGCCCCCTTGGCAGGGGTGCAAAGGAGAGCCAGCCGTTTTCGAGGGCCTCGATCATGAAATCCCCCTGACCCTCAGATCCCCGGGACCGCCAGTATCCGACCACCCCCACCAGGCGAGGTGGACAGGTCCTGTAGGTGGTGAGCCGGCCTCCCAGCCTCCGCCGCCGCCCGGTGGCGTCAGCGATCCACCTCCCCGAGACCCTTCTCTGCCCATGGGTCGAGGTGGAAAAGGTCACCTGCCACGAATCGCCCGACACCCGGCGAAACTCTTGCAGGGTAGCACCGCCGAAGACCACCACACCGGTCTGAGAAGCCTTCTGGCGCAGGGCCCGGTCAAAGGCTGAACGATCCACCTGGTAGGCACGAACCCGCCCCTCGGGGGTGAATGGGACCCGCACCATCTCCCGGGTTCCCCAGCACACCAGGTGGCCGGTCGTTGGAAGGGCCATCGGGGGAGACCAGTCCAGGTCCACACCGGCATGGGAAAGGAGCAGGGGGACCGAGGGCGAGAGCGTTTCGCCAACAGAGATGGGGGCTTCGCCGTTGGAGCCGTTTCCTTCCCGATCGTCCCTTCGGTCGAGCAGGCAGACCTGATAGCCGAGGCGAGCCAGCCGTGTGGCCAGCACGGAGCCGGCCGGCCCACCCCCCACGACGAGGACATCAAAGTCCCTCTCCGGGATGCTCAGTTCAGCTCCTCCTTCCTCGGGCTGATCACGTTCTCGATGAACCCCGGGTTCTTCTCGTTGAGGGTCACATAAGCCTTGACGCACATCTCCGTCCAGGCCCTGATCCAGTCACAGTAGTGGAGGACAGGGGCCCTGAAGTCGCCCTCCCGGACAAAAGACTCATGGTGGCACCCACCGGCGCAGAGGAACTTGGCCCAGCAGCTTCTGCACGGCTCCCCCTTCTTCTCCAGGTGGACAGCCTCCAGGAACGTCCGCTGCTTCTCCAAGTCCAGGCCGTCGAAGAGGCTGCCCAGCTTGAACTCCTTCTCTTCCGTGAAGCGGTGACAGACATAGAGATCGCCGTTCACGCCGACGCTTAAGAGGCCCAAGGCCGCCCCACACGGGAACGGCTTGGTCACCCCGCTATGGATCTGCTGCAGCTCGTTCGTCAGGTTCGCGAAGCCAAAGTACTCGTTCCTCATGGCCTTCTCAAGGTAGATCTCGGTAAGCTCCTGGAACTCGGCCAAGAGGTGCTCCATATCATCAGCCGAAAGGGCGTAGGCGCTATCCGATGAGGTGACCGGAGCAATCCCGACCTCGTAGAACCCGAGGTCCAGGAGGTGGGCCACGATCCCCTTCACATCATGCTTCCCCCTGGTCAGGGTGACGCGGGCTGCCACCGGCTTCGTCCTGTGGAGCTGAAGGAGCCTCTTTACCTTGGGGAGGATCACCTCATAGGAGCCCTTGCCGCTCCCAACGAAGGTTCTGATCTTGTCGTGGACCTCCTTTGGCCCATCCAGGCTGACCGATACCCCGATGGCGTTCTCGGCGAGGAACCGGATCTTCTCCTCGGATAGGAGGGTGCCGTTCGTCGTCATGCTGAACTCGACCCGCTTCCCGAACCGCTCCCCTACCTTCCTGGCATATTCCACCGTGGGAACGATCACGTGGAAGGCCATGAGGGGCTCCCCGCCAAACAAGGTCACGTTCACCTCCCTGCTGTCCCCCGAATTCTCCAAGAGGAAGTCGATCCCTTCCCTCGCGACCTCCAGGCTCATGAAGGCCTTCCCGACACCGTAGTCCCCCCCTTTCGCGAAGCAGTAGCCACAGGTGAGGTTGCAAGAATAGGCGAGGTTCAGGACGATGGTCTGAAGGGGGATGGGGAGGGACGGCATCCGGGGAGCCGGGGCGATCGTGACCAGAGGGGAGGTCCCCAGAACCCCCAGCTTCTCCAGTTCCTCGATGGCCTCGGCCACCTCCCCCGGGCTGGAGCCGTTGGTGACAGCCCTCACAATGTGATCGGCGGGGGTCCCAGGGTTCTTTCTCACAAAGTCCACAATGTCGGCCGAGACCCTGTCCAGCTCGAAGACGGCGCCCCCGGCAACGAGCATAAGGTACCGTCTCCCCTGGATGGTGAAATCGTGACTTTGGGTCACGTATAATGTCTTCATGGCCCCCCCAACTTAAGCTGAGCCCCCGCCTTCCCTTGCCCGTCGGAACAGAGACCCCCCTTTCAAGATGGGCAGGTCCTACCATAATCCTGATATCTTTGTCAAGAAATTTGTCCTTGGGTCAGAGCTCGGTTGCCTCGCCCAGGTAGGCGCGGACCACATCAGGGTGAGATTGGACGGAAGACGGCGTCCCCTCAGCGAGCTTCACCCCGTGATCAAAGGCGACCATCCGATCCGAGACCTTCGAGGCGATCCGGAGGTCATGCTCCACCAGGAGGATTGTGACGTGAAACCTCCCCCGGATCTCCCCGATCCGGTAGGCGAACTCCTCCCTCTCCTCGGCGGTCAAGCCCGAGATCGGCTCATCCAGGAGGAGGAGCCTGGGCTCCAGGGCCAGGGCCCGCCCCAGCTCCACCCTCTTCTGGATGCCAAAGGGACAATCGGCTACCCGCACCTTCCGGTAGGGCTCGAGGTCCAGGAACTCGATGATCTCCTCCACAACGAGGCGGTGGCGGACCTCCTCGTCCCGGATCCTGAAGAGGGCATAGAGGAAGTTTTTGCGAAAGTGGATATGGCGTCCGACGAGGAGGTTGTCCAAAACGCTCAGGCTTGGAAAGAGTCGCACATTCTGAAAGGTCCGGGCAATCCCTAAAGAGGCAATGGCATCGGGGGAAAGGCCCAGGAGGCTCCTCCCCTGGAAGAGGATCGTTCCCCGATCCGGGCGGTAAAGGCCGGAGATACAGTTAAAGAGGGTCGTCTTGCCGGACCCGTTCGGGCCGATGACGGCGAGGATCTCCCCCTCCTGGGCCTTTAAGTCAACCCCGTCTAAAGCCCGGATCCCCCCAAAGGTCACGGTCAGACCCTCGATGGTCAACATCCCTGGAGCGTTAAAAGTGGGGTGGAAAGAGCTGATAGCCGGTCACCGGGACGTACCTCCCCTTCTCCGCCCGCATGAGGCGGACGGCATTCAGCCCGTGGTGGCGGGTGGGGCCGAAGGTGATAGGGGCCCCAAGGCCTTCCGGCCGCCAGTCCTTAAGCGTCTCCAGGGCCTGGATGAATCGCTCCCGGGTGAGGTCCCGCCCGGCCCGCCTCAGGCCCTCCACCACCGTCATCATGGTAATGGCCCCGAAGACGCCGAAGTTCTCCCGCCCTCTGATCCGCGGCTCATACTTGACGAGGATCTCGGCCACCCGGTTGGCCTCGGGGTCGGTTCCAACGATGCTCCCCGTGACGTCGACGTAGACCCCCTCCCACAGATCCCCGGCTACCTGGAACATCAGGGGATCCCCCAGGGTGAAGGAGCTTAAGATCTTGGGGCGGTAGCCAACCTTGGCCATCTCCTTCAGGATCAGCGCCCCCTGAGCCGGGGTGGTGTAGAGGATGACAGCCTCGGCCCCCGATTCCTTCAGTTTCAAGGCATGGGTTCGGAACTCCCGCTCGGCCAGCTCGTAGGGGACCTCCGCCTCAAGCTCCGCCTTCCCAACCTTGCCGAGGCCCCGCCGGACGCCTTCCAACCCCCCTCGTCCGTACTCGTCGTTCTGGTAGAAGACGGCCACCCTCCTGACCTTCAGCTCCTGAAGGGCATACGTCGCCAGAAACTCCCCCTCATCGGTGTAATCAGGGTACTGGGCGAAGATGTAACGGAGCCGCTCCTTCGGGTACCCCTTCCACATCCGAACGTTCCCGTACGGGTAGACGAAGGGGATCTGGCCCTCGGTTAAGGTGTCCCGGATGGCGTGGATCACTGCCGTCCCGACCTGACCGGCCCAGGCGAAGACCTCGTCCTTCACCTCCTTGACGTTGGCCACCGCCCGACCCGGGTTATAGGCATCGTCCTTGATGACCACCCGGATCTTCCGCCCGTGGACCCCCCCTTGATCGTTGATGTACTTGGCCCAGGCCTCCATCCCCAGGGCCGTCGTCCCCCAGGCCGCCGCCGGGCCGGAAAGGGGCGTGCTCGTCCCGATAACCACCTCCTTCTCCGTCACCCCGGGCTCGGCCAGGGCGATGGAGGCGAGACCCAGAAGGCTCAACAAGAAGCTTCCAATCCACCGGACCTGCATCCTTACTCCCTCCTTTCGAGGTTTAAACCCGATAGTCCTCCGCTTCGAGGAGCCGCCCTGCAATGGCCCGCTTGGCCGCTATCGTATTGAGCGGGGAACGGCGGAGGAGGGCCCGAAGGGCCGCAAGCTGGGTCTTCAGCTCGTCCCCCTTGAGGATGGCCGCCAGGATGCCCTTGGCCAACCCCTCGATCCGCTCCAACCCCTCGAAGACGAGGACGCGGGCCATTTCCACCTTCATCCGGGCCTTCGCCTCCCCATCCCGGGTCAGGGTCTTCAGGGCCCGGAGGAGGGAAGACTCCATGGCGAAGACCTCGATCACCATGTCGCTGAAGTCGGCGAGGATCTCCTCTTCCTCCCGGAGCTTTTCCCCATGCCGCTGAAAGGCCAGACCGGCGACGAGGAGGGCTGCCTTCTTGGCCCGCCCGAGAAGCCCCCGCTCCAAAGAGAGCGGGGTCCCCGACGCGGCCTCGAGGGGGCGGAGGGCGAGGAGTTCCTGAGGAAGCTGCTTCAGGACCGGAAGAAGCGGAAGTTCTCCCTTGCCCGCCCGCTTGATCAGCAGATCGGGGATCAGGAGGCGGTTGATCTCGTTCGTCCCCTCCCAGATCCGGTTGATCCTGGCGTCCCGGTAAGCCCGGGCAGCCGGGTACTCCTCGATGTAACCGTACCCTCCAAAGATCTGGACCATCTCGTCCACGACGAAGTCCAAGGCCTCAGAGCCGTAGATCTTATCCATCGAGCACTCGATGGCGTACTCGGCAATCGCCCTGGCGGTCTCCTTCCCGGCCTCTTCGGCGGTCAGGTTGAGGCCCTTCAGGACCTGATCGATCAGTCCGGCCGTCCGGTAGATCATGCTCTCGGCGGCATAGGTCTTCAGGGCCATCTCGGCCAGCTTCCGTTGGATCAGGCCAAAGTCGGCAATCGGCTTCCCGAACTGGACCCGCTGCTTGGCATACCGGATCGCCTCTTTAAGGGCAACCTTGCAGCTCCCAAGGCAAGAGGCCCCCAGCTTCAGGCGGCCGATGTTCAACGTGTTGAAGGCAACGATGTGGCCCCGGCCGACCTCCCCCAAGACGTTTTCCACGGGGACCCTGACCCCTTCGAAGACCACGCTCCTCGTGGAGGAGCCCTTCATCCCCATCTTCTTCTCCTCAGGGCCTAACGAGACCCCTTCACCCCGCCTTTCCACGAGGAAAGCCGTGAAGTGCTCCCCATCCACCTTGGCGTAGGTGATGAAGAAGTCGGCGAAACCGGCGTTGGTCGTGAATTGCTTCCGACCGTGTAAGATGTAGAAGCGCCCATCGGGACTCAACACCGCCCGGGTCTTGGCGGCCAGGGCATCGGAGCCGGAACCGGGCTCCGTCAGGGCGTAGGCCCCGAACCGTTCGCCGGTGGCCACGGCGGGGAGGTACTTCCCTTTCTGGGCCCTCGTCCCAAAGTAGACGATGGGGAGGGAGCCGATGACCGTGTGGACGCTGTAGGCCGTGGAGAAGGAGCCGACTCCTCCGATCTTCTCCTTGATCAAGGTGGAGGTAATGAGGTCCAAACCCAACCCTCCATACGCTTCGGGGATATCAATGGCCAGGAGCCCCAGGGATCCCGCCTTCCGCAAAAGCTCCTCGGTGACCCCTGGCTTCTTCTCCTCGATCTCCTCAGCCCGCGGCCTCACCTCCCGCTCGAGGAACTCCTCAGCGGTCTTTCCCATCATGAGCTGCGCTTCGGTGAACTCCTCAGGGGTGAAGACCTGGGAGGGATCAACCTCCCCCAAGAGGAACCCCCCACCCTTTAGGACCACGACTGGCGGCATGACCTCCTCCTTTTCCTATCCTAGACCCGCTCCTGAAATTCCCGTCCCAGGAGTCCCTCGGGGCGGATCAAAAGGACCAGGATGATGACCAGGAAGGCAAACGTGTTCTTGAAGGCGATGGTGAGATAGCCCCCGACCAAAGCCTCGGCAACGCCCAAGAGGAGACCCCCAAGGATCGCCCCGGGTAGACTCTCCAACCCCCCCAGGATGGCAGCCGCAAAGCCTTTCAGGAAGGGATCAACCATGAAGAAAGGGTCGAGGAGAAAGGCGGGGGCGAAGAAGACCCCGGCCGTCGCCCCCAAGCAGGCCGAAAGCCCCCAGCTTAAGGCCAGGAGCCTTTTCGTGGGGATCCCGAGGGTCTGGGCGGCGATCAGGTTCTCCGAGATAGCCCGCATGGCCAGGCCAACCCTGGTCCGCTGGACCAGGATGTAGAGGAGGAGAGCCGCGAGGAGCCCGATCCCGAAGGTGCCGAGGCCCAGCTCGCTCACAATGACCCCGCCCAGGTCCCAGACCCGGGTGTCCGAGAGGGGGAAGGGGAAGGGTCTCGGATCGGCTCCCCAGAGGAAGGCCATTAGGCCTTCAAAGACGAGGGCAAGCCCTAAGGTCAGGATCGTCTGGGAAAGGGGCGTCGCCTCCCGGCGCTGGGCGGGGACGAGGATGATAAGGTAAAAGAGGAAGGCAACCACCATCCCAAAGGAGAGGCCACCAGCCAGGGAGAGAAGCTGGGGGACCTCCCGGGAGATAAGGGTAAAGGCGACAAAGGTACTCAAGGCGGCAAGGTCCCCGTGGGCGAAGTTCAGGACCCGGGTTGAGCGGTAGATCAGGACCAGCCCCAGGGCGATGAGGGCGTAGAGGCTCCCGGCCGACAGGCCCGAAGCGGCATATTGCAGGAACCGCTCCATGTCAACGAAAAGGCCAGTTCGTAAAATAGAGCTTGAGTTTTCCCCAGAACCCCGAGACCCCCCTGGGCTCCAGGAGGAGGACAGCCACGATAGAAGCCCCAAAAAGCACCGGGACGAGTTCCCGGGTCCGGCTAAAGATCTGGGGGGCCAGAACGACGAAGGCGGCTCCAAAGATGGAGCCCTCCACCGATCCTAATCCCCCCACGATGACCGCCACAAAAAGGCCGAGGGATTCGAGGAACGTGAACATCTGCGGTTCGAGGTACCCTAAAAGCTGGGCGTAGAGCCCTCCGTGAACCCCTGTGTAGAACGAGCTTACCGCAAAGGCCAAGAGCTTGTAGCGGGTCAGGTTCACCCCCATCACCTCGGCGGCGATGTCTGAATCCCGGATCGCGATCAAGGCCCGGCCGATAAACGAAGAAACCAGATTGAAGGATGCGACGGTAAAGAGGAGGACCAGGAAGAGGGTCAGGTAGTACATGGAGATCGGCCCTTTCAGGCCAAACGCTTGAAGCCTCGGTAGGGAAAGACCCATCCGGCCCCCCGAGAGGAGGTCCCAGTTGGTGAAGACCTGGTAGACGGCAATCCCGAACCCCAGGGTGGCAATGGCAAGATACGGCCCTTTAAGCCGGAGGGAGGGAAAGCCGACCAGGACGCCGAAGAGGGCGGCGATCAGGCCCGAGGTGAGGAGGGCCAAGGGGAAGGGGACACCATGGCGGACCAAATGGGCCAGCGTGTAGGCCCCCAGGGCCAAAAAGCCGGACTGCCCCAGGGAGATTAAGCCCGTGTAGCCGATCAGAAGATTCTGGCCCTGGACTCCGAGGGTGTAGATGAAGATGAGGGTGGCGATGTAGAGGAGATAGTCAGATCCGAGGAAGGGAAGGAGAGCAAGGGCGGCGAAAAGAAGGAGGGAGAGGACCCCTGTCACAGGCCTCCGGATCAGGCGAAGCTCCTCCTGGTAGCTCTCGACAAGGTCCACGGCTTACTCCTGGTAGAGGGCGTTGATCAGGTCAGCGTAGCGCTGCTCGAGGCTCCGCCGTTTCACCTTCTTCGTTGGCGTCACATCCCCCTCCTCCTCGTAGAACCGGCGGGGGAGGAGGGCGAAGCGCTTGATCGTCTCCACCGAGGAGAGGGTCCTGTTCACCTTCTCCACCTCTTTGGCGATGAGCCTGTAGACCTCAGGATTCTGGGAGAGGTCGGTAAAGGTGGTGAAGGGGATCCGGCGGTCCTGGGCGTATTTCGTGACGTTGTCTTCATCAATCAGGATGAGGGCGACAAGGTACTTCCTCCGATCCCCGATGACCACGGCATCCTGGATGTAGGGGCTGAATTTCAGCTTGTTCTCGATGTAGGCGGGGGTAATGTTCTTGCCCCCGGCCGTGATGATGATGTCCTTCTTCCGGTCCAGGATCTTTAAGAAGCCCTCTTCCCAGGTCCCCACGTCCCCTGTGTGGAGCCAGCCCCCCTCCAGGGTTTTGGCCGTCAGCTCAGGCTCCTTAAAGTAGCCCTTGAAGACGTTGGGGCCTCTGACCAGGATCTCCCCATCCTCGGCGATCTTCACCTCCACCCCACCGAGGGGTTCCCCCACCGTCCCCCACCGGCTCCGGCCCGGCCGCTGGACGGCAATCACCCCGGAGGACTCCGTCTGGCCATAGCCTTCCAGAAGAGGGATGCCCAAGGCGTTGTAGTACTCGAAGAGCTCGGGGGAGGCGGGGGCAGCCCCGCAGAAGGCAATCCGGACCCGCTCGAGGCCGAGCTGGCGCTTTAACGGCCAGAGGACGGTCCAGTAGAGGAGCCGGTAGAGAAGCCGAAGGGGGAGAGGGGCTGAGCCGTTCCCGATCTTCCTCCTCGCGTATCGCCTCCCGACGGCCGCCCCGAGCTGGTAGAGGTTCCGCTTCAAGAAAGTCGAGTCCTCCATCTTGAGCTCAATCGTCGAGGCCAGCTTCTCCCAGATCCTAGGGACGCTGGCGAAGATCGTGGGAGAGACCTCCTGGATGTTCTGGAAAAGGGTCTCCTGGCTTTCCACGAAGTTCACCCGGTAGCCGACCCGGATGGCTTGGAAGACCGAGATGAGGTTCTCGTAGATGTGCGCTAGGGGAAGGTAGGAGATCACCTCGTCGGTCTCATAAGCTGGATTGGCCTCAAGGAGCGCCTCGGTCACGGCGAGGATGTTTTCATGGGAGAGGAGGGCCCCCTTCGGCGGGCCCGTCGTCCCCGAGGTGTAGATCATCATGGCCGTGTCAGCCGGGGCGAGGGAGGCCAGGCGTTCGTCGAGAAGGGAAGGGTCTTTGGCCTGAACATCCTCCCCGATCTTCAAGAATTCCTCGAAGAAGAGGACCTTCGGATGGGAGAAGCCCCAGAGCCCTTTCGGGTCCCAGACGATGACCCGCTCCAAAGGGGTCTCTTCGAGGACCTCCAGGGCCTTGTCGAGCTGCTCCTCGTCTTCGACGAAGAGGAAACGGGCACCGGAGTGCCGGAGGAGGTAGGCGAGCTGCTCGGGGGCCAGAGTGGGGTAGAGGCCACAGGTGATGCCTCCAGAAGCCATGATCCCGAGGTGGCAGAAGAGCCATTCGGGCCGGTTCTCACCGAGGACGGCGACGTTCTCCCTTGTTCCCAAGCCCATGGCGAGAAGGCCCCAAGCGATCTCCCGGACCCACCTCCCGTACTCCCTCCACGAGATCCGGTGCCAGATCCCATACTTTTTGTAACGCAAGGCAAGCTTCTCCCCCTGACGTTCAACCTGCCAGAAGAAGAGGCCGGGGAGCGTGGCCGGGATCTTCTCCTTCAGTCCGCCGTTGGCCGTTCGCCGTCCACCGTCTGAATTCACCATCGCCGTCTCTTCTTATAGAGCCGCCACCCTTTCGGTGAGACCTTCTCGGACGCGATCCCCAGGTAGAGCTCACGGACATCCTCCTTCTCGACGAGGTCCTTAGGAGTCCCCTCGAGGACGATCCGCCCCGCTTCCAGGATGGAGGCATAATGGGCGACCTTCAAGGCGAGCCACGCATTCTGCTCCGCCAGGAGGATGGTGGTCCCCGCCTGGCTGATCTGGACCATTGCATCAAAGACGTGGCGGGCCACAAGGGGGGCCAGGCCCAGCGAGGGTTCATCCAGAAGGAGGAGTCTTGGACGTCGGAGGAAGGCCCGGGCCAGGGCCAGCATCTGCTGTTCCCCGCCGGAGAGGGTCTCGGCCTGCTGCGCTCCCCGTTCCTTCAAGACCGGGAAGAGCTGATAAACGAAGGCCAGGTCCCCCTCCACCTCTGGACCCCGGCGGCCCCAGAGCCCCAACTCCAGGTTCTCCCGGACCGTAAGCTCCCGGAAGATCCCCCGATCCTCCGGGACGTAGACCAGGCCCAACTTGGCGATCCGTTCGGGGGGCCACCGCTCGATCCGCCTTCCGTGAAACTCAATCGTCCCCTTCTTCGGCTGATCCTTGATCAGGCCCGCAATGGTCTTTAAGAGGGTCGTCTTCCCTGCCCCATTCGGCCCCAGGATGGTAACGATCTGCCCCTCCCTCACCTCTAAGGACACGCCCCTTAAGGCGTAGATCCGGTCAAGGTAAAGGGTCTCGATGCTGGCGACCTTCAAAAGAGTGCCCATTTCACCGTCCCGCAGCCCCCGGAAGAGCTGTGGAATGAGGCCGCCAGTCCTTGAGTGTCTCCAGGGCCCGGATGAACCCCTCCCGGGCGAGGTCCTGCCCGGCCCGCTTCAACCCCTCCACGACCGTCATCATGGTGATAGCCCCCCTGACGAGGATCTCGACCACGGCCATCTCCTTCAGGATCAGCGCCCCCTGAGCCGGGGTGGGGTGGAGGCAGATCAATGGCTTCCTGATACCTTCCTGACGATCTCTTGTCAAGAAAAAATTAGGAGGGGCTTATCCGGGTCTTGTGATCGGGGAGAGAGAGGACCAGCCTTCCTCCGGGAGAGGCTTTCTTGGACAGCCCCCTCCCCTGGTCCCCTCCTCCCGAAGGATGAGGGTTCTGACATGCGCGCAAGGAAGGATGATACGTGAGGTCTTCTCGTCCTCTCACCGGATGGCGCGCAGGAAATCGAAATCGACACCCTCGTGGGCCTGAAGCACATGATCCAGGAAGAGCTTCACATAGCCCCGGGTGGCGTGGGGAGCCGGAGGTTGCCACCGGCTCCGGCGCCTGGCAAGCTCCTCATCGGAGACATGGAGGGTGAGCCGCCTGTTGGGGACGTCCAGCTCAATCACGTCCCCATCCTGGACAAGGGCCAGCGGACCCCCTACCGCTGCCTCCGGTGAGACATGGAGGACCACCGTCCCATAGGCCGTCCCGCTCATCCTGGCATCGGAGATCCTGACCATGTCCCGGACGCCCCGCTGCAAGAGCTTTTTGGGGATCGGGAGGTGTCCCCACTCCGGCATCCCCGGAGCCCCTTTCGGACCGGCGTTTTGGAGCACCAGGACACAATTCTCGTCCACGTCCAGGTTTGGATCGTCCACCCGGGCCATCATGTCGGCCTCATTCTTGAACACCACGGCTCGCCCCCGGTGGCGGAGCAGCTCCGGGGAGGCCGCCGTCTGCTTCAGAACGGCGCCATTCGGGGCCAGGTTCCCGTACAAGATGACGGTCCCTCCTTCGGGACCCAACGGCTCGCTCAACGGGACAATGACGTCCCGGTTATAGACTCGGGCGTTTTTGATGTTCTCCCCGACGGTCTTCCCGGTCACCGTTAACGCATCCAGGTGGAGGAGGGGCGAAAGCTCCTTCATCACCGCTGGAAGCCCACCGGCATAGTAGAGATCCTCCATCAGATACTTGCCTGAGGGTTTGACGTTGGCGATCCAGGGGGTCGTTCGGGAGAGCTCATCGAACAGGGAAAGGGGAAGGTCAATCCCTACCCGTCCCGCAATGGCGATCAGATGGACGATCGCATTGGTGGAACCTCCGATGGCCATGTTGACCCGGATGGCATTCTCAAAGGCCTTCCGGGTGAGGATGTCAGAAGGCCTGATGTCCTCCTTGACCAGCTCGACGATGCGTCGGCCGGTGGCCTCGGCCAGCTGATACCGCCTCGCGTCGGGGGCCGGGATGGCCGCGCAGCCAGGGAGGGTCATGCCCAACGCCTCAACGATGCTGGCCATGGTCGAGGCGGTCCCCATCACCATGCAGTGGCCGGCGCTCCGGGAGATGCAGCTCTCGATCTCGGCGAACTCTTCGTCGGTGATGGTCCCGGCCTTAAGCTCTTCGTAGAAGCGTCGGCAGTCGGTGGAGGACCCAAGCTCCTGTCCTCTCCAGTTCCCCTTCAGCATCGGCCCGCCGGTCACCATGATGGCCGGGATATCGGCCGAGGCAGCCCCCATGAGCATGGCCGGCGTCGTCTTGTCGCACCCGGAGAGAAGCACCACCCCGTCTAGGGGGTTCGCCCGGATGTTCTCCTCCACCTCCATGGCCATCAGGTTCCGGTAGAGCATGGTCGTCGGCTTCATAAACGGCTCCCCCAAGGACATGGTGGGGAACTCCAAGGGGAAGCCTCCTGCCATCCAGACCCCCCGTTTCACGGCCTCGGCGAGCTGGCGGAAATGGGCGTTACAGTTGGTCAACTCACTCCAACTGTTGGCAATGCCGATCACCGGCTTGGTGAAGACCTCATCGCTAAACCCCTCGGCCTTCATCCAGGCCCGATGCAAGAAGCCCCACAACCCCCCAATCTGAAACCACTCCTCGCTCCTGAGCTTCCTCGTTTCCCTCACCCCTGTCCCTCCTTCCGCTATCTGATCAGCAGACCTGCATACCCAACCACGGAATGGTAGTCCTTCGTGGTATCCCCTGAGGTCATATACTTGACCAGCTCCGCCCGGGTGGCCCCCAGCTCCTTCACGGCCACGAGGGCCGCCGTCGTCGGGTGAAAGCCGCACATGGAGATCCGCTCCCGGCGGACCGTCTGGTAGAGTCGGTCGGGGTCTAAGGCCAGGATGGCCTCGACCGCCATCATGTCCTTCTCCCTGGCCATCTCGTGGGGGATGTAGTGGCTCATGTCGGTGGACGCGACCACCACGACGGGCTTGCCGGATTCCCTGACGGCGGCGGCCACCGCCCTCCCCACATCCTGACACACCGCGTACTCGTGGCTGAAGAGACAGATGGGGACGAACTGGAAGGGATGGCCAAAATGCTGAAGGAACGGGAGCTGGACCTCGATGGAGTGCTCCTTGAGATGGCCCAGGGGATCCTCCTCCAGCACCTGGGAGTGATCCATGATGGCCCGCGCCAGGTCCTGGTCAATCTTCACCTCCCCTAAGGGGGTCTCCCAGCTCCCGTAGGACATGATGGCCGCTCCTGCCCCCAAGCCGGTATGGTTCGGGCCGAGGATGACAAAGGTCTCCGGGAACTCGATCCGCGAGTAGAGGGCCCCGGCGACCTTCCCTGAATACATGTACCCGGCATGGGGGGCCACGATCCCAAGGACCCGCTCCTTTACCGCCTCCCGGTCAATCAGGTCCTCCACCTGGGATTGAAGGCGGGCCCTTGTCCCCTCGTAGAAGTACCCTGCGACCGCTGCCCTTCGGATCATCCTCCTACCCCTTTCCGGCTGAACCACCACCGGAGACACCGCCCTAAGTTCCCGACCAAGCTGGGTTTCGAGTTGGCGATACAGATCCGTTCATCGAGGATGAAGATCTCGTCCACGAGCCTCTTGAGCGGATGGGCCTTCTTCCAAAGGGGGCCGAACCGCCTTTTGAGGGCGTCCTCGAACATCACCACGATCTTGTCCTTCATCCGAAGCTCCGTATCCACCAGGAAGATGGCCATGGCTGGAAACAGCTCCTGCACCCGTCGGAAGAAGGCGTCCACCTCCTCCTGGTCAATGTGCTTGGGAGGTGAGGACTTGACCTCCACATAGAGGAGCTGATCGTCGACCAGCGCCAGGACGTCGTAATCCCCCCCCGTCCCAACCTCTAGGAGGCGGACCCCCCAGAGGGCCGGGGCGTGAAACTCCCGGCGGAAGACCTGGGCCACGAACCACTCCAGCGTCTCGCCGAAGTTCCGCCCCCCGCCCACCGACAGGCAATAGACCTCTCCCCTCCGCCGGACGATGCCGGCCTTGGTCAGGAACCGGAGGTACTCCTGAACGACCGGGAGCGAGCAGAACCGGGTCAGATCCCCACTCGTGAAGGAAGAGGCCTTGGCGATGATATCACGAAGGACGAGGCGGAAGGAATACCTTTTCAGGTGCTCGTAGAGGGCCTCTTCCAGGGCCGGATCCAGCTCGGGGGGAAAGGCCAGGGCATCGAGGGGACAGGCCTTGGCAACACATAAACCCCGCCGCCGAAGGGTCTCCTCCACGGAGGATCCCTCCTCCAACCTGGCCCGAAGCCGCTCGACCTCACGTCTTAAGAGACGGACCTCCTCAAGGAGCGCCTTCCATCCCTCCACCTTTCTCATGACGGGGCCTGCCGGGCCGGAAAAAGGTCTCCTCCACCCACGCCCCCTGCCGTTTCAACCCCTCCTCGAGAGGAACCTTCGGGGAAAAGCCGAGGAGCTCCCGGGCCCGCCGAATGTCGGCGTAGGTGTGCCGCATGTCCCCCCGCTGGAGCCCTTGGTACCGGACCTTCGGTTTTCTTCCCATGACCTTCGCGAGGAGCTCGAGGATGGCATTCACCGTAACCCGCGATCCCCCACCGATGTTAAACACCTTCCCCACGGCCGCCTCCCGGAGGGCCAGGAGGTTGGCCTCCACGGCATCCGAGATGTAGGTGAAGTCCCTGGTCTGCTCCCCATCGCCATAGATCAGGATCTCCTCGTCAGCGAAAAGGGCCTTCAGGAACCGGTGAAAGGCCATGTCGGGCCGCTGCCCGGGGCCGTAGACGGTAAAGTAGCGCAGGGCAACGACAGGCAAGCCATCGTTCTCGTGATAGAGAAGCGAGAGATGCTCGGCGGCCAACTTTGTGACCCCATAGGGGGAAAAGGGTCGGGGGAGGGTCCCCTCATGAAGGGGGAGCTCGGGGGCATTGCCGTAAACGGAGGAGGAGGACGCATAGACCAGGCGCTTCACCCTCTCCCCGTGCTCTTTGACGGCCTCCAGGAGGCGCTGGGTCGCCTTGATGTTGTTGTCCACATACGGGTTAAAGCCTTTCCCCCAGCTTCCCCGAACACCAGGCTGAGCGGCCTGATGGAAGATGTAGTCCACCGTCCGGATCAAGGGCGCTAGATCCGCTCCCAAGAGATCGGCCTCCAGAAAGGAAAAGGAGGGGTGGGCGAGGAGGGGCTGAAGGTTTTGCTCCTTCAGCCAGCGGGGGTAATAATCCGTGAAGCAATCGAGCCCGATCACCTCGTGCCCTTCGGCAAGGAGCCGTGAGGAGAGGTGGGACCCGATGAAGCCGGCCGCCCCGGTGACGAGGGAGCGGGGTTTCTCCATAGCGTCTTCCTCCCAGATCCTTCGCGTATCGGAAGAGGGTCGCCTCCACCACCTCCTCCCCCTTCAAACCATTCCCTGCTAAAGGACCATGACCCCCTCCCATTCCCCTAACGCTACCAGGGACGGGCCACCTCCGTCAACGTAAAAATCCCACGGAACCTGCGGGCAACGCCTCACACCCCTCCCCCCAGGACCAACGGCACGAGGTGGAGGCTTTAGAAGGGGTAGAAGCCCCGGCCCGAGATGTTGATGAAGCGCGGTGAGGTGTGATGGGTAAACTTCGAAGCGGCGGACCTTCAGCCGCCGGCCTCTTGAAGGATCCACCGGGCAGCCTGGGAAAGGTCATCGGCGACGTAATCGGGAAGAGGTCCACCCCCTTCCTTTAGCCTCTCCAGCTCCTGCCTGCCATACCCGGTCAAGACCAGGACAGCCCGCATCCCCATGTTCCTGGCCAAGAGGACATCGCTTGCCTTGTCCCCGACCACGTATGAGCGGGACAGGTCCAGGTGGTGTTCCGCCGACGCCTTCTCGACCAGCCCCCCTTTCGGCTTCCGACAAGGGCAATCCTCTTCTGGACGGTGGGGGCACCAGTAGATCCCCTCCACCCCTCCCCCATCCCTCTCAAGGAGCGAGAGGAGGTGCTGGAAAACCGCCATCGCCTCCTCTTTAGCGAGATACCCTCTCCCGACCCCGGACTGGTTGCTGATGATGATCCGCTTGAAGCCGTGGGCCCCGAACAACCGGAGGGCCTCCGCCGCCCCCGGGTACAGGCGAAGCTGGTCCGGGTCCTTCAAGTAGCCGACCTCCTCGTTCAGGGTCCCGTCCCGATCGAGAAACACAGCCGGGGTCAGGGGAATGGCCGATGGGGATCGGGCCTGATGGCTGGAGTCCGGAGGCTGGCCTGTCGAAAGGGATCGCTCAACAGCCCTGAGGACTTCGTTGACGGAGATGGCCGTCATGCACCGGTGGTCAATGGGGCATTCCCTCAGAAAACAGGGGGCGCAGGCGGGGGGATGAGCGATGATCTGGTGAAAGGGGCCAAGGGGGGCCGTTCGCTTCGGATCGGTGGGACCGAAGATGGCAACCACCGGGGTGCCCACGGCCGCCGCCATATGGGCCGCCCCCGTGTCATTGGAGACGAGGACCTGACACCCTTTGAGGAGGGCGGGGAGGAGCTTTAGGGGAATCCGGCCGGCCAGGTTGATGGGCCTGGATCGGGCCAGGGTCTCGATCCTTGCCGCGATGGCGCTATCCTGGGGCGAGCCAAGGAGGACGACCTTCGCCTCCAGCCTGTTCTCCAAGGCGTCGGCCAGCATGGCATACCGCTCCGGGGGCCAACGCTTCGCCCCTCCATAGGCCGAACCGGGGTTCATGCCGATCAACCGCTGGCCCTCCCGGATCCCGGCGGCTTGAAGGACCTTCCACACCTCCACCTGCTGCCCGTCGGTAACCGGCAGGAAGGGATGACGCTCCCCTCGATCAAGCCCCACAGCCTGGAGCAGGCCGAGGTAATAGTCCCTCTGATGGCCCCTGAGCAGCTCCTCCTCCGGCTTGACCCCGATGGTCAGGAGGGGACCCCGCCCATCGGTCGTGTAGCCGATCCGGTGGGGGATGCCGGCCAGAAAGACGAGGAGGGCTGCCTCGAAGGCGTTCTGGAAGAGGATGGCCGTGTCAAAGCGCCTCTTCCGTAACTCAAAGGCCAGCCTGAGCCGGCCGGCCAGGCCCTTGTGCCGCCCCTCCTCTTCATACACGATGACCTCGTCCAGGAAGGGGGATCCTTCGAAGAGGTCCCTCACCCACGACCTTACCAACAGCGTGATCCGCCCTTGGGGCAGGGCCTTCCGGAGGTTCGCCAGGGCCGGAAGCGAGAGGATGGCATCCCCGACCCAGTTCGGTCCCCGGATGAGGATGCGCTCTGCCTTTTCGGGCTTGAACGTCCTCCTGGCCCCACCGCTCATGGTTGCCTCTTACCCACCAATGACCAATGGTCACTCCCCCCTTCAAAGGGGTTGGGTCTTCCACCGCCGGTGCACCCAGAACCACTGGTCGGGGGCCTGTCGGATAAAGGTTTCAAGGGCCTTGGTGAACCGGGCGGTGTTCGCCACAAGATCCGCCTCCAAATCCCCCGTTTTGATCACAGGAATCTCCTGACCGATCACGATGGTATGGCGGTCCCTCCCCCGGCGGAAGATTGCCACCGGGAGGACGACGGCATCCGTCCGGAGGGCCAGGAGGGCAGGGGCCAAGGCCGTGCAGGCCGGCCGGCCGAAGAACTCGACAAAGACTCCCTCCTTCCTCGTAATGTTTTGGTCAATCAGGAACGCGACACTCTCCCCTTTCTTCAACACTTCCAGGACCACCCTTAAGGCTTGCTTCTTGGGGATGATCGTGTTCCCCCCCCACCTCCTGAAGCGATTGACAGCCTCGTCCAGGTACTGGTTATCGAGGGGCCTGACGACAATGTGAAGGGGCTCACCCTTCAAGGCTGAGGCGGCCGGCAGGAGTTCCCATGGACCGAGGTGGGCCGCGATCCAGAGGATCCCCTTCCCTTTCGCCTTGGCCGCCTTGTAGTGCTCGTACCCCTCCACCTGGATAAACGAGTCCAGGTTCTCGGGGGTGAGGTGAGGGATGCGGCAGACTTCCACGACCATCCGGGACAGGTGGAGGAAGACCCCGCGGGTGACCCTTCGAATCTCCCGAGGGCCCCACTGACCGTTGAAGGCCGAAGCCAGATTCTGGGCGGCGATCCTCCTGTGCTTGCCATCAAGGACATACAAGATCCATCCCAGCGCCTCCCCGATCCCGTAGGCCATCGGCGACGGCAGGTGGAACATCAGCTTGGCCAAGCCAGCCGCCAGGAGGTATTCGAGATAGGCCCCGAAGGATCTCCCCTTCATCTCCGAACCCTTCCAGGGGTTAGTCCGCTCATGATGGTTTGCAGGGCCAGCTCCAAGGCCTCCTCCCCTTCGACCACCTCGAGATCAACCCGCAGGGCGAAGAGGGGTCTTCCCACCGACCATGGAAGCCCCTCGAGCCGGACAGCATCCTTCTCCGTCGTCACCAGCACCCCCACCCCTGCTCGGTCTACGGCGAGAGAGAGCCTCTCCAGATCAGCCGCCCGATACGGGTGATGATCGGGGAATCTTCGATGACCCACCACCTCCGCCCCCAAGGCCTTGAGGAGCCCTTCGAAGGAGACCGGGTCTCCGATCCCGGAGAAGGCCAAGACCCTTTCTCCGCTGATGGCGGAAAGCCCTACCTCCTCACCCCCGGGGATACCCAGGAGGGTACGGGGACGGCGGATGAGGACCACGACCGGGGCGTGGGGATAGTGTTGGCGGAGCCAGGCTTTGAGGGGCTCCGGATCAAAGGTCTCGGCCGGAAGGGTGATGCCGAAGAGTCCCGCCCTTTTCAAGGCTGAAGGCGGCTCCCGGAGGAGGCCTCGGGGCAGAAGGCGGCCGTACCCGAAGGGGTTGTGAACGTTGAAGAGGACGATATCCAGATCCCGATGGAGCTGAAGGTGCTGGAAACCATCGTCCAACAGGAAAAGGTCAGGGGACAGGAGGGGAAGGACGGCTGCCCCCGTCGCGTAACGATCCACCCCCACCACGACGGGGACGCCGGGAAGCGTCTTTGCCAGGAGATACGCCTCATCCCCCGCCCAGGGAGGACGGACAAGGATCTTGGTGCCGTTGGAGACCATGAGGGCCTGTCGGCCTTTCAGAGGGGCCTTGTACCCCCTGAGGAGCACACAGGGCATGATCCCTCGCTCGCGAAGGCGTCTCGCCAGGAGTTGGACGAAGGAGGTCTTCCCCGTCCCTCCGACGGTCAAGTTCCCGACCGAGATGACCGGGCAGGGAAGCCGCCTGGATGAGAAGATCCCTGTCCGGAACAGGATCCCCCGGAGCGCCATCCCCGTCCGGTAAAGGACTGAAGAGAAGCCCAGCACGTTGAGCCATGCCTGGGAAGCCAGCCCCCGCTCTTCGCCGGCCATGCATCGAAGCGTATAAGCCCTCACGGTGTCAACGATGGTCATCAGGCGTCCAGGTATTTCTCCACGATGCCAACAGTCCTTAAGGAGGCTCCCCGTTGGGAGGAAACGGTCAAAGAGGCCGCCTGCCCCAGCCTCGAGGCCAACCCCGGATCCTTGAGAAGCTCAAGGACCCGGGCGGCCAGCTCCCCCGCATCCCTCACCTGAAGGGCAGCTCCCCGCCGGAGGAACAGCTCGGCGATCTCGGCAAACTCCTCCATCGAGGGTCCAAAGAGGATCGGTCGGCCGTAGATGGCTGGCTCCAGGATGTTATGCCCCCCCACCGGCTGAAGACTCCCCCCCACGAACACGACATCCCCCAAGGCGTACAGCCTCGCCAGCTCCCCCACCGTATCCACCAGAATGACCGGTGGCCTGGAGCCGGAAGGGGGAAGCCGGGGGCTCTTCAGCGCTGTCCTCCGCACGGATGGGATGCCGTGGGCCTTCAGCAGGGCCTCCACCTCGGGCAGGCGGTCGGGATGCCGGGGGACGAGGATCAGGAGGAGATCCGGGAAGGCCGCCCTCACCCTTTTGAAGGCCTGAAGGACGGCTTCCTCCTCACCTCGATGGGTGCTCCCGGCCACGAAGACGGGAACCCCTTCGGCCAGGCCCAGCTCCTCCCTGAGGGCAGCCATCTCCCCATCGGGCAAGGGAGGGGCCAGGGCATCAAACTTCAGGTTCCCCACCACCTCGACCCGGGCGGGAGGAGCCCCCAACTGGATGATCCGTTCCGCGGACCTTTCACTCTGCATGCAGAAGCGCTCGACCCCTTGGAGGACCTGTCCCATGAAGGATCGGATCAGCCGATAGCGTTTGAAGGACCTCTGGGAGATCCGCCCGTTGATGAGCAGGACGGGGATCTGGCGGCGGTGACACTCCCGGAGGAAGTTCGGCCAAAGCTCCGTCTCGGTCAGGAGAACCACCTTTGGGGTCACGGCGTCCAGGGCCCTCCTCACCGCCGGGGGGAAGTCCAGGGGGAAGTAGAGGATCGCATCGGCCTCGGGGATCTTCAGGCGGGCGACCCGGTTGCCCGTCTCCGTCACCGTCGTCACCAGGACGTGAAGATCCGGATGCCGTTCCTTCAGGAAGGGGACTAAAGGGGCCGCCGCCCCCACCTCCCCGACCGAGACGGCGTGGAGCCAGAGGGTCTGACACCTCGAAACGGACGACCGGACACCGGCCTCTGGCGGCTGATTCTTCAGCAGGTCCTGAGGATACCATCCCAGCCGCTCCCTGATCCCCTTCCGGTACCTGCCGCGGCTTAAGGCCTGGAGGAGGAAGACCGGGGCCATCCCCAAGAAGAAACCGAACAGGGCGACCGTATAAAGCCAGTACATCACGCTCCACATCGAGCGAAGTAGGCGTCCGCTTCGTTTGTCACCGCCTGAAGCCTCTCCTCCAGAAGATGCTGGAGCTTCACCAGCTCCTCCCCGCCGACTCCTTCCCTGACGTAGAGCGGCTCCCCCCAGACGTAAACTCCTCTTGAGAACGGGATCGGAATCAAGAAACCATCCCAGCTGTTAAGCACGAACCTCCGGGAGGCACTGAAGGCTAAGGGGATGAGGGGCGCACCGGTCGCGCCTGCCAGCTTGACCACCCCTGCCCTCACCTTCCCCCGGGGACCCCTCGGCCCATCGGGGGTGATGGCCAGGTTCCAGCCCTTTCGGAGGATCCGGATCATCCTCCGGGCAGCCATCACCCCTCCCCTCGTGGCTGAACCCCGGATAACGGGGAAGCCCAGCCGTTCGACGATCCGGCTCACCAGCTCGCCGTCCCGGTGCCGGCTGATGAGGACGGCAACGGGAACCCCAGGGGCGGCAAACGGCATCATCAGGATCCGGCCATGCCAGAACACGCAGATGACCTGCTCCCCTTTTCCCAGGCAGGTCTCAAGGCGCTCCCTCCCATGATGGACGATCTTCAGGCTCCGCGCGAGGAGTTTCAGCAAGAAAGGGCCCAGGAGGCCACCTAGGAAAGGGATGATCCCCCCCTTTCCCAGGAAGGCCAGCATCCGGCTGGGAAGGGATGTTGGGGGCCAGAGGTTGGACGCCGGAGGCTCAATCCTCACCATCTCCCCTTTCCCTCCCACCTCTAACATCCAATACCCACCACCTGTAAGATTTCCTTGGCGGCACGCTGGATGGCACCCGGCGCCCCGAGAGCGGTCCTGACCCGGGAAAGCTCCTGGCGGATGGATCGGAGGAGGCCCGGGGAGTTCAGGAAGCTTAAGGCCAAGGAGGCGATCCGGGCTGGGCTCGCCTGGTACTGGAGGAGCTCGGGGACAACCTTCCTCCCGGCAACCAGGTTCACTAACCCGATGTACGGAACCTTGATCACGAGCCTTCCAAGGAGGGCAGAGAAGAGCGAAAGCCGATAGATGATGATCATCGGGGTCTCAAGGAGGGCCGCCTCCAGCGTTGCCGTCCCGGACGCCACGAGGAGGAGGTCTGAAGCCCTCATGACCTCATAGGTCTTCCCCTGCACCACCTCGACGGGGAGATCATCAGGGAGAAACGGTCGGACGTCTGCCGGGTCAAAAACGTCGGCTAGGGCGATGATGAACCGGACATCGGGCTCTTTGGCCCGAATGGCCTTCGCCGCCTCCAGCATCACCGGCAGATGCCGCTTGAGTTCCTCACGACGGCTTCCCGGGAGGAGCCCTACCAACCTCCCTCCTCCAAACCGGCTCCGGACCTCCTCCTTCGGAGGAACATGGGCCAAGCGATCCAGGAGGGGATGCCCGACAAAGAGAGCCTCCACACCCTCCCGACGGTACAGCTCCTCTTCGAAGGGGAGGATCACGAGCATCTTCTCGACCAGCCTTTTGATCACCCTGATCCTTCCCCTCCGCCATGCCCAGACCTGGGGGCTGATGAAGTAGACCATGGGGATCCTGGACCGTTTCGCTATCCGGGCCAGGAGGAGGTTGAAGTCAGGATAATCAATGAGGACGAGGAGGTCTGGGGGGGTCTGGCGGAGGATGCGGCGGAGGGTGAGAAACGCCCTGAAGAGGGCCTTGAGCTTCCCAGCTACCTCGAAGACGCCGACCACCGAAACCTGCTCGGCCGAGCAGTGGAGGAAGACCCCGGCTTCCCTCATCCGCCTGCCACCCATCCCTTCGAGACGGAGGTCAGGGGCCAAGCGGAGCAGCTCCTCGGCCAAGGCTGCCCCGTGAAGGTCCCCCGAGGCCTCCCCCGCCACGATGAGGATCCGCTTCATCATCGACCCGAGACGCTGAAGGTGAGGTCGGAAACCTCAGGCCCTTAGGTCTAGGGCCCGAGTGGAGATCTAGCGGAGCTTCCTCAAGATCTGGGAGGCCACCTTGAGGGCCTCCAACCCCTCCTCACCCGAAACGACAGGCTTCTTCCCTGTCCTTACACATTCGACGAAGCTTTCAAGCTCCGCCCGAAGGGGCTCCTGCTTATCAATCGACACCTCCTCCTTCACCACGTGAAGGCGACCACCCTTCCGGGGGCCAGGCGGAGGTGGCACGTAACGGTACAGGACAACCTTCTGGTCAGAGTAATCTAACGAGAGGTGAGTCTCCCGTTGGAAGATCCGGATCCGCCGGACCTTTTCGGTGCTCACCCGACTCGCCGTCACGTTGGCGACACAGCCCGACGCGAACTGGAGCCTGGCGTTAGCAATGTCCACCTGATCAGAGATCACCGGCACCCCAACGGCGCTGATGGATACGACCGGGGATTTGACCAGGTTTAAAATGATGTCGATATCATGGATCATCAGATCAAGAACCACGTCCACATCGGTCCCCCGGCCCGGGAACGAGCTTAAGCGGTGGCACTCGATGAAGCCGGGCTCCTCGACCAGGGTCTCCAGGGCTCGAACCGCCCTGTTGAACCGTTCGATGTGACCGACCTGAAGGATCCGATCCTTTCGCTTCGCCGCCTCGACCAGCTCCTCCGCCTCCTCAACCGTCCCGGCGATCGGCTTCTCGACCAGGACATGGACACCGGCCATGAGGAAGTCCCTGGTGATCCGGTAGTGAAGGACCGTGGGGACGGCGATGCTCACCGCCTCCACCTTGTCCAGGATCTCCCGGTAGTCCTCGCATCCTGGAACCCTCACCCTCCTCCCCACCTCTGCAAGGCGGATAGGGTTGATGTCGACAATCGCCACCAGCTCCACCTGGGGAAGTTCAGCGTAGATCCGGGCGTGGTGCTGGCCCACATGCCCTACACCTACAACCCCAACCTTGATCCTTCGCTCACCGCCCTGCGTCAACCTGCCAACCTCTCCCTTTGGTATCTTCAGTCGGCTACGATCGTGATCCCGGCGGCTTCGGCCTCCCTCACCACGTCGTCCTTATCCAACAGGAGGGTCCGCCCCGCATCAAGGGCCAGGGCCGTCGCCCGGGCTTCACAAAGGGCGGTCACCGTCCCGAGCCCCACCACAGGCAGATCGAACCGGAGGTCCTGGTCGGGCCTACTGACCTTGACCACCACGATTCCCCCCCGGCCCAGGTCCCCTCCCCTCTTGATCGCCTCATCGGTTCCTTCAGCTGCTTCGACGGCCAGGATCGTCCCAGCCTTCACCACCACGGTCTGCCCGATCCGCAAAGCGGCAATGGCCTTGGCGATCCCACGGCCGAAGTGGATATCCCGCCACTCTTCTTCGTTTGGCCCTCTCCTGGTCAAGATCCCCTTCTGGAGGACGATGGAGGAGAGAAAGCGGGGGATCTCATGGAGGGTGATCCCTTCTTTCCGAAGCTCCTCGGCCACCCCCTCCAGAATGGAGTCCCCCCGGCGATCCTTTAGCCGGAGGTAGAGGAGCGCCCCCCGGAGGTCCGGCTTGACCCCCGAAAAGAGGAGGGTGAGAGGCACCTTCCCCAGCATCACCACATCGGAGACCTGCTCCTTCTTGAGAACCTTAATCAACCTCCCCAGCTCCCCCGCTCCAACCCACTGGAAGGTATCCACGCAGGCCGCCAGTTCCGGCGAAGCCGCTTCCTTGATGGCCACCGCCACGACCTTGAGGCCTTGGGCTTTGGCCTCACGGGCCGCGATGAAGGGGAGATGGCCGGCCCCCGCGATGATCCCTAGCTTCTCCATAGAGAACCGTCAGCTTTTAGCAAAAACAACAGGTGGCTAATCGCTTCTTCAGCGGGCGATGCCCCGCTCGGAGCCCTTGATGAACTCCAAAAGGCGCTCGACCTCCGGACAGGGCAAAAGCTCCTGCTCGATCTTGGCCAAGGCCTGGGAGGTGTTCAGACCGGAGAGAAAAATGATCCTGTACGCCTGCTTGAGCCGACGCAAGGTCTCCTCGGAGAACCCGTGGCGTCTCAACCCCACGGTGTTCAAGCCGTAGGGCTTCGCCCGGTTCCCCTGGACCTTCACGTAGGGGGGGATATCCTGGAGGACGGCCGAGCAGGCCCCCACAAAGGCATACTCCCCCACCCGCACGAACTGATGAATGCCGGCCAGGCCCCCGATAATCGCATGCCTCCCGATCACAACATGCCCGGCCAATGCTGCCTGATTAGACAAGATGACATCATCCCCTAACAGGCAATCATGGGCGACATGGGCGTAGGCCATAATATAATTCCGACACCCAACCACCGTGATCCCTCCCCCCTCCACCGTCCCCCGGTGGATGGTGGCAAACTCCCGGATCGTTGTGTGGTCCCCGATCTTGACCCGGGTCCCTTCAGCGTGAAAGGTGAGGTGCTGGGGTGGGGTGCCGATGATGACATGGTGAGAGATCCGGCAGGCCTCACCAACCTCCACCTCTCCTTCGATCACGGAATGGGAGCCGACCCAGGTCCCTTTCCGCAAGGTCACCTGCCCGCCGATGATCGTGTAAGGGCCAACCTTAACCCCCTCTTCTAGGCAGGCCTCGGGAGCGACAATGGCCGTTGGATGGATTTCGATCATCGCTGCTCGATTTCTAGGTAGCGAATGGGGTCTTCGCCCGATCCGTCCCCTCGCGATCGACCACGACGGAGGAGAGCTCCGCCTCGGCCACCAGGTTTCCATTGACGAAGGCCTGCCCTTTCATCCTGCAGGCCCGGCTCCGGAGGTGGAGGATCTCCAACTCGAACCGAATTTGATCCCCCGGAAGGACAGGCTTCCGAAACCGGGCCTTGTCGATCCCGGTAAAATACATGATCTTCTTCTCCGCCTTGGCCTTCAAGGTCTGCATGAGAAGGACGCCGCCTACCTGGGCCATCGCCTCCAGGACGAGGACACCAGGCATAATCGGGTGACCGGGAAAGTGACCGATGAAGAAGGCTTCGTTGATGGTGACATTCTTGATCCCCACCACCCGCCTCCCCTCCTCCAGCTCGAGGATCCGATCAACCAGCAGAAAGGGATACCGGTGCGGTAAAAGCTCCTGGATCTCGTCAGGCCCCAACATCTTCTGCTCCCCAGAAACACGGGCGAGATATCCGACCTCCAATTCACAAGCTGGACAACTTCTCCTCTAGCCGCTTGACCCGCTCCTCCAAGGCCCGGACAGTCTTCAAGAGCCCGGGGAGCCGATTGAGGGCAGCCAGGGTTCGTTTGAATTCCCCATGGGGGGCGGCGGGGGCACCCAAGAGGACCGACCCCGGAGGGGCGTCCTTGGTGACCCCTGCCTGAGCCCCTACGATGGTGTCGTGGCCGATCCGGACATGGTCTACCACCCCCACCTGACCGGCCAGCGTGACCCGATCTTCCAGGATGGTACTTCCCGAGATGCCGACCTGGGCGACGAGGATGCAGTCCTGGCCGATCACCACGTTGTGCGCAATCTGGACCAGGTTGTCAATCTTCGTCCCCCGCTTGATCCACGTCCGCCCCAAGGTCCCCCGATCAACGGTGACGTTGGCTCCGATCTCCACGTCATCCTCGATAAGGACCTCCCCGACCTGGGGGATCTTCACCGACCGGCCCTGCTCATCCTTGGCATAGCCGAAGCCATCGCTGCCGATGACGGCCCCGCTGTGGACGATCACCCGATCCCCTAAGGTCACCCTCTCACGGATCGTGACCTGAGGGTAGATAAGACAGTCCCGGCCAATCCGGGATCCTCTCCCGATGTACACCAGCGGGCCGATGGCCGTTCCCTCCCCCACGACGACCCCCTCCTCCAAGACAGCCAGGGGCCCGATGGAAACGCCCTCCCCCAGGCTGACCCCATCGCCGAGGACCGCCGTGGGATGAAGGCCGACCTCTCGCTTCGAGGGAGGGAAGAAGAGGGCGAGGGCCCTGGCAAAGGCCAGGTAAGGATTGGAGGTTCTCAAGGTTGGCTTCTCACAGGGAGGGGCGTCAGCAGGGAGGATAAAAGCTGAGGCTTGCGATGAACGGAGAGAGGGGAGATACCGTCGGTGGACAACGAAGCTGAGATCACCTTCACGGGCCTGGTCAAGGGGGGCAACCCCTCTCACCTCCACCTCCCCATCCCCGAGGAGCTCACACCCTAATCTTTCGGCCAGCTCCTTGACCTTCACCGCATCCCTCCAAAGGCTATTTCTTCTTATCGAAACGCTCCATGATCTCCTTGGTGATATCAACCCCCTCACCGGCGTAGAGGACCCCCCCCTGCTGCCGCTCCAGGATCAAGGTGAACCCCTTCTCCTTGCCAAACTCCTGGACAACAATGGCGATCTCCTTCAGGAGATCGTTCAAGAGTTCCTGCTCCCGCTTCGCCAGATCCCGGTTGAAATCCTCAACGGTCCTGACGAGATCCCGTTTCTTCCGCTGGATCGCCTCCTCCCGCTCCCGCCTGGCCGCGTCGCTCAAAACCGTGGACTGCTTCCGGAGGTCAGCCTCCAGCTTCCTGATCTCCTCCTCCTGGGCGTCGATCTCCTTCTGCTTTTGAGAAACCTCGGCCATGACCTTCGCCCGGGCATCCTGACCACGTTTGGTCTGGATAAGAATCCGCTGGAGATCCACGAAGCCGATCTTGACCGGTGCCTCAGCCCCTGAGACGGCCGGCAACACCAGGAGGAAAACCATGAGGATCCAGGATACCTTCATCACCACCCTCACAGGTTGACCACCGTCCTGTTAGAAAACGGTCCCGGCGGTGAAATGGAACTGACTACTGCTCTCCCCCTTCTTGGGTTGGAGGTTGATCCCCCACTCGAGACGGATCGGCCCCACCGGCGTCCTGACCCGGACCCCCGCCCCCACCGAGGTCTTCAGGGAAAGCTCCAATGGCTCGTCAATGGCGAAGACGTTGCCGGCGTCAAAGAAGACCACCCCTTTCAGGTTAATGGGTTGGAAGATGGGGAAGATGATCTCCGCGTTCAGGACGTAGCCTTTCCCTCCCCCCACGCGCGTACCGCTGACCGGATCAACAGGGCTGATGGAGAAGTTCCGGAAGCCCCGGATGGTGTCCGGTCCGCCGAAGAAGATCCGTTCCTGGAGGGGGACCGAGCGGCCCGCAAAAGGCTCGATGAGGGTAAAATATCCCCTGAGATGCCCTACCAGGCCCCAACCTAAGTTGGCCAGGACGGGATGGAAATAGCTGACCTCGGCCGTATACCTGGTGAAGTAGTTATCCCCCCCAAGGATGCTCCCGGCCAGCTCAAAGCCTCCAAAAAGGCGAAGACCCTGGGTGGGATCAAACCGGTTGTCGAAGAGCTCCCTGGTAAAGCTGAAGCCCAAGGCGCTTGTGGTGGTCTCACCCTGCTGACGGAGGAGCTCCTGCGGGGCATCCGCCGGGAGATTGCTGATGTCTACCGTCTCATACCGGTAGGTGAGTTTGCCAAAGACCTCTTCGAAGAGGCGGCGCCCGATCCCCACGCTCCCCCCACTCAGCTCCTCATCGAAACCTACAAAGGTTTTGAAGGCCCGTCGGATGTTGAAAAGGTTGAGGCTCAAGGAGTACGGCGTGTCGAAGACATGGGGCTCCAAGAAGGAGAAGTTATAACGGTTGGTCCTCAGGCTTAAGCTGGCTGACAAAGAGACCCGCTGCCCCCGGCCAAAGAGGTTCGCTTGGGAAAGGGAGATGACCCCCAGGGGACCGTCCACCGAGCTGAAACCCGCGCCGATGGTAAAGGCGCCTGTCGGCTTCTCCTTCACCGTCACCTCGATGTTCACCTTATCAGGGGCCGTTCCCCGCTTGGTCTCCAGCTTGACCTCCTCGAAGAACCCCAGGTTGTTCAGGTTCTGCCGGCTCCGCTGGAGGAGCTTGCTGTTGAAAACGTCCCCCTCAATCAACGGGATCTCACGGCGGATGACCTTATCCCGGGTCCTGACGTTTCCCGAGATCTCGATCCGCTCGACAAAGGCCTGCCGTCCCTCGCTGACCTCTAGGGTGATGTCCACGATGTGCTGTTTCCGGTCAATGTTGGTCAGAGGGGCAATGTCCACAAAGAGATAGCCCCGCTCGGCATACCGGTCCGTTAGATTGAGGATGTCGGTCTGAAGGGCCTCCCGGCTGAAGATCCCCCGCTTCTGGATCTTTAAACCTCGGAGGATCTCCTCGGTGGAAAAGACCGTGTTCCCGGTGACGCTCACCTCCCCGACCTTGTACTGCGGGCCCTCCTCCACCCGGAACGTGACCAGGATCTTGTGACGATCCTTGTCCAGGGTAATCTGGGGCTCCCCCACCTTCACATCCAGGTAACCATTGTCCAGGTAGAAGATCTTGATCCGGTCAATGTCTCGTTGAACCTCTTCCTGTTTCAGGATGCCGCCAAAGAAGAAGAAGCGAGGCGGCTTCGTTGCCAGCCGTTCCCTGATCTCCTTTTCCTTCAGACCCTTGGCGCCCAGGATCCGGACCTTGCCGACCTTGAACTTCTCCCCTTCCTCGATCTTAAAGACCACATCCACCTGCCGGTCAGAAACGGGCTCGATGCTCGGTTCGACCTTGGCGAGGTAGTAGCCTGACTCCTCATAGAGCAGGCGGATCTTCTCCGCGCTCTGGGCCAGGGCTCCCGGGCTGGCAATAGCCCCCTCGGTGAGATCAATCCTCCCCTTGATGGTCTCCCTTCTGATCTTCCTGTTCCCGATGATCTTGATGGCACGAACGGAGGGTTTCTCTTTGAAGATGAAGGTCAGCTTCAGGCCATCCTCAAAGGGTTCCGCTTCCACGCTGATATCATCGTAGAAGCCAAGCTTGTAGAGGTTTTTCACATCCTCCCTGATGGTCTCGATGGCGAAGGGTTCCCCCACCTGGGTCTTCAGCTTGAACCGGATTGTCTCTTCCTCGACGCGACGACTTCCGACAATGTCAATCTGCTTGACGACGGCCCCCTCCCCCCCTTGCGCCCAAAGCTTCAGCGGGACCAGGAGAAAAAAGGCCGCCCAAAAGGCCCATCGCTTGAGGAGACCCCTCTCAGGCTCCACCGTGGCGCCTCACCCCAGAGGACAAACATGAGCGCAAAGTTCGGTGAATCTTAGCATCCCTGGACAGAAAAATAAAGAAAAAAAATTGCCCTTTACAGGGCAACGTCGGGGGTCTAAAGGGGGGGAACGGTTACGTCGTGCTCCCCAGGAGGTTCTCCGCCGGCTCCGTCTCGAAGATCAAAGCCCCGTCTCCGGCCTTCAGACGGACCGTTGAGCCTTCCCTGATCGTCCCTTTCAAGAACTCCTCGGCCAGAGGATCCTCCAGGTACCGCTGGATGGCCCGTCGAAGGGGACGGGCCCCATAGTTCGGATCGTACCCCTTGTCAATGAGGAATTCCTTGGCCGAGTCCTCAACAACAAGGGTCAGCTTCTTTTCGTTAAGCTGCTCCTGCAACCGCTGGAGCATGATGTCAACGATCTTTCGCATGTGCTCCTTGGTCAGAGGGTGGAAGACGATAATCTCATCGATCCGGTTCAGGAGCTCCGGGTTGAAGAGGCGTTTCAGCTCCCCCAGGACCACCTCTTTCATCCTCTCATAGCTGAAGGTCTCTTCCGCCTTGGCGAAGCCTAAGGAGGTGTGCAGGGTGAATTGGCGGGTTCCGATGTTAGAGGTCATGATCAGGATCGTGTTCTTGAAATCGACGATCCGTCCATAAGAATCGGTGAGCCGTCCATCCTCAAAGATCTGCAGGAGGAGGTTGAAGACCTCCGGGTGGGCCTTCTCAATCTCGTCCAAGAGGATGACCGAGAAGGGGCGACGCCTGACCTTCTCCGTCAGCTGGGTGGCGTCGTCGTAGCCGATATAGCCTGGAGGGGCACCGATCAGGCGGGAGGTGGAGAAGCGATCCATGTACTCGGACATGTCCACGCGGATCAGGGCCTCCTCGGTGCCGAAGAGGAACTCGGCCAGGGTCTTGGCCAGCTCCGTTTTCCCAACCCCCGTCGGCCCCAGGAAGATGAAAGAGCCCACCGGCCGGTTGGGGTTCTTCAGACCAGCCCTGGAACGCCGGATGGCCCGGGTCACAGCCTGGATGGCCTCCTCCTGGCCCACCACCCTCTTGGCCAGTTCCTGTTCCATCCGCAGGAGCTTCTGGGATTCTGACTCCTCGATCTGGTAGAGGGGGATCCCCGTCCACTTGGAGATGATGTAGGCGATATCTTCATCGCTGACGATGGTCTTCTCCTTGGCCTTCATCTCCTTCCACTGGGCCTTTTTCTCCTCCAGTTCAGCCCGGAGCCTCCGCTCCTGATCCCGGAGCCTGGCCGCCACCTCGAAGGCCTGGGTCCGGATCGCATCTTCCTTCTGGGCCCTTAGCCTCTCCACCTCTTGCTCAAGCTCCCGAAGCTCCGGGGGGAGGGTTAGGCTTCGGAGCCTGGCCCGGGAGCCTGCCTCGTCAATGACGTCAATGGCCTTGTCCGGGAGGAACCGGTCGGCGATGTAGCGCTGGGAGAGACGGGCCGCCGCCGCCATGGCCTCCTCGGTGATGATCGCCGAGTGGTGGGCCTCGTACCGATCCTTGATCTCCCGCAAAATCCGGATCGTCTCCGCAACGGAAGGCGGGGCAACAAAGATCGGCTGAAACCTCCGTTCGAGGGCCCGATCCTTTTCCACGTAGCGGCGGTACTCATCCAACGTGGTTGCACCGATGACCTGAATCTCACCCCGGGCCAAAGCTGGTTTCAACATGTTGGAGGCGTCAATGGCCCCTTCTGCCGCCCCCGCCCCGACCAAGGTATGGAGCTCGTCGATGAAGAGGATAATATTTTGAGCCTGCTGGATCTCCTTGATGACGGCCTTGAGTCGTTCCTCGAACTGGCCCCGGTATTTGGTCCCGGCCACCATCCCAGCCAGATCGAGCTGAACGACCCGTTTCCTCAGGAGGGTTTCAGGGACGTTGGCGTTCACGATCTGCTGGGCGAGCCCCTCGACAATAGCCGTCTTCCCGACCCCTGCCTCACCGATCAAGACCGGGTTATTCTTTTTGCGACGGGAGAGGATCTGGATGACCCGCTCGATCTCCGTCTCCCGGCCGATGACCGGATCCAGCTTATCCTGGCGGGCCAAGGCCGTCAGATCCACGCCGAATTCATCCAGGGCAGGGGTCCGGACCTGAGAGGCAGCTTTGGAGGCCTGCTCGCCCAAAAGCTCCTGGGCCTGCGCCCGGGCCGCAGCGGCCGAGACACCGAAGTCCCGGAGGACCATCGAGGCAATCCCCTCACCCTCCCTGATCAACCCCAGGAGCAGGTGCTCGGTCCCGATGTAGTTATGACCCAAGGAGCGGGCCTCAGAGATGGCATACTCCAGCACTTTCTTCGCCTGGGACGTGAAGGGGATCTCGCCGGAAGGGCTGAACTCGCTCCCGGAGGAAACGAGGCGCTCGACCTCCGCCTTCAAGGCAGCCAGGTTCACGCCAAGCTTCTTTTTCAAGATCGCCACCGCGAGGCCATCGCCCTCCCTGATCAACCCCAGGAGCAGGTGCTCGGTCCCGACGAAGTTGTGTCCAAGCCGTATCGCCTCCTCGCGAGCAAGGATGATAACCTTTCGGGCCCGTTCCGTGAAACGCTCAAACATGTCCTCTCCTCTGACGTTCAATCACAGGCGGTCTCGGCCGCCACCTTGGGTACTGACATTGTTGAATCCGTGTCCACCCTACCTTAACTGTCCCAGCGTAAAACCTAGATGGCCTATCCTCAGGCTCCATCCACGATCTGACCGTTCAGCATCCTCACCACCCGATCAGCCCGTTGAGCGAGGGCCTCATTGTGGGTGACCACCACCAGGGTCATGCCCCGCGCCACGTTGAGCTGCCGGAGGAGCGTATAGATCAGCTCACCGGTCTTGGTATCAAGGTTACCGGTGGGCTCGTCAGCCAGGATCACCTCCGGATCGGCGATCAACGCCCGCGCAATGGCCACCCGTTGCCGCTCACCGCCGGAGAGCTCCGTAGGCCGATGGGAAAACCGATCCCGAAGGCCCACCTCCCCCAGGACAGCTTCTGCCTTCTTCCTCGCCTCCTCCCTCGGCCGACGGGCAATGAGGAGCGGCAGCATCACATTCTCCAAGGCGGTCAATTCCGGGAGGAGGTAGTGGAACTGGAAGACAAACCCAACGGTTCTGTTCCGGAACGCCGCCAGCTCTACCGGGGAGAGGTGAGATAGGGAAACCTGGTTATAGTATATATCACCAGCCGTGGGCCGGTCAAGGGCCCCCAGGAGATGAAGGAAGGTGCTCTTCCCAACCCCTGAGGGGCCCACGATACACAGGAACTCCCCCCTCCTGATCACCAAGTTGAGGCCCTTCAAGACCTCGAGCCTCTCCCCCTCCATGATAAAGGTTTTCCAAAGCCCATCCACCCGAATCAGCTCATTCATACCGAATGGCCGTGACCGGATCCAGCCTAGCCGCCCGCCAGGCCGGGTAGAGAGCAGCAAGCACGGAAAGGATAAGGGCCGTAAGAACAGTCGCTGTCACATCAGAGGGATGGATCCGGTACGGAAGCCTGTCCAGGAAATACACATCGCTCGGGAACATCTCAAATCCCAGGAACCGCTCCAGAAACGCCGAGAGACGATCCAGGTTGATGACAAAGGCGAACCCTCCCAGAAGACCCAAGAGGGTCCCGGTGATCCCAACGATCAAACCCTCCGCCATGAAGATCCTCATAATGCCCCAGGGCGTCGCCCCCATCGCCTTCATGATGCCGATGTCCCTTCGCTTCTGGAGGACCGTCGTGATGAGGTTCCCCGCGATCCCGAAGGCCGCCACCACCAGCACCACGGCCAAGATGATGAACATCAAGACCTTCTCCTTCTTCAGGGCCAGAAAAAGATTCCTGTTCATCTGGATCCAGGTTTGGGTCATGTACGGAAAGCCCAAGCGCTCCTGAATCGCCCTGGCCACCGCCTCCACCCGAAAGACCTCAGCCACTTTGACCTCGATCCCCGTCACCGCCTCCCCCATCCGAAAGAGCTCCTGGGCCGATGGGAGGGAGATGTAGGCAAGACCCGTATCGTACTCATACATCCCCACCTCAAAGATCCCGACGACCTGAAAAGGCTTCATGCGCGGAGCAAGCCCGAAGGGGGTTATCATCCCCCCGAAGGGAGAGATCACCTGAACCCAGCTCCCCAAGCCCACCCCAAGGCGGTTGGCCAGGGATCTTCCGAGAAGGATACCGGTTGGACCAAGGCCCTCCCTGTGAAGGGATGGATCAGCTTCTTTTAAGTAGCGTTTCAGATCCGTAACCTGCTCGGTGGCGAGGAGATCAATCCCCCGGATGACAACACCCGTCGCCGCCTCGGCCGAGGTCAGCATCCCCTGGTGGAAGGTGAAGGGGGCAGCCGCCAGGACTTCCGGGACCTCCCTTACCTTCGTGATGACCTCCTGGGGCTGCTCTATCCCCCCTTCTCCATACTTGAGGACCCACAGATGGGCGTTGGTCCCGAGGATCTTTTCCCGGATGACGCTTTCAAAGCCGGTCATGACCGCCAGGACGATGATCAAGGCCATGACCCCCAGGGCGACGCCCCCGATGGAGATCAGGCTGATAAAGGAAAGGAAATAGGGCTTTTTCCGGGCCCTCAGGTATCGTAAGCCGATGAAGAGCTCGTACGGCATCCTAGCCTTTAGATTCGGGGCGAAGGTGAGGAAAAGCGATCACCTCACGAATCGAGGGGGAATCCGTAAAGAGCATAACCAGGCGATCGATGCCGATCCCTTCCCCGGCGGCGGGTGGCATCCCGTACTCTAAGGCCCGGATGAAATCCTCATCCATCATCTGAGCCTCCTCATCCCCCCCCTGCCGGGTCTGCAGTTGTTCCTCAAACCTTCTGCGCTGCTCCCATGGGTCATTCAGCTCCGAGTAGGCGTTGGCCAGTTCTATCCCTGCAATGAACAGCTCAAACCGCTGGGCCCATCTCGGATCGTCGGGTTTAGCCTTCGCCAGCGGGGAAAGCTCCAGGGGGAGGTCCATGATGAAGGTCGGCTGGATCAGTTTTGGCTGGACGGTCTTCTCGAACAGCTCGGCCAGGATCTTCCCCCACCCCCAGCCCGCCTGGAGGGGGACACCCCGCTGCCTTGCCAATTCTCTTGCCCCCTCCTGGCTCTGCAGATCCGTTCCTGGAAGGTCGCCAATCTCGATCAGAGCCTGAAGGAGGGACATCCGGCGCCACGGTGGGGTGAAGGAGATCCGGTGCCCCTGGTAAACGATCTCCTCCTTCCCCAGGACCTCCCTGGCCAGGTACAGGAACAACTCCTCCGTCAGGGACATGAGATCCTGATAGTCAGCATACGCCTGGTAAAACTCCAACATGCTGAACTCAGGGTTGTGCTGGGTGGAGAGCCCTTCGTTCCGGAAGTTACGACTCAGCTCAAAGACCCTTTCCAGCCCCCCCACCAGGAGACGCTTCAGGTAAAGCTCGGGGGCAATCCGGAGGTAAAGGGGGATGCCGAGGGCATTATGGTAGGTCACAAAAGGACGGGCGGCCGCCCCTCCCGGGATCGGTTGCAACATCGGGGTTTCAACCTCCAGGAACCCGTGCTCCTCGAGGAACCGGCGGAGGGCGCTATTGACCCGCGATCGCGTCTTCAAGGTTTCGGCTACCCTGGGGTTGGCGATCAGGTCGAGGTAGCGCTGGCGATACCGAACCTCGACATCCGTCAAGCCATGCCACTTTTCGGGCAGGGGACGGAGGCACTTGGACAGGAGGTGGAGTTGCTCCACCCGAACCGTCAGCTCCCCTGTCTTCGTCCGGAAGACCCGCCCGACCACGCCAATCAGATCCCCCACATCCAGCCTCTTCAGCAGGGCATACGGCTGCTCGCCGAGCTCCTCTTCCCTCATGTAAATCTGGATGCTGCCCGATCGGTCCCGAAGATGAGCAAAGGACGTCCGGCCATGATCCCGGAGGGAGATGACCCGTCCCCCGAGGGAGACCTTCTCCTCGCTGACAGGCGTCCCCTCCGAAAGGGTGTCGTACCGGGCCCGGACCTCTGCCGCCAGATCCTTCGGCTTGAAGCTGCTACCGTAGGGACTGATCCCCTCTTTGAGAAGCGCTTCGAGCTTCTGCCGCCGGGCACGGATCAGTTCGTGCTCCTCCACGGTTCCTCCACTCCAAGTCCGACTTCAGTATGATGATAGAGGGCGAAGCGTACAGTGTCAAGGGCAAAGGGGGTAACGGTCAGCCCTCAGCTTCATCCGTAGACGACGAGCGACTCGTACCGGTCCAATCACCAGCACCAGTCACTGGTTCGACGAGGGCTTCAGGAGATAGGCCTCGATGAACGGATCCAAGTCCCCGTCAAGCACCGCCTCTACATCGCTGCTCTCCAACCCTGTCCGGTGATCCTTGACCAACCGGTAGGGGGCAAGGATGTAGGATCGGATCTGACTCCCCCACGCAATCTCCTTCTTCTCCCCCTCAAGCCTCTTGAGCTCCTTCTCGCGCTGACGTTGGTAATGGTCGTAAAGGCGGGCCCGGAGCACCTTCATTGCCAGGGCCCGGTTCTTATGCTGGGAGCGCTCGTTTTGGCAGGAAACCACAATCCCCGTCGGGAGGTGGGTAATCCTCACCGCTGAATCGGTGACGTTGACATGCTGGCCGCCATGACCGCTGGACCGGAACGTCTCAATCTTCAAATCCTTGTCGTCAATGTGGACCTCGATCTCCCCCACCTCAGGGTAGGCGAAGACCGAGGCAAAAGAGGTATGGCGGCGCCTGGCCGCATCGAAGGGGGAGATCCGGACCAGGCGATGAACGCCGATCTCGGCTTTCAGGTAGCCGTAGGCGTACGGACCACTCACCTCCACGGTCGCGTTCTTGATGCCCGCCTCTTCCCCAGGGAGGATATCGAGGATTTCAGCCTTGTAGCCTTTCCGCTCGGCCCACCGCAGATACATCCTAAGGAGCATCTCGGCCCAATCCTGCGACTCGACCCCGCCAGCACCGGGGTTGATACTCAAGATAGCATCCCCCTGGTCATACTCCCCCCCTAAGACCGTCCGAAGCTCTAAGCCCCTGAGCCGAGTCTCTAAGGAACGGATAGCGTCCTTGAGCTCCATGTAGCTTTCGACATCTTCCTGCTCTTTCAAAAGGGTGAGAAAGAGCGCCTGATCCTCCAGCTCCCGTTCCAGGGTCTCATGGGTCTCGACTACGACCTTAAGATCCCTCTGCTCCTTCAAGAGACGGTGGGCCCGCTCGGGATCGGCCCAAAGATCCGGGACCTGGATGAGGGTCTCTAACTCCTGGAGGCGCTTCTTTTTGCCATCGACGTCAAAGATAGCCCCTTAAGATCGCCAGCTTCTTCTTAAGGTCCTCAATCCTTCGACTCAGCTCTGGATCCATCGTCTCTCCTCCTTCGTGAATGGGGCCTAACACCCCGCTTTCGAACCTCACTTGTGCGATAGCCGAGCCAACAATCTGCGCGGACCAGCGGCCTCCCTGGCTAGGACGGCCAAGGCGAATACGCTGCAGATCCAGGCAAAGAGATCGCCGTAGCGGGTATAGAAAGTGGTCCCTTTCCTCAAAGAGATCTCGCCTACTAAAACCGCCTCGACGAAGAGATCGGTCTGCTTCATGATCCTCCCGGCCGGGTCAATGATGGCCGTCACCCCTGTGTTCGCCGAGCGGACGACATAGACCTGGTTCTCCACGGCCCGGAAGACCGCCATGGCGAGGTGCTGGTAGGGAGCCGACGACCGCCCAAACCAAGCATCGTTGGTGATGTTCACCAAGAACTCCGCCCCCCTGTTCACGTACTGGCGAACCTGATTGGGAAAGATGATCTCATAGCAGATCGTGACGCCGAAGCGCCCCCTGGGAAGGGAAAAGAGCGTGTAGCGCTCTCCGCCGCTGAAGTCCCCGATCCCTTCGGCCATCTTCTGGATGAAAAAGAGGAACCTCTTTAAAGGGACGTACTCCCCAAAGGGAACCATATGGATTTTATCGTACTTCCCGACGATCTTCCCCTCCGGGGAGATCAAAAATGCACTGTTGAAATACCGCTCCTCGCCATCCCCCTCCCGATCAGGGCTCCCCACGAGGAGAAAGGTCCCGGCCCTTGATGCCATGTCCAACACCATCCTGGCTAATTTGGGCTCCCACCGGAGGAAGAAGGGAGCCGCCGTCTCGGGCCAGACGATGAGGGCTGCACCTTCCCCGGCAGCCTTCATCGTCAACCGGCGATAAATCTCCAGGGTTGCCATCTGATAGGCAGGGTCCCACTTGACCCCCTGGTCAACGTTCCCCTGGAGGAGGGCCACCCGGAGATCCTTGTCCCCCCTCGACCCGGTGAAACCCACGGCCGCTGGATCGGTGAAGGACCCTATCCCCAAAAGGAAGACCAGGAGCAGGGGGGCCAAGAATCGCCATCGGCGGAAGGGGGGACGGAGGGCAGAGGCAATCGAGGCATTGACGAACACGACCAAGAAAGAGACCCCATAGACGCCGGTGAATGCGGCGATCTGAATCAAAGAGGGGGATTTGTACTGGGAGTACCCGAGAAGGTTCCAGGGGAAACCGGTCAAGGCATAGGTCCTCACATATTCCAAGGCCACCCACGCCGCCGGGAGGAAGAGCACCTGAAAGAGGACAGGAGAATCTTTTACCTGGGCCGCGAGGAAGGCAAAGCCGGCAAAGTAGAGGGCAAGATAGCAGGCCATGGACAGGAGGATGAGAAAACTGACAAGGGGTGACAGACCACCGTAGACGGTCATGGGGTGCATTAGCCAGGAGAGGCTCCCCAGATAGAAAACGCAGCCGGTCACAAAACCGAGGAAGAAGGCCTTCCTGGGGGAGGCGGGCTGAAGGGCGAGAAGAAGCGGGACAAGAGCCGCAAAGGCCAGAAAGCCCAGGTCCCATTTGGGAAATACCAGGATGAGGAGGACGCCGGATGAACCTGCCAACATCAGGGGGAGCACCTGGTCTGTCCGCTCGATGCCTCGCGTTCTCCCAGCAACCACCCTCATCAGTCCTGACGATCCTGGACGCTCGAGGTTCGAGGATTCCACGGCCAACATCCAAATCCACCATCCCATGGCATGATAGGCTAGCCCCTGGCGAGCATCAGGTACAGGTACAACCCAGGGGCTACGAAGAGGAGACTGTCGATGACATCGAGAAGCCCTCCATGCCCCGGGATGAGCGTCCCCGAGTCCTTGACACCGATACTCCTCTTCAGCAAGGACTCGGCCAGATCCCCGGCCTGCCCAAGGAAACCAAGGGCCAGCCCGAGACCAAGGGACTCGGCGAGACCGAAATCCCTGATGAGCCACCCTCTCGCGACCAGGGAAGCCCCGGTGCTCGCGGCAACCCCTCCCAGGAGCCCTTCGACCGTCTTGCGGGGGCTGATGAGAGGGCAAAGCCTTCGCCGGCCGAAGAAGCTTCCCACATAGAGGGCTCCGGTATCACCTATCCACGCAACGAGCATGACGTAAAGGATATAATCCCTCCCCCCGGGCAGGGCCCGTAGGCGAGAGGCAAAGCTCAGAAGACCAGCAATGTAGAGGATGCCGAAGATGGTCACTGCTGCCCGCTCCAGCGCCTCTCCGGGATCATTCGTTAAGATGAGGACGATCAAGGTAAGGATCACAAAGCTTCCAAGGGCCACAGCCTCCTGCCATCTCCCCCCGATGATCACAGCCCCATGCAATCCGAGACCCCCCGCAATCCCCAGGGCTTTCAAGACGTTCAGCCGGGTCGCTGGGGCCATGGCATAGAACTCATAGAGGCCCACAACGATGGCTGCACTCATCAAGAGAAAGAATTGAAAGGGGGTGCCAAGGATGATCAGGAGGATAAGGGGAGGGAGGAGAAGGCCTGCACTCAGGATCCGCTGGAAGTGCATCTAAAACTCCATGATCTCCCTCTCTTTTTTGGCGAGAAGACCGTCAATTTCCTTGATAAACCGGTCGGTCAGGTTCTGGATCTCCTCCATGCCCTTCTTCGCTTCATCCTCGGAGATCTTCTTCTCCTTCTCCGCTTTCTTCAGACGATCGTTGGCTTCCCGTCGGATGTTTCGGATAGCGACTCGCCCTTCCTCGGCCATCTTCCGGACCACCTTGACCAGCTCCTTGCGCCGCTCCTCCGTCAGCGGAGGGATGGCGAGCCTCACAACCCTCCCATCGTTTGTCGGCGTAATCCCCAGATCGGATTTCAAGATGGCCTTCTCGATGGACGGAAGGAGCGAGGAGTCCCAAGGTTGGATGGTGATGAGCCGGCTCTCGGGTACGGCCAACGTTGCAACCTGATTCAGCGGGGTAGGTGTCCCGTAATACTCGACCATGATCCCGTCAAGAAGGGCCAACGAGGCCCGACCGGTCCTTACCCCGTTGAAGTCCCTGGCTGTGGCCTCGACAGCCTTCTTCATCTGCTGCTCGGCCTGGGCTTTGATCTCCGTAATCATGGCGACTTGGCCTTCACGATGGTCCCGACCTTCTCCCCAAAGACGAGCTGTCTCAGGATCCCCTTCTCCCTCAGGTTGAACACGACGATGGGAAAGCGGTTATCCATGCAGAGGGAGATCGCTGTGGAATCCATGACGTTGAGCTTCCTGTTCAAGACCTCGATGTAGGTCAGCTCGTCGAACTTTCGGGCCGTCGGATCCTTTAAGGGATCGGCGGTGTAGACCCCATCCACCTTGGTGGCCTTGAAGACCACCTCGGCCCCAATCTCCATGGCCCGGAGGGCGGCGGCGGTATCGGTGGTAAAGTAAGGGTTCCCCGTCCCCCCCACAAAGATCACCACCCGTCCTTTCTCCAGATGTCTGATGGCCCGACGACGGATGAAGGGTTCGGCGATCTCCTTCATCTCGATGGCCGTTTGGATCCGGGTGTCGATCCCAATCTGCTCCAGGGCATCCTGAAGGGCCAGGCCGTTGATGACCGTGGCCAGCATACCCATGTAGTCGGCCACCGCCCGATCCATCCCCCGGGCCGTAGCCGCGAGGCCCCGGAAGATGTTCCCCCCACCGACCACCACAGCGATCTGGAGACCAAGGACACTGACATCCCCGATCTCCCTGGCGATGAAGCGCAGCATCCCCTCATCGATGCCGTAGCCCGTCTCACCAGCCAAGGCCTCACCGCTCAGCTTCAAGAGAACCCTTTTATATTTCAGCTCCGGCATAGGGGGCATCCGACCTTGATCACGACCCTAGGATTTCCGATCCGGGGCCCCGGCAGCTTCCCCGAGCTCATAGCGACAGAAGCGGCGGACGACAACGTTTTCCCCGAGGAGAGCGATCGCCTCCTTGATCAAGCTCCCGACCGTCCTTGAAGGATCTTTGATGAAGGGCTGCTCCAGGAGACACGCCTCCTTCAGGAACTCATCCACCCTCCCATCGGCGATTCCGGTGAGGACCTCGGGGGGGACATCCTCCTTCGCAAGATAGGAAGGACTCGTCGCCGCCACCTGCATGGCCAGATCTTTCGCCAGACGAAGGAAGTGATCGGTCCGGGCCACAAAATCGGTTTCACAGTTCAGTTCTAAAAGGACCCCGATCCTGCCGGGATTTCCATGAACGTACGAGATGATCACCCCCTCCCTTGCCACCCTTCCCGCCTTTTTCTCGGCCTTGGCAAGCCCCCTCTGCCTTAACAGCTCCACCGCCTTCTCGAGATCCCCCTTGGCATCCTCCAGGGCTGCCCGGCACTCCATGACCCCGGCACCTGTCCTCTCCCGTAACTCCTTTACCAGCGAGGCTGGGACCGCTGACATAGATTCCGTCCTCCTTGAGAGACAAAATTATAAGGCCTGAACGGCCTCCTGTTGCTCCTTAAGGGCCTCCCCCTCCTGAGGGCCCTCCTGGGCGATTACGGCTTCCTCCGTCGCTTCGACCTTTAGCCCCCTCCCTTCCAAAATCGCATCGGCCATCTTGGAGGCGATGAGCCGGATGGCCCTGATCGCATCGTCGTTCCCCGGGATGGGATAGTCAACCTCGTCAGGATCACAGTTCGTGTCCACAATGGCAACCACCGGGATTCCCAAACGCCTGGCCTCTCGGATGGCAATCCTCTCCCGCTTACAATCAACCACGAAGAGGGCTCCAGGAAGACGATCCAGATCCTTGATTCCCGCCAGGGCCCGGTTCAGCTTTTCCAACTCCCGCTCGAGTTTCAGGGCTTCTTTCTTCGGGAGGAGATCCATGGTTCCGTCGGCCTTCATACCTTCGAGCTGTTTCAAGCGATTGACGCTTCTCCTGATAGTTTGAAAGTTGGTCAAGGTCCCGCCCAACCAGCGATGATTCACATAAAACATACCGCAGCGCTTGGCCTCTTCCTCGATGACCTCCACAGCCTGCCGCTTCGTTCCAACGAAGATCACGGCACGACCTTCGGCGGCAATCTGCCTCATGAATTCATAGGCCTCGTTGAACTTCTTGAGGGTCTTTTGGAGATCGATAATGTAGATCCCGTTCCGTTCCCCAAAGAGGTACTTCTTGATCTTTGGGTTCCACCGCTTGGTCTGATGGCCAAAGTGAACCCCGGCCTCTAACAGGTCTTTGATGGTGACCGCTGCCACTCCATCACCTCCCGTATTCGGGTTCATCCTCCGCCCCCATTACCCCCTTAAACCGAGGGCACCCTTGGAGGATCGAGGGCGTGTGTCCTTCGATCAAAGAAACCCTTGAATTTTATAGCATACCCAGGATGGGGAAGGCAATGGAAAAAGAGAGGGGACGCTAGGTACGGTAAGCTGTATTGATGGTGATATACTCGTGGGTCAGGTCTGTGGTCCAGATCACCGCCTCCCCTTTCCCTTGGTGGAGATCAATGGTGATGGAGAACTCCCGGCGCTTCATCGATTCTTGGGCCGCTGACTCCCTCTCGCCCCCTAACCCCCTTCCACCCTTCACAACTTTTTTCCCATCAAAAGCGATATCCACCTGGTCAGCCTGAAGATGGGCTCCCGAGGCTCCCAAAGCCGCCATGATCCTCCCCCAGTTACAGTCCTCACCGAAGAAGGCCGTCTTCACCAGGGGGGAGTTGGCCACCGCCCGGGCCGCCCGTTCGGCATCCCTCACGCTCCCTGCCCCCTTGACACGGATCTCGATGAGCTTCGTCGCCCCCTCCCCATCCCGGACGATCATCTTGGCCAACGCGAGGGTCACATGATCCAGGGCCTCCTGGAAGAGGGGGAGGCCCCTCCCATCCAGCTTCACGCCTGAAGCCCCATTGGCAAAGAGGAGGACCGTATCGTTGGTGCTCATATCCCCATCAACGGTGATCCGGTTAAAGGACCGTGCCACAGCATGCTTCAAAGCCCGCTGGAGGGCTAACCGGGGGACCACGAGGTCGGTGGCCAGAAAGGCGAGCATGGTGGCCATGCTGGGGGAGATCATCCCGGCCCCCTTGGCCATTCCCCCCACATGGACCTCCTTCCCCCGCCAGGTGAAGGCCACCGCAGCCTCCTTGGGGAACGTATCCGTCGTCATCATAGCCAAAGCCGCCTGATGGCCCCCTTGAGGGGAAAGCCCCTCAACCGACGCCCGAATCCCTGCCATGACCTTGTCCATTGGAAGAAACCGCCCGATGACCCCTGTCGAGGCCACATAAACCTCTTGGGGGTGACACCCGACGAGCTCCGCCACAAGGGCGGCCATGGCCTCGGCATCCTTCACCCCCCGCCTCCCCGTGCAGGCGTTGGCGTTCCCGCTGTTCACGACAAGGGCTCTGAACCGCCCCCCTTTGAGGTGCCGCTGATCAAGCAGGACATGGGCCGCCTTCACCTGGTTGGTGGTAAAGACGCCAGCCACCGTCGCCCGCCGATCCGAGACGACAACAGCAAGGTCCGGCTTCTCCTTTTTGATGCCGCAATGGACCCCTGCCGCCCGGATGGCCGGCACCGCGCAGATTCCCCCATCGATCTCTCTAAGAGTGCTAGGACCCATACCCCTTACGGAAAGAGCCCAGGCATCAAAAGACCGGACCTTTCGTCGAACCCGTACATCACGTTCATCGCTTGAACAGCCTGGCCGGATCCTCCCTTGACCAGATTGTCAATGGCGGTAATCACGATCACCCGGCCGGTATGCTCATCCACGGCTAGGCCGATATCGCAGAAGTTGGAGCCGAGAACCGCCTTGGTCTCCGGGACCTGCCCTTTGGGCAGGATCCGGATGAAAGGCTCCCCCTTGTAAAAGTCCTGAAAAAGCTGGAGGAGATCCCCCACGTCCTGCTCCTTTAGAAGGCGGCAGGAGATGGTGCTCAGGATCCCCCGGGTCAACGGGGCCAGGTGCGGCGTGAAGGTGACCCTGACCTCTTCCCCCGCCAGGCGGGAGAGTTCCTGCTCCATTTCAGGGGCATGGCGGTGGCGGGCCACCGAATAGGCCTTAACGTTCTCGTTCAACTCCGAGAAGTGGAGGTAAAGCTCGGTCTTGCGCCCTGCTCCCGAGGCCCCGGAGATGGCATCAACGATGATGGAGCGAAGATCAATGGCTCCGGCCCTCACCAGGGGGGCCAAACCTAAGAGGGCCCCCGTAGGGTAGCAGCCTGGCGAGGCCACAAGACGGGTACCCCGGATCGCCTCCCTGCTCAACTCCGGAAGACCGTAGACCGCCTTGGGGAGAAGATCAGGGGCAAGGTGCCGGGTTCCGTACCAACGCTCATAAACAGCGGCATCCTTCAACCGGAAGTCGGCGCTTAAATCAACGATTCGACACCCCAGGGGATAAAGCCCGGCCACGACTGGCATAGCCGCTTTGTGGGGAAGGGCCAGGAAGACTACGTCAGCAGAAGAGGCCAGTTCTTCCAGATCGAGCTTTTGGTAGCGAAGCTCCAAAAGGGTGGAGAAGGTCGGGAAGACCTCCCCGACCAGAAGCCCCCCATAGGATTCTGAGGTGATGGCGACAAGCTCGACATGAGGGTGGTGGAAGAGGAGGCGTAAAAGCTCAACCCCGATGTAGCCACTAGCCCCCACCACCGCTGCCTTCACGGTTCCCCGCTCCATGATCCACCTCAAGGGGCATAAAAAAACGGTGCAACGTTCAACGTGCAGAGCTCAACGTTGAACATTGAACCTTGAACTCTCCTGAAGCCGACGGCTGAAAGCTAACCGCTAACGTTTACCGTTTGGAGAACTGGAACCGGGCCCGGGCCCCTCTTTGCCCGTACTTCTTCCGTTCCTTTTCCCTCGGGTCCCGTGTCAGAAGTCCAGCCCTTTTCAGGGAGGCCTTGAATCCGGGATCGGCCTGGAGAAGGGCTCGGGAGACACCAAGACGAATCGCCCCTGCTTGACCGGTCAGCCCCCCGCCCGCCACGTTGGCGTACATATCAAACTTGCCTTCAACGCCAGCGACCTTCAGCGGCTGGGTGACCTGGTACTTCCAGGTCAGGCGCGGGAAGTACTCGTCCAGGCTTCGCTCGTTAATCACCAGCCGCCCCTCGCCGGGCTTAAGCCACACCCGGGCCACCGATCGCTTGCGTCTCCCGGTCCCGTAGTAGACCGCCTGGGCTTCCATTGGACCTCCTGGATCTTACGGTGTCTTCGGAAGGAGGGGCAACGGCTCCGGTTTTTGGGCCTGATGGGGATGGGTCGGCCCTACGTACACCTTCAGCTTCTTTAAGAGGGCATCACCCAGTTTGTTCTTGGGCAGCATCCCTTTCACCGCCCGCTTTAACACCTGTTCAGGATGCTCCTTCAGAAGCTTCTTAGCCGTCGCGGATCTGAGCCCCCCGGGGAACCTGGTATGCCAGTAATAAACCTTGTCCTCGAGCTTCTTGCCGGTCAGAACTACCTTCTCAGCGTTCACAACCACGACAAAGTCCCCAACGTCCACGTGAGGGGCAAATACAGGTTTGTGCTTTCCCCGGAGGATGGAGGCAACCCGAGAGGCCACCCTCCCCAGGACCTGGTCCTTGGCATCCACCAGATACCACCTCTGCTGGATCTCTTCCGGATGCGGATGATAGGTCTTCACGATAAATCTCCTCTGAAATCTAGGGCCCCTAGGATAAAGCATTCGAGGAAGGGATGTCAATAAAAAAAACAAGAAGGCCGCCTGAAGGCTCCTTGCCCGACCTTACCAAGCGGAGGTATAATTGGAAAAGCCAAGACCCCCATCCCCAATCGCCAGGCGCTGACCGGCATCCCCCGGGAGATGTGTTCAGAACGGGTTCTGTCAGGTGCCCTTATGATGCCCCTTGTCGTTGCAAAGGATCTCACCAAGCGTTTCGGGAGCTTCACCGCCGTTGATCACCTCTCCTTTGACGTCGGGGAGGGCGAATGCTTTGGGTTTCTCGGGCCGAACGGGGCGGGGAAGACGACGACCATCAGGATGCTCTACGGCCTCTGCTCACCGACGGAGGGGGAGCTTTCCGTGGCAGGCTTGGATGTCCGAACGAGACTCCGAGAGGTGAAAAGGCTCGTCGGTGTCGTCCCCCAGGAAAACAACCTGGACCCGGACCTGACCGTCCTGGAAAACCTTCTGGCCTATGCCCGTTACTTTGATCTTCCCCGAGCCGAGGCTGAAGGCCGGGCTTTAGAACTCCTCCGGTTCGTCGAGCTGGACAAGCGGGCGGACAGCCGAATCGAAGAGCTTTCCTTCGGGATGAAACGGCGCCTGGTCATTGCCAGAAGCCTCCTCCACCGCCCGAGGCTTCTTGTCCTGGACGAGCCCACCACCGGCCTCGACCCCCAGGCCCGCCACCTGATCTGGGAGCGCCTCCGCCTGCTGCAACAGGAAGGGGTGACCATGATCCTGACCACCCATTACATGGAGGAAGCCACCCGTCTCTGCCACCGGGTAGCCATCCTCGATCGGGGAAGGATCCTCCGCTTAGGGTCTCCCCTTGCCCTGGTGGAGGCTGAGGTGGGAACGGAGGTGATCGAGGTCCGGATCCCTGAAGGGGAAAGGGAAAAGGTCTTGGCGATCCTGCAGGAAGGCCAACAATCCTTTGAACGTTGCGGTGATACCTTCTACATCTACTGCCCCAATGGGGCAAGGGAGCTCCTGGCTTCCCTGGACCGGCTTCTCGGCTTCCGGCCCACCCCTCAAGGGGGCCCCTCTATCCTCCTCCGCCCCGCCACCTTGGAGGATCTTTTTTTGAAACTCGCAGGGAGGACCCTTCGGGAATGACATGGCGCCTGTTCCGGGTCTGGCAGCGGAATCGCGATTCCCACCGCAAGTACTTTTGGGCGAGTCTCATCGGCAACCTGGGAGAGCCCCTCCTCTACCTGATCGCCTTTGGCTACGGCTTGGGGAGTTATGTGGGACGGGTCCGAGGTCAAAGCTATCTGGAGTACATCGCCCCGGGCCTTTTGGTCTCAACGGCCATGTTCGCGGCGAGTTTCGAGTGCACCTATGGCTCCTTCGCCCGGATGGTTCACCAGAAGACCTACGAGGCAATCCTTGCCACCCCCCTCTCGCTGGAGGAGATCGTCTTTGGCGACATCGCCTGGGGGGCGACGAAGGCCCTCTTGAACAGCCTCAGCATGCTTCTCCTCCTAGGCCTCCTAGGCCTCCTTTCTCACCCCTCGGCCCTCCTTCTCCCTCCCGCCCTGGCCCTCATCGGCCTCCTCTTCTCAGCCTTGGCCATCTTAGCCACGGCCCTTGCGAAGAACTACGAGTTCTTCAACTACTACTTCACCCTCCTCATCTCCCCCATGTTCTTCTTCTCGGGGATCTTCTTCCCCTTGGACGCTTTCCCTTCCTGGGTGCAAACGGTCTCCCTTTTCCTCCCCATGACTTATGCCGTGGAGCTGGCCAGGGCCCTGGTCGCTGGCACCCTCAGTCCTCACCTCCTCGTGCACCTCCCCATCCTCCTCATCCCTACCCTCTCCGCCGGCCTCCTGGCGACCCGGCTGATCAGGAGGCGCCTCATCCCCTAACCTTCCCCTTCCTTGGTGAAGATTGATCTCCCCATCAACTGAGCGTACGGGAAGAACCCGGTCCGACCATCCAGCTCGACCTCCAGGACCGTCCAGTGGAAGGCGACGACCTTCCCCTTAAGGCCGTTGACCTCAATCTCCTGCCCTGCCTTCAGATGGTGGCGAAGGAGCCTACCGGTCAGAAGGCCCTCCAGGATCTGCCGGGCGGCGAAGCCTAGGACAACGATCCCGGCAACGGGGATGGCGACGATCAAGACCATGAGGCTTTGCCAAAGGACATCCCCCGGGATGCCGATCTCCACCAAGGCCATCATGGCCGCCAGGAAGAGGACGCCGCCGAAGGCAACCTTCCCCGTGGGGATGGCGAGGGAGGGGTTCACCAACTGCATCGAGGTTTGGACAACCTTCTCCAGGAAGCGCCCGATGGCAAAACCGAAGATCAGCAGGACGGCGGCGAGGATCAACCTCAGCACGAAGAAGAGGACCTCGTTCAGGTACTCGGCCGCCGTCAGGAAGCCAAGCTCCCAGACGCCGCGCTGAACGATGATCAGGAGGGTGAGCCAATAGACCCCGTCCCCGACGAGATCCGATACCTTTCGCGTGATCCCTCCCCCTTCGAGGATGCGTTGAAGCCCGATCTTCTCCGCCAGGAGATCAAGGCCCAGAAGGTGAAGGAGCAGGGTCGAAAGCCTCCTCAAGATGAGGGCCAGGAGCCATCCGAGACCGATGATCAGCACCGCCCGGCCCACCAGCGGAAGGAAGTCGACGGCCGTCCGCCACAGCTCCTCCAACGGGGAGATCAGCGTTGTCTCCAGGAAGTCCTGCATAAAGGGACCCTCCAACCCGTGGGAAGTCAGTGCCCTTACTCCACCTTGATCCGTTGCATCCTTCGCCCCCCTCCCCTCTCCTTGGGCATGGCTTCCAGGAGCCCATCTACCAGGCCTCGGAGGGCCAGGAGGGTTTCCCGCTCGGCCTCCAGGAGGTGCCTCCAGAACTCCTCCGGCAAGAACCCCTTCAACCCCTTCACCCCCCTTGCGAGGGCCGATCGGGCGTTCATGACCATGGCGAAGGGACAGGTGTCCTCGTAAGGACACCGGGTTCGCTCATCCCTGGACATCGTTCTTCCTCCCCTGCTCTCTTCCCTCTGTGAACCTGACCACCAGCACCCCATCCTCCAATGTGGCCCGCTCGACCTCCAAGAGGGCCAGGGCCCGCGGCAGGATGAGGTCCCGGCGGAAGTTCCCGATGGTGATGACGAGTTCATCCCCCCGTTTGACAAGCTCGATCTCCTCCCTCCTGGCAAAGGGGAGCTTCAAGCTCAAGGTGTACTGCTTCCCCCGCTTCCTGACGGTCTGCACCTGGCCGGAGAAGTAGACCTTGGTCGGGTCCTTCTCCCCGAAGAGGGCCTCGCCCATCTTCCGGAGCATTGGCAACCCCACCACCTCCCGGTCAAAGAGGGGGACCTCCCAGATCGGGAGGGGGGCGAAGGCCCGCTGGATCGCCTCCCGGTACCGCCGCTGGACCGAGCTCCACTCGGCGAGATAGCCCCGCTGCAGCTCGGCAGGGAAGATCCGGTTAGAGACGATGGCATCGGTCATATAGCCGTAGAGGTTCAAGTAGGTCAGGGCCCGCTGGGCCTCCTTGATGACGATCTTCTCGGGGTTCAAGACCAGGCGGATCGTGGACATGGTGGGGTTGGTCAGCATCGTCTTCACCTCATCCACCTGGTGGAAGAGGGTCTCAATGGCGGAGTAGACATTGTCCTTGGGGAGGGGGATAGGGATCAAGGGCTGAACCACCGGCCCGACGGTCGTCATGATCCGCCGCTCCCAGGGGAAAAGCTTATCCATATACCAGCGGGCGACATCGGGAAAGCTCAACAAGCGCATCGTCTCTCCTGTCGGGGCACAGTCCACCACCAGGCACTCGAACCGCCCGTCAATCCCCTGCCGTCGGATCTGGAGGAGGCTGCAGAGCTCCTCGATCCCTGGAAAGACCGCCATCTCTTCAGCGATGACCTCATCCACCCCCCTTGTCGAGAAGAGGGCAACCAGGTAGCTTTGGACCTCCCCCCAGTGGGCCCGCATCTCCTCCAGGACGTTGATCTCCTGACCGAAGAGGTTCTCCGTTATAGGGACAGGCTCCGGTCCGAGATCTCGATCGAAGGCGTCGGCCAACGAGTGGGCCGGGTCGGTGCTGATGACCAGGGTCCTGTAGCCTAAGTCGGCGGCCCTGACGGCCGTCGCGGCTGAGACCGTGGTCTTGCCGACACCCCCTTTTCCGGTGTACAAGATAATCCGCATGGCGCTCCAACTCTGGAAGGCATCCAGTAATCAGCTCTCAACCCGTTGGATATCAGGGATCGGACGTCGGAGATGCCCGAACAACCAACGGGCCCTCTACCCTCTAACACCCAACACCTGCTCATAAAGCCTGTGGACCCGCTGGGTGTGGAACTCGAAATCCGCCAGGAATGGCTCTTCGGGCACTCCCCCTTGGTAGCCGAGCCGCTTGGCCAGTTTCCTAAGCTTCCCCTGGGAAGTGGGAAGGGACCCAATGTTCAGACCGGTAGACAGGCGCAAGCGCTCCTCCACCCTGCGGAGGAAAAGGTAAGAGGTCCGAAGGGAGGTCTTGTCCTCTTCGGAGACCAGGCCCGCCTCGGCCAGGGCGTCGAGGGCCTCCAGGGTGTTCGGGCAAAAGAGCTTTGGAAGGGCCTTTCCGTGGAGGAGCTGGAGGCACTGGACCAGGAACTCCACCTCCACAATCCCACCTTTCCCCAGCTTCACATGACGCTCCCCCTCCCTGACCCGCTCTGACGCGATCCTCCACCTCATGGCATCCACCTGGGCTCGAAGATCCCCCTCCCCCCCAAAGACGAAACGACGGGTAAGGGCTAGGAACCGCCGACCAAGCTCCGGATCACCGGCTACCGGCCGGGCCTTGAGGTACGCCTGTCGCTCCCACAGATCCGCCGAGGTGAAATGGGCCTCGTAGGCCCTTAGGGGCTGGGCCAGCTCTCCCTTCTGCCCGCCGGGCCGAAGCCGGGTATCAACCTTGTAGCAAGACCCCTCGGCCGTCAGGGTTGTAAGGATCTTCGTCACCCGATCCGAGAGCTTGGCAAAATACTCCCTGGCACTCAAGCTGGACGGGGCAACCTCTGCCTCATCGTAAATGAAGAGGATGTCCAGGTCCGAGCCGTAACCCAGTTCACGACCACCCAATTTGCCCATGCCGATGATGGCAAAGGCTCCGGGGGGAGGCCCGAAGCTTGAGAGAAGATCCCGGGAGGCCATCTCCAAGGCGACCTGGAGGCAGGCCTCGGCCAAGTCCGTTAAGCTCCGATGAAGGGCTGGTAGCTCCATACCGTCCAGGAGGTCATGGAGGCCTAGGCGAAGCTCCTCCACCTTCTTCACCCGTCGAAGGGCCTCGAGCCTCCCGCTGGGGCCTGCTGCCTTCTCGACGGCTTCCCAAAGCTCCGCCAGGAGCTCTTCCTTCCCCTTCACCCTCCTCAAGGCCTCGATGTCCACCAGGAGGTCGAGGAGGTCAGGATGGAGGATCAGGACCTCGGAGAGCGGCTCGCTTAACCCAAAGAGGCGGACGAGGAGGGAGAGGAGTCCAGGGCTTTCAGCGAGGAACGAGAGAAATCCTGAGCGGACCCCGATATTTGCCACGAACCGTTCGATGTGGATCAGGGCCAGATCGGGATCGGGGGCCTCTTTCAAGGCCTGGAGGAGCTTAGGGATGAGCCGCGAAAAGGCCCTCCGGCTTTCCCGGGCGTGGTGGGTCCAGGAGGGTCCCTCGCTGATGGCCACAAGGGTTCGAAAGGCCCGCTCTGGATCCTCCACCCCCACCTCCCGGAGATGGGTCTTCAGGGACTCCGGGGGAAGATCGGTCTCGATGAAGAAAGTCAACCCCTCCCCTTCTACAGAAGGCTTCTGGAGAAGCTGCTCGTAGATCCGATGGACCGCCTCTGTCTTCGCCCGATACTCCGCGAGGAAGGCCTCCGCTGGATTCTCGCCCCGGTACCCGAGCCGCCTGGCCAGGTGGGTCAAGGCCTCCTCACCCTCGGGCAGGGTATGGGTCTTAAGCTGATGCAGGATCTGGAGGCGGTGCTCCACCGTCCTTAAGAACGTGTAGGCCTTGACCAGGGTGGCGTAATCATCGTCGTGCAGATGTCCTCGCTCCCGAAGGCGGTGCAGGGCCTTTAAGGTGTTTGGTTCCCTGAGCCAGGGGTCCCGCCCTCCGTAGAGGAGCTGGAACGCCTGGACGATGAACTCGATCTCCCGGATGCCTCCGTAACCCAGCTTCACATGGCGGTGCGTTTTCCCCCCCCAAGCCAGGCTGACGTTGAGCTTCTCCTTCAACGCCCTGATCTCATCGATGGCTGAGAAATCCAACGCGTCGCGATAGACGAACGGGGTGACCATCTCCAGGAAAGCCCGCCCTACATGAGGATCGCCGGCCACAGGCCTTGCCTTGATCAGGGCCAGACGCTCCCATGCCCTCCCCCAGGATTCGTAATACCGCTCGTACCCCTGGAGCGAGGACACAAGCTCACCCGCCCTCCCCTGGGGACGGAGGCGGAGATCCACCCGGAAGACGTGCCCCTCTGCCGTCACCTCCCCGATGGCTTTGATCAAAAGCTCGGCCAGCCTGGTGAAGAACTGGTGGTTCGAGACCCTCCCGGTGGTTCCCCCTAAAGGCCCCTTTACCCCCGAGGTCTCCCCTTCGGCTTCATACACAAACAAAAGATCAATGTCAGAGCTGAAGTTCAATTCCTGCCCCCCCAGCTTCCCCATCCCGATGACGGCGAAGCCACACACCTTCTCCTTCCCATGGCCATCTTCACACCGGGGGAGCCCGTGACGGTTCCTCAGCTCCTGGAAGGCGATCTCGTAGGCCTTTTGCAGGCAGACCTCGGCCAGGTTTGAAAGCTCCAACGTCACAGCGGCCAGATCCAGGTTGCCGACCAGATCCTGAAGGGCGATCCGGAGGATCTCCCGGAGCTTGAACCGCCGAAGGGCGCTGAACCTCCGAGGGAGGGTCTCCAGGCGATTGATCATGGCCGACAGGTCTGCGAAGAGTTCCTCCTTTGACCTTCCCCTTCGGAGAACCCCCGGTTCCAGGAGCCAGTAGAGGTCCTGGGGGTACCGGACCAGGATGTCGGACAGGAACTGGGAGCTGCCGAAGATGGTCAGGACCAGATCGAGGATCTTCCGGTGTCGGGCGAGAAGGGTGTAGAAGAACCCCCGGTCAACGACCGCCTCGGTGTACTGCTCCAAGTTGTTCAGGGCCATGTCGGGATCCGGGGCATTAGGCAGGGCCTCAAGGAGGTGGGGAAGAAATTCGTCGAAGTCCTCCCGACGGAGCCCTCTGTGGGCCAGACGCGTAAGGTTCGCCTCGGCCCTCTTGATATCCTTGAGACCAGCCTTGGAGAGGAGGGTCAAACGGTCCTCCCGCATCATCCAAGCCACCCCCCTACTGCAAGCCTACCTTTGAAGATCCAGGTGTTCCGTAAAGCCGTACCAGGGGTATGATACCACATGTCGGGATGGACCTGCCTCCAATTTCTCCGCAGACGGACGTGGAGAGCTCGGCTCGTCCCAGCCTAGGGACCCATGATCCGAAAAGCCACCCCTGGCCTGGGCGAGGTGGCGAGAGGATCGAGCCGGCCGGGCCGGGTCGTGGCCAAGCAGACCTGACAGGTGGGTTCAACAAAAAAGGCCCCGCGGCGTAAAACGCCGTGGAGCCTTTCCCTCCCCCAGAGGCTTAGATGTCGTAGTAGAGGTAAAACTCATAGGGGTGGGGGCGGAGACGGATGGCATCCACCTCCCTGGTCCGCTTGTACCGGATCCAGGTCTCCAGGACATCCTCCGTGAAAACATCCCC
>CAZHST010000003.1:0-139356 GCA_964535215.1 uncultured bacterium
ATCACCGTCGGGGTGACACGCCGGACCTCTCCCGACCGCCCCTCCACCGCCTTCGGCCCCCCTTGGATCCCTTCACCCGGGGTGAGCTGTCGCGGCAGGACCGGGGCAGCCATGAGGCCTTTGACACCCGGATCCCTCGACGGACGAGGTCCTGGTTGATCTTCCCGGATGTCCAATCGGGCAAGGCTTTGAGACCCCACGGGGGGCCCAACCTCCGCCCCCCTCCTGCTTTCAACCGCTTTTGGCCCTATGGGCTCGGCCGCAAACTGGCGGGGCTGGAGGGAAGGCCCCTCGAGGGCCAAGGCTTCTAAAGAAGCCTTCGAGGGCCTCCGCTCTTCCCCAGCCTTGGTCGTGGGGAGCAGAGCCGGCCTCTTCACCTCGGCCGGGTGGACCACTCCCGGGCTCTGGACAGCCTTCGGTCCGGCGGCCGAGAAAAGGGTCTGGGGGAGAAACGGGTTCACCTCGGGGATGAACGGTTTCACCACCCGCTTCACCGCCCCCTGGCTGTCACCCTTCTCCTCGACCGTCAGCGCATGAGGCTGGGCGGCGGCCTGAGGCGGGGTGGCTTTGGGCGATTCGATCACCTTGGGCCCCGAGAGGGGAAAAGGTTCAGGAGGGGAAGGAGGCTTCGCCTTTGGAGGAGAAGGCTTCACCCTCGGAGAGGGGCGTGCCTCTCGACGGGGCTCCTTCCTCGGCCTTTCCGGTGTCTGTTCCCGTTTCGGGGCTTCCAGCTCGGTGAGCTTCAGGATGTGGACCGACATCGGAGGCCGTTCAAGCGGCCCGGTGTCTCGGGAGGGGAGGAAGGCAAGGAGGGAAACAAGGCCAAGGTGGATCAACAGGGAGATGGCAATGTAGCGATCGAGGCCAGGACGGAGGGAGAGATCTGAAGGGCGTGGCAGGGGAGCTCCCTTCTCCCGGAAGGTCATCCATGAGAAGAGGGATCTCAGAGAGACAGGGAACCCTTTTTCAAACGGGCCTCTCATCCGAGATCTCCAGGAACGGCCGCTCTCCCAAACCTACAAAAATCCACCCATAGGCTTGGAGCAGCCATGCCCCTCTGGTGGAAGCTCCCCTGCCCTCCACCGCCTTCAGGGCCAGGTTACTGGAAGTCTCCCTCGGTGAACCTGATGCTCCAGCCCGTTGAACGGGGGTCAATCCGGATGGTGCGATCGTACTTCCCGGCCAGCCTGGGCCCGAACTGGGTGTCCACATAGGCCTGGGCAATGATCCGATGCTGGCCGATATCCAGGTTGGCCCCTGCCGACTGCTGGGGGTTCAACGTGTACTGATACTGGGCCGACTCGGGCCGCGCGGGGTCGCTGGGATTGATAAACACGGAGACCCGCCAACGGGTGGCGTTCACGAACTCACCCCGCGTGGGGTCGCCGGTGTAGGTCCCGGGCACCGCCACGGCGGCGGCCTGCGGCTGAGGCGTCGGCGGCGGTGGGGGAGGCGCGGCGGCGACGGGTCCAGCATGCTCCCCCTGTTGCTGCACCGCCTGCAACTGATCGCCGAGCACCGCGCCGGTGAGGCCCCCGAGTCCCGCCCCGATCAAGGCTCCGGTCCCGGCCTTCCCCGTGGCGCTCCCGATGATCGCCCCCGTGGCCGCGCCCAGGGCTGCCCCCCCTAGGGTCCCCTTTTCCCGGGTGGTCAAGCCTCCGCTGGCACAGGCGCTGAACACGAGGGCTGCCATGCCGATCAACGCGATCCGTTTCATCCTTGCTCCCTCCTGAAAAACGATAGCTAAGTGTATCATACCTGAGGGGGCCGTTCAAGGTGATTTACTTCACCCCCTGACCTTTCCGTCCCCCCCCAGGAGCCTTCTCACGCGCTCGACTCAGGTAGAGCAGGGTCCATGCCGAAGCCAGAAAGAGGAGGACGCTCACCACCTGGGCGGCCCGGAACCGGCCCAGCATGAGGCTGTCAACCCTTAACCCCTCGATGAAGAAGCGGCCAAAGGAGTAAAGGTTGAGATACCACAGGGCGAGAGCCCCCGGGGTTCCCTCGACCCGCTTCCGGAGGACGTAAAAGAGGATGGCAAAGATGAAGAGATCCCAAAGCGATTCGTAGAGAAATGTCGGGTGAAAATACTCATACTCCTGAAACTGAGGGGGGCGGTGGTATGGGTCAATATAGAGCTTCCAGGGGAGATCGGTGGGCCGGCCGAAGGCCTCCTGGTTGAAGAAATTCCCCCATCGTCCGATGGCCTGACCCAGGGCCAGGGGCGGCGCGAAGATGTCGAGGTAGGTTAAGATCGGAAGCCTCTTCAGCCAGCCGTAGAGGGCGATGGCCCCGATCCCTCCCAGGATCGCCCCATGAATGGCCAGGCCCCCTTCCCAGACGGCCACAATCTTGGCCGGCTGCTTTCCATAGTAGCCCCAGTTGAAGAGGACATAGTAGAGCCTTCCCCCGAGAAGGCCGGCCAAGACCCCCACGACGACCACATCCAGCAGCCGGTCCGGATCCTGCCCTCTCCGAAGGGCTTCACGATGGGCCAGGGCCGTCCCCAGCAGGACAGCCGTGGCGATCAGGAGACCGTACCAGCGGATGGCGAAAGGCCCAATCTGGATGGCAATGGCGCCTGGTGACGCAAACATGGCCCCGCTTCCGGCAGCAACCCCTTATATAGCCACTTTAACGGAAAAATCCCCCCTGTCAAGGGAAATTACGGCTCGAAAACCTCGTTGGCCTGGCTAAAGGCGAAACCGGGGCGCGGACCGCCTCCAAGGGCGTAAATCCTTCCCCCCACCACAGCAGCTCCAAGGCCGTGCCGGGCCGTGGGCATCGGGCTCAACGTCAGCCAGACATCCCTGGCTGGATCATAGCTTTCCACCGTATCGAAGGTCCCTTTTGGCTCCTCGCCTCCGAACACGTAGATCCGCTCACCCAAAACGGCCGCGGCGATCCCGCTTCTGGCCGTCGGCATCGGGCTCTTCCGCTGCCAGGTATCCTTGACCGGATCGTACTCCTCATTGAGGGAGAGGTTCCGACCATAGTCCCCGGCGATCCGTCCACCGATGGCGTAGAGCCTCCCCCCAACAACCGCTGCTGCCAGGTGGTCCCGGGGGGTGGGCATCGGCTTCCTCACTTGCCAAGCGTCCGTCACGGGATCGTAGACCTCGTTTGCCCCTGTGTTCCCCCCACGGCTATAGCCACCGATGGCGTAGAGCCTCCCCTGGAAGATACCGACAGCCAGCGCCCCCCGGGCCGTTGGCATCGGTGCCTTCCTTTCCCACCGGTCGGCCGCGGGATCGTACACCCAGGTCGTGTTCGTGGGCACCCAACCCTCCCGGAACCCTCCCACGACGTAGATCTTCCCCCCCAAGGCCCCGGCCCCCACATGATGGAGGGGGACGGGGAGGGGCGCTCTTGTCCTCCAACGGTCGGTGGCCGGATCGTACTCTTCCACCGTCCCGACGGTTCCATGAGCGGCGAACCCGCCGATGACATAGATCCTTCCATCGAGGGCAACGGCCGCCACCTCGGTTCGGGGTGTAGGCATCGGTGCCCTCTTCTCCCACCTCCCCGAAAGGACGACCTCCTCTGAGGCCAGGGGGAACAGATCCAGGAGGAACACCAGGACCACAGGCAGCAAAAGGATTCTTCGCACCTTTTTAGCCTTTCTGGCGGGCCGGATTCGAGGCGACGGGCCTCCCTCCTGTCCTGCCCGTCTGTCTTGGGTGGAGGAGATACTCCAGCCCCTCGGAGAGGGGCATCGGCTGGAAGCCGAAGGTCTTCTTCAGACAATCGGGTTCGACAAGGGCCTCCGACCGGAGGAGGTCCAGGAGGTCAGGAGCGAGGAAGGAACCCCGGAAGAGGCTGACAGAGAAGGAAGGGAGGCGGAGCAGAAACCTTTTGAGCCCGAGCGTCTCCGAGATCAGCCTGACGATCTCCTCCAGGGTGAAGGCTTCAGGGCCCGCCAAGGGAACCACCCTCCAGGCCAAGTCGCTCTCTGCCAAGGCCTTCAGGATGCAGGACGCCACATCCCCCACCCAGACGGGCTGGAGGCGGGCCCTTCCCCCGACGAGAGGGACCAGGGGAAGCCGATGAACCACCCGGGCCAAAGAGGAGATAAAACGATCCCCTTCCCCAAAGATCACCGAAGACCGGAGGATCGTGAAAGGGAGACCACTCTCCCGGACCGCCACCTCCTCCCTCCACCGGCTTGAGAGAAAAGGGAAGGAGGGATCAGGTCGGGCACCGATGATGCTTAAGTACACGAAGCGTTCGATCCCCGCTTTTGTCGCCGCCGCGAGGAGGCTTCGGATCGCCGCGAAATGGGTCTCGGGACCCATGACCCCCTTCCCTGCCCCGAATCGCCCGGCCAGGTGGATGATCCGGTCAACCCCGGCAATGGCCTCTCCCAGGGAGTCCTGGTCCTCAAGGGTAGCAGGGTAAAGCTCCACCCCCGACTCCCCCAGCCGCGGGAGGGTTGCTCCCCTGGGTACCAAAAAGCGGACCTTCTCCCCGGCGGCGGCCAGCCGCTTCACCAGATGGGCCCCCAGGAAGCCAACGCCGTCGGTGACAAGGATCATCGGCCCCACCTTTCAGCCGGTCAGCTTTTCCGAGAGGTCTTGGCAAAGAAGGTCGCCAGGAGGGGCTCGGCCTTCCCGTCACACTTGGGGCACTTGGCCCCTTCCGTCTCCCGTTCCTTAATCGTCATCACCACCGTAAACTCATGGCCGCAGGCATTGCACTTAAAGTCATAGGCAGGCATGGTTCCACCTCCTTAACCATCGCGAGGGGTCTCCGAGGGGACCCCCCTCCACACCTCACCTTTTACCCCTCCCCAGGGCAAGACACCCAACCAATCCTTAAACAATAGGGCCCTTCCTCCAAGAGGCCCCGGTTCTCCCCACCAGGTAAGGTTAGGCCGCCGGAGCCTGGACCTCTTCGCGGAGCTTTCTTAAGAGTCGCTTCATCCGCTTGATCTCTGCCCTGGCCTTCTCCAGGCGTCCTCGATCCTTGACCTCCAAAGCCTGATCCCTCTCCTTCTTCAAGAGCCTGATCTTGGCTTTCAGCTCGGACGCGACAGGGGGCTTTCGGGCTTTCCTCACCTCCGGTGGGCGGAGGCCCAATCGAACCTCCTCGGCGATGATGGCATCAATCAGTTGATCTTTGGACATCGCCGAGACCCCTTTGATCTCGGGGTACCTCTCCAGGGCCAGCTCTCTCAGCTTGGTGACCGTCAGCTTCTTCAGCTCCTCCCGTTCCATCGGGCCCTCCCGGTGTCCCCGATCCATCGGCAGATCCCTACCGGTATTATATCCCGTCCCAAAGAAAAATCAACAGGCACGCGGGTGGGGTCGGGTCTAATCAATATAAAAGCCGCCGTTGACATCCACCACCTCGCCGGTGATATAGCCAGCCTCCTCCGACGCCAGGAACAGGACCGTCGAGGCGATATCCCCAGGACGGCCGAAACGGCCGAGGGGGATCGCCTGAAGCGCGGCCGCCCCCTTCTCCCCCTCTGTCACGGCGCGGACCAGATCAGTCTCCACAAACCCGGGACAGATGGCATTGACGGTGACAAAAGGGGCCGCCTCCCGGGCGAGGCCGCGGGTCAGTCCCAGCATCCCTGCCTTGGCAGCCGCGTAGGCCGTCCGGCTCAGGGCCGGGGGGCCCCCTCCTGTCTTGGCATTGGCCGAAGAGATGTTGATGATCCTCCCCCACTTCCGCTCCAGCATGAACGGGAGGGCGGCATGGCAGTAGTTGAAAGCCCCCTTGAGGTGCACGGCGATCACCCGGTCCCACCGGGCCTCATCCAGCTCCAGAAAGGGCGTCGGCTCGGCGATCCCGGCATTGTTCACCAGGATATCCAGGCCCCCCAACTCTTTCACGACCTCCCCGACGACCTCCTTCGCCCGCCCGTACTCCGCCACATCGGCCTGAAGGGCCAGGACCCTGCGGTCGAACCTCCGGACCTCCTCCGCCGCCTTTCGGGCGGTCTCTCCATCCAGATCCACAAGAGCGACATGGGCCCCTTGCCTGGCCAGCATGAGGGCAATGCCTTTCCCGATCCCCCGCCCTGCCCCGGTGACGAGGGCCACCTTGCCGTCAAGTCGAAACATTCAGCTCCTTTCCCGTGGCGCCCCACGCCGGTTAGACATGGGTTAGACACCTCCCCGCCTCACCCCCGAGGCCGCCGGCCAGCAATGATAGCATCAGCGCCCCCCCGGGCAAAGAAGAGACTCGTCTCGAAGCCTCCCGACTGGATGGCGCTGGCAAGGGATTCGCCATCCAGAATGGCTGTGCCGCACAGCTCCTCCCACATCTGAAGGCTGACCAGGAGATGGGTGGCAGGGTTTCGCAAGGCCCGACGGTCTTGGGGGTAGTTCGCATCCCACACCACCAAATAGCCCCCCGGCTTCAGGGCCTGGAATACCCGCCCCAAGAACGGCTGGTGGACGTGCCAGATGTCGTGGAAACAGGCGTTCATCGTCACCAGATCCACCGGCTCCGGAAAGCGGTACTCGGTCATGTCCGCCTGCTCAAAGGATGCCCGGCCCTGAAGGCCCAGGGCACCGGCCCGCTCCCGGCAGGCCCTGAGGTTCGCAGGAACGAAATCAACGCCGATACCCTTGAGCTTCGGAAACTGGCTGAGGAGGGTCAGCAAGAACCAGCCGTTTCCACACCCGAGATCCACCGCGAGGCCGCCCCGCTCCCCCACCTCGCGATAGGCCGGGACCCGGGGCAGGATCTCGTTCAAGAACGTCTCCTTCTGCGACCGCTCCAGCATCTCCCCGAAGGCCTCGGCGAGGAGGGGGTAGCGTTTCAGGAGGGCGAAGCCAGGATGGCTCCCGTTCCGCAGCTGCTCGGCAAAGTCATAGCCGGTGACGGTGAAAAAGAAGGCACTCTGGAGAAGGCCTCCCAGGTAGTCGGGGCTCTCCCGTGTCAGGAATGTGGAGGCCTCGGGCGTCAACGTGTAACCCTCGCCGAGCTGGTCCAGGTGGCCAACGGCGTAGGCCGCCTCGCACCACATAGCGATGTAGCTGGGATCAAGGCCCACCCGGCGAGCCAACTGCTGGGCGGTGAGGGGCTCACCGACCAAGCAGTCGTAGAGGCGGTGGATCACACCAATGGCGGCCACGGTGGTTTCGAGACAGGCACTCGTCAAACCGAAGAAACGCCCCCGGGCCGCCTCCAGCGCCTCGGACTCCAGTCTCTTCATCGGTGTCGCCATGATGTCCCTCCTTTTCCAGGAGCCTAGAAACTTCCTACAGGGTGGCTAGCGGGCGAAGAGGCCGGCGAGGAGGCCGATGAGGGACGTCACCTTTCCTCTCGCCCACTCAAGGGGCCGGGTCCAGACCAGCCGGGGGACCACGACCTTCAGGTCCCGGAGGTCGTCGAAGAGGGAGTAGATGACCGGTGTAGCCAGAAGGGTGATCAGGAGGGCCATCGCCTGCCCGCCCACGACTACCGTCGCCAGGGCCGCCCGGGAGGCCGAGCCGTCCCCCTTGCTAAGCGCCATGGGGAGGAGGCCGGCGATGATGGCCAGGGTCGTCATGAGGATCGGCCGGAGCCTGGCCCGGTCTGCCTGAAGCTGGGCCTCGTAGCGGGGCATCCCCCTCGCCCGAAGCGTGTTCGTGTAGTCCACCTGGAGGATGGCGTTCTTCTTCACAACCCCCATGAGGAGGAACAACCCCATGATGCTGTAGATGTTGAAGCTGGTCCTCCACAGGATGAGGCTTAAGAGGCCGAAGGGGATGGCGAGGAACATCGAGACCATGATGGTGATCGGGTGGATGAAGCTCTCGAACTGGGCGGCCAGGACCATGTAGATGAAGGCGAGGCTTAAGAAGAAGGCGATGATGAAGTTCGAAAAGGCCTCGGCCATGATCTTGGCCCGTCCGATGTGGATGGTACTGTACTGGGGGGGGAGGTTCAGGTCCTTCACGACCGCGTTCGCCTCGGCGATGGCCTCCCCCAGCACCTTCCCGTACAGGTTGGCAACGATCATGACCTGCCGCTCCTGGGCGTAACGGTCAATCTGGCCGGGGCTCCGCCCCACCTCCAGGGTCGTGACGTTGTCGAGCTTCACCAGACGGCCGTCCTTGGAGGGGATCGTAAGCTGGGAGATGACACCCGGATCCTTCCGGTAGTCGGCCAAGAGCCGGAGCCTGACGTCGTACTGCTCCCCTCCTTCCCGATAGAACGTCACCTTCTCCCCTCCGACCATGGTCCGGAGACTGGAGGCGATGGCCTCGACCCTCACCCCCAGGTCCGACGCCTTCTTCCGGTCAACCCGGACCTGGACCTCGGGCTGCCGCTGGACCTGGGCGGTGTCCACGTCCACGAACCCCGGGATGGCGCTCAGCCGTTTGATGATGGTCTGCGAGTATTCATCCAGCTTCTGGAGATCGGGGCCCCTTAAGATCATGTTGAACTCCGTCTGCCGGAACCCGCCCCCCTGGACGAGGCTGATGTTCTGAACGCTCACCCGAAGGTCCGGGTACCTCTTCAAGAGCCGCCGGGCCTCCTGCATGATCTCGGCTTGACTCCGCTCCCTCTCCCGAATCGGCTTCAGGGCCACGTAGATGGAGGCATCGGTGACGCTACTCCTGGAGAGCCCTTTCACGCCGATCGTGGTGAAGAGGTGGGTGACCTCGGGGATCGTTCGAAGATCCGCCTCGATCTTTTGGAGGATCTGGTCGCTCCGCTCCAGAGAAGAGCCGGGGGGGGTCTCCACGATGACCTCGAACTCGCTCATGTCATCGTTGACGATCAGCTCCGGCCGCATGAACCTGAAGAGCCAGAAGGTCGAGAGGAAGACGGCAAGGGCAAGCAAGAGGACGATGGCCCGATGCTTAAGACACCAGACGAGAAGCTTTTCGTAGCCCCGCTCCAGGAAGGCGTAGAAGCCCGTCGCCTTCGAGGCTGGCTGATGACCGGGGGACCCCATGTTTCCAGGGTTGGCTGGTTTAAGCATCCGGGAGCTGAGCATGGGGGTTAAGGTGAAGGCCACCAGCAGGGAGATCAGGATGGCAAACGTGGCCGTCAGGCCCATGCTCTTCCAGAACCGGCCCACCAGGCCACCCATGAAGGCCACCGGGAGGAAGATGACGACCAAGGAGAGGGTCGTGGCCATGACGGCCAGGGCGATCTCCCTGGTCCCGGTCACGGCCGCCTCCCTCGGGGGTCGCCCTTCCTCCTCCATATGACGGAAGATGTTCTCCAGGACGATGATGGCGTCGTCAATGACGATCCCGGTTGAGAAGGAGAGGGCCACCATCGTGATGTTGTTCAGGGTGAAGCCGGCGTACCGCATCACGGTGAAGGTGGCAATGATGGAGGTAGGGATCGAGAGGGCGGCGATGAAGGCCGGCCTGAGCCTCCCCACAACCAGGAAGAGGACGAAGGTGATCAGGGTGCACAGGACGCTCACCTTCAACAGAAGGGCCGGATCCCCTTTGAAGAAGGTCAGGGCGAGGGCGCCGAAGATCCCTCCGAGGACCACCTTCTCCATCAGCTTCAGGTTCCCGATGAAGAGGGCCACGATCAGGCTGGCCAAAAGCCCGCCCAAGATCAGGTGGTCCTGCACCTCCTCGATGGCCCTCCGGATGAACCGGGACTGGTCCCGGACGACCTGGAGCTTGATGTCGGCAGGAAGGGTCCGCTGGATCTCTTGAAGCTTCGCCTTCACCCGATCCACGACCTGGACCGTGTTGGTCCCGGACTGCTTCCGGATCAGGAGGGAGATGGCGTTTTGACTGTCCAGGCGGGAGAGGGTCCGGGGTTCCTCCTCCCCGTCCACCACCTGTCCGATGTCCCGGAGCCGAACGGGCGCCCCCTTGTAGTCGGCGACGATCAGGTCGTGAAAGTCCTCGACCCTCTCGATCCTCCCCAGGGTCCTGAGGCCCTGCTCGCTCAGCTTCCAGGTGATCCGCCCGCCGGGAACCTCGATGTTCTGGCGCTGGAGGGCCTCCTTGACCTGCTGGATGGAGAGGTTGTAGGCGGTGAGCCGGTCGGGGTCCACAAAGACCTGGATCTCCCGCTTCCGATCCCCGACCAGGGTGACCTGCCCGATGTCCTTCACCGTCTCCAACTGGCGCTTGATCCGCTTGTCGGCGATCTCGGTGATCTCCCGGGGCGATCGTTTTCCCGAGACGACGACGGCCATGATAGGGGCCGCATCGGGGTCGAACTTCTCGATGATCGGGGCCTCGGTGCCGAGAGGGAACTCGCCGACGACGGTGGCCACCTTGTCCCGGACCTCGTTGGCCGCCACGTCGGCGTCCTTCTCCAGGATGAAGACGGCAATCACCTGGGACTGGCCCTCGATGGAGGTGGACCGGAGCTCGTCCAGGCCGCTGATGGTGTTCACCACCTCCTCGATCTTCTTTGTGATCTGGGTCTCCACCTCCTCGGGGCTCGCCCCGGGGAGACGGGTGGTGATGGTGATGGTGGGGAGGTCCACCTTAGGGAAGAGGTCGAGGCCCAATTTCAGGAAGGAGGCCGTCCCCAGGACGACGAGGGAGAAGATCAGCATCGTCGTAAAGACCGGCCGCCTGATACAGATCTCGGGTAACGACATCTTCACCTCCTTTTCTCGGCCGGCTTTCCGGGTTCTTCCGGGTGCTCCGGCCTCCCACCTTCCACCCTCTGGACCTTGGCCCCGTCGAAGAGCTGGGCCAACGACGAGGTCGCCACCCGCTCCCCGACCTTCACCCCTTCGACGATCTCCACCATCCCGTTCTCTCTCAGACCCGTCTTCACCTGCCGCTCCTGAACGGTGCCATCGGCGACGACGAAGACCTTGGTGATCCCCACGAAGTAGTAGAGGGCCTGCTCGGGGATGAACGGGACCCCTTGCTCCCTCCGGGTGAGGATCTTGGCCTTGGCGAAGGAGCCGGGCTTCAAGAGACCCCGCTCGTTCGGCACCTCCGCTTCGATCGGAAAGGTCCGGGTCTCCTCTTCCACCGCCGGGCCTACCCGGGTCACCCTTCCCTGAAACGCCCGGCCCGGGTAAGCCTCCACCTCCACCTGGACCCCCTGGCCGACCTTCACCTCCCCCGCGAACCGCTCGGGGACCTGGGCCTTGAGTTTTAAGGGATGATCGCGGACGATGGCGAAGAGCTTGGTCGCCTGCATCCCCCCGCCGACGATGAACTCCCCCACCGACACGAAGCGCCCTTTGACCACCCCCGAGATGGGAGACCGGATCACCGTGTCGGCCAGGGCCTTCTGCTGAAGGCTGACAGCCGCCCGGGCCTCCTCCACGGCGGCCTCGGCGTTCTTCACCGCCTGGAGGTCGCTTGCGTGCTGGGCCTCAGCCGACCGGAGGGAAGCCACTGCCACATCGTACTGGGTCCTGGCTTGATCCCGCTCCCGCTCCGAGACCGCCCCCTCGGCGAACAGCCCCTCGAAGCGTTTGAGGTTCACCTTGGCGTCCTCCAGGACGGCCTGGGCCCGCTCCACGTTGGCCGAAGAGGCAAGGGCCACCGCCTTCGCCCGCTCCAGGGCCTTCTCGGCGGCTGAAAGGGTGGCCTCGGCCCGGTCGAGTTTTAATCGAAACTCCCGCTGATCCAGCCGAAGGAGGACCTGTCCCTTCTTGACCCGGTCACCCAAGTCGGCCATGAAGGCTTCGACAACCCCGGAGACCTCCGCGGTGACGGTCACCTCTTCATCCGGCGCGAGGGTCCCCACGGCCTCGACCGTCCGTTGCACATCCCGGGCGACAACGGGAGCGGCCGTGATCCGGATCACCGGCTCACCCCCGGGATTCGCCGCCTTGGCCGGCTTCTCCTGGGAACATCCAACGGCCAGGAAGACCGCACTGATCAGGACCGGAACCAGCCCCCAAAGCCGCCCGGCATCCGGCATGCGGCGTTTGGGATCCCCGACTCCCCGCATGAAAGGGGCCGAGCCTTGAAGCGTGAAAGGTCTCACGGGTCTCATAAGGTGATTCCTCGGGGAAAGAGGTTTGCCCATCACACGTCATCTTAGAAAGTGCGGACTTACTCACTATAAATAACCAAGAGAATCCTGTCAAGTAAAGGCGGGCCTCGGCGATGAACCTGAACCATTACGCCACCCCTCCATCAGGGCCATGCTCCCTATCCAGGACCGGGGTGCGCCCCGCCCTGACTAGGCGGGGCAGGTAGGCGGTGAACCAGGAGGCCCCCAGCAAACAGAGAACGCCTCCGAGGGCGACGGTCCCCGGTGCCCCGATCTCCTGGGCAAGGACCCCGGCCAGCAGGCTCCCGATCGGGGCCAACCCCATCAAGGTCATCGCATAGAAGCTCATGAGCCGTCCCCGGAGCCCGTCCGGGACCACCGATTGAAGGAAGGTGTTCGTGGAGGTGAGCTGAATCATCATCCCCGCCCCTGCCGCGACCAAGAGGAGCGCGGCCAACCAGAGGGTCCGGGAGAACGAGAAGAGGATCAAGCTCGCCCCGAAGAGACCCGCCGCCCGTGGGGCCGATCGTTCCAGCCCCTTGGACCCCTTCCGCCGGGCCATGTGGAGGGCCCCGGCCAGGGCTCCACCCCCAGCAGCCCCCATGAGGATTCCAAAGGCTTCGGGCCCGCCGTGGAGGGTCTCGGCGGCGAAGATCGGCATCACCACCGCGAAGGGTGTTCCGACAAGGCTGACCAGGCCGAGAAGAAGCAACAGGCCTCGGACGTGGGGCGTGCGGACCACGTAGCTGATCCCTTCCCTTAAATAGGCGCCCGTCGAAAGGGCCCGCCCCCAACCAGGGCGGGGGGGGACCCTCATGACCAGGAGGCCAGCGATCACGGCCAGAAAGCTTAAGCCGTTCAGGAGGAAGCAGAGACCCTCACCGAAGGCCCCGACGAGGGCCCCGGCCAGGGCCGGTCCTGCGAGACGAGCCCCGTTAAACGTCGCCGAGTTCAACGCGATGGCGTTTATCAGATCCTCCTCCCCGACCATCTCAACGATGAAGGCCTGGCGGGCAGGGATGTCGAAGGCCGTGATGATGCCGAGCCCTAAGGAGAGGGTGAAAAGCTGCCAGATCTGGATCCAGCCACCCAAGGTTAGGAGGGCCAGGAGGAAGGCCTGCAGCATGGCCAGCGTCTGCGTCGCGAGGATGACCCGACGACGGGAGAATCGGTCGGCCACGATCCCGGGAAGGGGTCCCAGGGCTAAGAGGGGAAACTGGCCGGAGAAGCTCACAAGTCCGAGAAGGAAGGGGGAACCGGTCAACCGGTACACAAGCCAGCTCTGGGCCATGCTTTGCATCCAGGTGCCGGTCAGGGAGATCAATTGACCGACAAGGAAGAGGCGGAAGTTCCGATGCTTGACCGCCCGAAGGGCAAAGGGAAGCCGAAGGTTCACCATCCAGGATCCCATCCCCGGGTTTCGCCAAGGACCCCCCCAAAGGCCGGGCCGTACCCTCGGAAGAGACGCACCGGTTCCTACTCCTGTTCAGGAGGAAGCTCGAAGGTGATGAGGAGGTTGTCAAGGCGACTCAACGAGAGCAGGTTCCCACCGGCCGCCACGGTGATCAGTTGCTTCCCGTTGGCGAGGAAGGTCATCGGGGCAGCGTTCACCCCTCCCTTCGTATGGAAGCGGAACAGCTCCACCCCCGTTGTCGCCTCGAGGGCCACAAAGGCCCCCCCGGTAGGGGTCCCTTCGCCGTAGAAGACCAGGCCACCAGCGGTCACCAAGGCCCCTCCTACCAGGGGCCATGAGGTCTGCTTCTGCCACCGGCGGGTTCCGGTCTCCACATCAATGGCCGTGAAGGTCCCTGCCCGCCGCACCAGCCGGGGGAAGGCGATGCCGCCGAAGGAGAGCTGACCAGGCGTAGGCTCTTCCTCCGGGATCGCGGTAAACCTTGCCGGCTCGACAAGCCCCGAGATGAAGGCCAGCCCCAGGCCCGGATGAAGGGCCACCGGGGACCATTCGGACCCTCCCCGGTTGCCCGGGTTGACGAAAACTCCCCCAGGGGCCGGGGGGGTGAAGATCGGCTGATCCCCCCGCCTCGACGGCTCCCCCGGCCGCCGAAAGGGGACAAACTGCTGCCCGGCTCCACAGACGGGCTGGGTCGGTGAGGTGATCTCAGGCATGCCATCGGGGGCCACGACATCGGAGGCAGGCACGGGGGTTTCCGGACAGGGGAAGAGGGGCACCCCGGTCCCCCGGTCCAGGATGTAGAAGAACCCTGTCTTCCCCGCCTGGCCCACGGCCGGCTTCCCCCCGACCTCGAACAGGACGGGAGGGCTGGTCGCGTCATAATCCCAGATATCGTGGTGGACTTCCTGGAAGTGCCAGACCCGTTCCCCGGTCCGGACGTCCAGGGCCACGATCGAGTCCGTAAAGAGGTTGTCCCCAGCCCGGTGCGTCCCGTCCAGGACCGGACTGGGGTTCCCGACGGCGATGAAGAGGCGGCCGGTGGAAGGGTCATAGGCCGGGGTCATCCAGACCGATCCCCCACCCCGGAAGAAAGGATCGGCAAAGGGGTCCGGCGGCAGGATCATCGGCCAGGTGTCCCCCCCGAACTCCCCAGGCAAAGGGATGGTGAAGAACCGCCAGAGGAGATCCCCGGTCAAGGCATCATACGCCGTCACAAAGCCCCGGGTCTCATACTCGGCCCCCGAGACCCCCACGATCACGATATCCTTCCCCTCCGTCACTCCCCCCGGTGGGAGATTGACCCTTGGGATGAAAAGGGGGACCATCGTCAGGCTGAAGCCGGCGGTATTGTCGGCGACGGTGACAGAGCCGGGAGGACCCAGGCCATCCTGAAAACCGGCAACCGGTTGACCCGTTGCCGCGTGGAGGGCCCACAAGCGGGCATCCAGCGTCGCCAGATACACCCGGGACTCAAACACGCCGGGAGCGACCTCAACCCGCCCGAAGGCCACGCCGCGGTTACTTCTGGCACAGCAGAGCTTGAGGGGACTCCGGAGGGGGGTGGAAAACTCCCAGAGCTTTCCACCAGTGGTCGCATCCAGGGCGAGGGCGCGATCCCTGGGGGACGTGACGAACATAACGGCATCAAGAGCCGGAAGACCTGCCTCGCTTCCCCTGACGACGAGGGGGGTCATCTCCAGGGAGGCCCCCAGCTCCCCGGCATCGGGGATCGGAAAGGTCCACCTGACCCGCAGGTTCCTGACGTTCCTTCGGTTCACCTGGTGAAGCCGGGAGAACCGCTGGTTGTTGAAGCTCCCGCCGTAGGTCGGCCAGTCGTCTTGAGGGTTCTGGGTCAGATCGAGGGCCTGCGCGGGACCGGCGAGCGCCCCGGCGAGGATCACGCCCACGCTGAGCCGCCTGATGAAAGGATCCAGCTTCACGACTTTACCCCCCTCATCTCGCCACAACAACAGCCGGGCCCCGAAAGGAGGCTGGCCCCTGGCCGCTGACATCCTCCACCACATAGTAGTACCGGGTGCCGGGAACGATCCCCGCATCGGTAAACGTGTACTCCGATTCTCCCCGGAGATCGCCCTGAACGGGGACCAGGGTATCGGTGACCTGGACAAATTCCTCCCCCCACCCGGTACTCCGCAGCACGTGAAAGCCCAACCGGCCGCTTTTGCCCCCGACCCTCCACCGGAGGACCACCCGGCCCTCTTCGGCCGACGCGGTGAAAAGCTGGGAGGTCGGGGTGGCGGCCTCGTTTACGATCACCGTCCCCACCATGCCAAAAGCCCGGTGGGGAATACAAAAATAAGGAAACTCCCCGGGCATGGTGAAGGTGAACTCGAAGGACTCCCCCGGACGCAACCAGTGGTTTGGCCTGGTCCCGGAGTTGAAGCCGGCCTGCCGATCCCGTCGTCTCTCAGCCGTTGCGGTGTGTCGCAGGCCCCCCGAACTCGTGTTGATCCACCGGACCGTGTCCCCCACGGTGATGGTCACGACGGGGGGTCAAAGGTCAGCCCGTTCGTCATCTGCACCTCGACCACCGTCTGGGTCATGCCCCTCGCCGGGTGCAGGAGGACCAGGAAGGCCATGGCCAGTGTCAAGCTCCCCTCTCTCCTCATGGCTGCACCTCGCTTCTTAGAGCCTGTTTTGTTACAAGATGTCAGTTTCTTACTCTTTGTAAGACAAGCTATAACGCACCAGCTCCTCTCTGTCAAGGGGCCCATAACCCGCTACGCCGATTGACAGAAGCTCTGGACCAGGGTCTCTTGCACGGGGCCCGAAAGGAGCAGGCACCATCAGCTGCCCCAGCCCTTCCATGACCCTGGGCCCAGCATTTGCCAGGTTGCTCAGGAGGCCTTACCCTACCACCTTGTACACGATATCGTGCTCCCGGACCCGGTCCCTCACCTTCACGCCGATCAAGGTCCCTGGCCCGGCTTCCTGGACGGCCTGGTGCTCGACCTGAATCGAGTCCACGACCTGCTGGAAGTCGGTGGTGTGCCCCTTGATGTGGATCGTGTCCCCAACCCGCAAGCTCCCATCGGTAAGCTGGATGCCCGCAACCCCGATCTTGGCAAAATACTCCGTCACCCTTCCGATCCTTTCCTCCGGCATGGTCACCTCCTTATCCGGATCTCCCCCTCTACCCGAGAGGAGATGGACATACGGCACGGAACCCGGACGACGCTTCCGGACGTGCTCGAGGGCCGCAGGTAAGGGCCACCCTCGGTGCCAGTGGAGATAGGCCATCGCCACCAACGGGGAACGGCCCAGACCGGCATTGCAGTGAAGGTACACGGTATGGCCAGTGGCGAGGAGACCGGCCAATGTCTGCACAGCCTCGGGCAGTTTCCTCCGCTGGTCCTCGGCATCCCCATCCCTCATGGGAACCCGCCTGACCTCGAGAGCCCAGGCCTGGTAGCAAGCGGCTAAAGCAGGCCAATTCAAGCCCTTGCTGTTGAAATCCTCCTCCGTCTGGAGGGTCAGGATGGCTGTTACCCCCCATCGGGCCTTGAGTTCTTCGATCTCTCGCGGAGTCTCGGGACAGGAGCCAACGTACAGCTCGGGAAGGATCTGATCAAGGTTCATCTCTGCCCACAGCCTCCCTTCTATCCCTTGAAGGGTTCCCCAACCCTTTTACTGACGACCTTACCATATCTCCTCGCCCCCACCAAGACCTTTTACCGGTCCAGGAGCCGACGCAACCATCCGGTTCCTCCCCAATCCCAAGCCTGGTTTGAACAGGCGAAGGTCCCCCAGGAACCTTCCGAGGTCTGACCCTGCCGATTTCGGTTGACTTCAGCTTCCCTTTGTCAGTAAGGTATGGGTGGAGCCTTAACGACAGGAGGGGAAGATGTTCGAGCGAAAGCGGAGATCGTGGCAGCCGGTGGAAACGGTGGACCGGAGGGGAAGGGTCCTTTCACCCCTCATCATCGTGTTCATCCTCTTCGTCCTCCTGGCCCAGGCAGTCCCCTTCTACACCGACTGGCTCTGGTTCCAGGAGATCAAGCTCCCCTTCGTCTTCTTGAAGATCTTGAGCACGAGGCTCCTGTTGGCTGGGATCTTCGGGATCGCCTTCTTCCTTTTCCTCTACCTGAACCTCCGGCTGGCCGGGCGGACCGTCGTTGCCGATGTCCTGATCGAGCTGGAAGACCGTTTCGGCCTCCCCAGCCGCCTGATCATCGAACCGTACTTCCAACGCCTCCTCCTCCCGGGTACCCTCCTCCTGGGATTCCTCGCCGCCCTTCAAGCCGGCGCCACATGGGAAGAGTACCTCCGCTTTGCCTACGGCGGCTCTTTCCAGGCTCAAGACCCTCTCTTCGGCAAGGACATCGGCTTCTACATCTTCCGTCTCCCGTTCCTCGTCTTCCTCTACCGGTTCCTCATGCTGACCTTGATCCTCACCTTGCTCCTCTCGGCCCTGGTCTATTTCCTGTTCCGGGGTATTCAGATCGGCACCCGGGGCCCTGTCTTCGCCCCCCGGGCGAAGGCCCATCTCTTGATCCTTGGGGCCCTGATCCTCCTCCTCAAGGCCTTTGGATACCACCTGGACACTTATGACCTCCTCTACTCGCCGACGGGGGTGGTCTTTGGAGCCGGCTACGCCGATATCCATGCCAACCTCCCGGTCCTCCGGGCCTTGACCGCCCTTGCCGTTTTGGTGGCTGCCCTCTGTCTGATCCAGATCTTCAGGCACGACTTCCGGCTGGTCCTCTTGGGCCTCGCGGCCTTGATCGCGGTCGCCTTTCTTGGCCTCGGCCTCTACCCCACCCTCTTGCAGCGACTCCGGGTGGCGCCCAACGAGATCGTCGCCGAGCGGCCTTACATCCTCCACAACATCCGGTTGACCCGCCAGGCCTATGCCCTGAACCGGATCGAGGAGCAGGAATTCCCGGCTGAGGAGAACCTGACGATGCAAGACCTGAGGCGAAATGACCTGACCATCGAGAACATCCGCCTCTGGGACCACCGGCCCCTCCTCAGAACCTACGCCCAGCTCCAGGAGATCCGGACCTACTACAAGTTTACCGATGTGGATATCGACCGTTACATGATCAACGGGGAGTACCAGCAGGTGATGCTGTCGCCCCGGGAGCTTTCCTACCAGCACATCCCAGGCGGCCAAACCTGGATCAACCAGCACCTGATCTACACCCACGGCTACGGTGTCGTGATGGCCCCCGTGAACCGGGTGACAAGAGAGGGTCTCCCGGAGCTGTTCGTCAAGGACATCCCTCCCGTCTCAAGGGTAAACATCCTGGTGAAGCGGCCGGAGATCTACTACGGCGAATTGACCGACGGGTACGTCCTGGTGAAGACGAAACAGCAAGAGCTGGATTATCCATCCGGGGATACAAACGTGTATACAACCTACGCGGGGGAGGGGGGGGTCTCCATCGGCTCCTTCTTCAGAAGGCTCCTCTTCGCCCTCCGCTTCGGGAACGTCAACCTGATCCTGAACCGGGACATCACCCAGGAGAGCCGGATTGCCTATTACCGAAAGGTTGAGGAGCGGGTCAAGCGGGCCTTTCCCCTGCTCCGTTACGACCGGGACCCGTACCTTATCATCAGCCGGGATGGGCGGCTCTTCTGGATCGTTGACGCCTACACGACCTCTGACCGCTACCCCTACTCCCAACCGATCAGGGGGGTGGGAAACTACATCCGGAATTCGGTCAAGGTGGTGGTGGATGCCTACAACGGGAGCCTCGCCTTCTACCTGGCCGATCCTGAGGATCCGATCATTCAGGCCTACGCCCGGGCCTTCCCAGGTCTCTTGAAGCCTCTGGAGGAGATGCCCGAGGACCTTCAGACTCATATCCGCTATCCTGTTGATCTCTTCACCATCCAGGCCAGGATGTTTGCGATCTACCACATGAGGGATCCCCAGGTCTTCTACAACAAGGAGGACCTGTGGAGCATCCCGACACGGACGGAGGGTGGACGGGAGGCGGAGATGGAACCCTACTACATGATCATGAAGCTCCCCGGTGAGGAGAAGGAAGAGTTCATCCTCCTGATCCCCTTCACCCCCACAAGAAGGGATAACATGATCGCCTGGATGGCCGCCCGGTCTGACCGTCCAAACTACGGGAAGCTCATCGTCTACACCTTTCCCAAGGCAAAGCTTATCTACGGTCCCAAGCAGATCGACGCCAGGATTGACCAGGACGCCTTCATCTCCCAGCAACTCACCCTCTGGCAGCAGGCAGGCTCCCAGGTCATCCGGGGGAACCTCCTCGCCATCCCTGTAGAAAAGTCCCTGATCTACGTCCAGCCCCTCTACCTCGCTGCCACCGAGGGCTCCCTCCCCGAGCTGAAGAGGGTCATCGTCGCCTTCGGGAACACCATCGCGATGGAAGAGACCCTGGAAGGGGCCCTCCAACGGATCTTCGGCAGGAGGCCCCCTCGGGAGGCCACGGCCAGGGCTGAAGCGTCCCGACCGACCGAGGACTTGAAGGGGCTGGCCGATCGGGCCTGGCAACACTACCGCCGGGCTCAGGAGCTGCTCCGACAAGGGGACTTCGCCGGATACGGGGATGAGCAGAAGCAGCTAGAGGAGGTCTTGAGAACCCTCCGGGAGCGGGTGGGGCGCTAACGGAAGGAGAATAAGGTGGAAACGCTCCCGAGGAGGCATGCCCGTTTAGAGGTCGAACTCTTCGTCATCGCCAAGGCGATCTCCCCGGCTGATCCGTCCCGGAAACCGTGCCCCCAGATCGGGACGGCCAAAAACGCCAGCGAAGGGGGGCTCCTTCTCGAGCTTTCCGAGGCCTTCCCCGTCTCCACCCACCTGGACCTCCTCATTGATCTCGGCCACCGGGCCATCAGGGCGGATGGAGAAGTGGTCTGGATGAAACCGGTGGAGGGAGGGCGGTCTTTCCACCATGGCGTCCACCTCCTAAGGCTCGACGCCGAAGATGGGCAAGCCTGGTTCGCATTCCTCACCAAGCTTGAACGATCCCCCAAACGCACCCGGGCCCGCCTCTCAGCGGAGGTCCCCGTCATCTGCCGCCTCCACGGGACCCCGTCCAAGGCCCTGGAGGGGAGGACCTTGAACATCAGCGAAGGGGGAACAATGGTGAAACTTCCGGAGGCCCTTCCCCTCACCTCAGCCGTCACCCTGACGTTCCAAACGTTGAAGGGGCCGATGATGATTGGCGGCAGGGTCATCTGGGTGGCACCGGGTGGGGCGCCCGAAGAAGGGATCGCCCACGGCTTCTGCTTCACCGGCCCGGCCAATGAACAGGGCTTCCTCCTGGACCTGCTGATCACCTCGTTCCTCACCCAGGCCGAGCAGGAAGGGAGGAGCCGGATGTAACCCCGCCCCTACGAGCCCATGATCCATTCTTCACCCCCCTCCCACACCTCTTTCTTCCAGATAGGCACAACCTCTTTCACCCGCTCGATGCCGTAGGCGCAGGCCTCCAACGCCTCTTTCCGATGGGGGGCCGAGACGGCTACGATGACGCTCGCCTCCCCAATCTGAAGCCGCCCCATCCGGTGGGCGATGGCGACTTCCTCGACGGGCCACCGGGCCTTGATGGCCTCGGCGATTTCCCGCATCTTTGCCTCGGCCATCTCCTTATAGGCCTCATACTCCAGATAAAGGACGTTTCGCCCCCGGCTCGGCCCTCGCACGATCCCCACAAAAAAGGCCGCCGCTCCACAGTTGGGGCGGGAGACAGCCTTCAAGAGGGGATCGAGGGAAAGGGGAGCCTCCGTCACCTCGATGAACATGCTGCTCTAGCCTCCACTCACGGGCGGGATGAGGGCGATCTCATCCCCTGGCGAGAGCGCCCGGTCCCGTGCCGCGTACTCCCGGTTGATGGCAAGGAGGAGGAAAGGGGCTAACTCCTGAAGCTTAGGGAACTTCCCGACGAGCTTCTGGAAAAGGTCGGCGGCCGTAGCCCCCTCTTCGAGATCCACGACAAGCTCCCCTTGCCCGGCCGCATCCTTTGCCGCCGCAAACAACTTGACGGTGACCTTCATGGGACCCTCTCAGTCGTTGACAGGACCTGACAATCGTCACGACTCTTTTCTTTTAAAATCAATAACTTATCATGATTTAGCTGTGAAAACACTGTAACATATCTGCATGGGCCCTGTCAATCATAGGTGTTTTCAAACACCGGCCAAAGTTTCCCCTTGACCTTGCCTCATACCTATGTTACTAAAAAGTAAACCCTACCCTTTTGAGAAGGGTGGCGAAGGAGCCCCGTAGACGGATGCTCATCAAGATCCTGGCCAGCTCGAAAAAGGAGAAGGGACGGTTCCTGGAACAACTCACAAAGCTTCTCCTCGATGAGCTTGGCTACTTTGATTTCCGCCTACGCCCCCACCCGTCTGGAACCGACTTAGAGCTGACGGCAAAACACAAGGTCACCCTAACCCCCCTCTATTGCCGTGTCACCATCTCTCCCCGGGCAGTGGGGGTTGAATCCCTCAAGCGGATCTTCGCCCGTTATCGGCTGGAGCGGACCAAGACGAAGAAGCTTGCCGGCCTCTTCCTCTCCTTCGCGGGATTTCACCGGACGGCCAGAGAATGGTACAACCGCCTGGGGGTGGAGGCAAGGGGCAACTTCCACCTTTTCGGTGAAGAGAAGGCCTACGCTTTAGCCAGACGGTTGAAGCTGGTTGGATCCCTGGACGCGGTTGAGGCCGCCGTCCATGCCCGGATCCAGGCCCGCCTTGGCACCCGTTATCTTGCCGCCCTTGACGGCCGCTTTTACTGGGTCCAGCTCATCCACCTTGGAACCAAAACCACCGGTTTCTCCGTCCTGGACGCTTTTGGTGAACCCGTCTCCGCTCACCTGGCAAGGGAGATCAGGAAGCTTGACGCCACCCTTCAGGGGAAGCGGTTCATTGACCTAGCCGCCCGGGAGAAGGTCCTTCTAAGCCTCACGGACAACGATCCCAAAGACGTGGAGACCCTGGCCAAAGAGACCAAGGAGCCCCTGACGACATTGAGAACGGTCATACCTACCCTTATCCAGGAGAGGCTGCTTACCGTCCAGGCGGGGACTCCCCCCCGGTGGCGCCATGATAAATACTCCCTCCGACAGGACTTCGAGGTTTTCCTGATCCTGGCCCGCCAGCTCCTGGAAGGACCCCACCGGTTCAGGTTCTTGAACTCCCGGTTCGCCACTCAGGCCCTCTCCTCCGGGCTCGTCCCTTACCTCGAACAGCGATTCCATCTGAAACCTTCCGAGCAAGAACAGACCGGGCTCCCCCACCTCCTCGCCCTTTCCCCTTCGGCTTTAGCGTTCAGCCTCTTCAGCCCAAACGAGGCCTATCTCCAAACATGGCGGGATCTGGAGACAAAACCCTTACCCCCCGTTGAACGGGAGCGGTGGCGGGCTTTCTACCAAGCCCGCCTCTACGGGGACCTCCTGCTCCGGTTTCTCCAGGATGCTCAGCATCCCCACTTTGGCGAGCTTTTGGCTGGCCGAGGGATCAAGATCTGCCTTCTCCGGACACAGGCCAAGGCCGCCACCTCCCACGCCCTCTTTTTCTCCCTCCATTCGGAACCTTCCCCCCTTGAGACCCTGAAACGTGGACCGCACCTTCCCCCTCCTGATCCTGAGGTCATGCTTGAGTACGGGATGGCCCTGCTTCATATGCAGGAATACCCCTACGCCCTGGAGCTGATCGAAACGGCGCTGAAGGAGCTGAAGGATCCGGCAAAGCTGGCGATGGCCTGGAACGGGAAGGGGATCTGTCTCCTCTCCCAGAAGCGCTACGCCGAGGCCATCCACTGCTTTAACGAATCCCTCCGGTATGACAACAATGCTCCATCGGTCTGGCTCCACAAGGCAATCTGCCTGAAAGGGCTCGGGGACTCCCAAGGGGCCCTCCGCTGCTGCCGTCGGGCGCTGGAGATTGATCCCACCCACAAAGAAGCCAAAGAGTTCCTGGAAACCTTCTAAACGGCTTGCTCCCCCTCCAGGCTTTAGGCCCCGCCCCAGAGGGAGAAGGCCGTGAAGCCAAGGAGGATGAACCCCGCTGCCAGGAGGAAGATCGCCGGAAATCCCAGAAAATGGGCAACCACGCCGAAGGCCAAGCTTCCAAAGGCACTCCCACAGAGGACAGCGGCACTGAAGGCCCCCAGTACCCTCCCCCTCCCTCTGTCCCCTGCCAGATCCACGACCAACGCACTTAACGCCGGATACAGAAACCCGTGGGCCCCACCGATCAGGAGGCCAATCACCCATAAGGCGAACCAGGGGCGGGGATAGGAAAGCCAGAGGCTTCCCAAGGCCTGCAAGATCAGGCCAGGGAGGATCACCCTCCTTCGCCCGAACCGATCCGAGAGCCTCCCGCCAAAGAACCTGACCCCGATCGCTGCCAGGGTATAGAAGATGTAGAAGGGACCGATCCGGCCCAGGGCAAGGGCCTTGGCGTAAGGGGGGAGGAAGACGAACACCGTCCCCAATCCTACGCCAAAGCTGAAGGAGACCAGGATAGGGACCAGGAGACGCCTTCGGCTGAAGAACCGATCCCCTACGAGCTCCGGAATGAGCGCCCGAGACCCTTCTGGATCCCTGAGGGAGAGGGACACCCCTAAAGCAACAGCAGCCAGGGTGGCGGTGACGAAAAAGAATGGCCGGTACCCGAAGGCCTCGATGATCAACTCCCCCGTCGCCGGAGCAAGGGCGATGGTCACCAGCCCCGAGATCCCAAACACGCCCATCGCCTCCGCCCTCCGCCCCGGAGGGGCGAGTTCGGCGATGAAGGCGAAGTTGGCGATGAAGAAGGCCGAATACCCAAAACCCTGGAGGAACCGGAGGAAGAGGAAGTGGGCACCGAGATGCTTGGAGAAGCCGAAGGCCAAGGAGGTGACAAGGGCCGAGGCTGCCCCGATGACCATGAACCACCGGCGCCCAAGCCGGTCAATGGCCACCCCCGCCAAAGGCTGCACGAGGATAGCCGCCACTTGGTACATCCCCATAATTCCACCGATCTGGGCCTCCGTGCCTCCCAAGTCTCTAATGTAAAGGGGGAGGAGGTTGAAGGCGTTGACATTGGAAAAGAACAGAAAATTGGCGAAGGAGGCGACCAAGAAATCCCTGGTGTAGAGTCCGGGTTTGCCTCCTGTATTTTGGGCTTGCCTTATCATGGCCGGATAGTATATTTAGGGTAAGCGTTGAGGGTTGGTGACGCTTTGGCGATAGGGAAGAAACCCCGGGCGGGAACGGGAAGGGAGAGGGACAAGGGACATTAGGCAGGAGACCCCTGGTAAGGAGGTGATGGGTGATGGCGGCGACAGCCTATGTGCTGATAGAGGCGGCGGCGGACAAGACCAAGAATGTCCTGGGGAAACTTTCGAAGGTCAAGGGGGTGAAATCGTTCCATGCCGTCACCGGACCCTACGATGTCATTGCCGTGATCGAGGCGGAGGACGTCAAGGCCCTGGGGGAGGTCGTCCTCTCGAAGATCAGGACCATCGAGGGGGTGGTCAAGACCATAACCTGTGTAGCCGTCGAGGCCTAACCGTTCCCTCGTCCTGACCCCCTCCCTTCCCGCGCTCCCTTTACGAAGGCCATGGCCAGGTTTACCAAGGTCCTCACGCCGACCCCTGTTGCCCCCTTCGGCGTGTACCCCTTGTCGTTCTCGGTCATGGCGGTCCCGGCGATGTCCAGATGGACCCAGGGGGTGTCATCCACGAAATGGGCCAGGAACCTGGCCGCGGTGATCGCCCCGCCTTTCCGTCCCCCCACGTTTTTCAGATCGGCAATGTCCGATTTAATCGGCTCGTCATATTCCTCATCCATGGGCATCGGCCAGATCTTCTCCCCCGCCTCCTCCCCTGCCTTGATGACCTGCTCGAGGAAGCCCTGATCGTTACCGAAGGCCCCTGTCCTAACAACCCCTAAGGCAATCACACAGGCCCCGGTCAGGGTGGCCAAGTCCACGATCCTTGACACCCCCTGGTCCCTGACGTAGCAGAGTGCATCGGCCAGGATCAGCCGCCCTTCAGCATCGGTATTGACCACCTCAATGGTCTTCCCGTTCATGGCCCTGACCACATCCCCCGGTCTCTGGGCTGCTCCACTGGGGAGGTTCTCGGCGGCTGGAACAACAGCGGTGACGTCCACCGGCAGGTCCAGGGCGGCAATGGCTTTGATCGCCGCGATGACGGCAGCTCCCCCGGCCATATCCCCCTTCATGGCTTCCATCCCCTCCGCCGGCTTGAGGGAGATCCCCCCTGAGTCGAAGGTAATCCCCTTCCCGACAAAGCCGAAATGGGGCCCCTTCCCCTGGCTCCCCTGATAGCGGAGGACGATGAGTCGGGGCGGCTGCTGACTCCCCTGGGCGACGCCCCAGAACGCCCCCATTCCAAGATTCCTGATCTCCTCGGGGCCGAAGATCCGACACTCCAGGCCTGAAGCGGCGGCCACCTCCTCGGCCCGCTCCGCCAGGACGGAGGGGGTCATCACGTTGGCCGGCTCGTTGATCAGGTCCCTGGCAAGGTTCGTCGCCGAGGCGAGGATCTGTCCGATCCCTACCCCTTCCTCCAGGACCTTGAGCCGCTCTGTCTCCCGCTCCAGGATGACGACCTCCTGGATCCCCTTGCCGTCCTCCTCTCTCCGATATTTGGTGAACTGGTAGAGGCCAAGGAGGGCCCCCTCGGTCAGGGCCTGGGCCGCCCTCTTCGGATCCAGACCGCCTCGCCCCGCCCCGTGGACAATGGTCCCAACCTTCTTGGCTCCTGCCCTCTTCAAGGTCCTTAGGGCCTCGGCGGAGGCCGATCGAACCCGGTCCAGCGTGAACTGCTCAGGCTTTCCCAAGCCGATGACCAGGACCAGCCGGGTGGGGAGCTTGCCGAAGGTGTGGAGGAGGAGCTTCTCGTGGAGTTTCCCTTTGAACTCTCCCCTTTGAACAGCCTCCTGAACGGCCCCCTCCAATACCTGATCCACTGCCCCCGTGGCCCCCCCAGGCCTCTCCACCCCCTCGAACAGGTTCACAACCACGGCGTCGCCGTCGTACGTGAGAACGTCCCTTTCCTGCACCAGGATCTCCACTGCCGAAGACCCCTTAGACGAGAAGCCCAAGACGGGAGACTTGAGACGTGAAAAGGAAAAAGAGACCATTCCAGGTCTCTCGCCTCCCGCCTTCAGTCTAATAGGAATTGATCAGCTCATCCACCCTCGGATCGTAAGGCTTGAAAGGATCCTTGCAGAGAATCGTGCGCTGGTAGCGGTCGTTCAACTTCAGGTAGCTCCAGCCCACGTCGTAGGACTTGTTCTTCTCCTGGGCGAACTTGATAAAGTCGCTCCTGATCTTGGCCCGGGTGGTCTGGGGGGGGGTTGTCATGGCGGTCTCGATCATCTCATCGGAGATCATCCGCTCCACTAATCCTTCCCTCACGAGGAGGTAGTATAAACCCCTGGTCCGCTTGATATCGTGATACTGAAGATCCAACATGAAGATCCGGGGATCGTCGAAGGAGATCCCCCTCCGCCGGCAGTAGGCGGTGATCAGCTCCCGTTTGATCACCCAATCGAGCTCCCGGGAAAGGGAGAAGGGATCATCCTCAAGCTTGGTCAGCACATACTGCCACTTGTCCAGGATCTCCTTCGTCTGGGGGAGGATGTCCTGCCCCTGGTAGTAGGAGAGGGCCATCTCCAGGTACCCCTGCTGGATCTCGATGGCCGACAACTCCTTCCCACGCTTCAGCCGCACCCGCCGCCGGCACGTGATGTCATGGGAGATCTCCTTGATGGCCCGGACCGGGTCCTCCAGGGAGAGATCCCGCTTGATGTAGCCGTCTTCCACCATGGAGAGCACCAGGGCCGTCGTCCCAACCTTCAGGTGCGTCGCGAACTCGGACATGTTGGAGTCTCCAACGATGACATGAAGCCTCCGATACTTCTCCTCGTCCGCATGGGGCTCGTCCCGGGTGTTGATGATCCCCCGGGAGCTGGTCGTGGCTCCCGAGATCTCCTGGTAGATGTGTTGGGCCCGCTGGGAGAGGTAATAGTGGTTTCCCATCCGGGTCTTCAGGACCTTCCCGGCCCCGGCATAGATCTGACGGGTGACGAAAAAGGGGATGAGCTGCTCTGCCAGTTTGTGAAAGTTGACGGAGCGCTCCACCAGGTAGTTCTCGTGGCAGCCGTAGGTGTTCCCCACCGAGTCGGTGTTGTTCTTGAACACATAGATCTCGCAGTAGATACCGTTCTCCCGGAGCTTCCGCTCAGCCGAGAGGAGCAGCTCCTCCATGATCCGCTCCCCCGCTTTATCGTGGGCCACCAGATCCAGGATGTCATCGCACTCGGGGGTGGCGTATTCAGGATGGCAGCCGGTGTCCTGGTAGAGCCTGGCCCCGTTCCTCAAGAAATCGTTGGTCCCCCGTTGCCTGGAGACCACCTTCTCGAAGAGGTAGCCTAAGGCACTCTCCACCGAAAGGCTTACCCGCCCCCCCGCTGAGGAGGAGATGAGACCATATTCGTTCTCGAGTCCAAAAATCCGGCGCTTCATCGTTCACCGGTATGCGTTCGGCCGAAAGCTACCAAAGGTTAACCTTCAGAGATTTCTTCCAGAATCTTTCGGAGCTCGCTGATCGAGGGACGTCTGAACTTGCGGCCCGAGCGCTTCCGCTCCAGGACCGCCACCTCCAGGTTTTGAGGCTTGACCTTTTGGCTCGCCGCCGCCTCCAGGGCCTTGACGGAAAGCTTGAGGGCCGCCTCAAACGACAGGCCCTTCTCATACTTGTCGCGGAGGTAGAGCTTGAGTTCCTCGGCTTGTCCACCGATGGTGGCGAAGCCTGTCTCGTCACCAATGGAGCCATCGAAGGAGATCCGGTACAGCTCCGAAGGATCCCCCTCGTCACCGACCTGGACGACCAGGATCTCCACCTCCAAAGGTTTCAGCTCCTGGCTGAAGATGTTGCCAATGGTCTGGGAGTAGGCGTTGGCCAAGGATTTGGCCGTCACATCCTCCCGACCGTACGAGTACCCTTTGAGGTCGGCGTAGCGGATCCCTGCCTTCCGAAGGTTCTCGAACTCACTGTACTTCCCGGCCCCGGCGAAGGCAATCCGGTCATAGATCTCGGAGATCTTGTTCAGGGAGGTGCTGGGGTTCTCGGCCACAAGGAGGATGCCGTCGGCATACTCCATGGCGATAATGGATTTCCCCTTGGCGATCCCCTTTCTGGCGTACTCCGCCTTATCCTGCATCATCTGTTCGGGAGAAACATAATAGGGTAGCACCGCCTCCTCACCCCTTTCGCCGCTTCTCCAGAATCACCTCGCAGATCCCGCGGACCCGCTCCTCCTCCACATCCCGAATCCCCTCCTTCGTCACCAGCTTCACCGTGGGGAAGATCCCGCGGACAAAGTCTGGACCGGCAGTTCCGAGATCCTCCTCCGCCGCGTCGTAGAGGGCCTCCAGGGCGACACGAAGAGCCTCGTCTTCGTCCAAGCCTACCCGGAAGAGCTTCTTCATGGTCGCCCTGGCCTGGATCCCACCGGAACCGGTAGCGTAGTACTCCGTCTCCTCGTAGCGACCTCCGGTCAGATCGTACTTGTAGATCTTCCCTTCACCCTTTCGAAGTTCATACCCGACAAGGATGGGGATGACGATCAGACCCTGCATGGCGGCTGGGAGGTTCGCCTTGACCATCTGGGCCAGCTTGTTGGCCTTCCCCTCCATAGAGAGCTGCACCCCTTCTAACTTCTCATAGTGGGCGAGCTCCGTCTGGAAGAGCCTGGCCAGCTCCACGGCGGGGCCTGCCACCCCGGCGATGGCCACAGCCGAATACTCATCAGCCTTGTAGACCTTCTCGATGGTTCGGGAGGCCACCTGGAACCCTTCGGTGGCCTGCCGGTCACCCGCGATCACCACCCCATCCCGGTAGCGGAGGGCAAGGATCGTTGTCCCCCTCGGCACCTCCACTCCCTTGATCTGACCCAAGATCGAGAGATCAATCCGGGGCAGGAGATCGGGACGCCGCTCCTGAAGGAGGTCGAAGAAGCTGGAACCCACCAGGTCGGATCGGAGATCATCTCCGAACAGGGATCTCATTGCCCTCCCCTCTGGACGTAGGATTTCACGAACTCCTCGGCGTTCTCCTCCAACACCTCGTCAATCTCATCAAGGAGCTCGTCAATGTTCTCTTTCAGCTCCTTCCCTTTTTTCAGCGCCTCAGGGTTCGGCCTGATCTCCTCGACATCCCTCGGATCCCTTGTGGTCCTGGTCTTCCTCTCCTGTTCACCCATCCCCCTCACCTCCCCTCAGGCTGACAAGTTCTCTAACAGCTCGGCCACCGTTGCAGAGCGGGCCAGGAGGTCGCCTACCAGTCTCTGGGTCCCGCGAGCCGGTTCGAGCATGGGAACCCGCTTTACCGTTGACCCGCCGGTATCAAAGAGGATGGAGCTCCAACTCGCCCCGTAGACCTGTTCCGGGAACCGCTTCAGGCACATCCCCCGGAAGTAGGCCCTTGTGTCTGGGGGAGGCTCCCTCATGGCCGAGAGGATCTCCTCGTCGGTCACGATCCGCTCCACGTACCCCTGCCGCTCCAGGGTGTAATACAACCCCTTCTCCTTCCGGAGATCATGGTATTGGAGATCAAGCATGAAGGCCCGGTGGTCGCTGAAGGGAATGCCTCTTCGAGAGCAGTAGGAGGCGATCAACTCCCGTTTGATCACCCAATCGAGCTCCCGGGAGAGCTGGAGGGGATCCTCGGCCAGTCTGTTGAGGAGATCCTCCCACCGGACCAAGACCTCCTTCACCCAAAGGGGCATATCCCGCCTCTGGTAGTACTCCCACGCCATCTCCAGGTACGCCCTCTGGATCTCGACAGCCGAGTACGCCTTCCCTCCCTTCAACCTCACCTTTTTCCTTAAGCTGATGTCGTGGGAGATCTCCTTGATGGCCCGGACCGGATCCTCCAAACTCAAATCCTTGGTGATGCAGGCATCTTCGATCATGGTCAGGACAATGGCCGTAGTCCCCATCTTGAGGTAGGTCGGCAACTCCGCCATGTTAGAGTCGCCGACGATCACATGGAGGCGCCGATACTTCTCCTCGTCGGCGTGCGGCTCATCCCGGGTATTGATCAGGGGACGTTTCGCCATCGTGTCCAGGCCGATCCAGGTCTCGAAAAAGTCGGCCCTTTGAGAGATCTGATACTCCACGGGCTCGGTGCCGTTCTCCGCCCCGACCTTTCCCGAACCGGCAAAGATGATCCTCGTCACGAGGAAGGGGGTCAGCCCTTCCACGATCTTCTCAAAGGGAACCCGTCTCTCAACCAGGTAGTTCTCATGGTGACCGTAGCTGTTCCCTTTGCCGTCGGTGTTGTTCTTGTAGATGACCACCCGCTGATACTCGGGAAGGAGGCGATTGGCCGCCTCCCGGCAAAGGTCGAGGATGCGCTCCCCCGCCTTCTCGTACCGGACAAGATCATGAGGGTTCGTGCACTCAGGGGTGGAGTATTCCGGGTGAGCCCCGTCCACATAGAGCCGCCCCCCGTTCAGGAGGATCTTGTTGATGCTCCGGTTATCCTGCTGCGAGGGCCGCTCGTGCTCGCCACTCACCTCGAACCCGCGAGCGTCAAGGAGGGGATTCTCCCCCGCATAGTCCCACATGGCTTTCACAGTCTGAACCATCGGGTGACTGTTGATTAGGAAGATGGAACTCCCCACCGGATCATAACCAGAGGGATCCTTGGCCATGATCCCGACTTCGGTCTCCGTCCCCATGATCTTGTCGATCGCCATACTCTTAGAGCCGTCAGCCATCGGCTTTCAGGTTGACAAAGGTTCACTGTTTTCAGCCGACGGCTGATCGTTGAACGCTTCCGTTAGAGGTACTGGCCGGTGCTAATGGTCTCCACCTTGCGGGCCTTCGTCTCACCCCGATCGGCCACCATCCTCACGTGGACGATCCGCTCGCTCCGACGGCCGGCAATCTTGGCCCAATCGTCTGGGTTGGTGGTGTTGGGCAGATCCTCGTTCTCCTTGAACTCCTCCTTTACAGCCTGGAGGATGTCCTGGGAGGAGATCCCCTTCTCCCCGGTCTGGATCATCCGCTTCACCGCGGACTTCTTGGCCCTTGTACAGATGGAGGCAATCATCGCCCCGCTGACGAAGTCTTTGAAGTAGAGGGTCTCCCGTTCACCATTCTGATAGGTCACCTCAAGGAAACGGTACTCATCAACGGTGCTGTACATCTCCTCCACGGCCAAGTCGATCAGGTACCGGACAAAGGCTTGCCGATCGCCGGCGAAAGACTTAAGCTCCCTCTCCTGAAAGGGGAGATCGGGGGTGAGGTACTTGGAGAAGATGTCCTTGGCCGCTTCTTTGTTCGGCCGATCGATCTTGATCTTCACATCGAAACGGCCAGGCCGAAGGACGGCGGGATCAATCAGGTCCTGGCGGTTCGAGGCCCCGACGACGATGACGTTGGACAACCCCTCCACCCCATCTAACTCAGCAAGGAACTGGGGAACGATGGTGTTCTCCACGTCCGAGGAGATCCCTGACCCCCTGGTCCGGAACAGGGAATCCATCTCATCGAAGAAGATAACCACCGGAAACCCCTCAGAGGCCTTCTCCCGAGCCCGGGCGAAGATCTCCCGGATCTTCCGTTCCGTCTCCCCGACATATTTGTTCAACAACTCGGGCCCCTTGATGTTCAAGAAGTAACTCTTCATCTCCTTGCCCGTCTTTTCTGAAAGCTTCTGGGCGAGGGAATTGGAGACGGCCTTGGCGATCAGGGTCTTGCCACAGCCCGGCGGCCCGTAGAGGAGAACCCCTTTGGGGGGTTGGAGCTTATGTTCCCGGAAGTATTCCCGGTAGAGGTACGGGAGCTCGATGGCGTCCTTGATCATCTCGATCTGGCGATCCAGACCCCCTATGTCATCGTACGTGACGTTCGGCACCTCCTCCAAGATAAGATCCTCCACCTCGGCCTTCGGCAGCTTCTCCAACACATAGCCGCTCCGCGGATCGAAGAGAAGATGGTCCCCGACAGAGAGTTTCTCGCCCTGGAGGGGTTCGGCCAGTTCGGCCACCCGCTCCTCATCAGTCCGGAGTGAGATGATGGCCCTTCCCTTCTCGAGAAGATCTTTTAAGCGAACAACCTCCCCCTGGACATCAAAATCCGAAACGTCAATCACGTTCAGGGCCTCGTTCAAGATCAGCTCCTGACCCTTCCTGAGGGTTTTCCCATCAATGGAGGGATGGAGGTTCACCCTCATCTTCCGGCCACCAAGGTAGACGTTCGCGGTGCCGTCTGGGTTCATGGAGGAGAAGATGCCGTAAGACGACGGCGGGGCAGAGAGCTTGTCCACCTCCTCCCGGAGGGCCTGAATTTGCTCCCTTGCTTGATGCAAGGCCCTTACCAGCTTTTCATTCTGCTGGTGGGCCTGTTCCAGCTCCTCCTTCGCTTGGCTAAGCTTGGCCCGGAGGAACTCGAACTCATCCCGATGCCGCTTCAGGCGATAGATCTCATCCTCCAGGGCTTTCACTTGGGTCTGGAGGGCTTCGACCTCCTCCTCATACTCGGAGATCTTTCGCTGGTAGAATGCTTCGGTTTTCGGCATCTGCCCCGATAGTCGTTTCATCGTTCTCCTCAATGGGCTGAGCTTTCCCGTCTTCTCGGAATCGCTCATCGTGTCCAACCTCCTCTACCTCTACACTGGGAGCGATGGCAGACTTCAAAGAAGGGAAGCATGGGGAGAGATCGTCGAACCCTCGTCTTCATCATGGGATTTTTAAGATATATTAACTTGGTTTTCCAAGGTGTCAAGCTTTTTTTGGAAGCCCTGTGACTCGCCGAAGGGCTTCCCAAGCGGGACAGCGGTCCCCGCATTCACGGGTATGAAAAGTGCAGGAATCGTGCCAAGGGTACGGTAGGGTCGGTGGTTCATCCCCGGCCCAGAGCCTTCCCTATCATCATCGCATGAAGCCCTGAAAAGATCAATGCTCACCGTTCGTGATAGGTTCCAGCCCTTCATGGGGCGGGTGGAAAGAAAAATGGCTGGACTCGGGAAAGCCCAGCCATACCCTTGAGCGGCGCTCCCCCTGGAACCTCCAGGGTCCTTAGGCACAGGTACTTCAACGGCTCGGGGTGGCACAACAGCCCCCTCCGCCGCCCTCGGAGGGGACGAAGGACCCCTGGCCCCTAAAGCTAAAGGTCGAAAACTGTCTCTCCACCGCAGCCCCCGGGCAGGATGGACACCCCACCTCCGTCTCCTGTCCAATGTGCAGCCTCTCGAAGATCTGCCCACAATTTAAGCAGCGGTATTCATAAATCGGCATCGGTCCCTCTCCCTCGATGACCCTCCATCCCCCTTGAATGCGTGATTCGCCACCTTCACCCTTAGCAAGAAGGGCTAGGAGACACGACTTCCCAGGCCTTAAGGGTAACAACTCCCCTGAGAGGGTTATCGGCCTGCCACCCAGACCAGGTGTCGCAGTTCAGGGATGAGGAGCTTCGTGACGGCAAGCCGAACGGCCCCTTCAGAGCCCGGCAGGCAGACGACGATCTTCCTTCCCGCCACGCCCAAAAGGGCCCGGCTCATGAAGGCCGAGGTCCCCACCTCGGCGTAGCTTAAGCTCCTGAACAACTCACCGAAGCCAGGAAGCGTCTTCACCAAGAGCGGTTCAATCGCTTCGATGGTGACATCCCGAGGGCTTAAGCCGGTGCCGCCGGTTGTCACCAGAAGATCAATGTCGGTCCCGAGGAGGCGTTTCACCTCCTCCTGGATCCTCGCGGCGTCGTTCGGAAGAAGGAGGTAGTGCACCAGTTCGTGACCCGCCTCGTTGAGCAACCGCTGGATCAAGCGACCCGACCTGTCCTCTTCGACCGAACGGCTATCGCTGATGGTGAGCTGAGCGTAGCGGATCGGACCGATCCCCGCCGCCTGATCTTGGTGCTCTCTGACCCCCACGCTCCCTCCTCATCCCCTTCCCCGCCTGCGCGAGATCGTCCAGAAGAAACGCTTTCGGGGGATCTCTTCCTGGATCCTGAGGATTGTCGAATAGTCAACCCCCGTGATGGCTGAAAGCCTGAGGAGATCCCGTTCCAGAATCTTGTGCTGGCGCTCCATGAGGGAGATGAGCTCTCGTCGGATCCGGTCGAATACATCCTCACCCTCTTCCTTCATAGGCCTCCTCTCTCTCCTTTTCAGAGCCTCCCGAACCGACGCGGAAGGCCAAGAGAGGTTTACAGGTTGGAAGCGCTTACCTGTTCTGACGACCCTTGGGGGATTGCACCTAAGGTTTCCACACTGACCCTGCCGGCTAGGGCCCGAGCCACCCGGCTGTAGATCTCGGTCACAGGAGAGGCAGGGTTCCTGATGGGAAGCGGACACCCTTCATCACCTGCCAGGCGAATCTCGGGATCCAAGGGGATCTCGCCTAGGAACGGTACCCCCAGAACCTCGCTCGCCCGCTTCCCTCCCCCCCGATCAAAGATCTCGGTGGACTCTCCACAGTGGGGACAGACGAAGTAGCTCATGTTTTCGATGATGCCGAGGATGGGCACCTTGAGCTGGCGGAACATGTTCAGGGTCTTGCTTCCGATGGCGGTGGCGACATCCTGAGGGGTCATGACGATCACCGCCCCGGTCAGAGGGATGGTCTGGCAGAGGGTGAGCTGGGCATCCCCTGTCCCTGGGGGGAGGTCAATCAGCAGGTAGTCCAGCCCGCCCCAGGCCACATCCTGTAACAATTGGCGTACCGCCTGAGCCACCATCGGTCCCCGCCAGATCACCGGGGCCCCCTCGGGGAGGAGGAACCCCAAGGACATGAGCTTGACCTTGTAGTGCTCCAGGGGGATGATCTTTTGACCATCGCTTCTCGGCTGGTCCCGGATCCCCATGAGGACCGGGATGCTGGGGCCGTAGATGTCGGCGTCGAGGAGGCCTGTCGCCGCCCCCATCTCCGCCAGGGCTACCGCCAGGTTCACCGCAACGGTGGATTTCCCCACACCCCCCTTGCCGCTCCCGATGGCGATGGTGTGCTTGACGGCAGGGAGCGCCTGCCGGGCAGGCTGGGACCGTACCTGGGCCGTCACCTTCAGCTCGACATCTCTGACACCAGGCAAGGAAGCTACCACCCGCCTGGCCTCACCTTCAATCTGACCACTCAGGGGACAGGCAGGGGTGGTCAGCTCCAAGGTAAAGCTCACCCTGGAGCCATCAACCCTCAGATCCTTGATCATCCCCAACGAGACCAGATCCCGACCAAGCTCCGGATCCTTGACCCGGCTCAACGCGGCCAAGACCTCTTGTTCACTGACCATCATCCCTCCTCAACCGTCACCCCGGGGTGAAGGTCCCCATTGAGAGCCTCTAGGCCCCCCCTGTGAGGGGCAAACCCTAACGGGAGGACCTCCCCCTCCTCTCGGCAAGCCTCCGCTTCCCCTTCCAGTAGATGGCGCATCCCTCACACGGGAAAGTCTCGTGGGCACAGTGCCCGGCGATCTCCCAGCAGGGGGCGTACCTCAGCAACATCCGCACCCCTTCGATACCGACCTTCTCTCCGTGGATCAAATGGCGAAGGCAGGTCAACCACTGGAGATCGTTTGGCGAGTAATACCGCTGGCCGTTTCGACGGGCCGGCTTGATCAGACCTTTCAGCTCGTAGAGCCGAAGGGTCTGGTCGCTGACCCCGAGTCTTTCCGCCACGACCCCGATGGGAAAGAGGGGACGATCGGATTCCTCCAACGTGGTTACAAGGCTCGTGAGCATAACTCCCAGAGGAGGAAAAGATTCATCCGGAGCTCAAGCATGAATTTGAGATGATTTGCTAACTACAACTTTAGTCTAACGCTTTGTCAGCATTTGTCAAGGATTTTCAGGACCCTTCCGGTCAGATTCCTTCGGCTCATGGAGAGGCGGGCCGACCCGGGCGGGTCAAGGGAAAGGGAGGTCAATCAGCTCCAAGAGCTGCCTCAGGATCCGGGCGGTCAAGCCCCAGATGGTATGGGGGCCATAGGTGTAGAAATAGACGGGGATCTCCTTACCACCCCGCATCCGGGTCTCCACCCGGAGCCGCCAGGGCTGTCTGAGCACGGCAAAAGGGAGGTGGATCAGTTCTGCGATCTCGACCTGATTCACTTGGAAAGGGTAAGGGTACGGGATGAAGCCGACGACAGGGGTGACGACGAACCCGGAGGTCACGGTCACGATATCATCGAGTTCTCCGATGATTTCCACGTGGTCAGGCTTGAGCCCGATTTCTTCCTCTGCCTCGCGAAGGGCTGTGGCCAGGAGGTCCGGGTCCCCCTCCTTCACCCCCCCACCCGGGAATGCGATCTCCCCTTTATGGCGTGAGAGGGTTTCGGTCCTTTTCGTGAGCAGGAGATAAAGCTCATCACCCTCTTCGTAGAAAGGGACCAAAACGGCTGCCCGCGCCAATCCCCTGGCGTCGAGGCACCGCCTTCTCCTCCCGCTTAAGGCCTTTCGGACCCTCACCTTTTCTGCAAGCTCCATAGCCTCACCTCCCAGCCACCTGGAGGCCGATGGATCTCCGGCAGGAAAGAAGGCCTTCCGCCTTGACTTCCCTTCGGTCTCCTGCCACAATACTTGCGGTCGCCTCAGCGATAGGAGAAACATGCAAGGAAAAAGGTGGCTCCTCCTCCTTTCCCTGGGACTTTCGGCCTGTGCCATGACGGCTTCGGAGATCCCCCACCAGCAGGTGATCCCTGTCCTCGAGGCTCCTCCAACCCAACCGTACACGGTCCTCCGTCACTTCATCGAGGTGGCAAACCTTTGCCGTACCGTGACGGGGACCCTAGACATCAGCACCGTGGTTGAGAAGGTCTACCGGGAGACTAGGGCCGATGCCATTATCAACCTGGAGATCCGGGAACGACAAACCCTTGACCAGGACATCATCGAGGGCCTCATGAACTTCGGCACCATGGGTCTGACCCGCTGCCGTAACACCGTGATCGAAGGTGACGCGATCCGGTTCGGCATCGAGGAGTCGAACCCCTAACGTCCAGCCTGGGAAAGCAGGTCACCAGCTGATAAGTCGCTGGCGTCTGTTCACGACCCAGAGGGGTGCATAGGTCGCCGGAGGTGAGGAAAAGTCGCCATGCTCGGCCATCGCTACCCCTCCTTTTCCCCAAAGGCTGGCTTATAACTAACATAGCGGGTGGGGAGCGTCAAGGGATATCTCCTAAAGGCCTAAGAGGAAGCGTCGTCTCTTGAGGAAGGATAAGCCGGAGGCGAGAGGAGAGATAACTTCGCAGGTCCTGTTGAACCTGAGCTAGTGACAATGGGGGCTGAAAGCGGTGACGTCCACTGTCAATCCAGCCTCCCGAAGAAGTCGGCGCAGAACCTTGGCATCCTCCTCAGGGATCGGCTCCCCGTGCTTAAGACAGCTTTCGAGGTAACACTGGATGGCTTTGCGGATGCTCGCCAAGGCTTCCTCCCGCGGGTCTCCTTGGCTCATGCAGCCGGGGAGCGCAGGGACCCACACAGCATAGCCTCCTCCCTCCTCTGATTCCAAGATCACACGATAGCGCCGGATCATCACTTCTCCCTCGCTGGTTTTTTCATACTTGCTGGCCGACAGCGCATCGTTCAGCCTCTGACCGACACCGCATCGTGCAGGTTTATGTCATCTTGAGCCGACCGCGTATCGTGCAGGTTTTGACGGATCTCACCGCCACATCATCGTGCAGGATGGGACCCTCTCTCCCGACCACTTCCAGTATAGTCACTCCTGGTAACCGTCAGCGCGGCCAACAGGAGGGACGATCATGCATGACGAACTGTCGGACCGCCAGAACGCCATCCGGCTCCGTCTGGCGGGTGAGAGTGTCGAGAGCATCTGTCGGAGCCTAAAGCGGTCTGAGCGATGGGTGCCCAAGGGGTGGCAACGCTACCTGACCTCCGGCCCCGAAGGGTTGTACGACCTGACGCGGGCCAACCACCGGGTGGTCAACCGCACCCCGCCCTCTATCGAGCGGGCGGTGGTAAGTGTCCGACGCCGCTTGGCCGCCCGGGCCACGCCGCAGACCCGCTACAGCTTGGTCGGGGCCCCGACCATTCGCGAAGAGCTGAAGAGCCTGGGGCTGGCGCCGCTGCCCTCCCTGCGCACCATCGAACGGATCCTGACCCGGACCGATCTGACCTGCCCGCCGGTCCGGCTGGCGCGGCGCTTGGCCCGGACCGACTATCCGGGGCCCCAGGCCCACGACTCCAACCAGGTGCCCCAGGTCGACGTCGTCGGCCCCCGGTATCTCCAGGGCGACAAGACCGCCTACTCGTTCCTGGTCTGCAAAGACCGGTTTGACCAAGCGGTCTACATCGAGTTCGTCCGTAGCCGGGAGACGGACACGGTCCTCGCCTTCCTGGTTCACGCCTGGCAGCACCTGGGCCTGCCCGAGCGGGTGCAGTTCGACAACGGGCGGGAGTTCTGTGGCTGGGGGCGCTGGCCCCGCTCGCTCAGCCGGGTCATCCGGCTGTGTCTGCGCCTGGGCCTCGAGCCCGTCTTCATCCCGGAAGGGAAGCCGCAGCGTAACGGCTCGGTGGAGCAGTTCAATGGCTGGTTTCAACCGGTGCTGCTGCGCCGCCGCTTCCGCTGGCCCGGCTCCGTCCGCCGCGAACTGCAGCGGTTGATGACGAGCGTCAATGAGCAACATGTCCCTCCGCAGCTGGGCTACCAGACACCGGCGAAGTACCGACGGGGCCAGCGCTGGCGCAAGCTGCCCGCCAACTTTGTGGGGGAGTCCCGCCCGCTGCCGGTTGCGGCTGGAAAGGTTACCTTCATCCGATTGGTCTCCGCCCGTGGCGAGATCAAAATCCTGGGCGAGACGCTCAAGGTCGGCAAGCGGTGGAAGTTCCAGTACATCCGGGCCACCCTCTCCACAGAAGCCCAGCGGGTGAAGGTCTATCATAACGGGCGCTTGGTCAAACAGCTGAGCTACAAGTTGCGAAAGCACTGACGGACGAAACGCGCAAAAACTGCACGATGCGCTGGCGGTTACCACCGATCAAAATCTGCACCCAGGAGCGCTGTCGGCCAGCACATACTCCTATAGCACTGGGCTAGTCAAGAGCTTTCTACAAGCGCACTGAAACTCCAACATAAGAACCGAAACGTCGCCTGATGTCCGGCTCCTCCTTGAAGATTGGCGATCAGTCGCAAGCTGCCAGCGATGATGCCGGCTCGGCACCGTGCGGCGAAGGGCCTAAGAAAATCCATGAGTTAGCTGGATTATCCGGTGCTGCCGGGCACCAGGAAACAGCGATAACCCTATGAGGTTCCTGAACAAGGGTCCTCTTCCCCCTTTCGAGGCTTTGTCAGGAGTGTCCTCAATGTTTTCAATGGGTTAGCTAGGGCCTGAGCTTATGTTGGAATTTCAGTACAAGCGGCAGATTTCAGCAGCGGTCTCCGGGAAGATCGTACCAAAATAAAAAAGCCCGAACCGAAATTCGCTTGCTGTCCTATTTCACCTCCACAAAGGGAGGAGGAATGAAGTAGAATGGGGCTCCAAATCCTCAATCAAGAAAGGAGCCCGCTTCGATGTCCCGGAAAGCCAAGAAGAATAGGAAACAGTGGATCCAGTTCTGTTGTCAGAACCCAGACTGTGAGTTATACGGCCAGAAAGGCTTGGGCAATCTCCATCAACACGGCTTCTCGGACCAGGCCCACACGATCCCCATGCTTCGGTGTCGGCAGTGTAAGAAAGAGTTCTCGGCCCGCAAAGGCACCCCGCTGTTTGGCAGTCGGCTGGCTGTTGAGAAGGTGGAGCAGATTGGTGCGCATCTCGCGGAAGGGGATGGGATCCGCAAGACCGCGCGGCTGACCAAGGTGGCCAAGGAGACGGTGCAGCGCTACAGCCGCTTGCTGGGGCAGCATGGGAAGGCCCTCCATGATGAACAGGTGCGGCACGTGACAGTGCAGGAAGCTCAGATGGACGAAGCCTGGAGTTTTGTGGGGAAAAAAAGACCGGCGGTGTGATCCCGAGGCTCCGGCGGATGAGAGAGCTGGCAGCCAGTGGGATCATGTCATCTTGGATGCGGGCACCAAGCTGGGGGTGAGCTTGGTGGTCGGGGCACGGACGGAAGCGAACGCGTTGTCCCTGGTCCAAGACTTCGCGGCGCGGACCGATCAGCAGCTTCCCCAGATGTTCACGTCGGACCAGCATCGTCCTTACGCGAAGGCGCTTCTCCAGGTCTACGGGGAGTGGGTGGTACCTGAGCGCACGGGGAAACCGGGCCGCCCGCGGAAGCCCTATCAGATGCCGCCCGAGGGGTTGGTGTATGCCCAGGTTCACAAGCATCGGCAGCGTGGCCGGGTGGTGCGGGTGACGGTGAAGGTGGTCTATGGCACGGAGGAGCAGATCCTCGCAGCACTGCGCCACTCGCCGGTCTCCCAGTGTGTCAACACCACGTTTGTGGAGCGCTACAACGCGACCGGACGCCAACACAACAGCCGGAAGCAGCGGAAGGTCTACAGCTTCTCGAAAGAGTGGGCCGACCATGACGCGATGAGTTGGTATGCCTTCAGCTACTATAACTTTTGCCGGCCTCATGGCAGTCTGCGGGTCAAAATCGGGCGTAGGCGCTATCTCCAGCGGACACCAGCTATGGCCGCCAACTTGACCGATCATATCTGGAGCCTCTCAGAGTTTCTGAGCCACCCCCTTGCTTATCATGGAGGCGAGGTAGGACACTAAGGAAATTCGGGCTCTGTACGTTTAAGGGCCATTCACAAGGCCCCATTGGGCGGCTTTTTCGAGGAATGCCGAGCCATCCCGCCGCGTCAGGTTCGGGATGAACTTGTGATAGCGCTTGAGGACCATCTGGATGTCTTTATGGCCCATCATCCGGGCCACCCATCCGATGTTCTCCCCACTTCCTAGCATCAAGCTGGCAAAGGTGTGCCGCGTGTTGTAGAAATGTCTCATCCGCAAGCCAGCCACCTTCAGGGTGGGCTTCCAGACCCGCTCCCGAAGATTGCCGATGTCCAAGGGGCCGTTCACCTGGCTGCAAAAGACATAGGCACTTCGGTGAACGCTGACCTCCTGTTGCGCCAGGAGGGCCTGCTCGACCATCGGGAGCAGATCAATCTCCCGCTCTGACGCCTCCGCCTTGGGGGGCCCCTCGAAACCCCGGACCCGGCTTTCCCGGATGCTAAGCTTCTTCTGGACGAAATCCACCTGAGGCCATTTCAGGGCGATCTGCTCATCCGACCTCATGCCAGTAAAGAAGACCACAACGAAGTAATTGCGAAAATCTTCCCTGACGGTCTTCAGGAACAGCCCTACCTCTTCGAAGCTCAAGGGATCAATCTGCGGCTTCGCTTCCCGGAGGAGCTTCACCCGCTTCATGGGATTCGTGGGAATCACCCCCCGGTCATGGGCTGTCCGAAAGAGGTCCTGGAGGCGGAGGAGGCAATAGTTGATCCGCCGCGGCCCAATCTTGTGGCCATTCGCCCCCATTATCTGGAGGTGGCCGACGAAGCGCTTGATCAGGCCGTCGTCAATGGCTTCCAGGGGGGAGTCCCCAGAGAAGGGAAGGAGATGCACCCGCATCAGGGAGGAATAATCGTAGAAGGTGTACGGCCGGAGGAAGGGCTGCTTCTCCTGGAGCGGGAGAGGAGAGTCGAACCTTCGACATTCAGAGAACAGCGAGGTACTCTGAAGGACCATTGAACTCTAGGCGATAGAGCTTCATCAGATCCCTCCCGAGGAGGGGTTGGAACCGGGGCGGTAGCTCCACAACAGTGCAGGCAGGAAAGCGTTGGTTATGGAATTCGAGATCAACGGAGTATAGATTGAACAACCCAGAACCAGTAACACCGGCGACCTGGACACGGTCGATCGGGAAAAGATTCAGCAAGTAAAAGACCTCCAATGGGAGACACGTGTAATCCGCACCGGTGTCAGCGAGGGCGAGAAGGGTGATGGGATCAACAAGAACCCCAGGGGGAGGTAAGACTTTTAACGGCACGATAGGAGCCGGTGGATTCTTCGTTTTATCGTATGGATACACCTTAGCTTCTGCGGAAGAAAGGAGTGACGATCTGAATGCTCTCCCGCTCCTCACTCACCTTAGCGATACAGACCGGCACATTCCCATATTTCTCATAAAAGCGCTTCGCAAGAGCCCTTCGGTCCGTATCGCTATCCACCACTCCACCCCTGTAGAAGGCGACATAGCGGCCTGCATAGTGAGAAGCCAATAGGCCTTTGATTTGATGGAATTCCTCAATCGCTTTTACAGCCTGCTCACGCTGCTCAATATATTTGTGAAACCGCTCCACATCCGCTTCTGACACGGGATGAGTCTGGGCTATTTGGAATTGTCCCCGGAGGACATTAGAGGCCTCCGCTAGAGTAAAGGCAAGCTGAAGTGAATTCCGTAACTCGGAGAGGTCCTTACTTTCGATTGCAGCAATGCCAGATAAAACGAGATGCTTGACCACAAAACGGAGGTCGCCAGCCGATAAGTTGTTAACGATGTAATCAGCCATCGTTACGGCCTGACTACGGAGAGTCGTCTCAATGCGCAGGTCTTCCATTACTTCCCCCCTAGGATCTTATTCAAATCATCGCGCAATTTGATGGCTGCATCTTCCATCAGGACGATCCTTCCCACATGGGCAGCACGGACCGGGGTCCCCGGCTGAACAGTCCCCAGCATCAATGGGTCCAAATAGCCGAAGTCAAGGAAAATCGCCTGATTAATCCTATTCACAATGCAGAGGGTCGCATACGTCGCCGGAGGTGGAGGAAACGTCGCCGGAATCTGCACTTGAATTTCTTCGGAACGCTCGGCCATCGCTGCCCCTCCTTTTCTAAGGATTGTTGGCTTATACCTAACATAGAAGATGCTTAGCGTCAATAGATTTCTCCCAGAGGCCTGTTAGAGAGCCCACTGAGACCTTGGACCGGTATCAGAACGCAGTGCTCAGACGGGTCCGATTTGAGCACTCCTTCCTATTTTTCCAGGAAAGCCGAGCCATCCCGCCGGGTCAGGTTTGGGATAAACTTGTGCAAATCCTAGCGGCTGTTACGCAGGGCGGCAAGGGCTTCAGAAAGTTCTGCCGACCGTGACTCGATGATCGCTATGAGTTCGTCCGGGGTCCGAGTGTCGCCAGTTTGTTTGCGATTTGGATTCACGGCTTTCAGATCGTAGTTTCTCGCCCGGACATCCTTCGCGTTTTCCCACCAGCTCCGCTCACTTACCCGACCTGGATCTTCAGGAGGCAGGGAAAGCCGCTGGAAGAAGTCGTCGAAATGGGCCAGGGTCAAGGTATTCTTCTTGGTCACCTTTACATCGGAGAGGTCATAATACCAGATACGCTCTGTCGGGCGGCCCTTCCTGAAAAACAAGAGGTTAGTCTTCGAGGCGGCACCCGCGTTGATGAACACTCCCGGTGGCAGGCTGACGATACAAAATAGCTCACATTCATCGAGGAGCTTGCGCTTGGTCTGAACAAAGGCCGTCTCGTTCGTTCGGAACAGGACTCCCTCATCCATAACGATGCCACAGATCCCACCGTTAGCCAAGGCATCTATCACATGCTGAAGGAAAAGAACCTGCGTGGCCCCCGTCTTGTAGGGGAAGTTAGCCTGGGCGTCCTTGCTTTCTTTGCCACCAAAGGGAGGATTGGTCAGGATCACATCGAATTGGGCAGGGGCATCAGTGAAAAGGGCACCGTGAAAGGTCATACCAGTCAAGGTATTCCCATGCCAGATGTGCGGGGCATCAATCCCGTGAAGCACCAGGTTGGCCAGGGCGATGGGATAGACTAGGTTTTCTTTCTCTCGCCCATAGAAGGTCGCCGTCTTGAGGAGTTCAAGGTCAGAAGCGGTGGTGGCCTGGGCTCTCATATGCTCGTAGGCTTGGGCCAGAAAGCCCCCCGTGCCGCAGCATGGATCGTACACCGTCTGCCCAATCTTCGGGTCCACCACCCGCACCATGGCCCGGATGACCTCCCTGGGAGTAAAGAACTGGCCGCCGTCGTTGTTCTTCTCTCCCATCTTCAGTAGCAGGCCCTCATAGATCTGGGAAAGGGGGAACATGTGAGTCTCATCCACCCTTTCACCTGAGAGGGTGTCCACCTTGTCCAGGATGTCCAACAGGTTCCGCTCCGTGTCAATGCGGGTACGCTCCACTGTGGAGAAGACCTGGCTGATGATGAGCTGACGGAGCGTGGCGCCGGGTCGGTCGTCCAGGGACCGTAGGTGGGGCAACAGCTCATTGTTCACAAAGGCCATAAAGCCCCCCATGACGCCCATCTGAAGCTCCAGCCGTTTAGCACCCTGGGGCGAGGCCCAGTCCCGCCACCGGTAGGGATACGAAAGGGAGGGTGTAAACGACACCCCCAAGGCGGCAGCTTCCTCAGCCTCCCGCTCCTCTCGCTCATCAAGAATGCGTAAGAAAAGCATCCAGGTGAGTTCGGGGACATACTGGAGGGCGCCCGCACAATTGGAGCGGCGCATGATGTCGCAGATGGACTTCACATAAGCGTTCAAGCTGGCCGCGGCCATTGTCGTTGCTGGTTTTACGGTTGCGGACCACTGCCCGCCTCCTCCTTCACAAGGCGCAGGTCAGCCATGACTGGAAGTTCAAACAGGTTGCTACGCAGGAGTCTCGTTGAGAAGAAGAGGACTTCGAGGTTCTCGACCTCTCCCGTGACCGGGTTGAGCCGGGCAACAACATCATCGCCCAGCTCTTCCGACTCCTGTTCCGCGTAAGGCGGCCGCTTACTGATATAGAGGATGTCGGCCTCGCGGTCATATTCAAAGGTCAGCTTTGCGTCCATTCGATTTCCCCTCCTGCCAACCTTCTGGCGATATAGGCACTTATGATCCAGTGGCGAAGGCCGGTTGCCACTGGCTCGCTCACGACCACAACCACTACGTACTTACCTCCTCGCAGGTTAGTATACCATCTTGAGAACAGCCTGGCGTTGCCAAAGCGTGCGCTACGGCGGACCTGATCCGGGTTAGCCAGGGTCTCTGCGATCTTACCCCTATGCTCGGGAAGGAGGTCAGGATGGCGCTCGGCGATATGGCACTCTCGCTCAGCGGTCAATTCCACCTCGGCGCGGAGATATGGACAGGGAAACCGCGCCACCTTACAGCTCTCTGCTGAACGCTGGCGGCTCGAACCCGCCGAAGACCTCCTCCAGCAGAGCGCCGGGGAGGGCATTGACGGCCTCAAGCTGAGCTTCTGCGGCTTGGCGCATCCGCTTCACCTGAACCATCTGCTCGGACAGGCGGGCAGCGATGCGCCGCTGTTCGTCAAGGGGAGGAAGAGGTAGCACGAGCGACTCGAGATGTGTGCGACCTATGGCTTCAAAGGTGCTCCCACTTCCTAGAACTCATTTCAAAACCCTATCCAGTTCATGGTAAATTTGAGGCATGGGATGGAAACCCTTAACCGATGAGCAGTGGGAAAAGATCAACGTTCACCTTCCTCCATATAAGCCTAGCCCTAAGGGGGGTAGGCCCCGCGGGGATGACCGGCGTTGCTTTGAGGGGATCCTTTGGACGGGGGCTCCCTGGAGTGCGCTGCCTAAGGAGTATGGCAGTCCTTCGACCTGCTGGAGAAGGCTCAAGGAATGGGAAGCAAAGGGGGTGTTTTTGGAGATGTGGCGAGCCTTCCTGGCCCAGCTGAATGATCGGCAGAAGCTCCGCTGGGATGAATGCTTCGCAGACGGGAGCTTTGCTCCCGCCCAAAAAGGGGGGACAAAGTCGGCAAGACCAAGAGGGGCAAGGGCACGAAGTGGATGGTTCTGGTCGAGGGCCAGGGTCCTCCGTTGGGAGCAGCCTTGGACTCGGCATCCCCGGCGGAGGTCACTCTCCTTGAGCGGACTCTTGAGACGGTCGCCGGAGGCCGAGCGGGCAAACCAGGCCGGCCCCGTAAGCGCCCGGATCGGCTCATAGCTGACCGGGCTTTTGACAGCAACCCATTGCGGAAGCGTCTGAAACGTCATGGGATTGAGCCCATCATCCCTGCCCGTCGCCACCACCGTAAGGCCACTCATCAGGATGGAAGAAAGTTGCGCCGCTACAAGCACCGCTGGATCGTGGAGCGCACCTTTGCGTGGCTGGGCCCCTTTCGTCGTCTCGTGGTGCGGTATGAACGACTGATCACAACCTACGCAGGCTTCTTTCATTTGGCCTGCGCCATGCTCACCCTGAGGAGGGTTTTGAAATGAATTCTACAGAATCAAGGCTGAAACCCCTGTGTCGCTCATACCGTTGCTTCAGTTGATCAGGGCGCGGGAACTGGGACAACGGAAGATGGTCACGGATCATGCCGGTGAAGTCATCGTATTCTGCAAAGAGGTGGCCATTGGAGGAGTAGACGAAGGGCACGTGGAGCCGCCGAGCGTATTTTTGGGCCTGGTCCAGACCTGCCGTATGAGGCTCGTCTTTCGGCTTTGCCTCGATGACCGCAACAGCCAGAGGAGAAAGCCCTACACCTGCTGGAAGGCACAGCACATAATCGGTGCGGCCCTGTCGGCGACGGGGACGCCCGTCAACGATGTCAATGCCACCAGCGGTGGTCTCACGGCGGATGAGGTCCTCCGTCCACCCAGCGGCATACAGGGCAGGGTCAATCAGCTTGGCACGGGTGTCAGCTTCAGACCAGGGCATGGGTTTTAAAACAAAAGCCCGAACCGACGTTCGGGCTTTCCTGGGGAAGTTAGCTAAAAATCCTCAGGCCTGTGGCTCACCCTTATCTCACCTTTGTCTCACCCTATCTACCAAGGCCAGGTAGAACGCTATAAGTGCTTGAAAATATTGGAGCGGGAGATGGGAGTCGAACCCACGACGTCCAGCTTGGGAAGCTGGCATTCTACCGCTGAATTACTCCCGCTCGTTATCTTAAATAGCAGGAACCGACCCCCCTGTCAACAGCTTTTGTAATCCTCCTCCTTGGCCTCCGCCAGGAGCCGCTCCCACACCTCCTCAACCTGCCGCTCCGTCTCCTCGAGGGGCCCGGCGTTCTCAATGATGTAGTGGGCATACCGTTTCTTCTCCTGAAGGGGCATCTGGGCCCGGAGGCGGGCGAGGGCCTCCTCATGGCTTAAGCCATCCCTTTCCATCAGGCGCTTGAGCTGGAGGGCCTCGGGGGCTGCCACCACGATCAGCCTTTGGAAGCGTTCATGCCGTCCGGCCTCGATAATGAGGGCTGCGTCCACCAGGCAGACCAGGGCCCCTTCGGCTTTGGCCCCCTGGATCCTGGCCTCGCAGGCCTGGACGATGGCAGGGTGCATGATCCCCTCGAGGAGGCGCCGCTTCTCCGGGTCCTGGAAGACCTGGGCCCCGAGCTTCACCCGATCAATGCTCCCATCCTCTTTCAAGATGTCCAACCCAAAGGCCTGGACGATCTTCTCATAGACAAGCTGTCCGGGCTCCTGGAGCTGATGGGCGATCCGGTCCGCATCGATCACAACGGCCCCCCGGCGCTCAAACATTCGGGCCACGGTGCTCTTGCCGCTACAAATGCCACCGGTCAGACCAACCACCAGCATCGTTAGAAGAGGTCAGGCTGCTGCGAGTTCTCCCCCTCTTGCAAACCGAGGCGTTTCATCAAACTGAAGAACTCCAGCTCCTGGAAAAGGGTGGCGAGAGCCGCCTTGTCCGGTTCCCTCCGCTGGAGGGCCTGGAGGTCTAAGGGGAAGGCCAGATCGGTCTTGATGGTGACCAGGTCCTGGTTCACCCGGAGACGGTCGGCATGGGCCCTGATGGCCTCCCGGAGCTTTGGGGGGTTGACCTCCGAGAGCCGAGCGAGCAGACCCTCCACGGTCCCGAATTGTTGAAGGAGGGCCCTGGCCGTTTTCTCCCCGATCCCCGGAACGCCAGGGATGTTATCCACCGGATCGCCCATCAAGGCCAAGAGGTCCGGGATGGCCTTCGGCTCCACCCCGTACCGCTCCCGGACCTCCTCCTCCCCATAGATCTTCCCCTTGGCGGGATCGTACACGTGAATGGAAGGGCCGACGAGCTGGAGGAAATCCTTGTCCCCCGCGATGAGGGTGACCTCCAGGCCTTCCCCAGCCGCTTTCACCGCCACCGTTCCCAAAACATCATCGGCCTCGAACCCCTCCTCGATCAAGCAGGGGATCCGGAAGGCCTCCACGATCCGCTGGGCATACGGGATCTGCACCCCAAGGCTTGGTGGGATCGGGGGACGGTTCGCCTTGTAGGCCGCAAAGACCTCATGACGGACCGTTGGGCCGCCGGGATCAAAGGCCACCCCGATGAAGGCAGGTGCCCTCTCCCGTAGCACCTTGAGGAGCATGTTGACGAACCCATAGACGGCATGGGTCGGGATGCCCCGAGCGGTGCTTAACGGCCGGATGGCATAGAAGGCCCGGTAGAGATAAGAGCTCCCATCAATCAGGGAAAGGTGTCGGCGTTCTGGCATGGGCATGTTACGAAGGGGAGCCCTCAGGGGAACGGGATTCGGCCGAGTGCTCGAGATCAACGATCCTCTGGCCCCCCATATACGGCTTCGTCTCGTAGCGGGTGATCCGGCTGATCTTCTTGACGATCTCCGCTATCCGATCAGCCTCCTGGGCAATGGCCCGGAGCTTCTGGTACCTTGGATCTCCTTGATCGAGGCCCCTCAAGAGGAGGTCCGTGTAGATCGTGATGGTGGCCAGGGGTTGGTTGAGCTCGTGGGCGGCAGCCCCGGCCAACGCGGTCAGAGCTTCGTGCCGCTCGGCCTCCACCAGGGCGGCCTGGGTCCGCTGGAGATCCTCATAGGCCTTCCAGAGCTCCCGGAACAGACGGGCGTTCTCGAGGGCAATTGCCGCCTGGTGGGCAAAGAGGGTGAGGGTGGCGATTTCCTGTTCTGAGAAGGGATGGGGGGTAGCGTGATAGACGCTCATGGCCCCCACAACCTTGTCCTTCACGATCAGGGGGAGGGTCAAGAGGGCCCGGATCCCCTCCCGCCTGGCGACCTCCAGATTCACATCCTCCTGGGCCCCGGCCTCCACATCCGGGATGGCAATGGGCCGCCGCTCCAGGACCGCCTTCCCCGTCGCCAGCTCCCCGACTCTCAGGACGAACTCCTTGATGGCTTGTGAAAGATTGACCCAGGCCACCGGCTTCAGCTCCTGCGTGGCCTCATCCAGGGCGTAGAGGGTCCCCCTGTCAGCCCCCAGCACCTGCACGGCCTGCTCGATCACCACCTGGAGCACAGCCTCTCGGCTGACCTCGGAATTAATCGCCGCCGTTGTGGCCAAGACCGCACTCAACCGGGCAGCCCCCTTCCGCTCTTGCTCATAGAGCCTGGCGTTCTCGATGGCAATCGCCGCCTCCCGGGCGAGGTTGGACAACAGCTCCAGATCCTCGTGGGAGTACATCCTCATCGAGGCCTTCTGACCCAGACTGCAGAAGCCGATGAGTTGACCCTTCGTGGCCAGGGGGAGGCAAACCTCTGAGTCCATGGCGTCCATCCTCTGAAAAAGGGCCATTGCCTCTGCCTCGGGGATGCGCCGCTCGAGCTCCTCCCTGATGAGGATCTCCTGCCTCCGCCTGAGATGGACCGAGAGGTCATCCCAGAGGGGAACCGGTTTGAGACTCTCCTCAGCAACCCCGGAGAAGGCCACGGGAACATAGACCTTCCGGTCCCCATCCAGGAGGAAGATGCAGACCTTCTTGGCCCGGATCGTGTTCACGAGGGTCTCGACAATCTTGGCCAGGAGCTCCTTCAGATCCAGGATGGAGACCATGGCCTTGGTGAAATCGGATAGGATCTTGTAGGCGCTGTACCGCTCCCTGAAGAAGATCCGGTCAATGACACTCTCCACCCCCGGCCGCACCTGGTAGAGGATCAGCGTCGTGACCACGACGAGGGCAAAGAGGAGGAGCGTGAAGGGAAGACTCACCGTTCCGAAATAGGCCTGCTGGGCCAGGAGGACAATGGGCAACGGGGGACCAAGGATCAAAAGGAAGAGCGATCCGTAGGCCAGCCCCTTCCTCGCCAGAAGATCAACGTCCAGGAGGCGGTATTTGGCGATGGCATAGCTCATGATGACAATGTACAAGGGGAGGAAGTAATACCCGTAGGGATAGATCGGGATATCAAAGGCCGGCAGGAAGACGGTGGAGCCCCCACCATACCCGATGACGGAGGCCAGGATCGAGTAGAGGAGCTGGCTCCGCCTGAGGCCCACCGAACCCTTCAGGGCCCGAATCAGGGCATAGTGGGCATACCCGATGCAGGCGACAAACAGGAGGAGATACGGATAGTAAAGGGGCTGAGCCTTAGGGTAGTAAGCGAAGGAGAGGAAGGGCCTGATGTCAACGAACTGATCAGTGAACAGGTTCGCCGCCAGGAGGTAGACCCCCAACCCGTAGGCTCCTCCAACCAACCAGTGCTTCCGTCTGTAGTCCAGGATCCCCTCTAAGAATCTCAGGACGAACTGGAGGTACGCCGCGGGGATGAAGATGGCCCCTACCTGATCCAGCCTCAGCCAGAAGAGGGCAGCCTCCCGCTGGAGGCTGAACACGCTCATCCCAAAGCCGAAACTCCAGATGGCCAGAAACATGCTGAAGGTCATCCAGGAGCGGTTCACATGGCTCTCCCGGTTCTGGAGATAGACGAAGAGGCCGAAGAAGAAGCTCAAGAAGCTGAGGAAGATCGAGACGACGCCAAAGACGTTCAGGGACAAGTGCTCCTGCTTCAAGAGGAAGACCGAGATGATGAAGTAGAAAGGAACCAGGGCGATCAGGAGGTTAAAGGCGTACACCTGCCCCCGCTGCAAGGCGACCTCCACATCCATGAACCGGTACCGGACAATGGCAATGGAGAGGAAGGTCACGTACAACGGGATGAGGTATATCCCGTAGGGATAGACCCTGAGGCCGAACTCGGGGAGGAAAGCGGTTGTCCCCCCGGCAAAGCCTATGACCGAGGCCAGGAAGAGGTACTTGATCCGCTGGCGCTCCTCCAGGAGAAGGGTGGTTCGGTACTTAGCGATCATCTCGGAGAAGGCCCAGATCAGGAACGTATAGAACACCAACACATGAAGGAGATAGAGGAAGGTTACCCGCCCAGGGGTTGTATAGTAGAGGCCGAAGGGGGCAAACTGCACGTCAAAGATCCACCCGGCGAAGGTGGCGGCCAGGAGGGCAAGCCCAACGAGGTAGCCGGCGGCGATTACCTTCTGCTTCGGCCGGGTCAGGGTTCCCAGATAGGTCAGGATGAAGTGGAGGAAGGCAACAGGGATGAAGACAGCGGCCCCGTTTTGGACCTTGATCCACAGGAGCGCCGTGCCCGGATCCCGGCTCAACCCCATCATGCCAAAGCCGAAGCTCCAGACGGCGATGAAGAAAGTGAAGACCAGCCAGAGCGTGTTGGACCGAGACCTCTGACTGCTGACAGCGATGTAAATGCCCAGGGCGAAGGTGAGGAGGCTCGTGATGAAACAGGCAAAGGAAAGGATGTTCATGCGGGCCTGCCTACCCCGGCACGGTGACTGCCCGAGGGTCGAGCAGCTCTTTCTCGTAGACCCGGTATGTTTTGTACCGCGTGCCCCCGAACTTCGTGATCAAGGCCATCGAGGCCCCGTTTCCCTCCATGACCCATGACCACTCCAAGGTCCGGAATCCCCGACGCTGCATGACTTGAAAGGCCTTGACCATCAATGCCGAGGCGATCCCCCGCCCGGCAAACTCCTCAAGCACCCCGATGACCGTGGCCCGCACGTCCTTGATCTCTCTGGCATGGACAAGGGACATGATCAGGCCCTTAAGTCCCATCTGCCCGTTGAGCCTCTTCAAGAGGGGGCCCGGATCAGGGAGGTTCAGGAAGACACCCACCGGCCGACCCTCGGCCTCGGCGAACCAGATCAGCTCAGGATCCACCACCCCTTTAAGCTCCCGGCGCTTCCTCTTCAGTTCCTTCGGGGTCATGGGGACGAACCACCCGGAGTGGGACCCGCTAAAGGTCCTGTTATAGAGATGGCGGAAGACCTCCAGGTCCCGGTCGAACCGCTCGGTGTCCACCGGGCGGAACCGGATCCCTTGCCGTTCAAGGTGGTCCACCAGGGCCTGCTCTTCAGAGCCCAGGGGCTTCTGGAGGTCTAAGGTGAAGGCGGAGAAGTCTTTGGCCTTCTTCAGGCCGTACCGCTCCATGTAAAGGGGGTAGTAGGGAGGATTATAGGACATCAGAAGGGATGGGGCGGACTCGTACCCCTCAATCAGGAAGCCGATCTCATCATGCATGGAGGGGCTAATGGGTCCTCGGATCCGCTGCATGCCTTTCTCGATCAACACCTCTTCGACCTTCCTTAAGAGGACCCGCGCTACCTGAAAGTTGGGGACACTCTCGAAATAGCCAAAGTATCCTACCGGCTCATCATAGATCTTGAGAAAGTCATGATCAACAATGGCCGCTATTCTGCCAACCGACTCCCCAAGGGCCCTCGCAAGGAACAGACGCATCTCCGCGTGTTCGAAAAAGGGGTTTCCAGGATCGAAGGTCTCCCTCTGGTGCTTCACAAGGGGAGGGATCCACCGCGGATCGTTCTGATAGATCCTCCAGGGGAGGCGGATAAACTGCTCTAAATCTTCCCGGGTCTTAACCTCCAGAACCTGGATATCTTCTTCATGTTCAATGGGGGGGACCTCCTGGATAAGCCCCAGGATCTCACCGGCCGTGACACCCTCCAGCTTTGAGAGCTCGACCCCCATCCCGGTCGAGGCACAGCCGCTCTGGGGTAGCTCGGTGATCTGGACCACCGATCCGGTTGCCGAAACGGGCTTCTGGAGGATCGGAAGAAACGCCGTGATCGCCAGGCTGGCTCCAACAGGGAAGATCTTCTCGCCCTCGATCAACAACCCTTGGGGGCTGAGGTCTAGAGAAGCCCCCCAATAGGAGGATCCCTTACCGGCCTGGTCCAGGCACACGAGCGGGATCGTAATATTTCTCCTCGGAAACCTCCTCCTATCCCCTCTCTGAGCACCCACCATGACTTGCCTCTCCTCCTTCCACCCCTATGGGTATGAGGTCCCACCCGTCGGATGGCCGGTCAGGCGGAACCCGTGGCGCTGGCCAAGCCGGTACACGTCCTGGATCCTGTCCAGCTCCAGATCCCTTCCCAGGGAGTAGTCCTCAAACCACCCCTCCAAGGCCAGGATGATGGTCTCCGCAAAGCAAGAGAAGACCTTCTCCGAATCGATCCCCTCGGTGTACGGGAAGCGATGATCCATCACTTCTACCAACCGCTTCCCGGGACAGAGGACCGACCCGCCGTCCACGACCAGGACATCCGGCCGCTTGCTGGCCTGCTGAAAATCCACGTTATCAGGTTTGGCGACATTGACGATCACGCTCCCGGGCTTCACGTCCTGAAGGTCCAGGATCGACCCGGGGGCACTGGTGGCGAGGAGGACCAGATCGGCATCGCGAACAGCTCTTTGGATGTCGGTCTCCACGCCCACGCTTCTGTTCCTCTCCCGGGAGAGCTCCCCCGCCAGGGCCTTGAGGGAGCCGGCATGACGGGCCACCAGGGTGAGCCGGGAGACCTGCCCGGCCAGCAGTCGAGAGCAGGCCCTTCCAATGGATCCTGTAGCCCCAACGACGGCCAGCTTCGCCTCCTTAAGAGAAATCCCCATGCTCCTGGCGCCGGCAACGGTAGACTCCACGGCCACAGCGGCAGCGTAGCAGTTACCGGTTGTCACACCGACCTCCAGCTGCTCGGCAAAACCCACCCCATTTCTCCCCACCACACCCGTGAAGCCCCCCAGCCCTATCAGCTTGGCCCCCATCGCCTGGGCCATCTCTCCCGCTTGGAGGATTTTGTCCTGGACCAAGTGTTGATCGCTCCTGACGAACTGATCGGGTAAGAGAGGGACGCAGATGAGAACGCCCTCGATGGTCTTCCCCGTCGTGGAGGTCACCTCGATCCTTTTCACCGGAAACGGAGGGATCCACCGTTCCATCAACGCCCTAACGAGTTCAGGACTCTTCTCCCTCGCTTCGGGAGCAAACTGGTAAACATCCTGGATCTTCAAAGGATGCAGGAGGAAGGCGAATGGCCCCATCGCTACCTCAAACCCCTCTCTCCATCTCCTCCTTGATTGCCATCAAGAAACCTTGGACAGCCTGAACCATTCGCTCAAAAAGGGAGGCCCCCATCAGCTCATCGAAGGCCGGAATCCCCAGCTCGTACTCCAAGGTGAGGGTCACCCTTGCGCTTTCCCCATCCTGGTCAACCCTCCACTCCCCCTCAAACTTCTCGAGGTCCCCTTCAACCAGACGGTACTTGACCATCATGCGGGCACCGTCGTACTCGTCCCGCTCGGTCCACCTGAACGCCACCCCATCAATCACAGCGTGCCATCGGGTAATCCTCCCTTGAGGATCCCCGCTTATGATCCGGACCTCCTTCACATCCGGAACGAACCGGGGGTAGCGCTCAACATCCCTGATGACCTGATAAACTTCCTCAGCCGGAGCCTTGATCGTAATGGTCCTTTCCACAAGGGGCATCTATTGACTCCCGGAAGGCTTGACCCTGTCAAGAAGACCCTCAGCTTTCTCCACACCCCCTCGAACCGCCTCCAGGATCATGTCCAGCTCCTCGAGGCTGATCGTCAGAGGGGGCTCGATCCTGATCACCTTCGAATCGTTCAACGTGAAGGCCAGGAGCACACCACGCTTGAAGGCCTCCGAGACGATGACCCCGCAGAGGGCAGGATGGGTGACCTCCACCCCGATCAACAGGCCGAGCCCCCTCACATCCCTGATGACATCGGGGTGCTCCGCTTCCAGCGTGTGAAGCCTCTCCAAGAGGTAGCGACCTTTGACCTCGGCCTGCCTCGGGAGATCCTCCTCGAGGATCACCTCGATCGCTGCCAGAGCGGCGGTACAGGCGAGGGGGTTCCCGCCGAAGGTCGAGGTGTGGATGAAGGGATGCTCGATCAGGGGACGCCAGATCGCTTCCCTGGCGATGAAGGCCCCAATCGGCATCACCCCTCCTCCCAAGGCCTTGCCCAGGGTCATGATGTCAGGGACAACCCCGGCATGGTCCACGGCAAACAACTTTCCCGTGCGGCCCAGGCCCGTCTGGACCTCGTCCACAATGAGCAGGACCCCCTTCCGACCGCAGACATCCCTCACAGCGGGGAGATAACCCGCCGGTGGGATGTGCACCCCCCCCTCGCCCTGGACGGGTTCCAGGATGACGGCGGCCGTCTCTTGGTCAAGACTCTCCTCGATAGCCGCCACATCCCCGTAGGGCACGAAGGAGAAGCCTTCGAGGAGGGGATAGAAGGGCTTCCTGTAGGCCTCGTGACCTGTGGCGCTTAAAGCCCCCAAGGTCTTCCCGTGGAAGGAATTCCAAGCGGCGATGATCTTGGGTTTCCCCGTGTACGCCCTGGCCAGCTTGAGGGCCCCTTCGACGGCCTCGGCCCCGCTGTTACAGAGGAATGAGTAGCGGAGATCCCCAGGAGAAATGAGGGCCAGGAGCTCGGACAGGCGTGCCAGGGGTTCACTGTACAACACCTTGGAGGAAAGCGGCATCCTCAAAAGCTGGCGGGCGACCCGGTTGACTACCTTCGGGTGACAGTGGCCGAGGCTGAAGACCCCAAAGCCGCCCACGCCGTCAATATATCTCCGTCCCGTATGATCCTCAACGGTCGAACCGGTAGCCTTGATCTCAACGCCGCCCCCTAGCATGGCGAGGAGCCTCGCGAGGCTCGGGTTGATGTAATCGCGATACCTCTTGGCGACCTCTTCCCGGCTCACCGGCTGCTGATCCAAGCTCCCCAAGGGGCTTGGCCCCCTCGGATCTCCTCGATTCAGACCCCTTGGGTCTGGCAGACCCGTGAGGGGGATGAACCGCCTTCGCTCGACAGGGACCGGACGAACAGCCCTCCGCCTCTCCCCCTTCCTCCGATCCGGAAAGGCAATGGGAACCCGATGCTGCCTACGATCGTACGGAACGATCCTCCCGCCCATTTGTCCCTTTCCCCCGTTCCAGTACCGGAAACCTGACCCTGACCCTGGTCCCTTCCCCCTCGCCGCTCTCAATCTCCAGCGATCCATGGTGGGCCTCGACAATGGCCCTGGACACCGCCAGACCGAGGCCCAGCCCACCCTTAGGCCTGGTGGCACTCATGTCCCCCTGGGTGAAGGGCTGAAAGAGTAGGCCGAGCTGGTGCCGTGGAATCTTCCCCCGGCTGTTCACCAGGGACACCTCCGCAAAGGATGGGGTCTCCTCGACCTCGATCAGGACCTCCCCTCCATGCTCGTTGAACTTTACCGCGTTCTCCACCAGGTTGAAGAAGAGGAGCTGGATCTTCTCCGGATCACCCCGGACCCGGCCGATGACCGGGGAGAGGTTCCAGGTTACCCGGATCCCCTTCTCCTGAACCTCCCTCTCCAACTGTCTGACAACCGCCTGGAGGAGCTCAACCAGGTGGAGGTTCTGGATCCGGAGATCCGGTTCCCCCCGTTCAAGCTCGACGTAGGCCAGGAGGTTCGAGATCAACCGCCCAAGCCGGACAGCGCTCTGTCGAATGCTAGCGAGGCTTTCCCACTGCTGGGGGGTAAGATGGCCGAACTGGCCGTTCAAAAGCAGGTCAAGCCAGCCGTAGATGACGGTCAAGGGGGTGCGGAACTCATGGGTGACGGCGGAGAGGAGGTCCGACTTGATCCGATCAATCTCCTGGAGGCGGCGGTTGATCTCCAGGAGATGGAGGTTCTCCTGCTTTAAGCGGCGGACTTCCAAGCCCTTGGCCACCACATGGAAGAGCTCCTCCAGTTTAAAAGGCTTGAGGAGGTAATCGTACGCCCCCCCCTTCAAGGCCCGGACGGCAGACTCAACGGTGGCGTACCCGGTCATGAAGATGAAGACCGCATCGGGGAGGAACTGACGGGCCTTCTCCAGGAAGGCGAGGCCATCCATGGCGGGCATCACCAGATCCGTAAGGAGGAGGTCAAAAGGAAGGGTCTTAATAACTTCCAGGGCTTCCAGGGCATCAGCCGCTGTGGTGACGGTGTACCCTTCCAGCTCAAGGGCCTCTGCCAAGGAAAGGCGAAGCTTCTCCTCGTCGTCAATGATGAGGATCTTCGCGCGGGGGATTGTGCTCCCGACGGGGAGAACCATCCTGACGCTCTCCAAGGAGTCTCCAACCCGGGCGATATTCAGCCCGCCCCGACAACCCCTCCGAGGGAACCTGGCAAGGAAACAGTACCCCAAACCTCACCGGTCGTCAAGGGGTTCGTGCGGGCAAGCCAGGAAGGTCACCCATCCCTCCACCATCCGCTCGGTGATGACGCGAAACCCCTCCGTGGTTAGGGCCTGCCGCATCTGAGGCCGTTCCTCCTCCAGGACGCCAGCCAGGATCAGCCACCCCCCGGATGGAACCGTCGAATGCATGACAGGCAGAAGAGGAAGGAGGGCGGGGGCGGTGAGGTTGGCAACGATGAGATCAAACGGGCCCATGGCCTCCTCTAAGGAGCCCTCCCGAACCTGGACCCGATCTTCCACACGATTCTTCCGGACGTTTTCCCGGGCGACCCGGCAGGCTTCAGGGTCCAGGTCCAGGGCCAAGACCTGCCCCACCCCCAATTTCGCGGCAGCGATGGCCAGGATGCCTGATCCCGTTCCCAGGTCTAAGACCTTCAGTTCACCGATCCCGACCCGGCGACCGACGCCTGAGGCCCTGACATCCTTCTCCTGCTTCTGACAAGGGATAAGGGACGTGGCATCCAAGACCTCTTCCAAGAACTCGAGACACATCCTGGTCGTCGCATGGAGCCCGGTCCCAAAGGCCATCCCGGGATCGATCTCCAGGACCAGATCCCCTTCCCCCCCAGTCCATTCTTCCCAAGAGGGCTTGACAAGCCATCTCCTCCCGACCCGGAAAGGCTGGAAATACTCCTTCCATTTGGTCGTCCAACCGGTGTCCTCCCAGGGGACTATCCGAATGGTCCCTGGTCCTGTAACGAGGCCAAACTCCTCCAGGGATCGGAGGTAAGCCTCCAACGCCTGAAGCTTCGCGCTCAAACCCTCATCAGAAGGGAAATGACAGCGGAGGGTGAGAAGAGGAGCCTCCCCCTCGACAAGGACACCGGCCGCCCCAAGGTCAAACAGGAAGGAGACGATCCCATCGGAGGCTTCGAGGGTGGTGTGGAGGGTCAGCTCAGTGTAGGGGGGATGTGGTAATGGGAGGCCCGATCCCTGATCCTCGGACACTTGGGAGGCTCACCCGAAAAGGTTCTTCACCTTCTCCAGGAAACTGGTGATCATAGGGGTGCCGTGCCCATCCTGGAGCTTGGCAAACTCTTCCAGCAGTTGCCGTTGCTTAGGCGTCAGGTGGGTAGGGACCTCCACGATGACCCGGACGATCAGATCCCCATGCCGATACCCCTTCAACGGGGGAAGCCCCTTCCCTTCCAGACGAAACTCGGTCCCCGACTGGGTCCCAGGGGGAATCTTCAAGGTCGTCATGCCATGGAGCGTCGGGACCTGGAGCTTGGCCCCCAGGGCGGCCTGGACGAAACTCACCGGTACCTCACAAAAGAGGTCCGTCCCCCGACGGGTGAAGAGAGGATGCTCCTTGACGGTCACGACCACGTAGAGATCCCCCCTGGGACCACCCCGGAATCCGGCCTCCCCTTCGCCGGCGATCTTCAACCTGGTCCCCGTCTCGACCCCGGGAGGGATCTTCAACGAGAGGGCCCGTTCGACCTTCGCCCGACCGGTTCCCCGGCACTCGGCGCAAGGATGCTCGACGACAAAACCCTCTCCCCGGCAGGCCGAACAGGTCTGGGCGACGGTCAAGAACCCTCGGGTGTACCGGACCTGGCCTGTCCCCTGGCAGATCCGGCAGCGAGAGGGCTGGGTCCCCCCCCGGGCCCCGGTCCCCCGACAGCTCGGGCAGGTTTCTAACCGCGGGACAATAATCTCCCGTTCGGTGCCAAAGGCGGCCTCCTCCAAGGAGATCTCCAGGTTGTACCGGAGGTCAGCCCCCCGCTCGGCAGCCGTCCTTCTCCTCGCCCCCGTGCCGAAGAACCCTTCAAAGAGGTCCTCGAAGACACTCCCGAAGCTGAGATCGAAATCCTCGAAGCCCACCGGACCAGGAGGCGACACCGTCCCATACCGATCATACGTCATCCGCTTCTCAGGATCGCTCAGGACGGCGTAGGCTTCATTGATCTCCTTGAACCTTTCCTCCACCTCTTTGTTCCCCGGGTGCTTGTCGGGGTGGAGCTCCAACGCCAACCGGCGATAGGCCTTCTTGATTTCCTCCTGGCCGGCATCCCGGGAGACCCCAAGGACCTCGTAGTAGTCTCGCTTACTCATCGCTGGTTAAGCATGCTCGATGTTCGGGACGTTCCGTTTCCAGATGAGCGAACCCGGCATCCTGACGGTCAATCGCCGAACGGGGAAGGGTCGCCTTCGCCACCTTCACCATCGCCGGGCGGATGACGCGGTTCTCCAGGATGTACCCGCGCTGGACCTCCTCCACCACGATGTTATCCTGTCCTTCGGAACCCTCCACCTGAAGAACGGCCTGGTGAAAGGTGGGATCAAACTCCTTACCCAGAGCCTCGATGGGTTTGACGCCGAACTTCTCCAGGGTAGACAGGAAAAGCCGATGGATCATCTCCACCCCCTCGACGAGACCCTGGGCGTTCTCATGAGCCTTCGATGCGATCAACGCCCGCTCCAGGTTATCCAGGATCGGCAGAAATTCCAGGATGACCCCTTCGTTGGCAAACTTGACGAACTCCGCCCGCTCCCTGGCCACCCGCTTCTTGTAGTTGTCGAACTCAGCGGCCAGGCGGAGGAACCGATCATTCAGAACGGCCAGTTCCTTCTCCTTCTCGTCCAGAACCGCTCTCAGGCGGGCAAGCTCCTCGTCGGAGGGGACCGTCCCTCCGAGGGGGGAGGTTTCCTCGTCTTTTGGCCCTTCGGGACCCTGATCCCGCCCGGTGGCTTCAATCTCCCTCACCTCTTCCTTCTCCATCTCTATGAGCCTTCCCTCCTGGTCAGTGATTCCCCAGAGAGTAAAACGAGGAGGTAGCACCGGCCCTTTCCCGTTTCCGGTTCTACCTCCCTGAGGACATCATACCTACATGTCCCGCCCGGTGAGGACTTTGCTGAGCAGCTTGGCTGTAAACCCCACCAGGGCCACCATCTTGGCGTACTCGATCCTGGTCGGCCCCACAACCCCCAATGCCCCGACAAGCTGTTCCCCAGCCCGGTACGGCGAGGCGATGACGGAAAGGGTCTGCATCTCCCGGACCGTGTTCTCGCTCCCAATGATGATCCGAAAATCCTCAGCGGTCAACACCTGATCCAGGATCTTGACCAGTTTGGACTTCTCCTCCAAGGCGGTAAAGAGCTGCCGCATTGTCTCCACGTCGGCGAACTCCGGCTGGCTGACGATGTTCGCCGTGCCGCCGATAAAAACCTCCGTCTCCATCCCCCCCTGGATGCTCTTCCTGCCCAGCTCTAAAGCCCGCCGCATGAGCATATCGAACTTGGCCTTTTCATCGGCCATCTTCTTGATCAGAAGCCCTTGAACCTCTTCCAGGGTGAGGCCTCCAATCAGCTCGTTCAGGTAGCGAGAGATCCGGTCGAGCTCCTCCTGCGTCAAGATCTCATCGGTCGCGATCATCTTGTGCCGGATGACCCCGGACTCCGCCTTCAGCACCGCCAGGACCCGCTCCCGGTGGACATGGATGAACTCGATCCGGCTCAGGGTCGTCTTGGCCAGCCGGGGGGCGAACACGATGGTCGCATGACGAGAGAGGTTGGAGAGGAGACGACTCGTCTCCCGCATCAGCTCATCAACCTCCCAGGAGAGCCGTACCAGCTCATAGATCCGACTCACCTCCGCCTTTGTAAGGCTCCTTTTCTCCATGAGCTGATCCACATAGACCCGGTACCCCTTGTCCGTAGGAACCCGTCCGGCGGAGGTGTGAGGTTGATACAGGAAGCCCATCTCTTCCAAATCGGCCATGGTGTTCCGGATCGTCGCCGGGCTTAACGAGGAGATATATTTCCGGGAGATGGCCCGGGATCCGACCGGCTCGGCCGTCGAGACGTAGTCCTCAACAACGGCCTTCAAGACCTCCCGCTGGCGATCGGTCAGGATGGCCTGTGTCATCAGCTTCAGCCCCCCTTGGAAATTAGCACTCTCACCCTTCGAGTGCTAACCGTAACTAATCTAACGAAGAGGTCCTAGCCTTGTCAAGAGGAAAACGGGGGTTGGGGGTGACGTCGCCCCAGGAGCCTTGGCGGGAGACAACCCGAAGGGGGAGGGGAACGGAGAGCAAGGCCTAACGGACCAGGTGACCGATCCGCTCAAAGCGCGGCCAGTGACGCTCCCGATCCCAGGACCAATAGATCAGGAAGGCCTCCCCTTTGACCTTGCGGATATCCAGGAAGCCCCAGAAGCGGCTGTCCATGCTATGGTCGCGGTTGTCCCCCATGACGAAGAGATGCCCTGGAGGGATCTTGACAGGCCCGAAGTGATCCCGGGGGGAATGGGGATTGCTGAGGATGTTGGCATCCAGGTGGACGGCATAGGGTTCGTCCAATGGCTTGCCGTTGATGTACACCTGCTTTCCCCGAATCTCCAGGGTCTCCCCTGGCAGGCCAATGACCCGCTTGATGAAGTCCCGCCCCTCGTCCAGAGGGAACTTGAAAACGATGATATCGCCTCGGCGAGGCTCCCTGAAGTAGTAGAGGAACTTGTTGACCAGGATGTGATCGCCGATCTGGAGGGTGGGGAGCATGGATCCCGAGGGGATCTTGAAGGCCTGAACCACGAAGGTCCGGATGAAGAGGGCCAGGATCACGGCGACGGCAATGGCCTCGGCGTACTCTCGAAAGACCGACTTCGGCTTCGCCCGGGCCTTCTTGAGGTACGCCTCATACCGGTGAGGGATCTCTTCCTTCACGAGGGACGCGATGAGCTGGTCGAGGGAGTCGATCCGGTGCTTTTGGAGGAAGGTCAGGGCCTTTGCCCGGTCCCAATCAGGGTACCGGGTTAACAGGGCCGCTACCAGCCCATCGGTGGGGGGGAAGGGTTGTCCCGAGTGACCCCTGATCCACTTCTCCCTAACCCTTTGGTAGGCAGCGGTGGCCCTGGCCTCGATCTCTTCCTCGGGGGCCCAGAGGGCTTTGATCTTTACCTTGTACAGATAGCTGGGCTTTAACACCATGATCCGCATCACTCTTTAACCCTCAAGACCGCCATGAAGGCCTCCTGAGGAATCTCTACCCTCCCGATTTGTTTCATCCGTTTCTTGCCCTCCTTCTGCTTCTCCAGGAGTTTCCGCTTCCTGGTGATGTCACCGCCGTAGCACTTCGCCGTCACATGCTTTCTCAAAGGAGGGATACTCTCCCGGGCGATGACCCGCCCCCCCACGGCAGCCTGGATGGTGACCTCGAACAGCTGACGGGGGATCAGCTCCCGCATCCTCTCCACCAGAGCCCGGCCCCTGGGATAGGCCTTCTCCCGGGGGACAATGGCGGAAAGGGCATCCACCACCTCCCCGTTCACCAGGAGATCCAGCTTGACCAGATCCCCTTCCCGATACTCATGGAACTCGTAGTCCAAGGAGGCATACCCCCTGGAGACCGACTTCAGCCGATCATAGAAGTCCAAGACAATCTCGTTGAAGGGAAGCTCATACGTTAAGAGGATCCGGTTGTCAGGGAGGGATTCGATCCCGACCTGCACCCCCCGCTTCTCCTGGCAGAGGCCCATGATGGCCCCGAGGTAGTCGGTGGGGGTGATGATGGAGGCCTTGATGTAAGGCTCCTCGATCTTCCCAATCTGCCCAGGCGGAGGGAGCTTGGAAGGGTTGTCCACCTCCACCACCTGACCGTCCGTCCGGTGGACCCGGTAGACAACGGTTGGGGCGGTCGTCACAAGGCTTAAAGAGAACTCCCGTTCCAGCCGCTCCTGAACGATCTCCAGGTGGAGAAGGCCCAAGAAGCCACAGCGGAAGCCGAATCCCAAAGCGGCCGAGGTCTCCGGCTCGAAGACAAAGGCCGAATCGTTCAGGCGAAGCTTCTCCAGGGCCTCCTTCAGCTCGAGGTACTGTTCCCCGTCGGCCGGGTAGAGGCCGGAGAACACCATCGCCTTCACCGGCCGAAAACCCGGGAGGGGGGTGGGCGTCGGCCGGTCGGCTTCGGTGATCGTCTCCCCCACCCGGGTCTGGTGGACATCCTTGATCCCCGCAATCAGGTACCCCACCTCCCCCGCCGAAAGGCGATCGGTGGGGCGCATCTCCGGGGTCAAGATCCCGACCTGGGAGACCTCGTAGGTCGTCCCCCGGGACATCAACAGGATCCTCATGCCGGGATAGATCACCCCATCAAAGACCCTGATGTACACCACGACCCCCTGGTAGCTGTCGAACCAGGAGTCAAAGATGAGGGCCTTTAGGGGTCCCCGGGGATCCCCCTCCGGGGATGGGATGCGCTGGACGACGGCCTCGAGGACCTCCTCCGTGCCGATCCCTTCCTTGGCCGAGGCCAGGATGGCCTGGGAGGCATCCAAGAAGAGGATCTCCTCCATCTGCCGCTTGACCTTCTCAGGGTCAGCGGCGGGGAGGTCAATCTTGTTAATGACCGGGACGATGGCGAGATTCCCCTTCAAGGCCAAGTGGAGGTTGGCCAGGGTCTGAGCCTCGACACCCTGAACCGCATCGACAACGAGGATCGCCCCCTCGCAGGCGGAGAGGGCCCGGGAAACCTCATAGGTGAAATCCACATGGCCGGGGGTATCAATCAGGTTCAGGAGATAGTCCTTCCCATCCCTAGCCTTGTAACAAAGCCGGACAGCCTTGGCCTTGATGGTGATGCCTCGCTCCCGCTCCAGCTCCATCTGGTCCAGGACCTGCTCCCCCCCCATCCGCCGGGGGGGGAGGGCCCCGCAGTATTCCAGGAGCCGATCGGCCAGGGTAGATTTGCCATGATCGATATGGGCAATGATGGAAAAGTTCCGGATGTGCCTCATGTCAAGCTGCGTAGCGCCTGAGGGCAAGGCCGGCGGCGCCGACGGCACCCGCCAACTCCCCTAACGGGGAGAGAACAACCCTGGTGCTCTCGGCCAGCGGACGAAAAGCCCGCTGCCTCACTTCCTCCCTGGCCGGCCCAAGGATCAACTCCCCGGCCTGGGCCATCCCCCCTCCGACGACGATCAGCTCGGGATTGAAGACGTTGATCAGGCTGGTGAAAGCCACCCCCAGATACCGACCAGCCCGGGCGAGGATCGCCTGAGCCAGGGGATCACCCCTTGAGGCCGCGTCGGAGATATCCTGGGCCGTGAGGGTCTCCGGGTCCCTCATGAGGCCAAAGGGAGGTCCCTCGATCCTTCCATCCAGGATCACCTTCCTGGCCTCCCGAACAACGGCGGTGGCAGAGGCGTAAGCCTCGAGACAGCCGTGACCCCCACAGCGGCAGGGCTCCCCGTTCGGTTCCACCACCATGTGACCGATCTCCCCGGCGAGGCCGGACGCCCCCCGCCACAGCTCCCCCTCCAAGATAAGGCCACCCCCAACTCCCGTCCCCAGGGTAAACCCGATCAGCGACCGACACCCTCGACCCGCCCCGACCCAGACCTCAGCGAAAGCACTGGCGTTGGCGTCGTTTTCCAGGAGAACGGGAAGCTTCACCAGCTCCTCCAGGAGAGCGCGAAGGGGAACCTCCTTCCAACCCAGGTTGATGGCCTCCAGCACGATCCCTTCCCTGACATCCGTCAAGCCGGCCACCCCAACCCCCAGGGCTGCGATCTGATAGCCATTCCCCTCGCCCCTTCCCCTGATGGTCTCAAAGACCGGCGCGAAGGCTTCCAGGACCGACTCAACCCTCCCCTGCTCAGGGACGGGAAAGCGATCCGAAGCCCTCACGATCCCGTCCTGATCCACCAGGACAAGCCGCACGTTGGTCCCGCCCAAATCCACGCCGATCGCTGCGATCATCTTTACCAATCCCGCTCCCGGACGAAATCGGTCATGGAGAGTAGGGAACGCCTCGAAGGGGAATCGGGAAAGATCTCTAAAGCGGCCTTAGCCTTGTCCAAAAACTCATGCACCTTTTCCATGGTGGCCTGGACGCCCTGATGCTCTTCCACCAGCCTTCGCACCTCCAGAAGGTCATCCTCCTCGAAAGGCTCCTTCTCCACCAACCATCGCAGCCGCCTTTGGGCTCCATCAGACCCGTTCTTCGCCAGGTGAATCAGGGGAAAGGTGATCTTCCCCTCCCTCAGATCATTCCCGACGGGCTTGCCCAGTCGCCCCTCATCCGCCACAAAGTCAAGGGCGTCATCCACCAGTTGAAAGCCGATCCCCAGGTTCAAGCCGAAATCGGCCATGGCCTTGACCTGCTCCTCGGGGGCTTTGGAGATCAAGGCCCCTACCTGACAGGCGGCAGAGATCAACGCCGCCGTTTTGCAGGTAATGATTTTCAGGTACTCTTCGTACGTGATGTCCAGCTTCTTGTAGGTTTCCAGCTCCAAGATCTCTCCCTCGGCCATACTGACGGTGGCATCGGCGAAGGCCTTGAGGACCCGAAAGTCCCCATCCTCCACCAGGATCTGGATGGCCCTGGCGTAGAGAAAATCTCCCACGAGCACGGAGATGTGAGACCCCCACCTGGAGTTGGCCGAAGGCAGCCCCCGACGCTTATCGGCGTTGTCAATGATATCATCGTGGATGAGGGAGGCCACATGCATGTACTCGGCCACGGCGGCGAGCGCCACGCTCCTGGATCCGTTCTCGGAACCGCAAAGCTTGGCCGATAGGAGCAACAGGGCCGGCCTGATACGTTTCCCGCCGCTGCCGAGGACATAGCTTGAGACCTGAGTGATGAGGGGGGAATGGCTTTCAAGCCCTGCACGAAGTCGCTCCTCCACCTCTTCAAGCTCCGCCGCAATCGGAGAGAAGAGGACATCCCGGATCGCCTCGGTTTCCCTCTTCAGCCACAAACCTCCACCCCCCTTCAAGGGTTTGATCAACCAGATCGAACGATAAAAGTATAGGTCATCTTCTCCGGTGCTGCAAGCCAGAAGGTAAGCGTTCAGCTTTTAGCCCTTGGCCGCTGATGGCTGACGGCTGAACTTTTAGAAGAAAAGCTGAAACTGGCTCAGGAGAACCCAGTCCAGGTTCCCGTCCAGGAAGGCCCCCCGGGAGGCCTCCCCGTAAGCCGTCGGGGAGCGCTTGAGGTCCGCCAGGATGCCGTTGACCTGGAACTTCACGTTAGAGTTCAGGTACCAATTGACACCCAGGGTATAGGCGTCGAGGGTCTGAGAAGGGATCTGACCAGGCCCCCCCGTATCCCCCGCCTGAAACCGTTCGTATTTGGCCACCACCTGGACCCCCCGATCCCGTTCTCCCCAAAGGAAATACCCGACCTGAAGATACCCGCCGGAGCGTTCCAGGTCGCTCGCATCCTCTTCCCCTTCCCCGGCGGTGGACGCCACCCTCCCGTCAGGCGTCAAGATCCTTTCTCGCTCCTGCCGCTCATAGAGGAGCTCCCCCTGAAGGGAAAAGGGGCCAAGATCGTAGCGAAGGTCAAAGCCATACCGCTGCCGGAACCCCCGGGTGACCGCATTGAAGATGACGGCCCGATCGGCCCTGGTCAAGAACCGGGCTCTGCCCCCATCCAGATTGAAAGGCTGGTCACCGACCTGGAAGCTGGCCCCCAGGCTCAAGGCTTTGAACGGGGAATCAGGTTCAAGGGAGAAGGGGTTGAACCCCAGGCGCCCAACCACGTCCATCGCATCGTTAGGATCGAACGTGTTCCGACCGGAGCCGTTAAAAACCCCCAACGCATACTCCCAGAGGCCGGACCGGAGGACCCCGTGGATCATCACCCCGATGTCCCACTGGGGGGAAATGGCTTCCCCGACGACCGACTTTTCAATCGTATCCACCCCGTTGACGAAGACGAGCTGCTCCCGGCTGAAGGGGGCCCTGAACTGGCCGATCTTCAGCTGGAGCCACGGCATGGCATTGATGTTGGCGAAGGCATCGAAGAGGATGTTCGTCTTGTCAGCGAAATCCAGGATGGTCTGGAACTCGAAGGATTTGAAGACGTATCCCCTGGCCACCAGGGCAATGGTTCGGGGCTGGATCTGGGTGGAGGAGTTGGGGGTATCGGGGGGGAAAAGGGTGAACTGGACCCTGGTCAAGCCGTTGAGCTTGAGCTGATGCTGGCCGTCAGCCGATTGGATGTAGAAACCCCTGGCATACCCGGTGGAAGGCACCGGCCTCTCCCTACCCGTGTTCTCCCCTTCGAGCTTCAGCCGCTGGTACTCCTCCTCGCTGATGATCCCTTTTGCCTTCAGAACCTCAAGAAGGGTATCCCCGTTGGAAGGGGATCCTTTGGAAGCCTCGGCGGGCCAGGCACCGAGGAGGGCTGTGGACAAGACCAATAAGACCCCTCCCAGGAGCGCGGTCATCCGGACCACTCTTTTTCACCTCGCATCGGTTTGCTCGGCAAGGGCAGGTCAAGGGATCGGAAAGGCCAAGACGTAGCTTGATCGAGGCTGACCCTGAGCGGTCTGCACCACGATGATCACCAGATACGGCACCCCCTCTTCGATCAGCTCGCCCACGGCGAAGTCGGCGATGAAGCCGGGGAGCTCCCGGGTCTCCCAGAGCTTCTCCAGCTCCTTGCCGTTCCACCGGAGGGCAACAATCTTCCCCTTGGGGGGGATGTCCCGGGGGAGGGAACCTGTCGAGGGGAGGTTCTGCCGGACAAGGATCATCGGTGCCACCCCATCAACCGAGGGCCCCACCACGATCCGCCCCTGGACCAGAACCGCCTGGGCCTCCCCCTCCCTGTCCGCTCCCGATCGGTCAGCCGGCTCGGACTGAACGAAAGAGTCCGAGACAATGAGCCGTTCCCCCGTTTCGGAGAGGAGGCGTCCGTTCGGGTCGTAGACCTTGAGCCCATCCCCCGGGACGGCGGCCAGGATCTCCCTCCGGCCGTCCCCGTTCAAATCGGCTAGGGTGAGGCCATAGAGGCTGAAACCTGTCGGGACCCCTAAGGGGGGACCCTGCACATACCCCTTGCTTTTAAAGTACCCCAGGATCCCCTTCCTCCCCCAATAGTATCGGTGGATCGGTTGGTCAAAGGGGGCCTTGGTCCCCATCCGTTGACCATAGAGCTGCCTGGTCCCGCCTTCCCCCAAGGGCAGGACCCTGAAGAAAAGGTTGACCTTGTCCCACACCCGCTCCATCCGACCCTTCTTGGTCATCTCCAGAACGAACGAGCTCAAACGATTGCCGAGGACGCTGGTGACGAAGAGCTCGGCCCGGCCGTTCCTGTTGACGTCGGCGGCATCGAGGGCAAGGATGGTGGTCCCTGGATCCGTCTCCTGTTGCCAGATCAGGCGAAAACTTTGCCCCTGGAAGGTGTACACGAAAAGGCGCTCGGCGCTGGCGAAGATCAGATCCGCCCTCCGGTCCCCATCCACATCGGCGATGGCAACGGCCCGTAAAGGGATGTCAAAGTCCGCCTTGAAAACCCCTGGGGGCAAAGGTTCGGGGGAAGCCGGGGAAGGCGCCTCCTTAAGGACCGGGGCCTGGGCCGATGCCTCTGCCAACGGGCTCCGATCCGGCATGGCACCGGCGAGCCGGGGCCCAGGAACCACGGGGGTGGTGATCAAAAGCAGGCGGTTCCCCGTCACTGCTGAGATCACATCCAGGTCAAGGGAGATATCCGCACCGACAGCCGTGAGCTTTCCCAAGATCAGGAGGTTCACCTTCAGCTTCTCCGCCAGGGCCTTCAACGCCGGAGGAGCGGCCAGGGTCTCCATCGGGATCCCCTCCCCCGTCATGGAGGCCCGAAGCTGCCGATCCTCGATGACCTCAAAGCGGCCGGTCTTGGCGAGGGCAAAGGCCAGGTCCTTGGTGAGGTTTTTCGGGTTAACCTCCTTAATCCCCGATGGATCAACAAGAGGGAGGGCAACGAGCAGCCGAGCGCCGGAGACGCGGACCCGATCCCCGGGGACGAGCTCAATGCCCTCAGCCCTTCTGATGACCTCCGCCACCGAGGACCGCTCCTTGACCTGGACGATCCTCACCATCCCCAGATCCTTATCCAGGGTCCCAAGGGGCTGACCGGTGATAGGGTGGACATAGGTCTCCCCTTCTCGAAAGACCTGAAGTTCCATCCCCGGATAGACCCGATCCCGGGTGCCGAGGTCAACGAGCACCTTTGTCCCCTCAACCCCCACGATGAAGCCTTCCACCTTCGGGAAACCCTCCGCCACCTTCCGGGCCGCCTCATAGGCCGCTTCGGTGAAGGCCGGCTCCTGCGACCTTGCTCCGGAGGCAACCATTATGATCAGCAGGAAGCTTATGATCCGGAATCGCCACCGCATGCCCCTCTCCACGACCCCATCACCCCGCCCGCTTCTCGACCAGTTCGATGAGAACACCATGACATCCCTTAGGATGCAGGAAGGCCACCCTTGTGCCAGAAGCCCCCTTCCGGGGGGCCTGGTCAATGAGCGGGATCCCTGCCCTCTCCAGCCTGGCAAGGGCTCCTTCAAGGTCTTCCACCTCGAGGCTGATGTGGTGAAGACCTTCCCCCCGCTTCGCCAGGAACTTCGCCAGAGGGTTCTCCTCCCCGATCCCTTCGACCAACTCGATCTCGACCTCGCCGACCCTGAACAAGGCCACCTTGACCCGCTCCTCCTCCAGGACCTCGGTATGGACCAGCGGGAGCCCTAAGATCCCCGCATAGAACCGTTTCGCCGCTTCCAAATCCTTCACCGCAATGGCGATCTGATCCACCCTTTTGATCATATCGTCACAGGCTCCCTATGCTCCCCAAAGACCCTTCGCAGCACCCCGCAGATCTCCCCGATGGTCGCATAGGCCCGCACGGCCTCCAGAAGGAAAGGGAGGAGGTTCCCGGACCCCCTCGCCCCTTCCTCCAACCGTTTCAAGGCCCCCTCCACCGCGCTTTGGTTTCTGCCCTCCTTCACCTCCTTGAGCCGCCTCCGTTGACCCGCCTCCAGGTTGGGATCAATCTGGAAGACCGGAATCTTTGCAGGCTCCGCGTCGGTGAAGGCGTTCAGGCCAACCACGATCCGCCTCCCCTCTTCCACCTCCCGCTGGTGACGATAGGCCGCCTCCTGGATCTCCCGCTGGACGAACCCCAGCTCAATGGCCCGGAGCATCCCGCCCAGCTCGTCAATCTTCTTGAGATAGTTTGTCGCCCCCTCTTCGAGCTTCTGCGTGAGCCATTCCACGTAGTAGGACCCGCCGAGGGGATCCACCGTATCGGCAACGCCGCTCTCGTGGGCGAGGATCTGCTGGGTCCGGAGGGCGATCCGCACCGCATCTTCTGTGGGAAGGCCCAGGGCCTCATCCATGGAGTTGGTATGGAGGGACTGAGTTCCCCCCAAAACGGCCGCCAAGGCTTGGATCGTAACCCGGATGACGTTATTCTCGGGCTGCTGCGCAATCAGGGTCACCCCGGCCGTCTGGGTATGAAAGCGGAGCATCCAGGAGCGAGGGTCCCTGGCCTTGAACCGCTCCCGCATGATCCTGGCCCAGAGCCTTCTCGCCGCCCGGAACTTGGCCACTTCCTCGAACAGGTTGTTATGTGAGGCAAAGAAGAAGGAGAGCTGAGGGCCGAACTGATCCACGTCCAGGCCGGCCTTGAGGGCTGCCTCCACATACGCAATCGCGTCGGCCAAGGTGAACGCCACCTCCTGGACAGCCGTGGCCCCAGCCTCCCGGATATGGTAGCCGCTGATCGAGATCGGATGCCAGCGGGGAAGCTTCTCCGCACAGTAGGCAAAGGTATCGGTGATCAACCGGAGGGAAGGCCCAGGGGGAAAGATATAGGTCCCCCTCGCGATGTACTCTTTCAGGATATCGTTCTGAACGGTTCCAGACAGCTGTTCGGGCTTCACCCCCTGCTTCTCGCCAACGGCGATGTACATGGCCAGAAGGATCGAGGCTGTAGCATTGATGGTCATGGAGGTGCTTACCCGGTCCAGGGGGATGCCGTCAAAGAGGATCTCCATATCGGCCAAGCTGTCAATGGCCACCCCCACCTTCCCCACCTCCCCCTCGGCCATCGGATCGTCGGAGTCGTAGCCGATCTGGGTCGGAAGATCAAAGGCCACCGAGAGACCTGTCTGCCCCTGCGAGAGGAGGTACTTGAACCGCCGATTGGTCTCCTCGGCCGTCCCGAACCCGGCATACTGCCGCATGGTCCAGAGGCGCCCCCGGTACATGGTCGCCTGGATCCCCCGGGTGAAGGGGTACTCGCCGGGGAAGCCGGTATCGGTCAGATGGTCTAGGTCGGCCACATCCAGCGGGGTATAGAGACGGTTCACGCGGATGTCGGAGCTGGTCTTGAACTCCCGCTCCCTCTCGGGGGCCCGCGCCAGCGCCTCCTTCAGGGTAGTCTCCTCCCACCGTCTCTTTGCCTCTTCGATCTGCTGAAGCTCTTGCTCACCGTCCATTCTATCCTGCTACGCAAGGGGTTGGGGTGAACCCCCTTAAACCCTAGACCCTAGACCCTAAACCCTGCTGTTATTCGATGACGATCAGGACATCGCCCCCGTTGACGCCCTGTCCCTGGACGACCTTTACCTCCCGCACCGTCCCAGGTCCGGCCGCCTTCAGCTCGTTCTCCATCTTCATCGCCTCGATGACGACGACCCCATCCCCCGCCTGGACCTGATCCCCCACGTTGACCAAGACCTTGACGATCTTCCCAGGCATAGGGGCCACGATGGCCTGGGGGCCGACAGCGACCTCTTTCCCGACCATCCTCCGCAGGCGCCGCTTCTCCTCCTGCGGCTCCAGTCGGAAGAGCTGCCCCTCGACGAACACAAGGAGCGCCCCCTCCTCCTCGAGCACGTCCACCTCGTAGGAGCGTCCATCCACCAACAGGGAGTAGAGGCCCCCTCCTACAGCCAGGATGTCCACATGATGGATCGCCTCATCAACCTTCACCGTCCAAGGCTGCGACGTCTGCATCACCTCGATCCTATAGCCCTTCCCCTCCCAGGTGAGATAAGCCACCGATCGCCCCCATGTGGTTAACGTCTTCTCAGCATCTCCTGACGGGCGGCCAGCTTCCACAGACTCGGACGTTCCTCCCGCAGGGCAGCCGGCCGATGGGGAGCGACCTTCTGCTCCTTGAAGAGGAGGTGAAGGGCTCCGGCGAGGAGGGCCACATCCCGGTACCGTTCATCCGGTTTCCGCTCCTCCTTCTCTAACATCTGATCAATGTAGGTCGTATCGATCTCCCCACGGACGAACCGGGAGTCCTCCATCACCCGCTGGTGAAAGGGGATGGTCGTCTGAACCCCAAGGATCATGTACTCCCGGAGGGCCCGCCGCATCCGCTGGATGGCCTCCTGGCGATCCTTCCCCCAGGCAATCAGCTTGGCGATGATCGGATCATAGTAGATCGAAACCTCGGATCCTTCGAACACACCGACGTCATTCCGGATCCCAGGACCGCCCGGGGTCCTCAAAACGGTGATCTTGCCAGGGGAGGGGAGGAACTGATGAAAGGGATCCTCCGCGTAGATCCGGCACTCGATGGCGTGCCCCCACAGGGTAATATCCTGCTGCTCATAAGGAATCCCCTCCCCCGCCGCGATCAGGATCTGCTTCTTGACCAGGTCAATCCCCGTCACCATCTCGGTCACCGGGTGCTCCACCTGGAGCCGGGCGTTCACCTCCAGGAAGTAAAAGTTCCGGTCCTGGTCTATCAAGAACTCAACCGTCCCGGCGTTCCGGTAACCGCAGGCCTCGGCGATCCTGATGGCCGCCTCCCCCAACCGTCGGCGGAGGGCCTCATCAACGAAGGTGGAGGGGGCTTCCTCCACCACCTTCTGATGCCTCCGCTGGATGGAACACTCCCGCTCCCCCAGGTAGAGGATCTTTCCCTTCCCATCGGCGAGGATCTGCATCTCCACGTGGCGGGGGCGGGAGAGGTACTTCTCCAGATAGATGGCGGAGTCGCCAAAGGAAGACTGCCCTTCCGAGCGCGCCGCCCGAACAGCCGAGGGGAGTTCCTGGGGGGTCCGGACGATCCGCATCCCCTTGCCGCCCCCTCCGGCCGAGGCCTTGATCACCAGCGGGAACCCGATGGTGGGAGCGACCTTCTCGATCTCCTCGTCCGAGAGGTCCCGATCAGTCCCGGGAACGATGGGGACACCGACCCTCGCCGCCAGTCTCCGGGCGGCAGTCTTAGAGCCCGTGAGGCGGAGGGTCTCCGAGGAGGGGCCGATGAAGACCAACCCGTGAGCCTCACACGCCTCGGCAAAGGCGGGGTTCTCCGAGAGGAAACCGTAACCGGGATGGACCGCTTCGGCGCCAGACCGCCGGGCCACCTCCAACACCCTCTGGATGCTCAAGTAGCTTTCCGAGGCAGGGGCGGGACCCACCCAATAGGCCTCGTCAGCGTAGCGGACATGGAGGGATGGCCGATCCACGTCGGAAAAGATAGCCACCGATTGGATCCCCAGGTCCCGACAGGCCCGGATGATCCTGACGGCGATCTCTCCCCGATTGGCGATCAAGATCTTCCGAAACATCGTTCACCCTCGACACACGTTCAGCCGTCAGCTTTCAACCTGTCGCATCTTTGCTGGAGGCTGATCGCTGAGGGCTGACGGCTTCCTTAAAGGGGGATGTTGCCGTGCTTCTTGGGCGGGTTGGTGTCCCGTTTCGTCCCCAGGGCTCGGAGGGCCCTGATGAGGCGGGGGCGGGTCTCCTTGGGCTCGATGACCTCGTCAATGTACCCCCGCTCCGCAGCGATATAAGGGTTCGCGAACTTGTTCCTGAACTCCTTGACCCGCTCGATCCTAAAGGCTTCCGGGTCGTCCGCCGCTGCCATCTCCCGCCGGTAGAGGATGTTGACGGCCCCCTCGGGCCCCATGACAGCGATCTCCGCCGTGGGGTAGGCCACATTGTAGTCAGCCCGCATGTGCTTCGACCCCATGACACAGTAGGCACCGCCGTACGCCTTCCTCACGATGACGGTTAATTTCGGGACGGTGGCCTCACCGTAGGCGTAGAGGAGCTTTGCCCCGTGGCGGATGATACCGCCGTGCTCTTGGGCGGTGCCCGGGAGATACCCGGGGACATCCTCGAAGGTGACGATAGGGATGTTGAAGCAATCGCAGAAGCGGATGAAGCGGGCCGCCTTGATGGAGGAGTTGACATCGAGACAGCCGGCCAGGACGGCCGGCTGATTGGCAACGATGCCGATCGGTTGGCCATCCAAACGGGCGAAGCCGACCACGATGTTTCGGGCAAAATGCTCGTGGACCTCGAAGAAGTGGCCATCGTCCACCACGTGCCGGATTAGATCCTTGACATCGTAGGGTTTGGCCGGATCATCGGGGACCAGCTCATTCAGCGCCTCATCCATCCGGTTCGGATCATCCTGGGTTGGCCTCCGGGGCGGGTCCTCAAGGTTGTTTTGGGGGAGAAAGGAGAGCAGCTCCCGGATCATCGCCAAGGCCTCCTCCTCGGTCGAGGCGGCGAAGTGGGCCACCCCCGAGATCCCGTTGTGAACCATGGCGCCCCCTAACTCCTCGAAGGTCACCTCCTCGTGGAGGACCGTCTTGATGACATCGGGGCCGGTGACGAACATGTAGCCCGTGTTCTTGACCATGATGACAAAATCCATCAGGGCCGGAGAGTAAACGGCCCCCCCCGCGCATGGCCCCATGATGGCCGCAATCTGGGGCACCACCCCGGAGGCCAGGGTGTTCCGGAGGAAGATGTCGGCGTAGCCAGCCAGGGAGACCACCCCCTCCTGGATCCTGGCCCCGCCTGAGTCGTTCAGGCCGATGATAGGGGCTCCCACCTTGACGGCCTGATCCATGACCTTACAGATCTTGGCGGCACAGGTCTGGCTCAAGGACCCGCCGAAGATGGTGAAATCGTACGCAAAGAGGTAGACAAGCCTCCCGTCAATGGTCCCGTAACCGGTCACGACCCCGTCTCCCGGGATCCGGTGTTTCTCCATCCCAAAGTCGTAGCAGTGGTGGACCGCCAGGGCATCCAACTCGACGAAGCTCCCCCCGTCCAACAGGAGGTCAATCCGCTCCCTCGCCGTCAGTTTCCCCATCTCGTGCTGGCGGTCCACCCGCTCCCTGCCGCCCCCTTGCAGGGCCCCCTCCCTCCTCCGACGGAGTTCCTCGAGCTTCTCCTCGATGGACATGGTCTCGTATGTACCTCCTGCATTTATGTTTAGGATGGTGAGCAAGCTGTCCAATTGGTTATATACCATAGCAACCCCCTAATGAAAAATCAATCATTTGTTTCTCGCGAGGGTGAGGACGCGGGGAGACAGGCCTCCGGGGTTCCCCGGAGCCAAGGACCTGTCCAAGGAGGCCCCCTGGCATAGCCTTTGCAGTAGGGAACAGGGGTCATTCAGACCCAAGATCCCGCCCCCTCTTGACAGGCCTTCGATGACGGCTCTCAGTAACAGGGAGTTCAGGCTGTTTAAGGAGCTGATTGCCGAAGAGTCCGGGATCGCTCTCCGGGACGACCGTCGTCTTTTCTTGGAGACAAAGCTCCAGAAACGTCTCAAGGCAACGGGGATGACAAGCCCATACCGTTACTACAAGCTCCTCACCGAGCCCGGGGGCAAACAGGAACTCCTCCACCTTTTGGATCTCCTGACCATCCATGAGACCTCTTTTTTCCGGAACATGCCCCAGTTCAGGCTCCTCAAAGAGGTGGCCCTGCCCGAGGTCACCTCGCGGCGGCTGAAGGAGGGGAAGAGGAGTCTTCGCCTCTGGAGTGCCGGCTGCTCCACCGGCCAGGAGCCGTACTCTATGGCCATGACGGTCCTCGAGTTTCTCCCCGTCCCTCCCCTCTGGGACATCACGATCCTGGCCTCGGACCTCTCCCTGACTGCCCTGAAATCCGCCCAAGCCGGGATCTACCCCAAGGAAAGGGTCAAGAACGTCGAGGCCTCGTACCTCGAAAGATACTTTGACCAACGGGGGGAGGCCTTTGCCATCAAGGACGAGGTCCGCCGTTTAATCATCTTCACCTACCACAATCTGAAACACGAAAACCCCTTCCAGGACCTCGATGTCATCTTCTGTCGAAACGTGATGATTTACCTTGCCCGTCCCGAGCAGCTCAAGCTGATCGAAAAGCTCCACCGGGCCCTGGCCCCAGGTGGCTATCTCTTCCTCGGCCAAGCGGAAAGCCTCCCCAGCTTGGGCGAGAAGTTCCGGTTCATCCACCAGCACAAGGGAACCGCCTACCAGAAGATCTAGCGGCGTTCCCCTGCCCGCTTTTCCGACACCCCCTTTCCGATCACCCAGCAGGCTTGGCCCTATCGTTCCAGGGCGAAGCGATGCCTCTTGAAGATTCAAAAGGTTAGGCCTCCACCGCTGGAAAGACCATCCTTGGCATAGATCTTGCTCGCTTGCGGCATGATCGTTTTCATCCAGACTTTTCTGAGGGGAAGGAGGACAGGCGATGCCCACGGCGAAGGTGCTTGTGATCGAGGATAACCCGATGAATATGGAACTGGCCAGCGATCTCCTGAGGGCCAGGGGATACGATGTCCTCCAGGCCGCCACGGCCCTCGAGGCCCTGGGCGTCCTCCAAGAGTTCAAACCGGATCTGATCCTCATGGACATTCAGCTGCCAGGGTTAAACGGGCTGGATCTGACCAAACGCCTCAAGGAGGATCCAAGGACCAAAGAGATCCCTATCATCGCCATGACCGCCTATGCCATGAAGGGCGATGAGGAGAAGATCTTCCAGGCAGGCTGCATCGGCTACATCCCCAAGCCTATTGATACCAGGCAGTTCTCCCACATGGTTGAGTCCATCTTAAGCAGGAGCCAATCTAACTCCGGGTGGGAGAGGCTCACCGGGACTCCAAAGGGAGAGGTGAAGGGTGGAGGGGATCCCTAGAGATCCTCGAAGTGGGCCAGGTCCTTGAAGGCCCGGTAGCGGGCCTGAATCTCTTCCGGGGTCAGGGACCGGAGGCGGTTTAAGGAGAAGTCCTCCACGTTGAAGGAGGCCATCACCGACCCCATGATGATGGCCTTCCGGAGAGTCACCTCGCTGAAGTCCCCCGTCGAGGCCAGATACCCCAGGAGGCCGCCGGCAAAGGAATCCCCGGCCCCCGTGGGATCGAAGACCGATTCCAGAGGATAGGCGGGGGCGGCAAACCAGATTCCGTCGGAGCACATCAAGGCCCCGTACTCCCCCCGTTTAATGATGACCCCCCGGGGGCCCCAGGAGAGGATCTTCTTGGCCGCCTTGACCAGGTTGGGTTCCCCCGCCAGCTGCCGGGCCTCGGCATCGTTGATGATGACGAGATCCACCATCCCCAGGGTCTTGACCAAGGCCTCGTACTTCCCCTGAATCCAATAGTTCATCGTATCCGCCGCCACCAGCCTGGGGGCCTTCACCTGGCGGAGGACCTCCCGCTGGAGGTCAGGGTCAATGTTGGCCAGGAAGACGACCTCGCTGGACCGGTAGGCCTCGGGGAGGACGGGGTGGAAGTCGGCAAAGACGTTCAGATGGGTCTCCAGGGTTCTGGCCTCGTTCAGGTCGTATCCATATTCCCCTACCCACTGGAAGGTCGGCCCGTTTTTCCTCTGCAACCCTCCAAGATCAATGGACCGGCTCCTTAAGAACTCCAAGGATTCGGCCGGGAAATCCTGCCCTATTACCCCGACGAGTTTGATCGGGGCAAAGTAGCTCGCCGCCACCGAGAAATAGACCGCCGACCCGCCCAGGACCCGGCGGGCTTCCCCGAAGGGGGTCTTGACCGTGTCTAAAGCCACCGAACCCACCACCAGGACATCCATGACTCCTCCTACACGTATTTCCCGAGAAGGACTTTGAGCTTCTCCCTCACCTCTGGGGGGATGGCCTCCCTGGCCGTGATGATGGCATCCTTCAAGGCTGTGGGGCAAGGGCAGCGGCGCTCCTCAGGGATAAGGGGGACAGCCTTCCGGATGACAGCCTTGGCCGTCTCCACATTCTTCAAAAGGTTCGCCACCACCATCTCCACCGTCACCGGCTCCTCGGCCTCATGCCACACATCATAGTCGGTCACCATGGCAAGGGTGGCGTAACAGATCTCCGCCTCCCGGGCGAGTTTGGCCTCCTGGAGGTTGGTCATGCCGATGATATCAACACCCCAGCTCCGGTAGATCCGGGACTCGGCCCTGGTAGAGAACTGAGGCCCTTCAATGCAGAGGTACGTCCCACCCCTATGGACTCTTGCCCCTGTTTGTTCAGCAGCCCGGTAGAGGACGTCGGAGAGCTGCGGACAGACAGGATCGGCAAAGCTGATATGGGCCACGAGACCACCGCCGAAGAAGGTGCTGGGCCTGGCCTTCGTCCGGTCGAAGAACTGGTCCGGGATAACGATATCCAAGGGCCGAAGTTCCTCCCGCATGCTCCCCACAGCCGAGACCGAGATGATCCATTCGGCCCCCAGCACCTTGAAGCCGTAGATGTTCGCCTGGAACGGAAGCTCCGATGGCATGATCCGATGACCCCGGCCATGCCGGGCCAGAAAGGCCACCCTCCGCTCTCCAAGCCGGCCCAGCACGTAGCGATCCGAGGGCTTGCCAAAGGGGGTGTCCATGGAGACCTCCTCCACCCCTTCAAGCCCCTCCATCTGGTACAGGCCACTCCCTCCGATGATTCCAATGAACCGCTCCACGACCTGCTCCCTCCCGCTGGAAAGACAACCCCTCCTGCCCAGGCCCTCCCAGGCACCCTTCCTTGAAGCCCTTGATGAACGTGGATCGGATTATAGCACCCTAGCCATCCCTTTACAAGGAAGCGGTGTTAGAGTATATATGGAGCAAAAGGGAGATGGAGAGGAGGAAAGGGGTGGCAACGATCAGCGGTGCCCAGCTTCTGGTCAAGGCCCTCAAGCAGGAAGGGATTGATCGGATCTTCAGCCTCTGCGGGGATCATCTGAATGCGGTCTATCACGCCTGCCTCGAGGAAGGGATCCGGATCGTGGATGTCCGGCACGAATCGGCCGCAGCCCATATGGCCGACGGCTGGGCCCGCGTCACGGGGCAGCCCGGGGTCTGTGCCGTGACCGGAGGGCCCGGCCATACCAACGCGATGACGGGAGTCGCCACGGCTTTCTTAGCCGGGAGCCCGGTGATCTTTTTAAGCGGCGCCTTCGAGACAACCGGTGCCGATAGACACACGTTCCAGGAGCTGGATCAGATCGGATTGGCCAGGCCCATCACAAAATGGGCACGGCTGGTCACGGACCCCAAACGGATCCCTGAATATACCGCCACGGCCTTCAGGGAGGCCCTCGCCGGGCGGCCGGGCCCCGTCCACCTGAGCCTCCCGGTGGATATCCTTCTGAAGAGGGTCGAGGAAGAAGGCATCCCCTTCTCCCCCCCCGAGCGGTACCGGCCCGAAAGCCGACCGCAAGGGGAACCGAGGCTCATTGAACAGGCCCTCGAGCTCCTCCGCCGGGCCGAGCGCCCGGTCCTGATCGCCGGAAGCGGGACCTTCTGGGCGAAGGCCTCCGAAGAGCTTCAGCGCTTCATCGAGCGGACCAAGATCCCCCTCTTCACCGTTGATCTCGCCCGCGGAATCGTCTCTGACCTCCACCCCCTCTGCCTCGGCTACGCCGATCCTTTTCTGAGCAAGACCGCCCAGGTGGCCTTTCAGGAGGCTGACGTCGTTCTCCTGATCGGGAAGCGTTTCGACTTCCGGCTCGGCTTCGGGGGGCCCAAGGTCCTCAATCCCCATGCCAAAGTGATCCAGATTGACATCACCCAACAGGAGCTGGGGAGGAACCGGGGGGTAGAGCTGGGCATCCTGGCCGATGCCAGGGCGGCGTTGGAGCAGCTCTTGGCCATCGTGGGCGCCCCCTGGCAGGAGAAGCCCTGGGTTAGACACCTCAGAAACGTCCAGCAGGAGTGGCGGGAGAGCCTGAAACCTTACGAGGAATCGGAGGCCACTCCCATCCATCCCCTCCGTCTCTGTCGGGAGGTCAAGGAATTCTTGACCGAGGAGGCCATCATTGCCATTGATGGGGGCGATTTCCTCCAGTGGCCCCGGATGGTCCTCCCCGCCCGCCGCCCTGGCCACTGGCTCCGGCTGGGCTCTCTCGGGACTGTCGGGGCTGCCCTCCCCCTCGCCCTGGCGGCGAAGCTGGCGAAACCCGAGGCCCCCGTCGTCCTCTTTATCGGCGATGGCGGCATGGGGTTTTACGGCTACGAGTTCCACACGGCCGTCCGCCACAACCTCCCGATCGTGGCCATCGTGGGGAACGACCAGGGATGGGGGATGGAGCGGCACATCCAGGCTGCCATCTATGGCCCGGACAAGACCCTGGGGGTTGAGCTGGGATTGCTCCGCTATGATAAGATCGTTGAGGCGATGGGCGGGCACGGGGAGTTCGTGGAGAAGCCGGAGGAGCTTCGCCCGGCCCTGGAGCGGGCCTTCGCCTCGGGCCTTCCCTCTTGTGTCAACGTCATGATCCAGCCGGTGAGGAGCCCCCTTTGTGAGGCCTCCATTGCCAAATACCGCAGCCTGTAGGGCTTCAGGAGTGACCCTTCATAGGTTCAAATCGGTTGGTGGTGAGCTGTCATGGTTCTGCCCGGTTCTTCTCTTTCCAGCCCTTCTGGGCAGTCAGCCAGAAACGATGGTCCCCCCGATCACCTTTCAGGACGTGACCGCCCAGGCCGGCATCTCTTTTACCCACGTCCATGGCGGGACAGGGGAGAAGTACCTGGTGGAGACGATGGGCGGGGGGGCGGCCTTCCTGGATTACAACCACGACGGCCTCCTGGATCTCTACCTGGTGAACGGGGGGGTGCTGCCCGGCTTCACCCCCCCGACGCCCCCCCGGAACGCCCTGTACCGGAACAACGGGGACGGGACCTTCACCGATGTCACCGAGAAGGCCGGGGTGGGAAACCCCCTCTGGAGTGCAAGCTGTGCCTTCGCCGACGTTGATGGAGATGGGGATCTGGACCTCTTCGTCGTTAACTACGTGGATTTCACCCTTGACAACCACAAGTTCTGTGGGGACCGACGGACAAAGGTCAGGGCGTACTGCTCCCCCCAGGTCTACAGCGGCCTGCCCAATGCCCTGTACCGGAACAACGGGGACGGGACCTTCACCGAGATTACCAGGGAGGCCGGACTTTTCACAACGGAGGGGAAGGGCCTGGGGGTTGTCTTCGGCGACTACGATAACGATGGGGACCTGGATCTCTACGTGGCCAACGATTCGACCAGGAACTTCCTCTACAGAAATAAGGACCATGGGATCTTTGAGGAGGTCGGGCTTCCAGCCGGCGTGGCCTATGGTCCCGAGGGGAAGGCGGAGGCCGGGATGGGGGTGGACTTTGGAGACTACGACAATGACGGCTTCCTGGACATCGTCGTGACGAATCTTGCCTATGAAGGCTACGCCCTCTACCACAACAACGGGGACGGGACCTTCACGGACATACGACACATCACAGGGCTTGGGCAGGCCAGCCTGATGGCCACAGGGTGGGGGGTTGGGTTCTTCGACTTTGACAACGACGGGGACCTGGACCTCTTGGGGGCGAATGGTCACACCCTCGACAACCAGCAGGAGGTCTACGTCTTCGAAGGGGCCGGCGTTGAACTGGTCCCCTATGCCCAGAGAAACCTCCTCTTGAGGAATAACGGCGATGGGACGTTCACCGACATCTCAGGGCTGGTAGGCGAGGCCTTCCGGGTGGGGAGGGTCGGGCGGGGGGTTGCCTTCGGGGACTACGATAACGACGGGGACATCGACATGCTCATCGTCAACTCCAACAGTCCCCCCACCCTCTTGAGGAACGACGGGGGGAATCGAAACCACTGGTTAATGGTCAAGGCCATCGGCACGACCAGTAACCGGGACGGGATCGGGGCGAGGATCACGGTGGTGACGGGCCCTTCGGTGCAGATCCGGGAGATCAAGGGAGGGGGGAGCTACCTCTCCCAAAACGATCCCCGGGCCCACTTCGGGTTGGGAGCCTCCAGGAAGGTAGACCTCCTTGAGATCCGGTGGCCGAGCGGGATCGTGGATCGAATCCGCGATATTGAGGCCAATCGGCTCATCACGGTCACGGAAGGCCAAGGGCTTGCCCATGGCCATGGGTCAGGGTTGCGATGAAAAGGGATCTCTTTGGCTTTTGGACCATCGGCCTTGTGAGGCTCCTCACCCTCCTCGCCGTGGACGTGGGTGCCGCTTTAGCGGTGGAACCTGATGCCCTGGTTCGCACCCGCATCCTCGAGGCCATCACCCACAAGAACCTGGGGCTTGCCTACCTCGAGCAGGGGAGGGGCGATCGGGCCGTGGAGGAGTTCAAGCAGGTTACCAGGCTCCTCCCCGATGAACCCTTAGGCTATGCGAACTTAGGCCTCGCCCTTTTCAGGATGAAGAAGATCGAGGAGGCCGAACGGTGGGTCAGGGAGGCCCTCCGCCGGGACCCCTCCCATCCTGATGCCCATGCCCTCCTGGCGGAGATCCTTCACTGGAAAGGGGCTGAAGAAAAGGCGGTTCAAGAGTACCAGGCGGCCCTCATCACCGCTCCTTCGAACGTTCACGTCCACTACCAGATGGCCCAGCTCTCTCAAAAGCAGAAGAAACCGGAAAAAGCCATTGAGCATCTTAAGGCGATTGAGAAGGCGCACCCCCTAAACTTGGTCGTCCTCTTGGAGCTTTCCCGGCTCCTCCTTCAGCACGGCCGTTCCCAAGAGGCCACCCTTTACCTCCAGCGGATCGAAACCCTCTTTGAGGGGGTGGAGGACGGGGCTGTGAAGGCCCTGAAGGAGGCCCTGGCCAGGATGTCGAACCCGAAGGAGGCAACCCAACAGGTCCAGATCCTGACCAACCTCCTCCGGCCAACCCCTCTTTACCGCCAGGGGATCGCCCAGGTGTCGCCGTCCCCATGGGGACTCCCCCTGTTGGACTTTAGCCCCCGAGTCTTGGCCCTCCTCCCGGAGGCCCTCCCGCGGGAGGTGCCGGTCCTGTTTGCCGACGTGACAAGGGAGGTGGGCCTCCCCCCATCCCCCCTTGAGGCGAACGCCGCCATGTTCCTCGACCTGGACCGGGACGGCCACCTGGATCTCTACGTCTGCTCATCCACCCGCTCCCGCCTCTTCCGCCATGAGGGGGGGCGGTTCGTCGAAATCACGGAGGGGGCCGGCCTGGGAGACGGGAATCCCTGCCGGGCCGTGGCCGTTGGGGACTTTGACAACGACGGCCTCCTGGACCTCTACCTGGTGAAGGACGGCCCGAACGTCCTCTATCGCAATGATGGGAACGGTCACTTCACGGACTGGACGAAGAGGGCCGGTGTCGGGGATGCGGGAAGGGGACAAAGCGCCATCGTCGTGGATCTCGACCACGATGGGGACCTGGATCTCTTCGTCGTGAACGAGGTCTCCCAGGAAGGGGATCCCCCGAGCCGCCTCTACCGGAACAGGGGGGATGGGAGCTTTGTCGAGATCACCGAGGCTTCGGGCTTCGAGCCAGACGGGGTCACGGGCCGCTCCGGGACCTTCGGTGATCTCGACGACGATGGGGATGTAGACCTCTTCCTTGTTGGCCCAGAGGGAGCGCGCCTCTACACGAACTTAAGGCAGGGTCGGTTCAAGGAAATCGCCAAGGCGGCAGGCCTGGCCGAGACCGGAGGGCATCAGGGGGTTACCCTTGGCGATTATAACCATGACGGCTTCCTGGACCTCTTCCTCGTGGGAAGAGGCCCATCCTCCAACCGTCTCTTCCGGAATAGAGGGGATGGAACCTTCGTCGAGGGGCTGGAAGGGCCGCTCCTGGCCCAGATGGCGAAAGGATTCGTCGGCCACGATGCCCACTTCGCCGATTTTGACAACGATGGCCATCTCGACCTCCTGATCGTCGGTCAGCCCCGGACGCTGCTCCTAAGAAACAGCGGACGGGGAGCCTTCACGGACCGATCAGCCTGGCTTCCTCCTGCCATCCCGGGTAAACGGGCGTCCATCGCCGACTTTGACGACGACGGTGACCTGGATATCCTCCTGGTGAGGGAAGATGGAGGGATCAGGCTCCTTCGCAACGAGGGAGGGAACCAAAACCACTGGCTGAAGGTGAGGCTCGTGGGCTTGAACGTCGGGAACAGCAAGAACAACCTGGATGGCCTTGGCGCCAAGGTGGAGATCAAGGCCGGCCCTCATTACCAGATGAGGGTCGTCCAGAGCCCGATCACCCACTTTGGCCTTGGAGGGGTGGAGAAGGCCGATCTTCTTCGGGTCATCTGGCCGAACGGCGAGCCGGACATCTTCATCCAGCCCGGTCCAGATCAGATCATCCAGGCCGAGCAGCGCTTGAAAGGCTCCTGCCCCTTCCTCTACACCTGGGACGGCAAAGGGTACACCTTCGTGACGGATATCCACTGGCGAAACCTCCTTGGCATGGTCCTCCCCGATGGCTCCTACGCCCCTCCCGATCCGGCCCAGGACTTTTTTAAGATCCCAGGCCCAAAGCTTCGTCCGAAGGATGGCCGGTACTCCATGCAGATCACCGAGGAACTCTGGGAGACAACCTTTCTCGATCAGGTCACGCTCCTGGTCGTTGATCACCCGGAGGACGTCGAGGTCTTCGTGGATGAGAAGTTCGTCCCCCCTCCTTTTCCACCGCTCGGCCTCTTCCCGATCCGGACCAGGCAACGGCCGGTGGCCGCCGTTGACGACCGAGGAAACGATATCCTCCCCCTCCTCCTCCAACGGGATGGGAAGTACTTTTCCCCTCCCACCCTGACCCCTTACCAGGGCTACACAAGAGAGCACGCCATCACCTTAGACCTGGGCAACCTCTCCCAGGCCAAGCGGATCATCCTGTTCCTGCACGGCTGGCTCTCCCCCTTCGATTCAAGCATCAACCTGGCCGTTTCCCAGCGGGGGGATCTCCCCTTCCGGTTCCCTTCCCTCCAAGTCATCGGGGAGGACGGCCAGTGGCGGACGGTCCTCGAGAACATCGGGGCCCCGGCAGGGAAGGACAAGACCGTTGTGGTGGATCTGACAGGGAAGTTTCCAACCAAGGATTTCCGGATCAGGATCGTCACCACGATGCAGATCTCCTGGGATGCGATCTTCTTCTCGACCGACGATGAAGCCCCGGTGAAGGTCACTGCATTAGCCCCCGTCTTGGCCGATCTCCACTACCGAGGCTTCTCCCGACCCTATCGGGAGAGCCCCCAGGGCCCAACCCTCTTCGACTACACCACCGTTACGAAGGAGCCCAAGTGGAGGCCGATGGAAGGTCTCTACACCCGGTATGGCGACGTGCATCCCCTCCTCCTGGAGCCGGACGATCGGTACATCATCATGGGACCGGGGGATGAGTTGACGGTCCAGTTCGATGCCCAGGCAGCCCCTCCTCTTCCCCCGGGATGGAGCAGGGATTTTGTCATCTACACCGAGGGATGGATTAAGGAGGGGGAAACCAACGGAGCTCTGGCCCAGACGGTGGAACCTCTTGTGTTCCACGGGATGTCCCGATACCCCTATGGACCGGAGGAACAGTACCCCACCGATCCGGTCCATCAAGAGTTCCTCCGGACCTACAACACCCGCTTGGTGACCGGGGAGGCCTTTCGGGAGCTGGTCATGCGTTCCATCCGGCCGGTCCTTCCCCCTTCCCTCCCCCGCTCAAGTCTCCCTTGACTTTCTCCAATGTCCGTGAGTAGGATGGCACCATTGAGACATCGAACCAAGGAGGGATATCCATGAAGGTGATGGCTGTGGTTACCGGATGGGTGGTGCTCCTCAGTGCCCTGACCATGGGGCAGGTCGAGGCCCAAGGGGCTCAGGCGGTGCTCCGGAATGCCAAGGGGGAGGAGGTGGGGGTCGCGACGCTCACGGAGGTGCCTGGAGGGGTCAAGATCACCCTCCACGTCTGGGACATTCCACCCGGCGTCCACGGGTTCCACATCCACGCGGTCGGGAAGTGCGAGCCCCCTGGCTTTACGTCGGCCGGTGGCCACCTGAACCCGTATGGGAAGAAGCACGGGTTGAAGAACCCGGAGGGAGCCCATGCGGGGGACCTGCCAAACCTGCTGGTTGGACCTGGTGGGACCGCCCGGATGGAGGTGATCGCACCGCATGTGACCCTTGGGGCCGGTCTCCCTTCCCTCTTCCCTTCCAGCGGCACAGCCCTCGTCATCCATGCCGATCCCGATGACGGGGTGACCGACCCGGCTGGGAACGCCGGGGCCCGGATCGCCTGTGGGGTCATAACCAGGTAAGGGAACCCCTTCTCCCCTGACAAAGGACCAAGCCTCACCCCTGGAGGCCTGGCAAGGCGCGAAGGATACCTGTCGAAGGGATCCTATGGCAAGATTCCTTTGGATCGGTTCCTCCCTCCTCCTCCTCAACAGCGTGTACCTGGCGACCTTTGCCTCTCCAACCCTCTTTTACTATGCGAACGTCCTTCTGCATGCCGGGTTAGGGATCGTTCTGATCCCCCCCGCCCTCATCCTCGGCATCCGCTTCCTAAGGAGGGGCTGGGTCCACGGGGGACGGTCCCGGCCTGCTGGACTTCGCCTCGGTTTCTTGAGCCTCCTCGTCTGCACGGCCACAGGGCTCGCTTTGATCCTTGTCGGAGCCTTCAGGCCGAACCGGTGGCTCCTCGATCTTCACCTCACCTCCTCCCTCTTCGCCATCCTCCTCTTAGCCGGCTCCCTCCGGGCCCGAGGGGTCCAATCCCAGGTAACGCCGGACCTGAAAAGGGCATGGACCCTTGCCATCGTCACCCTATCCGTGACCTTCATCCTCCTCACCGCCGCGTTGGCGGTAAACGCCCTCCTCCCGGATCCGGCCAGCCGGATCGTTAACCCGCCCCTCCCGCCATCCACAATGGAGGAAGAAGCCCTGTTGGGGAAAGACGGGCCCTTCTTCCCCTCCGCGGCCGAAACGGCCTCCCGGGAGAGGATCCCCTCGAAGATCTTCCTCACCTCCCAAACATGCGGGCGATCCGGTTGCCACCGGGACATCTACACCCAATGGTCCTCCTCGGCCCACCACTTCTCCTCCTTCAACAACCAGTGGTATCGAAAATCCATCGAGTATATGCAGGAGGTCATCGGGGTAAAGCCCTCCAAGTGGTGCGCCGGGTGCCACGACCCGGCCCTCCTCTTCAGCGGAATGATGGACACCCCGATCCGTGAGATCATCAACACCCCCGAGGCCCAGGCCGGGCTGGGGTGCCTGGCCTGCCATGCCATCATCCGGGTGAAGGACACGATGGGAAACGGTGGCTACGTGATCCAGGAGCCCCCCCTCCATGATCTGGCGGTCAGCGATCATCCGCTCCTTAGGACCCTCCACGATCTCCTGATCCGTCTCGATCCCGAGCCGCACCGAAGGACGTTCCTGAAGCCCTTCCACCGTCGAAACGCCGAGTTTTGCTCGGCCTGTCACAAGGTCCACCTCGATCACCCGGTCAACCACTACCGCTGGGTCCGCGGGTTCAACGAATACGACAATTGGCAGGCAAGCGGTGTCTCCGGTCAGGGGGCCAGGTCCTTCTACGCTCCCGAATCCCCCAAGGTCTGCTCGGACTGCCACATGCCCCTGATCCCCTCCAAGGATGCGGGAAACATCAACGGGCTTGTCCACTCCCACCGTTTCCCCGGGGCCAACACCGCCCTCCCGGTTGTGAATCAGGACATGGAACAACTGCACGGGACGATCCGGTTCCTCCAGGACAATCAGGTCTCCTTGGACATCTTCGCCCTGATCGTTGACGAAGATCAGGGGCCTCCGACGAAGGCGGCGGGGAAGGCTGCCCGGGGGGATCCCCTCCGCCTCTCCAGCACCTTTGCGGTTGGCGAAGAGCAGGGACTTCAGGTGGGAAGTCCCGGGGGTGCCATGGCGACCCGTCGCAGGGTGATCGCCCCCCTTGACCGGGGGGAGGGGACCGTCCGACGGGGAGGCTCGGTCCTGGTCGAGGTCGTCGTCCGGACCAGAGGGGTCGGCCACTTCTTCCCCGGGGGGACGGTGGATGCCTTTGATGTCTGGCTGGAACTGAAGGCCGAGGACGAAAGGGGGAGGATCCTCTTCTGGAGTGGGGCCGTGGAAGATAACGGGAAAGGCCCTGTCGAGAAGGGCGCCCATTTCTACCGCTCCCTCCTCCTAGACGGCCATGGGAACCCTATCAACAAGCGGAATGCCTGGGCAGCCCGCTCCACCCTTTACGTTCGACTGATCCCGCCGGGGGCGGCTGACGTGGCCCACTTTCGCCTCCAGGTCCCCAAAGACTCGGGGGACACCATCCATCTGAAGGCCAGGCTGAACTATCGGAAGTTCGCCTGGTGGTTCAACCGGTTCGCCTTCGCCGGCATCCGCGATCCCTCGGACCGAGGCTTCGCCTTAAGCCCCCACTACGATGATGGCCGCTGGCTCTTCACCGGTGACACCTCGAATGTCTCCGGAAAGATCAAAGGCATCCCCGACCTCCCCATTGTCACGATGGCCGAGGCGAAGGCAACGTTGAAGGTCGTCAACGCGGAAAGCCCCTGGCCGGCGATGGACCCGCCCTCTACGCCCAAAGATCGGGAGCGCTGGAACGACTACGGGATCGGCCTCCTGCTCCAGGGCAATCTCCGGCAAGCGGAAGAAGCCTTCTTGAAGGTCACGGAGCTCGATCCGACCTACGCCGATGGCTGGGTAAACGTTGCGAGGGTACGCCTCCAGGAAGGGGACATCGCCGGGGCCAGAGGGATGCTGGAGAAGGCCCTGGAGGTGGACCCGAACCTCCCGAAGATTCACTACTTCTACGCCCTCGTCCTGAAGGCCGAAGGGCGCTATGACCAGGCTCTCGAACACCTCCGGAGCGTCGTCAGGGCCTACCCCCGGGATCGGGTGGTCCGGAACGAGATCGGGCGGATCCTCTTTCTCCAGCGCCGGTACCGGGAGGCCATCACCGAACTCCTGGAGGTTCTCAAGATCGACCCCGAGGACCTCCAGGCCCATTACACCCTGATGCTCTGCTATCGGGGGGCAGGCGACCTGGCGATGGCGGGGAAACACGAACGCCTGTACCGCCGGTTCAAGGCGGATGAGGCCTCCCAGGCCATCACCGGCCCCCGCCGTCTCGGGAACCCTGAGGACAACAACGAGCGCCAGCCGATCCACGAACACCGCTCGATCCCCCTCCCTCCCCACCCAAAGTAGGGGAGTCCTTTTGGACGCGAGAGACGTATGAGAGCCTTCCCCCCCAACCCGATCCGCAAGCCCGCCCTCATGACGCTCGCCCTTGCCATCTTCCTGCTGAACGGATGCGGGGGGGAGAAAGGTGTGGAGAAGCCCTCATCCGAGGCCCCTCAGGAAGGGATGGAACACCTTCGACCGGAGCCGGCGAATCCCCCACCCAACGTCCCCTTTCGATTCGTTGACATCACCCAGGCCTCCGGGATCAGATTTACCCACTTCACCGGGGCCTTCGGCAAGAAGTATATGCCGGAGACCATGGGCGCGGGGGGCTGCTTCCTGGACTTTGACAACGATGGGTTCCAGGACATCCTGCTGGTCAACGGTATGGGATGGCCCGACCACAGACCTTCCTTCAAGACGACCATGGCCCTTTACAGGAACCTGAAGGATGGCACCTTTGCCGACGTTACAAAGAGGGCCGGCCTAGCCGTGGAGCTGTACGGGATGGGGTGCGCCGTGGGGGACTTTGACAACGACGGGTTCGTGGACCTGTACATCACCGCCTTGGGCCCGAACCACCTTTTCCGGAACAACGGGGACGGGACCTTCACCGATGTGACGGAGAAGGCAGGGGTCGGGGACCCGGGATGGGGTACGAGCGCCGCCTGGGTTGACTACGACCGGGATGGTCTCCTCGACCTCTTCGTCGGCAACTACGTGAAGTGGTCGCCGACGACGGATCTCTACTGCACCCTGGATGGGAAGCGGAAGGCCTATTGTACACCGGAATCCTACGAGGGGGATTCCCCCCGCCTGTACCACAACAACGGCGATGGCACCTTCACCGATCGGTCCCAAGAGGCCGGGATCTTCCACCCCACGGCCAAGGCCTTGGGGGTCACCGTCTTGGACTTCAACGAGGACGGATGGCTTGACATCGCCGTGGCCAACGATACGGAGCCGAATCTCCTCTTTCAGAATAACGGCGACGGAACCTTCTCGGAGGTTGGGATCCCCACCGGGATCGCCTTAAGCGAGGCCGGCAAAGCCAGGGCCGGCATGGGGATTGACGCTGGCGACTATGACAATCGAGGCTTCTTCAGCATCGCCATCGGGAACTTCGCGAACGAGATGATCGGGTTCTACCAGAACGAGGAAGGGGTCCTCTTCACCGACATTGCCCCCAGGACAACCATCGGCAAGGAGAGCCTCCTCTCCTTAACCTTCGGCCTCTTTTTCTTCGACCATGATCTGGACGGTCTCCTCGACCTCTTCGTGGTCAACGGTCATGTGGACCCCACCATCGAGGCCGTCCAAAAAGACCTCACCTACCCCCAGCGGCCGCTCCTTTTCAGGAACGAAGGAAACGGCCGCTTTTCGGAAATCGGGAAGCACCTTAAGGGTCCCCTCCTGAAGAAGGTCGTTGGCCGAGGGGCCGCCTATGGGGATCTGGACAACGACGGGGACTTGGACCTCCTCATCACCGTCAACGGTGGGAGGCCCCTCCTCCTCCGAAACGATGGAGGGGGGAACAACTGGCTGAAGGTCAAGGTCGTCGGCACAAAGAGCAACCGGTCGGGGATCGGGACCAAGCTGAAGGCCTCTCTCGGCCGGACGGTCCAGTACCGGATGGTCAGAAGCGGGGGGAGCTACCTCTCCCAGAGTGAGCTCCCGGTCACCTTCGGCCTGGGCAAGAACAAGAAGGTGGACCTCCTCGAGATCATCTGGCCGAGCGGCCTGAAGGAATCAACCAAGGATGTCCAAGCGAATCAGATCCTCACGGTCCGGGAGGGCAAGGCGAATGACGTTGAGAGGAAGTCAAGTACCCCGGACTAAAGTCCGGGGCTTGTGAGGAGTAGCGACCTTGCCCCTCGCGAAACCGCAAGACACCGCCTCGGCGGTGGGAAAGACTAGCCTGGCCAAGCCACCGGCTCTGGCAACAGAGGTCCGGGGGCGCTCGAAGGCAGCTGAACGGTCCGGGCGTGGCAGCCCGCGCACGGTGGGGATGCTCCCCCAGTCTCCCCCCTCTGCGACCGTCAGCGGCGATGGGGGCAATTGCCCTCCCCCGCCTCGGGGGAGGAGAAGGGGTGGTAACGCCCCGCTCTTTGTCCCGGTGGTCTCCGCCTCCGGCAAACCGCTGATGCCCTGCCATCCGGCCAGGGCGAGGGAGCTGGTCCGCAGAGGCCGGGCGCTTCGACGCTTCAAAAAGGGACTGTTCTACCTCCAGCTCCTGGACCGCGAGGACGGGGAAGTCCAGCCGGTCGCGTTGGGCGTTGATCCAGGCTCGGAACACGAAGGGTTCACGGTCAAGTCGGAGCGACGCACGTTTGTGAACCTTCAGGCGGAGGCCGTGACGTGGGTGAAAGAGGCCGTGAAGACCCGCCGTGAGAGGCGGCGGGGCCGGCGGTTCCGCAAGACGCCCTGCCGATCCCCTCGGCCAAACCGGGCTCGTGGAGGGATTCCCCCCTCCACCCACGCCCGATGGGCGTGGAAGCTCAGGCTGATCCGGGTCCTCTTGCAGCTCTATCCGAATCACCGTCGCCGTCGTGGAAGACGTGAAGGCCGGAACCCGGCAGGGGAGGAGGCGCTGGAACACCTCGTTCTCGCCTCTGGAGGTGGGCAAGCAGTGGTTCTACCGGGAGCTCCGGAAGCGGGTGCCGGTGGTCCTGAAATCGGGATGGGAGACGAAGCAGCTTCGGGATCAGCTCGGGCTGGTCAAACTCCGGAACAAGCGGGCCGAGGACTTCCGCGCCCATTGCGTGGATGCCTGGGTCCTGGCCACCTCCGCCGTGGGAGGCACGATCCCCGACAACACCGTTGTCCTCCTCGTCAGCCCGGTCCGCCTCCACCGGCGAAAGCTCCATCGGCTGGAGCCGGACCAGGGGGGCGTCCGCCGTCCCTACGGCGGGACCAGGAGCGGCGGGCTCAAGCGCGGGAGCCTCGTCACCCATCCCCGGTGGGGCGTCTGCTACGTTGGCGGAACCCTGGGAACCCGGATCAGCCTGCATCGTCTCTCCGACGGCAAACGGTTGACCCAACAGGCCCGACCGTGGGACTGCACGGTGCTGGCCTTCAACACCTGGAAGACGCGGCTCCTCCCCGGACTCCCGTCCGGGATTTCCGCCGCGTGAGAGTTCTATGAAGTTCCTGGCATGGGATTTGCAATACACTGGTTGTAGGATCGGCTGATCCCTAAGGAGGACGGCTATGGAAAGGGGAAAGGGATGGTTGGCCCCGGGCATCGCCCTGGTGAGCCTGCTCCTCTGGGTCCCGCTGGCGGGGGCCGGCGAACCACCGCCACCCGGGAAACTCGGGAAAGGGGAGATGGCCATCGCCCAGGATCTGGCCAAGCGCTCGGGAAAGAGCCTGGACGAGATTGTCGCCATGCGGAAGACTGGCCTGGGCTGGGGGCAGATCGCTCACAAACTCGGCCTCCAGCTCGGGAGTGTCGTTGGGGAGGGACACCCCCCTCCTCCGGCAGGCAAAGCGACGAAGGAGACAACGCCAGGGAAGAAACGATAAAGGCACCCCGTCTCACGGGGAGAGGACCTCAGGGTTGAAGATGCAGGTTGGCCTCTCCCCCTTCAGGACCTTGACGACCTCGGTTGCCACGATGATGGCCATGTTCCGCATCGCCCCGTGGGTCACGCCCGCCATGTGGGGTGAGAGGATCACATTGTCCAGTTGGAAGAGGGGGTTGTCTGGGGGTGGGGGTTCCGGGTCGAAGACGTCCAAACCGGCGCCGGCCAGCCTTCCATGCTTCAGGGCCTCGTAGAGGGCCTTCTCGTCAACGAGTCCACCCCTGGCCGTATTGATGAGGATTGCCCCCTCCTTCATGAGCTGAAGCTCCCGCCGCCCAATGAGATGTCTCGTTTCGGAGGAGAGGGGCACGTGGAGGGAAACGATGTCCGACTGCCTGAGCAGCTCGTCCAAGCCGATGGCCTTCGCTCCCCGCCGCTCGATCTCCTCCGGTTGAAGGTACGCATCGTAGCCTAAGACCTCCATCCCAAAGGCCTTTGCCAGCTCGGTCACCCGTGATCCGATCCTCCCCATCCCGATAAGCCCCAAGGTCTTCCCCTTCAAGTCGGCCAGGTTCGCCTTCCGGAGGTCATGCCATCTTCCCCGCCTCATCCCCTGATCCAAGACGACAAGTCGCCGGGAGAGGGCCAGCATAAGGAGGAGTGCATGCTCGGCCACCGCGTCATGGTTTGCCCCCGGGGTGTAGATGACGGGGATCTTTAACCTCGTCGCCGCCTGGACATCAACATTATCAACGCCGACCCCATGCCGGGCCACGCACTTGAGCTTCGGGCATGCCTTCATCACCTTTTCGGTAATCCTCCCGTTGTACCGGATGATGATGGCCTCCACGTCTTTCCCCGCGGCGATCAGGTCCTCCTGGGAAAACCCTGAAGGCATGACCACCTCTGCCGCTTCCTCGAGGATCCTGATCCCCTCCTGATGGATTTCCTCCACGAGCAGGACTTTCATCCCATGTCTCCTCCCACGATGAAGGGGTTGAACGGGTTACCGTTCGGTCTCTCCCGCTCTGGCTTGGACACCCACCCTCTCCGGTCTTGCCCGGAGCTTCTGGGAGAGGGCCGCCCCAAAGAACAGGACGATCCCCAGAAGATCCGTCGTAAGCCCTGGCTTGATCAAGAGGATCGCCGCCGAAAGCAGCAGGAGGCGCTCGAAAGGCCTTGTCTCATTGAAGAGCCATCCCTGAAGCCCTGCCGCCAGGAGGATGACTCCGAAGGAAGCGCTGAAGAGGGCGGAAAGGATCTGCCAAAAGGAGCCGATGAAGAGCAGGGAGGGACCATAGACAAACATGTACGGGACGATGAAGCCGGCCGCCCCAACCTTCATGGCCGCGATCCCTGTCTTCCAGAGGTCAGCCTTGCTGATGCCCGCCGCCGCGTAGACGGCCAGGGCCACCGGAGGGGTGATGGCCGAGAGGATGGCGAAGTAGAACACGAACATATGAGCGGCGACCGGGTGGACGTCCAGCTTGATCAACGCCGGAATCAACAGGGCCGCCTGGATGATGTACGCCGGCGTGGTCGGCATCCCCATCCCCAGCACGATGCCGGCGGCCATCGTTAAGAGGAGGGCTGGGATGAGGGAATGGCCGGCGACCCCGACCACCAAGCTGCTGAACGTGATCCCTAACCCCGTCAAGGTGACGACCCCGACGACGATTCCGGCCGCTGCACAGGCGGTAGCAATGGGGACGGTGTTCCTCGCCCCCTCCTCCAGGGCCTTCAGGATCTCCCGGGGGCCCAGCCGGGTCTCCTTTCGAATGAGGCTGAAGAGGATGGTGGCCAGGATGGCGTAAAGGGCCGCATACATGGGGGTGTAACCCCGGATCATCAAAGCGACCACAACGATCAGCGGGGCGAAGAGGTGGCCCCTGGCGACCAGGACCCTTTTCAGGCCGGGAAGCTCCTCCCGGGAGAGCCCCTGGAGTCCCGTTCTCACAGCCTCGAAGTGGATGGACATGAAGAGGGCGAGATAATAGAGGAGGGCAGGGATGAGGGCATGCTTCGCCACCCTGATGTACGGGATGCCTAAGAACTCGGCCATGACGAAGGCCGCCGCTCCCATAATAGGGGGCATGATCTGCCCCCCCGTCGAGGCGGTCGCCTCCACGGCGGCGGCGAAGTGGGGGGCGAAGCCGGTCCGCTTCATCAGGGGGATGGTGAACCAGCCATCTACCATCACGTTGGCGACGGCCGACCCCGAGATGGTCCCGAAGAGGCCGCTTGTCACGCAGGAGATCTTCCCCGGCCCTCCCCTCGCCCTCCCCGTCAAGGCCGAGGCAAAGTCCATGAAGAGTTGGCCGGCCCCTGACTTTTCCAGAAAGGTGCCGAAGAGGATGAAGAGGATGACGTAGGAGGCCGAGACCCCTAACGGGATGCCGAAGATCCCCTCCGTGACCAGGTACATCTGATCCACGATGACCTCCACCGGGAACCCGCGATGCTTCAAAGGGCCGGGGAGGTAGGGTCCGGCCCAGGCGTAGATCAGAAAGAAAAGGGCCGTCAAGGGCAGGGCCGGTCCCAACGTCCGACGGGAGGCCTCCAAGACAAGGGCAATCGTGACGATCCCAAAGAACAGGTCCCCTCTGGACAGGGGATCAATATAGGGGAACCGGGCCATGATGGAGTCATAGTTCCAGAAGAGGTAGGCGATGGCAGCGAGGCCGAGGACCAGGAAGAGGAGGCTGACGGAGGCCGCCCATCGCCAAGGTCTCCGTCGGCTGAACGGAAAGAGGAGGAAGGTCAAGAAAAAGGTGAAGGCCAGATGAATGGAACGGTGCTTCAAGGCCTCAGGGGACCCGAAAGCCCCGGTGTAGAGGTGGTAGAGGGCCATGGCGATGGCCCCACCGGTGACAGCCCAGCTCCTCCACTTCTGCCATCGGTCCATGGCGCCCGCCTCTTTCCCCGAAGAGCGGCCTCTGGGAACGGTTACCTCGTCCTCAGCCCCTGAAAATACCGGAAGGCCCCAGGATGAAACGGGACACCCACCTCCTGTCCCATCTCTTCTACCGGGAAGCCCTCCATTTCCTTAGCCACCAGCGCCAGATCCCGGCGCCCTTCCACAACAGCCTTGGTGATCTCGAAGACCACGTCCTCGGGAAGCGCCGCGCTGGCGAGAAGCTGGGTGTAGGTCCCAAAAGTCACGATGTCGTGATCGACGCCGGGATAGGTCCCCTTCGGGATGATGTGCCTGACGTAGCCCGGGTTGATCTGCTGAAGGGCCTTTATCTTGTCTTCCGGGAGGCTCAAGAGTCTGATCCTTCGGGAGGACGCCAGATCAATGATGGCCGAGGCCGGGATCGCCGTGACCGGCGAGAAGAGGTCGGCGTGGCCATCCTTCATCAGGGCGATCCCGTCGCTGTAGCCGATGTGGTGGACCTTGCCCATGTCGTTGTAGGTCAAGCCGTAGACCTGAAGGACATGGCGGGTCATCAGCTCGCCGGTTGTGCCTTTGGTGCCTGGGATAATCGCCTTCCCCTTCAGGTCAGCGACGGAGGTGATCCCGGAGTCGGCAAGGACAACGAGCTGGAAGTACTGTTTGTAGAGGGTCGCGACGTGGCGGACGTTCCTGACCTTCTTTGAAAAGGGATCACGCCCGCGAATGGCGTCAATCGTCGTGGCAACATTTCCGAAGCCCAGGTCGGCCTTCCCCTCCTCGATAGCCTTGACGTTGGCGATCCCCCCTCCCGGCCCAACCGAGATCGAGAGGTTCGGGATCCGTTTTTTCACCAGTTCGGCAATGGCGCCGCCCAGGGGGTACCAGGTCCCGCCGATAGGTCCCGTCACCAGCCGAAGCTCCCGCTCCCCCATCCGTCCACAGGACAGGGAGGAGAGCCCGGAGCTGACCAGCAACAAAAACAGACAGACCCCTCTGATGCTCAAGGGGTTCCTCCGCCGTGGAATGAGGAGGGTTAAGGGGTCGGCGACTCAAAGGCCTCCAGGACCTTCCCTTCGGCCCCGAATCCTGTCGCTTTCTGGATCTCTACCGGGATCCACCGGTGCTTGAGGGTGTCAGGTCCCTGCAAGAGGACCTTGATGTAGTTATCGCTTAAGCCCACCAGGTTCCCGGTCCCCTTGTCCCGCTCGTTCAGGACGACGACGGGGAGGACCTGGCCGACAAAGCGCCTCCGAAAGGCCATGGCCTTCCGGGCGGAAAGGGCTCGGAGGGCCTTGCTCCGCTCGGCCTTCACCTCCTCCGACACCTGGCCTTTCATCCCGGCGGCCTCGGTCCCCATCCGCTTCGAGTAGCTAAAGACATGGAGGTAGGTGATGGGGAGGCTCTCGAGGAGCCGATAGGTGTTTTGAAACTCCTCATCCCCCTCTCCAGGGAAACCGACGATGATGTCACTCCCAATGGCGATCCCCGGGACAGCCTCGGCCAGGTGGAGGACTAACTGCCGGAAGTCCCCGGCAGTGTGGGCCCGGCGCATGAGCCTCAGGATCTTTGGGTCACCGCTCTGGAGGGGAAGGTGGAGGTGCCGGCAGAGCTTCTCCGGGTACTGCTGGAAAAGCCCGATGAGGTCATCCCGGACCTCGTGCGGGTCCAAAGAGCTCAAGCGAAGCCTGGTCCCATGAAGCCTGGGGAGCATGGCCTCGACGAGCTTCGCCAGGGAGGTAGGGGGGGAGAGGTCACGGCCGTAAGTCCCGAGGTGGATACCGGTTAAGACCACCTCCGGTACGCCTGCCTCGACCAGATCATCCAGCTGCCTAAGGACCTCCTTGACAGGGAGACTCCTGTTCGGCCCCCGCACCTGGGGGACGATGCAAAAGGTGCAGCGGTAGTTACAGCCATCCTGGACCTTCAGATAGGCGCGGCTCCGCCTGAGCCCTGTAGCCGGCTGAAGCGTCAGGAAGGGCTGACGCTTCTGAAACCCTCCAACCACGACCTGGACCTGGCCCCCAGGAGGCAGGGTCTTCAGGTAATCCAGGAGGTGAGCCTTCTCAACGTTCCCCAAGACCAGACCCACGCCCGGGATCGAGGCGACACGCTCGGGCTCGGCTTGGGCGTAGCAGCCGGTGACGACAACCAAGGCCTTTGGGTTCCGGCGGATGGCCCTCCTCACCATCTGGCGGGAATCCCCATCGGCCTCATGGGTGATGGTGCAGGTATTGACCACGTAGATATCGGCCTCCTCGGAAAACTCCACGGTCTGGAAACCCGCCCCTTCCAGCATCTTTTGCATGGCATCGGTCTCAAACTGATTGAGCCGACAGCCCAATGTTGTCAACGCCACACGCATCGTGACATCCGGGGGCTGGATGGGAGGGACCGCCCGCTAGGGTTTTCGACCGCCCAACATCCGCCACCTGGCCTCCAACACCCGCTCGAGGAGGACCAGGTTCAGGACATCTTCCCGGTTGTACTCGAGGAGGGTGGCCAGGGCCTGCTGATCACCGTCCCGCTCATAAGCGGCCCAGAGACCCATGGCATCGTAACCGTCCAAGCCTTTTAGACGCCTCGGGATCCCGAGCCGTTCCTCCACCTGTTTTAACCCTCCGTAGAGGCCGAGCCGCCAGCAATCGTACATCAAATCGTGGGACCGGAACCCCTCGACCAGGTTGGCTCCAAACTTCCTCCTGATCACCGGAAGGTCGAAACGGCTGCCATTATACGTACAGATTGTCTCAATCCCTTCCAGGGCCTGAGAGAGCTTCAGCCCCGTGACCTGCGGGCCAATGAGCTGGATCATCCCCCGGTCCTCGGCAAAGAGGCCGATGATGGTGATCTCTCCCTCGAAAGAGGTTTCAATGTCAAGGTAGCCTTTCACCGGCGACGCCCGAGGTCTGGAGTCTGACGCGGAACAACGGTCTTTGGAGGCGGCGCCCGGATTCGAACCGGGGAATCGAGGTTTTGCAGACCTCTCCCTTCGCCACTTGGGTACGCCGCCTAAGGGGAACCGGCATGCAGGTTCCGGGCTCTTAGCAAAGAACGGGTAGCTTTTCGACACCCTAGACCCGGCGACCAGCTACCCGCCAGATGATGGAAAGGAATTCACGTGTGGAGCGGGCAGCGGGATTTGAACCCGTGGCCTTCGCCTTGGCAAGGCGACGCTCTACCAGCTGAGCTATGCCCGCTTTTCTTTCGGGTGAAAGTCTACCGCAGACGTAATCCCCTGTCAAGCCCTGCGGCGTCCTCAAAATCCGTCCGGCCTCCCCGGCTCCCCCCTCACCGGAATCTCTCCCTTAAAAGGACCTGAAAGGACGATAATTTCTCTTGACACGGGTCCGGTCCTTGATATAAATCTACCAAGCTGAAACGGCGTAATGGCGTTTGGACCAAGCCCATCGGAAGGGGGGTGGTTGACAGGAGGCCTAAACGGAAGGTCTGATCAGCCCATAGGCAAGAAAGCGAGAAGATCCCGATCAGGGAGGAGGGTGTTATGAAAAAAGTCTCTTTGGGGGTCTGGCTGGTCCTGGTGGCCGTTCTGGCTTTGGGGGCTTCAGATGCCCTGGCGCAGGTGAAAGCTACCGGTGTCACCAAGGTTATCACGCTGGCCGGCGGGGATATCAACCCACCTGTGGTGGAGATCAACCGGGGCGATACGGTAATCTGGACGGCCATTGATCAGCCGGCAATGGTGTACTTCTCCGAAGGTACACCTGTCTAGCTGGCCTGTGTGGCCCCGACCCGCTTCAGGCTCAATGAGGAGGGGGCCTACACCTCCGGGATCATCCCTCCGGGGGCCACGGCCAGCCTCTGCTTTGTCGAGCCGGGCACTTACGACTATGCGGTGTTCTTCAGGGGAGGCATTGAGGCCGGAGGGCGTATCGCCCCTAGCCCAAGCGTACCGGCCGGACGGATTATCGTCCGATAGAACCAGATGGGAGAGGCCCGGGCCTGATCACCATAGCCCGGGCCTTCTCCCCCGCGAGGAGCAGACGATGAACGCCAGAAGCTCTTTCTACCTTCTGGCGAGTGTCGTGCTTGTTACGATTGTCGCAGGCCTTGGGGCCCCTGGCCACGCCGAGCACAAGCCCGCCCATGTCTTCTTGGATGTCGGACGCCCTGCCCCCGACTTTGCCCTCCCTGACCTGGATGGAACCATAAGGAAGCTCTCCGATTATCGGGGTAAGGTGGTCCTTTTGAACTTCTGGTCCACCTGGTGCACACCCTGCCGGACGGAGATGCCCAGCATGCAGCGGGCCTTCCAGCAACACAAGGAGAACGGGTTCGAGATCCTCGCGATCAGCCTGAACGTGGAGGGAAAACCCCCGGTCGCAGAGTTCATGAAGGAGCTGAAGCTGACCTTCACAACCCTCCTCGATCCGAAGAAAGAGGTGGCACGGATCTACCGGGTCTACGCCCTCCCGACCTCGTACGTCATTGATAAGCAGGGAAAGATCGCCTATAAGCTTATTGGGGAAAAGGACTGGGACGACGCCCATTCCCACGAGCTGATCCAAGGTCTCCTCGCCAAATAGGCCATCCTCCCCCGCTCCCCGCCCTCCAACCCGGGGTTTTTCATCACCAGCCTTGAACCCTCCTGGGGCTGAGGCTTGAAAGCTGAACCCTCCCCTGGTTCGTAAGGGGATCGCTCAGAGCCTCATCGCTCCCACCACGGCCTCGAGGTCTGCCGGAACGGCCATCGGCTCCGGGGAGAAGGTGATGGCACTATCAGGGTCCTTCAGACCGTGACCGGTCAGGACGCAAACGGCTACCTCCCCGGGTTTCCACGGCCTCTTCTTGGCATACCGGATCAGGCCGGCAACGGCCGCTGCCGAGGCCAGCTCACAGTAGACCCCTTCCAGCTGGGCGAGTTTCCGGTAGGCGTCAATGATCTCTGCATCGGGGACCATGTCAATGAACCCGCCAGATTCCTCTGCCGCTTGGACCGCCCCCTTCCAACTGGCGGGGTTTCCAATCCGAATGGCCGAGGCCACGGTCTCAGGCCGTTCGACCACCCTCCCCTGCACGATGGGAGCCGCCCCCTCGGCCTGCCAGCCGATCATCTTGGGGAGGGTCCTAATCCGGCCGGCCTTCCAGTATTCCCTGTATCCTTTCCAGTAGGCCGTGATGTTCCCTGCGTTCCCGACGGGGATGAAGTGATAATCCGGGCTCCGGCCCAAGAGGTCACAGATCTCAAAAGCCCCCGTTTTCTGCCCTTCAATCCGGTAGGGGTTGATGGAGTTGACCAGAAAGACCGGGTAGCATGCAGCGATCTCCCGCACGATCTGTAAGGCGTCGTCGAAGGTTCCCTGGATTTGAAGCACGGTGGCCCCATGGATCCTGGCCTGGGAAAGCTTCCCCAGGGCGATGGTCCCCTGCGGGATGAGGACGAAGGCCTTAAGTCCTGCCCGGGCCGCGTAGGCGGCGGCCGAAGCCGAGGTGTTCCCGGTGGAGGCACAGATCACCGCCTTGGCCCCTTCCTCCAGGGCCTTGCTGATCGCAACGGTCATCCCCCGGTCCTTAAAGGACCCCGTCGGATTCGCCCCCTCAAGCTTCAGATAGACCTCGATGGGAAGCCCCAACACCTCGCGGAGACGATCGGCCCTGATCAGAGGGGTGTTTCCTTCCCTGAGGGTGATGATGGGGGTCTTGTCACTGACCGGCAGGAACTCCCGATAGTGATGGATGATACCTTTCCACTCCATAGGATCAGCGCGTAAGATGCGTGGCGAGGAGCCTGGTCCCTCCACCAGCCCCTGTCCTCAGGTGCTACCACCTTCGACCCGGAGGCAGACCGTTCGTCCCGTCACCACATCCAGCCGGTCGATCTCGGCCAGGGCCTTTCGCATATCCCCTTCTAAAGCCTCATGGGTCATCATGACGACAGGGACGGCGCTCTGCTCCCTCCGTCCCTTCTGGATCACCGAGGCGATGCTGATGTTGTGCCCTCCAAGGATCCCTGAAATCTTGGAGAGGACCCCTGGCTTATCAATGGCCATGACCCGGAGATAGTAACAGGTCCTGAGCCGTTCCATCTCCCGCAAGCTGACTTGGGCCGCTGTAATCTCGGGCAGATGGGGAGGCCGGGAAGGCCGCTGATGGACGATGTTCTGGGCGATCTCCACAATGTCGCTCACGACGGCGGAGGCCGTCGGCATCTGCCCCGCCCCCTGCCCGTAAAAGATCAAGGAGCCCGCCGCATTCCCCTCGATCAGGACGGCATTGAAGACCCCCGAGACCGATGCCAGGAGGTGGTCCTCGGGGATCAGCGCGGGATGGACCCGGACCTCCAGCTCCCCCCCTACCTCTTTGGCGATGGCCAAAAGCTTGACCCGGTAGCCCAGCTCCTTGGCGTACTGGATATCCGAGGGATCAATGCTCCTGATCCCCTCGACGTAGATCGAGGAGAGATCCACATAGGACCGGTAAGCGATGGAGGCCAGGATCTGAAGCTTATGGGCCGCGTCGATGCCGTCCACATCCAGGGAGGGGTCCGCCTCGGCGTAGCCTTCCCCCTGGGCTTCCTGGAGGACCTCCTGGAACGACCGACCCTCCTGGGTCATCTTGGTGAGGATATAGTTGCAGGTCCCGTTCACGATCCCCACAATGGAGGTGATCCGGTTGGCCACGAGCCCTTCCCGCAGGGCCCGGATAATGGGGATGCCGCCGCACACACTGGCCTCAAAGCCTAAATCCACCCGGCTCTTCGAAGCCGCCTCGAAGAGCTCCAGGCCATGGGTGGCGAGGAGGGCCTTGTTAGCGGTCACGAGATGCTTGCCCCGCTTCAAGGCCTCCAGGCAAAACTCCCGGGTCGGGGTGATCCCCCCTAACAGCTCCACCACAATGTCCACCGAGGGGTCCTTGACAACCTGCTCCGGGTCAGGAGTCAGGATCTTCGGGTCTACCTGGACCGGACGGGGGGCATCAGGATGCCGGTCGGCGATCCTCTTCAGGCGGAGGAAAGCCCCCACCCGGTGCTCCAGGAGGGCCGCCTGCTCCGCCAAGAGCTTGACAACACCTGTCCCAACTGTCCCAAAGCCCATGAGGCCGATGTTGATGGTCTTCATGCCATGGTCCCCTCACCGGGCGAAGAAAGCCGGGAGGGCCTCCTCCCAGGCCTTCCTCATCCCTTCCACAGGAAGATCAATGCTGCACCCGGGACCTTGAATCCGGTACCTGGAACCCCAAACCCGACCCAGCACCTGGAGAGGCACCCCGTGATCATCGGCGATCCTTCGAAGGGCCGGGAAGGCCTGCTCCTGAAGGGAAAGGACGATCCGGGACGGGGATTCACCGAAGAGGAGGGCATCGGGGCGGATCCCCTCTGGAAGGGCGACTTCGACCCCGAGGGATCCTTCAGGGCCCGAGATGCAGGACTCGGCTAACGCCACGGCCAACCCCCCATCGGAACAGTCATGGGCCGAGGCGATCAGGCCGGACCGGATCGCCTGAAGACAGGCTGCCTGGACCCTCTTTTCCAGATCCAGGTCCAGGAGGGGCGGCCTCCCCTGGGTCAAGCCGTGGATGACCGAGAGGTACTCACTTCCCCCCAGCTCCTCCTTCGTCTCGCCCAAGAGGACGACCAGATCTCCCGCCTGTTTAAACCCCTGGGTCGTGACGTGGGAGAGATCTTCCAGGAGCCCAAGCATCCCCACGATGGGCGTTGGAAAGATGGCCATACCTTTCGTCTCGTTGTAGAAGCTGACATTTCCACCGGTCACGGGTGTTCCCAGGATCTCGCAGGCCTTGGCCATCCCTTTGACGGCTTCGGCGAACTGCCACATGATCTCAGGGTTCTCGGGGCTTCCAAAGTTCAGGCAGTTCGTGATGGCGACCGGAAGAGCTCCGGAGCAGACGGTATTCCGGGCCGCCTCGGCCACGGCCAGCATCCCGCCCAGGTAAGGATCGAGATACGTATAACGCCCATTCCCATCGCAGCTTAAGGCGATCCCTCTTCTCGTCCCCTTCACCCGCAGGACCACGGCATCGGAGCCCGGGAGGACGAGGGTGTTGAGATAGAGCATGTGATCATACTGGCGGTAGATCATGGCCTTCGAGGCGATGTTCGGGGAGGCGAGGAGCCTCAGGAGAACCTCATTGTACTCCGAGGGAAGGGGGAGGGTGGAGAGGTCAAGGCTCTGAACCCTGTCAAGGTCCTGAGGCCGCTTCATCGGGCGGACATAGATAGGGGCCCCATCAACCAGGGCCTTGGCGGGGATCTCGGCCACGACCCTCCCTCTCTCCTTCACCCGTAGGAAACCGTCGTCGGTGACAGTGCCGATGACCGACACCTCGAGATCCCACTCCCCGAAGATCCTCTTGACCTCTTCCTCGGTCCCCCTCCTCACCACGAGGAGCATCCGCTCCTGAGACTCGGACAGCATCACCTCGTAGGGGGTCATGCCCTCCTCACGCCGGGGGACCTTGTCCAGATCAATCTCGATCCCTACGTTCCCCCGGGCAGCCATCTCCGCCGTGGAGCAGGTGAGCCCGGCGGCCCCCATGTCCTGGATACCGACGAGCCAATCGGTCTCCATCAGCCTAAGACATGCCTCGATAAGACATTTCTCCTTGAAAGGATCCCCCACCTGAACCGTGGGCCGCCGCTCGGGAGATTCCTCGCTGAAGGCCTCCGAGGCCATCGTTGCTCCGTGGATGCCATCCCGCCCGGTCCTGGCCCCGACGTAGATCACAGGGTTCCCGACCCCTTCGGCCCGGGCCCTGAAGATCCGATCCCTCCTGACAATCCCCAGGCAGAGGACATTCACCAGGGGGTTTGTGGTGTAACAGTCGGCGAAGAAGCACTCCCCCCCTACCGTGGGAACCCCCACGGCATTCCCGTAGCCGCTGATCCCGGCGATGACCCTTGAGAAGAGATACCGATTCTTCGGATCGGTCAGAGGGCCAAAGCGGAGGGAGTCCAGGAGGGCGATGGGCCTGGCCCCCATGGCGAAGATGTCCCGGATGATCCCCCCGACCCCCGTAGCCGCTCCCTGGTACGGCTCGATGAAGGAGGGGTGATTGTGGCTCTCCATCTTGAAGACAAGGGCCAGGCCATCACCCAGGTCCACCACCCCGGCGTTCTCGCCGGGACCGATCAGCACCCGCTCCCCTTTCGTCGGGAACTTCTTGAGGTGGATCTTCGAACTTTTGTAGCTACAATGCTCCGACCACATCACGGAGAAGATCCCGAGCTCCGTGAAGGTGGGCTCCCTCCCGAGGATCGCCTTGATCTTCTCATACTCTTCGGCCGTTAAGCCGTGCTCGGCCACGAGTTCCGGAGTGATCACGAGAGGCTCCTTCATCGGCCTACCGGTGGGCGAGACTCTTCACGGCGGCCTCAAAAAGGAGGCGGCCGTCCTCGCTCCCTAGAAGGGCTTCCGAGGCCCGCTCGGGGTGGGGCATCAGACCCAGGACATTCCCCTGACGGTTACAGATCCCGGCGATGTTCATCACCGAACCGTTCGGGTTCGCCTCCTCGCTGATCGTCCCGTCGGCCTCCGCATAGCGGAAGATGACCTGGCCGTGCTGGTGGAGGGCCTGGAGGGTCTCCCGGTCGGCGTAGTACCTTCCCTCACCGTGGGAGATGGGCATCCGGAGGACCCGACCCTGAAGTCCTGTGACGAAGGGGGAGAGTTCGCTTTCGACCCGAAGGTGGACCCACTGGCATCTATACTGGAGGGAGCGGTTCCGACAGAGGGCTCCCGGTAGAAGACCGGCCTCACAGAGGATCTGAAAGCCGTTACAGCTCCCCAGGACAAGGCCCCCCTTCGATGCGAACTCGGCCACGGCCTGCATGGCCGGCGAGAAGCGGGCAATGGCCCCGGCCCGGAGGTAATCGCCGTAGGAGAAGCCTCCCGGGAGGATGACACAATCCGCCCCCTTGAGGTCCGTCTCCTTGTGCCAGATGTAGAACGCTTGATACCCCAGGACCTCCCCCAGGACCCAGGAGAAGTCCTCGTGACTCCATGACCCCGGGAAGACCAGGATGCCGAATCGCACCCCTACACCTCCTCGAGGTCGAACGTGTAATCCTCGATCACCGGATTGGCCAGGAGCTTCCGGCACATCTCGTCTACCTGGGCCCTGGCCTCTTTGGCGTCCATGCCGTTCAAGGTGATGACCAGAAACTTCCCCATCCGGACCTCTCTCACCCCCTGAAAGCCAAGGCTCTCCAGGGCACTCTTCACGGTATCGCCCTGGGGGTCCAGCACCCCTTTCTTTAACGTGACATAGATGTTGGCCCGTACCATCGTTAATCCGTCAACAGGCCAACCCGCTCAAAGATGGCATCAACATGCTTAAAATGGACGGCGGGATCAAAGCAGGCCTCGACCTCCTCCCGGTTAAGGTAGCGCAAGACCTCTGCATCCTGCAACAGGAGCCCTTTAAAGTCTGTCTCCTCCTCCCATGCCCTCATCGCATTCCGCTGGACGAGGGTGTAGGCCTCTTCCCGGGATGCACCCTTTTCAATAAGGGCTAGCAGTACCTGCTCGGAGAAGATGAGACCAAAGCTCCCGTCCAGGTTCCGGCGCATCCTTCCGGGATAGACCCTGAGATCCTCCAGGATCTCCGAGAATTTCTCCAACATGTAGTCCAAAAGGATCGTCGAATCCGGGAGGATGACGCGCTCGACCGACGAATGGCTGATGTCCCGCTCATGCCAGAGGGGAATATTCTCCAGGGCCGCCTGGACATTGGCCCGGAGGATCCGGGCCAGCCCTGAAAGCTGCTCGCAGGAGACCGGGTTCCGTTTGTGGGGCATGGCCGAGGAGCCGGTCTGTCCCCTGGCGAAAGGCTCTTCCACCTCCCGAACCTCCGTCCGCTGGAGGTGCCGGATCTCGGTGGCGAAGCGATCAATGGAGCTTCCCACCAGGGCAAGGGCTGTCAGGTACTCGGCGTGGCGGTCCCGGGGAACGACCTGGGAGGCAGCCGGTTCCGGTTTCAAGCCGAGCCGCTCTAAGACATAAGCCTCGATCGAAGGGGGGAGGTGGGCGAAGGTCCCGACGGCACCGGAGAGCTTCCCGAAGCCTATGATCTCCCGGGCCCGCTGGAGGCGGGCCAAGCCTCGTTGAAGCTCGGCGTACCACGTGGCCAGCTTCAGGCCGAAGGTGATGGGCTCGGCGTGGACCCCGTGGGTCCTGCCGATCATGGGAGTCGCCTTATGTTTCAGGGCCAGCTCCCTGAGGACACCGAGGGCCTTCTCGACATCCTCGATCAGGAGCCCTGCCGCCTCCTTCATCTGGACAGCCAACGCCGTGTCCATCAGATCGGAGGAGGTTAAACCCATGTGGATGTATCGGGCTTCCTCCCCTACCCGCTCGGCAACGGCCCTTAGGAAGGCGACGACCTCATGCCGGGTCTCCCGCTCCAGCTCATGAACCCTCTGGATCTCATACCCGGCCCTCTCCTGAATGACCTTTAGCGCCTCCCCAGGGATCTTCCCATGCTCCGCCCAAGCCTCACAGGCCAGCACCTCGATCTTCAGCCAGAGATCGAACCGGTGCGCCGGGTCCCAGACCTTCGCCATCCGAGGCAACGTGTAGCGGGGAATCACGAGACCTCCTGCTCAAAGAGACAGCGTTCTTTCAGGCTGATGGCGGATCGCTGGTGGCTGACGGCTTCCCTTTACGGAGAGATGCGGCCAAGGGAGGTCAGGGTGTACGCCTCACGGGCGAAGAGGGAGCGGGCCAGGGCCTGAAAGCGGTCCGGGGTCACCTCCTCGATCCCCTGGATAATCTCCTCCAGATCGTAGTACCGTCCAAAGTAGAGCTCCATCTTGGCAAGGCGGGTCATCCGGCTGCTCGTCCCCTCCAACCCCAGGAGGAGGTTTCCCTTCAATTGCTCTTTGGCCCGCTTGAACTCGTCGAGATCAACGGGTTCTTCTTTCAGCCTTCGCCCTTCGGCCTTGATCAACTCCACCACCTGGCCAAAGGATTCGGCACTACATCCGGCGTAGACGACCAGGAGACCGGCATCACGGTAGGAAGACTGATACGAGTAGATCGAGTAGACGAGACCCCGTTTCTCCCTGATCTCCTGGAAAAGCCTGGAGCTCATGCCCCCGCCCAGGATGGCGTTCAAGAGGTAGAGGGCATAGCGGTCCTCATGGGCATAAGGGAGGGCCTCCACCCCAAGGCAGAGGTGGACCTGGGAGGTGTCGCGGGCCCCGTTTACCTCAACCTGACGGGATGTGGGAGGGCCTGAGTTGACGGGGACGGCCCTTCCCCTGAACTCCTTGAAGGCCTCTTCCAGGAGGTCCATCAGGCGTCCATGGTCCAGATCCCCGGCGGCGGCGACGATCATCCGATCGGGCTGGTAGAAAGACTTCATGTGCTGGAGGACATCCTCCCGGGTGATGCTCAAGAGGGTTTCCTTGAACCCCAACACCGGCCTCCCCAGCGGGTGATCCCCCCAGATGGCCTGGGTAAAGAGGTCATGGATCAGGTCATCGGGGGTGTCCTCGACCATCTTGATCTCCTCCAGGACCACCTTCTGCTCCCGCTCGATATCCTGGGGGTCCAACCGGGGGTGGAGGAGGATGTCCGAGAGGAGGTCCACGGCCAACGGGAGGTGCTCCCCCAACACCTTGGCGTAGAAGCAGGTCTGTTCCCGGCTGGTAAAGGCGTCGAGAGTCCCCCCCACGGCATCAATGGTCTTGGCAATCTCCTCGGCGCTCCGCTTCTCCGTCCCCTTGAAGAGGAGGTGCTCCATGAAGTGGGAGATCCCCGCCTTCTCCGCCGGCTCGTCCCTGGACCCCACGTTCACCCAGACGCCGAGGGCCACGGACTTGACATGGGGCATCCGTTCGGTCAGGACCACCATGCCATTCGAGAGGAGCCCACGATGGTAGAGTTTTGTCTTAGCGATGGATCTCACCCCTTTCCTTCCTGCCGCCCGGTGTCGCCCCACCCTTCAGAAGCTCCTTCCGGCTCAAACGGATCTTGCCAGATTTGTCAATCTCAATGACCTTGACCAGGATCTCATCCCCCTCGGAGAGGACATCTTCCACCCGCCGGATCCGTTGGTCCGAGATCTGGGAGATGTGGAGGAGACCATCAGTCCCCGGGAGGATCTCCACGAAGGCGCCGAAGTCCATGATCTTCACCACCTTGCCGAGGTAGACCTTCCCGACCTCGGGGACCTCGATAATCTTGCTGATAATCCCCAGGGCCCGTTGGGCTGCCGCCTCATCCGTGGAGGCGATCTCCACCCGGCCGCTGTCGTCAACGTCGATCTTGACCCCCGTCTGCTCGATGATGGAGCGGATCATCTTGCCCCCAGGACCGATGACCTCCCGGATCTTGTCCACAGGGATCTGGATCGTGATGATCCTTGGGGCATACTTGGAAATCTCAGGCCGGGGCTTTGAAAGGGTCCGGTCCATGATGTCCAGGACATGATGCCTGGCAACCCTGGCCTGGTTTAACGCCTTCCCCATGATCTCCACGGTGATGCCGGGGACCTTGATATCCATTTGGAGGGCCGTGATCCCCGTCCTGGTCCCGGCCACCTTGAAGTCCATATCCCCCAGGTGATCCTCCAACCCGATGATGTCCGTCAAGATGGCATACCGGTCCTTGCCCATGACTAAGCCCATGGCCACCCCACCGACCGCCGCCTTCACCGGGACGCCGGCGTCCATCAGGGCCAGGGACCCCCCACAGACCGTTGCCATCGAGGAGGAGCCGTTCGACTCCAAGATGTCGGAAACAAGGCGGACGATATAGGGGAAGGCCTCTCTCGAAGGAAGGACCTGCGAGAGGGCCCGCTCGGCCAAGAGCCCGTGACCGATCTCCCGCCGTCCCGGGCCCCTCAAGAACCGGATCTCCCCCACGCTGAAGGGGGGAAAGTTGTAGTGGAGCATGAAGCGCTTCGTCCCTTCCCCTTCGATGTCATCCAGCTTCTGCTCGTCCTCAGAGGTCCCCAGGGTCGTCGTTACCAAGGCCTGGGTCTGACCCCGGGTGAAGAGGGCCGAACCGTGGGTCCTGGGCAACACCCCTACCTCGCAGGTGATGGGGCGAACCTCGTCCAGCCTCCGTCCATCAGGCCGGCGCCCCTCCTCTAAGATCAGACGACGAAGTTCTTCCCGCTCAATCTCCTCCAGGACCTCCTTGGCCTGGAGCTTCCGTTCGGGAGGCTCTTCGGCAAAGGTCTCCATGAGCTGATTCAGGATCTCTTGGCGCCTCACCTTCTGTTCTTCCTTGTCCAGGATGAGGACCAGCTCCCGGATCGGCCCCCGGTAGAGATCCTCAACCCGTCTCACGAGGTCCGGATCTGGCTCCGGGGAGACAAAAGGGGCCTTTTGGACACCCACCGCCTGGGCCAGCTCCCGCTGCATCTCGATGAGGATCTTTAACGAACGGTGCCCCTCGTCAATGCCTTGGAGGACCACCTCCTCCGGTACCTCCTTGGCCCCTGCCTCCACCATCACCACGGCCTCCTCGGTCCCCGCCACGACCAGGTCCAGGTCGCTCTCCTCGAGCTGGGCGTAAGTCGGGTTCAAAATGAACCTCCCCTGGACCCTCCCCACCCTGAGGGCCCCGATGGGCCCGTTGAAGGGGATCGGGGAAACGGTCAGAGCAGCCGAGGCCCCCACCAGGGCCAGGATATCAGGGTCATTCTGCCCATCGAAGGAAAGGACCGTCCCGATGATCTGGACCTCCTGCTTGTAGCCCTTGGGGAAAAGGGGACGGATAGGCCGGTCAATCAGGCGGGCGGTCACCGTCTCCCGCTCATGGGGCCGCCCCTCCCTTCGGAAGAAGCTTCCCGGGATTCGACCTGCCGCGTACATCCGCTCCTGGTAATCAACGGTCAACGGGAAGAAGTCCACCCCCTCCTTTGGCGGCTGCTTTGAAGCCACAACCGTGACCAAGACGATTGTCTCCCCGTAACGGACCCAGACCGCTCCATCGGCCTGCCTCGCCACCTTACCAGTCTCGATGGAAAAGGTCGTCCCGTTGATGGTACGCTCGACCCGGTAACTCATCTCCTCAACCCTAACCTCTCGACGAGACTCTTGTAGCGCTGATAGTCCTTCTGCCGGAGGTAATCCAGGAGCCTCCTTCGCTTCCCGACGAGCATCAGGAGTCCCCGCCGGGAATGGTGATCTTTCTTGTGAACGTTCAGGTGCTCGGTGAGGTAGTTGATCCGCTCGGTGAGAAGCGCAATCTGGACCTCCGGAGAACCGGTATCAGACTCATGCCGTTTGAACTGGCCGATCAGCTCGGCCTTGTCGAAATCCTTCGCCACCCACCCCTCCTTAAATAATAAGGTTCAGCGGCCAGCCGTTCGCCGTCAGCCTTCAGCAGAGATAGCTAATCCCTAATAGCTGAAGGCCCGCTTTATAGTTAGCACAAGGTCATTACGCCTGTAAAGCCCATTTTTGCCAGGCTGAAGTCTCAACCCCCGCCAAAAGTTCCTGGGCGGTTTGGTAATCCCGTCGGATCTGCTCCCGAAGCGCTTCAGGACCCGGGAAGGTCCGCTCCTCCCTAATCCACCCGAGGAAGAAAAGGGTTAACTCCTCACCGTACAACTCCTCCCCAGGAGGATCCAGGAGATGGGCTTCCACCCTTCTGGCTTCCCCGCCAAAGGTAGGGGCCCACCCAACGTTGATCAGGGCATCCAGGAGGCGCCCCTTGACGGCGGCCTTGCCGGCGTAGACCCCATCCGGGATCAGGAGATCAGGCGGTGGGGTGAGGTTTGCCGTGGGATACCCGACAACCCCCTTCCCCCTCCCAGACCCCCGCTCGACACACCCCCTCACCATGTAGGGACGGCCCAGGAACCTGGACGCCTCTCGGACCTCTCCTCTCTGAAGAAGACCCCTGATCAGGGTGCTGGAGACGACCTGCCCCCCGATCGTCACCCGCGGGATGACCTCGACCCCAAACCCGAAGGCGTTTCCGAGTTTCCTCAAAAGGGCCGTATCCCCTTTCCGATCCCTGCCGAAGGCAAAGTCAAAGCCCACGCAAACCTCCTTCACATGGAGGCCCTCCACCAGGATCTCCTTCACAAAGGCTTCAGGGGAGGTGGCGGCGAGGGTGGCCGTGAACTTCTGCGCGACGCAGAGGTCTAACCCCAAGGCCTTGAGGATCTGGAGTTTTATTTCTAAAGGGGTGATCAACTTGGGGCAGCGCTTTGGATCCAGGATCTCCAGGGGATGATTGGCAAAGGTGTACACACAGGCCGTCCCCCCTTTCTCCCGGGCACGCCTTATGACCCTCTGAAGGATCTCCTGATGGCCCAGGTGCACGCCATCGAAGGTCCCGACCGCTACCACCACAAAAGGGAATTCCCCTCTAACGGTCTCGATGTCCTCGATGACGATCATAGGTCCTGGAACACCCTGACGGAGGTCAAGACAACCTTCCGGGGATCACCCCCCTCGAACTCCTCCGAGGGGAGCCTGACCTTGGCCAAGGAGAGGAGCTTCTTCCGGTATCCCAGAATCCGGACCACCTCCCCCCTTGCCAACCCCGGTGGAAAGCTGACAACGGCTGAAGCCGGGATGGCGGCACCATGGAGGATTGCCCGCGCCGCCTCCGGCAACACCCGGATGGCGGGGAGAAAGGAAAGGGCCTCATCCACCGGGATCAGGACCTCGTGCAGGCGACCCTGCATAACCCGCTCCTTGAGTTGGTCCAAGGTCAAGGCATCTTTAATGTCGAAGGGACCGGATTTCGTCCGGCTCAAGGCCACGAGATGCGCCCCGCACCCCAAGGCTTTGCCGATGTCGTCACAGAGGGCCCGGGCATAGGTCCCCTTCGAACAGCGGACCAAGATACGGACAAAGGGCGGCTCGTAGCCGAGGAGCTTCAGCTCGTACACCTTGACCGTGACGGGTTTCCGCTCGACCTCTGCCCCCCGACGGGCCAACTTGTAGAGCCTGACCCCTCCCACCTTTTTTGCCGAGAAAAGCGGGGGGATCTGCTGGATCTCCCCCACAAACCCCCGCAGGGTCTCCTCAAGCTTCTCGGGCTCGACGTCAAAATCCTCCACCTGGCTCAAAACCCTGCCATCGGCATCCAAGGTATCGGTCGTGACCCCCAGCCGCATGGTGATGAGGTACTCCTTATCGGCCTGGGTCAGGTACTGGGCGATCTTGGTCGCTCGGCCCACGCACAAGGGGAGGACCCCTGTGGCGATCGGGTCCAGGGTTCCCGTATGCCCCACCTTCCTGATCTGAAGGAGCTTCCTCACGGCATCCACCACATCGTGGGAGGTGATCCCAGCCGGCTTGTTGACGTTCAGGACGCCGCTGATCTCCGCAGCCCGTGCCTTTCCTTCAGTGCCAACCATGACGCCGTCAATCCGTGGTCACTGGCTTCCGTTCAAGGCCTTACGCACCTCGGCCAGCACCCTCTCCTTGACCTCGGCGAGGCCGCCGGAGAGGAGACATCCCGCCGCGTTCCGATGGCCCCCCCCTTGAAAGAGGGAAGCGATCTTCGCCACATCCACCTGCCCCTTTGAACGGAGGCTCACCTTGACAAGCCCCGGGGAAAGCTCCTTAAAGGCGAGGGCGACCTTCACCCCTTGAAGAGACCGGGGGTAGTTGATGAAGCCATCGGTCTCCGCCATCTCGATCCCTGCCGCTTTTAACTCCGACGAGCCGATCGTGAAATGGGCGATGGTCCCGTCCTCGCTCCGCTCCAGTTCCAGGAGCAGTTTTCCAAGGAACCTAAGGGTCTTTTCGCTCTGCTGTTCGTAGAGCCCCTCGATCACCTCTCCGGCCTTCGCCCCCCGCTCCAAAAGGTCTGCAGCCGCCCGGAGGGCTGAGGGTGTCGTATTGGAGAAGCGGAAAGAGCCGGTGTCCGTATGGATCGCCGCATAGAGGTTCGTGGCCACCTCGGGCGAGATGGGAACCGCCATGGTGCAGAGGAGCCGGTAAATCATCTCCCCGGTTGAGGAGGCGGCCGGCTCCACCCAGTTCAGGTCACCGAAACGCTCGTTGGACGGATGGTGGTCAATGTTGATCACGATCCCCCCAGGAGGCCGATCGTCCAAAAGCCCTCCCACCCTTCTTAGATCGCTGGAATCCACCACCAGGTAGAGGTCAAAGGGGCGAGGGAGCCGGGAGACCCGGACAATCGCTTCGGCTCCAGGCAGGCAAAGGAAACGGGACGGGATACGATCGGCATTGTAGAGGGCAACATCCTTCCCCAGATCCTTCAGGGCGAGATACAAGGCCAGGGCCGAGCCGAGGGTATCAGCCTCAGGGCTAATGTGGGAGAGGATGGCCGCTGAAGGAGCCGCCTTCAGCGCTGCGGGGATCGCCTGGGGAACCTCACCCATCCTCCCGCCCCTCCTTCAGCCCCCTCAAGAGGGCATGGATGTGCAGACTGTACTCCAGGGAATCGTCGGCGAGAAAGGAGAGCCTCGGGATCCGACGGAGGTAGAGCCTCTTTCCCAGCTCACCCCGGAGGTAGGGGGCCGCCCTCTCCAGGCCTTCCAGCACCCGCTTCCTCGCCTCCTGGTCAGCCGGTGCTGCAACATACACCCGGGCCAGGTGGAGGTCGTCGCTGACCGTCACGCGGGTGATGGTTAAGGTCCCGATGCGGGGATCCCGTACCTTGTACAGGAGGAGGAAGGAGAGTTCTTCCCGCAGGAGGTCTCCGACACGTTCGGCCCTTTTATAGGATGGATGCGCCATCTCTCGCCCCCAGGATTCCAGATTTGAAAGTGCCTCAGGAATGGGTGATGAAATCGATCTCGTAGTCGAGGATAAGGGCCTCCGGGGAAGTGGCAATCAGATCAATGACCTTGCTGAGGGTTTCATCAACCAGGCGACGGTCGTTCGCCACACAGGCAATCCCCAAGGTTGCCCGCTGCCACTCCTCGAGGCGGTCTACCTCGGCGATGGAGACGTTGAAGCGGCTCTGGACCCGGTCCTTGATGCTCTTCAAGACCCGCCGCTTCCCCTTCAGGGAGGCGTTGGCAGGAATCTGCAGTTCCACCAGACACGTCCCGACCGTCATCTTACCCCTAGATCGTTGTCGAACACCCCACCCCAAACAGCGGTGATCTTAGAGTTTCGGGGCAACGGCCTCCAGCTCGTAAACCTCGATGATATCACCCACCTTGATGTCGCTGAAGTTCAAAAGCCCTACGCCGCACTCGTACCCGCTCCCCACCTCTTTCACATCCTCCTTGAACCGCTTTAAGGAGGCGATCCTCCCTTCGTGGACCACCCGCCCGTCCCGGACGAGCCGGATGGAGGCATCCCTCACCACCTTCCCGTCCAACACGTAACCACCGGCGACCGTCCCCACCTTTGGGACCTGGAAGAGGGCCCGGACCTCGACCCTCCCCACGACCCGCTCTTTGTATGTGGGTTCCAAGAGCCCCTCCATGGCCGCCTTCACCTCGGCAACGGCATCGTAGATCACGTTGTAGAGACGGATCTCGACATGCCCGACCTCGGCGAGACGCTGGGCCTGGGGATCGGCCCGGACGCCGAAACCGATGATGACCGCATCGGAGGCAGAGGCCAGCATGACGTCGCTTTCACTGACGGCCCCGACAGCACTGTGGAGGATGCGGAGCTTTACCGTTTCGGTGCTCAGCCGCTCGAGGGCATCCCGGAGGGCCTCAACGGAGCCCTGGACATCCCCTTTGATGATCAATCGAAGCTCCTTAATCTCCCCCTCCCTGACCCTCCGATGGAGGTCTTCCAACGTCAGGCGGGGCTGCTGGGCGGCTGCCAAGGCCTCTTCCCGGTGCTTCTGCCGACGGGCGAGGGCAATCTGGCGTGCCTTTCGCTCGTCCGAGACCGCGATGAAGAGATCGCCAGCCACAGGAACATCCGAGAAGCCGAGCACCTCCACCGGCGTGGACGGACCAGCCTCATGCATCCTCCTCCCCTTGTCACTGATCAAGGCCCGGACCTTTCCATGTTGAAACCCAGCCACGAAGGCATCACCGACCCGGAGCGTCCCCTGCTGGATCAAGACCGTCGCCACCGGGCCCCGGCCCTTGTCCAGCTTCGCCTCGATGACGGTCCCCCTCGCCGCCCTGAAAGGATTCGCCTTCAACTCTTGGATCTCCGCCAGCAAGAGGAGCATCTCCAGAAGGTTCTCAATGCCCATCCGCTTTTTGGCCGAGACCTCTACAAAGATGGTCTGACCACCCCATTCCTCCGGTACCAGGCCCAGGTCAGCAAGCTGCTGCTTGACCCGATTGGGATCGGCGTTCGGTTTATCGATCTTGTTGATAGCCACCAGGATCGGGACGCCGGCGGCTTTGGCGTGGTTGATGGCCTCGACGGTCTGGGGCATGACCCCATCATCGGCGGCCACCACCAGGACCACAAGATCTGTTACCTGCGCCCCCCTGGCCCGCATGGCGGTAAAGGCCTCATGACCAGGGGTATCGAGAAACACGATCTTCCCTCCCTGAAACCCCTTTGAGGGATCAGGGGGGAGTTCGACTTCGTAGGCCCCAATGTGCTGGGTGATGCCGCCGACCTCCGAGGCGGTGACATTGGTCTGGCGGATGGCGTCGAGAAGCGTGGTCTTTCCGTGATCCACGTGACCCATGATGGTCACTACAGGGGCCCTTGACCGGAGCTTCTCAGGCTCTTCGACCTCTTCAGGGATCTCCAGGAGCTCCTCGAGAGGGGTCACCTCCACCTCAACCCCAAACTGATCGGCGACCCTCTTCGCCACCCCGGGGTCGATGGACTGGTTGATGGTGGCCATGACCCCTATCCTCATGAGCCGTTTGATCACCTCGCTTCCGCTCACCTGAAGCTTCTCGGCCAACTCCTTAACGGTGATGGCCTCAGAGATCCGAAGGATCGGTTTCCGAGGGACCTCGATGGTCGGCCCTGGAGGCGGGGAGGCGATGGGTTCCGCCCTCACCGGAGATGGAGGCACCGGCTGGACGACCGGCTTGGCTTCCGGAGCGGGAGGGGCCGGAGCCGTCGGTTTCACCTCGGCCGGGGGAGCCTCAACGAGAACCCCAGGGACGGCCGAGGGCGTCTCCACGGAAACGGGGACCTCTTCCCGCCCGGGGATCTCCCTGGGGCGCCGGACTTTAGGGAGTGGGGCAGCCTCCTCTGGCCGTCCTGACGGGATGGCCTTTGAAGGCACCTCCTCAGCCGCAACCGGTGGGACGGGAGACCCCGGAACGGTTGATCCCGGCACCGGGGGCTTCCCCAAGGCCTTGAGCAGGATCTCGCGGGCGACTTCCTCGTCCACGTTGCTGCTATGAGTTTTAACCTCTAACCCGGCCCGGTGGAGATACTCCAGGGCCTCTTTGCTCGTGATCCCTAATTCTCGGGCCAGGGCGTTCACTCGCTTCTTTGCCACTCCACCTATCTCCTCTTGGACAACCTACCGCCGATCACCTTCCTGGGCCTCCCCCTGGGGGACTTTCCCCGCATACTGGAGGATACCACAAGCGAAGCGAGGATCCTTCACCGCGACCACCCGGCTCATCCGACCAACAGCTTCCGCCAGTTGGGTTTTTGTGAGAAGGGTCAGAATAGGCACACCCTGCCTTGCGGCTTCAACCTCGAGGGGGGAAGAATCCATGGTTCCCCCATCTTTTGCCAGGAGCACAAGACGGGCGGCCCTGCCGCGGAGGGCCCCTTCCACCGCAGGAACTCCGATGGCCAGCCTCTTCGCCCGATGGGCCAACCCTACCAGGGAAACGATTTTCTTCTGAACCTCCGCCCTCAAGGCTTCAAGGATCGCCTCCATCCCCGCTATCTTCAGATCCGCTCCCAAGGTATGCTGAAACCCTTTCCTCTTGAGGGCCAACGCCAAACAGCTCCTCTTCGGACAAAGGTAGGCTCCCCTCCCCCCTTTCCCGGTGAGGTCAATCCCCAGGGATCCGCCTGGAGAAACGTAGAAGCGGATCAACTCCTCCTTTGCCTTCACGGCTCGACAGCCCACACAGGTTCGAAGCGGTGATGATCGCCGTTCGAGGTTCGGGGTTCGATCCTCGCTGAACACCACCCACCCATCCTCTATCATGGAACATCTACGCCCCCTGGGCTGACAGGGCAGCCTTAGCAGCCGCCAGGAGCTTCTCGGCCGTCTTCTCGCCGATCCCCTCAACCTGGCAAAGATCCTCTAGGGAGGTGGAGGCGAGCTTCTCAACGCTGCCAAAGCCGGCGGCCACTAAACGAGCGGCCAGCTTCTCCCCAACCCCGGGGAGGTTCTGGAGGGCCAGGACCTCCTCCCCCCCGGTCCTGGAGAGGGGTGGGAACGCCTCCTGGCCTGCCCCGGACTCCCCCGGCAAACCTTCCGGCTCCATCGCCGGGACAGAAGCTTGAGGCAGAGCTTCTCCTCGAAGCTCGCTTCGGCTCTTGATATCAACCTTCCACCCGAGAAGCTTTGCCGCCAGCCTGGCATTCACCCCCCTCTTGCCGATGGCCAGGGAGAGCTGATCGTCAGCCACGACAACCTTCAACACATGGGCTTCCTGATCAACGGTTACACTTTCGACCTCGGCAGGGGCGAGGGCATTCTTCACAAAGGCCACCGGATCCTCCTTCCACGGGATGATGTCAATCTTCTCGCCGCCCAGCTCCCTGACGACCGCCTGAACCCGTTGCCCTCGATACCCCACACAGGCCCCTACCGGATCGACATTCGGGTCCAGGGATCGGACGGCGATCTTGGCCCGCTCCCCTGGCTCCCGGGCCGCTGCCCGGATCTCGACGATCCCCTCGAGGATCTCCGGGACCTCGACTTCAAAGAGCTTGATCAGAAACGCCGGGTGGGTCCTGGAGAGGATGATCTGGGATCCTTTAGGGGTCTTCTTGACATCCAAGACATAGGCCCGGATCCGGTCCCCAACCCGGTAATCCTCCCGAGGGAGCTGCTCCCGGGGGGGGAGGATCGCCTCAGCCTTCCCCAGACTCACGATCACATTCCCCTTCACCACCCGTTGGACCACGCCGTTCACCAGCTCGCCTTCCTTGCTCTTGAAGCTCTGGTAGATCCCCTCCCGCTCTGCCTCGCGAACCCTCTGGATGATGACCTGTTTGGCCGTCTGGGCGGCGATCCGGCCAAAGCCCTGGGCCGGGAGCTCAACCTTCACCTCCTCGTGGAGCTTCGCGTTGGGGTTCAGCTTCAGGGCCTCCGCGAGGGAGATCTCCAGCTTGGGGTTGGTAGGGTGCTCGACAACCTTCTTCACCGCGTAAAGCTTGAAGCGCCCGGATCGTTCGTCAAAGTCCACCTGAAGATCGAGCGCGGTGCCAAGGGCTTTGCGAGAGGCCGAAAGCAGAGCCGCTTCCACAGCATCAATCAAAACTTCTCTCCCGATGCCCTTCTCGCGCCCGACCTGCTCGATGACCTGGAGCAGATCCATCGTAACGCCTCCTTCAATCCTCCCCAAGGGGCAAGCCGGCAGTCCTCTCCCCGCTTACAATTCGATCTCAAGACGGGCCTTGGCAATGGCATCCCAAGGAATGGCTACCACCGATCCATCCCCCTTCTCCAGCAGAATCTGTCCCTCGCGAACACCCTTAAGGCGCCCCAGGAACCTGCGACGGCCTTCTAGAGGCTGGACCGTGGTGACCCTCGCGAGCCGGCCGGCGAAGCGGATAAAATCCTCCTCCTTGGTCAGTGGCCGATCCAACCCGGGGGAGGAGACTTCCAGCGTATAAGGGTGGCCGATCAGATCCTGCACGTCGAGGAGATCCCCCAACTGGTGGGAAACTACTTCACAATCGGCTAATGTGACCCCGCCTTCTCTGTCAATGTAGAGGCGGAGGACCCACCCCCTTCTCTCCCGTTGAAACTCCACCCCGACCAGCTCCAACCCCTCGGCCTCCACAAGAGGCTGAGCCAGCGCCCTGATCCGCCCAATCAGCTCAGAAGAATCCCTCATCGCCCTAAAAGACACTTGATAAAAGAAAGAGTGGGCAACGGCCCACTCGTAAAGGATAATACCACATCATCCGACCCACCGCAAGGGAAAAGTCACCACCCCATGCGCCAGGGATCATCCCCCCAACCCATCCCCCCTCCTAGGAACCCCCTGCCAGGAAACGACGCTCACGCCCCCTCAAAGGCAGCCCCGGTAGGCCTACTCCTCCCTGCCCTCTTTCTCCCGTTTGGCCTCAGCAATGATCTTTTCCTGAATGTGGGAAGGGACCTCCTCGTAATGGGAAAACTCCATGGTGTAATCACCCCGATCGGCGGTGAGGGATCGAAGCTGGGGAGCGTACTCCAGCATCTCGGCCAAGGGGACCAAGGCCTTGACCACCTGGGACTTCCCTCTGGCCTCGATCCCCAGGACCCGCCCCCGCCGCGCGTTCAGATCGCCGATGATATCCCCCATGCACTCATCGGGAGCGATCACCTCCACGTGCATGATAGGCTCTAAAAGCCCAGGGTTGGCCTGCATGAAGCCTTTCTTAAAGGCCAGCGATCCGGCGATCTGGAAGGCCAGGTCCGATGAATCCACAGGATGATGGGAGCCGTCATAAAGGGTAATCTTCGTATCCACCACAGGATAGCCTGCCAGCACCCCCTCCTCCATTGCCTTCAGGATGCCTTTCTCTACCGCCGGGATGTACTGCTTGGGGATGACACCGCCGACGATGGCGTTGACAAACTCGTATCCCGCTCCTCGGGGGAGGGGTTCCAGCTTGATCCAGCAGTCACCGTATTGACCCCTGCCACCCGTCTGCTTCTTATATTTGCCCTGGACCGATGCCTCCCCGTGGATTGTCTCCTTGTACGGGATCCTGGGGGTCTTCATGGCCACCTCAACCCCGAATTTGCGTTTAAGCCGCTCCACGATAATCTCGAGATGCTGCTTCCCCATCCCCGCAATGATGATCTCCTTGGTCTGGGGATCTCGACGGACTTTCAGCGTGGGATCCTCTTCCTGAAGGCGGGAGAGGGCCAGGCTGATCTTCTCCTCGTCCCCCTTCGCCTTGGGCTCGATGGCGTATTCGATGACCGGGTTTGGAATCGGGAAGGGATCGAACCGGATCGGATGCTTCTCATCGGAGAGGGTATCTCCAGTCCCCGTTTCCTTGAGCTTCGCCACGGCGCCCAAGTCCCCTGCGGAGATCCCCTCGACAGGGATCTGCTGCTTCCCCCGGAGCGTCACCAGTTGGCTGATTCGCTCCTTCACCCCCTTGGTGGTGTTCAGCACCACGGAATCCGGGGTGAGAGCCCCAGACCAGACCCGAAAGAGGGAGATCTTCCCGGCATAAGGATCGGCAATGGTCTTAAAGACCAAGGCCGAGAGGGGCTCGTCCTCCCTGGGAGCCCTCACCACCTGCTCCCCTGTCCTGGGATCGATCCCTTGGACGGCCTCCCGGTCAGCGGGCGAAGGGAAATAGTCGAGGATGAAATCGAGAAGGGGCTGGATCCCGATGACCTTGATCGCCGATCCGCACAGGACAGGGACCACTTTCCCATTTAAGGTCCCACGGCGAAGCCCCAAACGAAGCTCCTCCTCCGAGAGGGTCCCGGCCTCAAGGTACCGCTCCAGGAGCTCGTCGTCTGCTTCGGCCACCGCCTCCAGGAGGGCGGCTCTGGCCCCCTCCACCTCGGCCTGCAAGTCGTCCGGAATCTCAACCTCGGTGAACCTTCCGGAAGCCCCGTCTTGGAACATATAGGCCCTGTTCTGGACAAGGTCTACCAGCCCTCGGAAAGAGGCCTCGCTTCCAACGGGGATCTGAACAGGAATGGCCGTGGGGCAGAGGTTCTTGCGGATGTCCTCCAGGGACCGGGTGAAATCCGTCCGCTCGCGATCCAGATGGCTCACAAAGATGAGACGAGGGAGGCGGGAAGCATCGGCGAAGGTCCAGACCTTCTCGGTCTGGACCTTGATCCCGGACCCCGCGTGCACGACAACCACCGCCGCATCAACTACCCGGAGACAGATCTGGGCATCCGCCAAGAAGATGGAGGCCCCAGGAGTATCCAGGATGTTGATCTTTCCACCCTTCCACTCGCAAAAGGCCAAGGCGGAGCTGATGGTCGTCTTTCGCTTGATCTCATCCTCATCGAAGTCCGTCGTGGTCGTCCCCTCCTCGACCTTCCCCAGTCGGTTGACAGCCCCGGCGACATAGAGGATGGCCTCGGTGAGGGAGGTCTTTCCCGCACCGACCTGGGCTACGATCCCGACATTTCGGATCCTGGAAACCTCGTACCGCTTCATACCTGACCTCCCCCTTCGCTGTTGTCCGCTACCTTCCCCCTGAGAGATCAGAGCAACTCTTTAGCCGGGAAGGCCCCCTCCGCCGTCTGGTCCGTCCTCGTCGTCTCCTCCTTCAGGCTCTGCCAGAAATCCTGAGGAATTTGCATCCCCAGAGAGAGACCCATCTCCTTTAGGACCCCCTGCAGCTCTTTCAGGGACTTCCGACCGAAGTTCCGCATCTTGAGAAGGTCGGCTTCCTTCATCTGGACCAGTTCGTAAAGGAAACGGATCTTCGAGTTCCGAAGGCAATTCGCCGCCCTGACGGAGAGCTCCAGATCCTCCACACTCTTCCGCAACGTGGCGTAGAGCTGCTGGCGGGCTTCTTTGGCCTCCCGTTCCTCGACCACCTCCGTCTCCTCCTCGACCCCTAAGAAGATTTGGAGCTGGTCGTCCAGGATGGCCGCCGCCTCCCTCACGGCTTCAGGAGGGCTTACACTGCCATCGGTCCAGATCTCCATGACAAGCCTCTCCCGGTGTAACAGATCGCCGGGTTTTAACGGCTCTACCCTAATGGCCACTTTCTGAATCGGGGAAAAATTGGAATCAACAAAGATCACGCCGATAGGAGCCCCTTCCCGCTTGTTGCGTTCGGCCGGAATATAGCCCCGGCCTTTTCGGACCTCGATCTCCATCTCAAGGGACCCATCCCGATCCAAGGTGGCGATGTAAAGGTCGGGGTTCATCAACTCCACATCCGGATCCGGCTGGATCTTCCCCGCGAAAACTTTACCCTCCCCAGCAGCTTTGAGGTAGAGGGTCTTGGGGCGATCGGTATGGACCTTGAGACGGAGGGCCTTCACGTTCAACACAATGTCGGTCACATCCTCCACCACCCCCCTTAAGGAACAGAACTCATGGGGGGCCCCAACAATCCGGAGGGAGGTGACCGCCGCCCCTTCAATAGAGGACAGAAGGATCCTCCGCAGGGTGTTACCGATGGTGAGGCCGAGTCCCCGTTCGAAGGGTTGGACGACCAGCCGCCCAAAAGTCTGGGAGAGACTCGGTTGGTCCCAATGGGCAATCTTCGGCAGGACGAAGCCTGTGGGAAGGGAGAACGCCACCATCCGACCTCTCATCCTCCAAAAGAGACCTTCGAGTCGTAAGCTGCAAGCCCTTCGGAGAAGAGGGCTCCAGCTCGACGCTTGCTGCTCGATCTCTAGACGCGGCGACGCTTGGGGGGACGGCAGCCGTTATGAGGGATGGGGGTGACGTCCCGGATCATGGTAATCTTGAGGCCAGCGGCCTGGAGGGAGCGAATGGCTGCCTCCCGACCAGCCCCTGGCCCCTTCACATACGTCCGCACCTCCCGGACCCCATGGGCCATGGCCTTCTTGGCAGCCTCCTCAGCCGCCACCTGGGCGGCATAAGGGGTGCTCTTCCGAGAGCCTTTGAACCCAACGCTGCCGGCGCTCGCCCATGTGACGACGTTCCCTTTGAGGTCCGTAATGGTGATAATGGTGTTGTTAAAGGAAGCCTGGATGTGCGCAACAGCCTCGGTGATGTTCTTGAGCTGTTTTTTGGTCCCTGCCCGTGCCTTTGGTGATTTTCCCTCAGCCATCTGCCTCCTCGAGAAGCCGGACTATCCTTTAGCTCCAGTTTTGCCGGGCTTCAAACGGATCATCTCCCCGACGTACCGGATCCCCTTGCCCTTATAGGGGTCTGGCTTCCGAAATCCCCTGATGGTCGCCGCCACCTGGCCAACCAGTTGCTTATCAATCCCAGAGACGACAATGACGTTGGTCCCCTCCACTTTGATGGAGACCCCCGCCGGGATAGGGTAGCGCACAGGATGGGAGTAGCCAAGATGTAACACCAGGGCTCCCTTGTCAACCTGGGCACGGTAGCCTATCCCAAACAGCTCCAGGCGCTTCTCGAAACCCCTGGTCACGCCTTCAACCGCATTGGCCAGAAGGGTCCTGGTCAATCCGTGAAGGGCCCGATCTTGCCGGGCATCCGTCGGCCGGACGACCTGGAGGGAGCTGTCCTGGATCTTCACGGTCATGCGGGGGTGAACCTCTAGGTTCAGGGAACCTTTCGGCCCCCTCACCGAGATCCTCTGCCCTTCGACTCCCACCTCCACCCCTGATGGAAGCGGGATGGGCTTTCTTCCGATCCTCGACATGGCAATCCCCTAATTGCCCCTCACCCGCTCACCGGCACGGTTATCGCACCATCCATCAAGAAAAGAACTTTGGCATCGCCGCCCTTTTTCCTGATCGCGTCATTTATCGCTGTCTGGACATCGTGGTAAGGCCTGATGAAGATTGATGATAGATCGGAATCGTTTAAGTCGGTCACCCCCCACATCTCAGCCCAGGTAGCGATCTCGGCCATTTTGGCCGCTTTGTGCCAGCCCAGTTTGAATTCGCTGTTAACCCTGGCCAGGACCTCTTGAGGAGTCTTCACGCTAGACAAGAGCTCAAAGAAGGCCTTCTCGCCGATACCGGTCCGACACCTAGAAACCATGATGAGAATGCCACCTTCCCTCAAGGCGAGCTTGCCGTTATCGAGCGCCTTCTGGGACTGGTAGAGGTCAACATCCATCGGGTAGGGAACAATCGAAACAACGATATCGGCCTTTTCTTTAATCCTCACACAGAAAACCTCGCTAGCCTTGCCAACGGCCCCATAGAACGAATCGTGGATATGACCAGCCGTAGCACCGTAAATGCGCCTTTTGGCATCAAGCACAGTCTGGATCGAGAATATCTCTTTATCGGCAACTGCCTTCAAAGCATCGATCATATCTTCGTGCACCGGATTTCCATCAAGGGCCAATGCCTTGGCCCCAGCTTTTAAGGCATGCCTATGATTCTGCTCAATCGTTTGATATGAGGCAATGCCTGGCAAGAAGGATTTGCGGCCACCAGTATAACCGGCAAAATAGTGAGGTTCAACCGAACCGAGGATGACAATCTTCTGAGCGGCCATCCCCAACTTATGGATGTACATTTCCGTGCCGCTCCTCGAAGTCCCGATGTAAACCATGTCTTGGGTCTTGCGGCAGTCGTGGACACAGATCCGATCCTTGAACTCATCGTAGTACTTACCGAAGATGAACTCGTACTCATCTTCCGTCGGTGCCCGATGGACACCGGTAGCGATGAGGATCGTGATGTTCTGATTCCTTATCCTGTCATAGATTGTATCAAAGATCTTAGCGGTAGGGGTTGGCCTGGTCCCATCGTTGACGATAAAGAGCACATCCCTGGCATCTTTGAGGAAATCCCCAAACGATTTTGACTTTATCGGCCGCTCGATGGCCCTGAGCAGGGTCGTAGCCTCATCGCTGACTTTTACCTTATTTGGATAAATAACCTGCGCCACATTCTTATCGGGCACTTCAACACTGACCTTATCGTCCTTCCCGTAAGGGATAGTTATGGTCATCGCCAACCCTCCTGATCAGTCAGGAGGCATCGGAGGCCCCTTCCCTGGCCGGGACCCCCTTCGAGGCTTCCTCCTGGGGGGGCTTCTCACGCCGTTTGAAGCGTCGCCGCCACCGGGAACCCTTCGGCTTTTTGGCCTCCTCTCCAGCCGTGAGCTTAGCCGCCCCAGTCCCCTCCCTCAACTCGACAAGCTCGATGGCAGCCAAAGGAGCCCCATCCCCCATCCGGTAATCGAGCTTGGTGATCCGGGTGTAGCCGCCGTTCCTATCCTTGTAGCGGGTCCCTATGTCATCGAAGAGCTTCTTCAGGACGGCCTCATCCTTAATGACCTCTGCCGCCTGCCGCCTGGCATGCAGATCCTCTCTCTTGGCCAGGGTGATCATCTCCTCGGCCAGTTTCCGAAGCTCCTTGGCTTTGGCAACGGTGGTGATGATCTTCTCGTAGAGGAAAAGGGAGGTCACCAGGTTGCGAAAGAGGGCGTCACGATGAGCCGTGGTCCGACCGAGCTTTCTCCCCGTTTTCCGATGCCGCATAGTCTCTCATCCTCTAAAGGTCCGGCAAAAGGATCTTCTGCAGCCGAGCCCTCGATTACTTGGTCCCCTTCTCAGCCCTTCTCCTCAGGGTCTCTAAAGGCAATCCTTCCAGTTTCATCCCCAAGCTGAGCCCCATCCCCGAAAGGATCTCCTTGATCTCGTTCAAGGACTTCTTGCCGAAGTTTTTCGTCTTGAGCATCTCGGCCTCACTCTTCTGCACCAGCTCATAGATCCACCTGATGTTAGAGTTCTTGAGGCAGTTGGCCGCCCGGACCGAGAGCTCCAGCTCATCAACGGGACGCAGGAGTTTCTCCATCAACCGCTCCCGCTCGGCGTCGATGGCTTCCTCCCCCTCCTCCGCTTCCTCCTCGATCCCCAGGAAGACGGTCAGGTGGTCCTTCAAAATCTTGGCCGCCGAGGCCACGGCATCCTGGGGAAGGATCGAGCCGTCTGTCCAGACCTCCAGGATCAGTTTATTGTAGTCGGTCGCCTGGCCGACTCGGGTATCCTCCACCTGGTAGTTCACCTTTGTCACCGGAGAGAACACCGCATCAAGAGGGATGGCATCGGTAGGGATGCCTTCCAACCGGTTCCGCTCCGCCGGCACATACCCCCGTCCCTTCCGAACCTCCAGTTCCAGCTCAAGCCTCCCTTCCCTCTCCAGCGTTGCAATGTAAAGTTCTGGATTCAGGATCTCCACGTCCTGACCGGCGACGATCTGGGCAGCGGTGACAACCCCTTCCCCCGCCGCCTTCAGAGACAGGAGCCTCGGTTGATCCCCGTAGAGCCTCACCCGGAGCTGCTTCAGGTTCAGGAGGATATCCGTCACATCCTCCCGAACCCCAGGGATGGAGGAAAACTCGTGGGAGACACCGCTGATCCTGACCCAGGTGACCGCCGCCCCTTCAATGGAGGAGAGGAGAACCCGGCGCAGGGAGTTCCCCAAGGTGATGCCGAAGCCTCGCTCCAGCGGTTCGGCGATGAACTTCCCGTAGGTACTGGTAAGGGTCTCCAACTCACACTCCAGCCGTTTGGGCTTCTGGAAACCCTTGAATCGCTGAACCATCAAACAACCTCCGCAAGGTACCTCACTTAGAGTAAAGGGCAACAACGAGTTGCTCGTTGACGGAAACGGGAAGCTCCTCCTTCGAGGGTGGGGCCTTGAAGACCCCCCTGAAGTTCTGCAGGTCAACCTCCAGCCAGGAAGGGACAGGTCGCTTCTTGGCCGACTCGATGGCCCCGGCGATGGCGACCATCTCCCGACTTCTGGGTCGAACCTCCACGACGCTTCCAGGTTTCAGGAGGTACGAGGGAATGTTCACCTTTCGGCCGTTCACCAGGAAATGCCCATGGCGGACGAGCTGTCGGGCCTGGGCCTGGGAAGACGCGAAGCCCAACCGATAGACAACAGTATCCAGCCGGGACTCCAAGAGCCTAATCAGGTTTTCTCCCGTGATACCCTTCTGACGCTCGGCCATCTCGAAATACTTCCGAAACTGAACCTCCAGCACCCCATAAATCCTTTTCAGCTTCTGCTTCTCACGAAGCTGGAGCGCGTAGTCGGTCAACTTCACCCGGCGCTGCCCGTGTTCTCCAGGAGGGTAGTTCCGTCTCTCAATCGCGCACTTAGGGGTGAAACACCGATCGCCTTTCAAGAAGAGCTTCATGCCCTCCCTTCGACAGAGCCGGCAGACCGATGCACGATATCTCGCCACGCCTCTTCTCCCCCCTCCAGATTACTGGTCCATGTCCTAAGGTAAAGGCCTTCCCTTTCAGGATTCTGCCGGTGCTCGCTACTCCTTCTCCTTCTTCTTTTTGACACCAACCGTTCGACGGGGCCCCTTCCTGGTCCGGGCGTTGGTCCTGGTCCGCTGGCCCCTAACGGGAAGACCGCGTCGATGCCGAAGGCCCCGGTAGCAGCCGATGTCCATCAAGCGCCGGATGTTCATGGCAACCTCACGCCGCAAATCTCCCTCCACCTGATACTTACCCTCCAAGGCCCGGCGGAGCCTGGTGACCTCCTCCTCCGAGAGATCTTTGACCCGAACATCTGGACTGACCCCAGCCTCGGCCAGGATCCTCTGGGAAAGGGACCGACCGATCCCATAGATGTAGGTGAGGGCAATCTCTACCCTTTTCTCCCGCGGCAGATCGACCCCCGCGATCCGTGCCACCTTCACCCTCCTCTGTTGAACTCATCCCTGGCGCTGTTTATGACGCGGGTTTGCACAGACGATCCTTAAGACCCCTGCACGACGGATGATCTTGCACTTCTCACAAATCGGCTTGATAGATGAACGAACCTTCATGACCACCCCGCTCACCGATGGCTATTTTCGGTAGATGATCCTCCCCCTGGTCAGATCGTAAGGGGAAAGCTCAACAAGCACCCGATCCCCGGGGAGGATCCGGATGAAATTCATCCGCATCTTGCCAGAGATATGGGCAAGAACCCTGTGGCCGTTATCCAGCTCTACCCGGAACATGGCGTTGGGAAGGGGCTCAACGACCGTCCCCTCAACCTCAATCGCCTCCTCCTTCCGAATCCCACCCTTCTCCCTCGTCTTGGGCGCTGGACCTTTCACCTTCCGCATCCGCTACTCACCATCCCCATTGGAGTCCATGGTCGTCAGGATCTCCGGCCCACGCTCTGTGATGGCCACCGTGTGCTCGAAGTGGGCTGAGAGGGACCCGTCGGCGCTGATCGCCGTCCAGCCGTCGTCCAGGATGTGGACACCGGGCGCGCCCATGTTAACCATCGGCTCGATGGCCAGGACCATACCGGGCTTCAAGATGGGACCCCGCCCCCTGGGACCAAAGTTGGGGACCTGGGGCTCCTCATGCAGCGAGCGACCGATCCCATGTCCCACGAAGGCCCGCACCACCGAATAGCCGTGGGATTCGGCGTAGGATTGCACCGCGTGGGAGATGTCGGAGAGATGGTTCCCCACCTGGGCCTTCAAGATGGCCTCCTTGAGACACTGCTCCGTCACGGCCATCAACCGCCTCGCCTCCTCAGAAATCTTCCCCACAGGGACGGTGACGGCGCCATCGCCGTAGTAGCCATCCACGACGGCCCCGAGGTCTAACCCCACGATGTCCCCCTCCCGGAGCTTGCGCTTCCCGGGAAGGCCATGGACAACCTCTTCGTTGACGGCGACACACAAGGTATACGGATAGCCCCGGTACCCTTTGAAGGCAGGCTTGGCCCCTCGCTTGAGGAGGGAGGCCTCGGCGAAGGCATCAAGCTCCAGGGTGGTGATCCCCGGTTCGACAAGCGTACGAAGCTCGACCAGGACCTCCGCAACGATGCGGGAGGCCTTCCTGATCAGCTCGATTTCCCAGGGGGCTTTGAGGATGATCATCGCTGACAGGCCTCCTCTCCCTCCAGGACCTCGAGGATCCGACGAAAGACCTCCCGGACCGTGCCATGCCCCTCCACCTTCCTCAAGACTCCCCTTCGGGCGTAGTGATCCACCAGGGGCGCGGTCTCAACCCGGTACACCTCGAGGCGCTTCCGAACCGTCTCCTCCCGATCGTCATCCCGTTGGGCGAGCCTTCCCCCACACCGGTCACAGATCCCGGGATTCCGAGGAGGCCGACAAGAGACGTGGAACAGGGCGCCGCACGCCTCGCAGACCCTCCGCCCTGTGAGGCGCCTGATCAGCTCTTCCTCCCGAACCTCAAGGCTTAGGGCATGATCCAAAGGCTCGGCCATCGCCTCCAATGCCTGGGCCTGTCCCACCGTCCGGGGGAAGCCATCAAAGACATAACCGTTGGTGCAATCGGGCTTTTTCAAACGCTCCCGAACAATCCCGATGATTACCTCATCGGGAACCAACAGGCCTTTCTCCATGTAGGATCGAGCTTGAACCCCTAAAGGCGTCCCCTCGGCGACCGCCTGACGGAGGATGTCACCCGTCGAGATCTGGGGGATCCTGTACCGCTCCTTCAGCAATCCGGCCTGGGTGCCCTTCCCCGCCCCAGGCGGCCCCAGTAAGGTCAACCTCATCTTAAAGACCCTAAAGGACTTCAACCCTCTCCTACGGTCTAGAGGCTCAGGGCTGATGTCTGCTCCTAACTGAACCGTCCACGGATCTTGCCCTTCTTCAAAAAGCCCTCGTAGTGGCGCATGAGGAGGTGGGCCTCCACCTGTTGCACGGTATCCAGCGTCACCCCGACCACGATGAGGAGGGAGGTGCCGCCAAAGTAGAAGGGGACGTTCCACCAGGCGATGAGGATCTCCGGCAGGATCGAGATCAGGGCAAGATAGATGGCCCCAACCAAGGTGATCCGATCCAAGACCCTCTCGATGAACTCGGCGGTCTTCGCCCCGGGTCGGATGCCAGGGATGAACCCTCCGTACTTCTTCATGTTATCCGCGACATCCACCGGGTTAAAGATGATGGCCGTATAGAAGTAGGTGAAGAAGATGATGAACCCCCCGTAGAGGAGGAGGTAGAGGAGCGAGGTCCGGGAGAGCATCTGGGAGAGGGCCTGCATCCAGGGGTGCTTGATAAACTGGGCCAGGGTGGCCGGGAACACGATGATGGAGGAGGCAAAGATGACCGGGATGACCCCCGCGGTGTTCACCCTCAAAGGGATATGGGTGCTCTGGCCCCCGTAGATCCTCCGGCCCACGACGCGTTTGGCGTATTGCACAGGGATCCGGCGGTGCCCCAAGGTCATGACGATGACCCCAGCCACGATGAGGACCATCAGGATGAGAAGCAGGAGGAAGATCCATGCCCGAAGCTCCCCGGTTTTTAAGAGCCGGAAGGAGTTCACAATGGCCTCAGGCATCCTCACGACGATCCCGGCGAAGATCAAAAGGGAGATCCCGTTCCCGATCCCCCGCTCAGAGATCTGCTCCCCAAGCCACATGAGGAAGATGGTCCCCGTCGTCAAGGTGACCGTCGCCAGAAACCTGAATCCCCATCCTGGGAAGGGAATGACCACCTCGCCTGTTGGGGCCCTCATGCTCTCCAAGCCGACGGCGATCCCCAAGCCCTGGATGGCCGCAAGGGCCACGGTCCCGTAACGGGTATACTGGGTGATCGTTTTCCTCCCCTCCGGCTCCTTGCTGAGTTTCTCCAACGTCGGGACCACCACCGTGAGGAGCTGGAGGATAATGGAGGCGCTGATATAGGGCATGATCCCTAAGGCAAAGACACTCAGGCGGCGAAGCGCCCCGCCGGAGAAAAGATCAACCAAACCGAAGAGGGTCCCAGCCTGCTGCTGGAAGAAGGCGGCCAAGGCGTGGGCATCGATTCCCGGGGTCGGGATGTGAGCCCCGATCCGATAGACGATCAGCATCATGACCGTGAAGAGGACCCGGTTCCGAAGCTCCGGAACCCGGAAGATGTTCGCGATGCTTTCGATCATCTCTCGAGAACCTCGATGGTGCCGCCGGCTTGTTGGATCTTTTCTTCCGCCGAACGGCTGAACTTGTGGGCGATGACGTGGAGAGGTTTGCCAATCTCCCCTTTGCCTAAGATCTTCACCCCATGATCGAGACGCTTGACCAACCCGGCTTCCTTAAGGCGCTCAGGCGTCACCTGAGCACCAGCCTCAAAGCGCTCAAGATCTTTCACGTTCACCACAGCGTAGACGGGCCGGAAGGGCCTCCGGAACCCCCGCTTCGGCACCCGTCGGTGGAGAGGGAGTTGCCCGCCCTCGAACCATGCAGGCTTCCCCCCTCCAGATCGAGCCTTTTGGCCCTTGTGGCCTTTGGTCGCGGTCTTTCCATGGCCGGAACCCGGGCCACGGCCCACCCGTTTCACCCGATGACGCGATCCTGGAACCGGCTTCAGCTCATGAAGCTTCATTGCCACGCCCACTTTCCCAAAGGGAGATCTGACAGCTCAACACCGGTTGGAGATTAGGCCGCTTCCTTCCCCCGGCTCTTCGCCACCTCCTCCGGCGACCGCAAACTTTTTAGCCCTTCCAAGCTCGCTTTGATGACGTTGTGGGGGTTATCGGAGCCCAAGGATTTACAGAGGACATCCCGGACCCCTGCCACCTCCAGGAGGGCGCGAGCAGCCCCCCCAGCCACAAGCCCGGTCCCTGGAGAGGCCGGTTTAAGGATCACCTTACCGGCCCCGAACTCCCCTATCACATCGTGAGGGATCGTACCGTCAATCAAAGGGATCCTCACTAAGTTCTTTTTGGCCTGTTCGATCCCTTTCCTGATCGCTTCAGGAACCTCGTTGGCCTTCCCCAAGCCTACCCCGACATGGCCGTTTTGGTCTCCCACAACCACCAGGGCGCTAAAGTGGAACCGTCGTCCACCCTTGACCACTTTGGCAACCCGGTTGATGTGGACAACCCGTTCGATCAAGGAAAGCGTATTGGGGTCAATCCTTTCCACCTTCCCTCCCGTGTGGATTTCAAAGGCAGGGCTACCAGGAGGCCTTCGTCACACCAGGGATCTCGCCTCTGAGCGCCAAATTCCGGAAGCAGATCCGACACATCTGAAACCGTCGGAGGAACCCCCGGGGCCGGCCGCAGAGAGGGCACCGGTGATAGCGACGCACCTTGAACTTGGGCTCCCGTTCGGCTTTGATCCTTAGGGCCTTCCTCGCCATCGTACGCTCTCAGGGGAAAAGAAGAGGATTCATGGTTACCCGTTCATCGTTCGGTGACAACACCCGGGGACTATCTCCTAAATGGGAAACCAAGGTGCTCCAACAGCGCCCGGGCCTCCTCATCCGTCGAGGCCGTGGTCTCAATGGCGATGTCCATCCCCCTCACCATATCCACCTTGTCGTAGCGGATCTCGGGGAAGATGAGCTGCTCCTTGATTCCCAGGTTGTAGTTCCCCCGGCCATCAAAGGAATCAGGGGAGAGACCCCGGAAGTCCCTGATCCTGGGGAGGGCCACGTTGAGGAACCGATCAAGGAACTCATACATCCGATCCCCTCGGAGGGTCACCTTCAGCCCGATGGGCATCCCCTTCCTGAGCCGAAACCCCGCCTCCGATCGCTTCGCCCGGGTCACGATGGGACGCTGGCCGGTGATGGCCATGAGTTCCTCAACGGCCGCGTCGATGACCTTTGGATTCGAAATGGCCTCTCCCAAACCCATATTGATGACGATCTTGACCAGCCTGGGAACCTGGAAGAAGTTCCTGTACCCGAAGCGCTTCATCAAGGCTGGTGCAACCTCGTTACGGTACCTTTCCTTCAAACGGGGCGGGACCGCCGGGATCTCCTCAACAGCCACCGGTTTCGCCCCTTTGGGTGCCTTCGCCTTCTCCGCCACCGCCCTTAGCCTCCTAGTCGATCACCTCACCACACTTCTTGCAGACCCTGACCTTCTTGCCGTCAGCCAGAATGGCCTTCCCGTACCGGGTAGGTCGGTCACACTTCGGGCAGACCAACATCACGTTGGCGATGGAGATAGGGGCCTCCCTCTCCAGGATACCCCCCTGCTGGCTGATCCGACCAGGCCTCGTATGGCGTTTGACAATGTTGATCCTCTCCACCAGGACCCGCTGGGTCTTTGGGATGATCCTCAGGACCCTCCCCCGTTTCCCTCTATCTTTCCCGGCGATGACCTCGATCAGATCATTCTTCTTGACGGCCAGCCGATGCCCCACCCCCATTTCTTCCCCCTCGATTCCAAGGACCCTAGAGCCAAGTCGGAGGACGGTTCAGACTTAAAACTCGGAACCCGACACGGGTGTTAAACCACTTCTGGAGCGAGGGAGATGATCTTCGTGAACTGCTTCTCCCTGAGCTCCCTGGCCACCGGACCGAAGATTCTGGTCCCGATCGGATTGTTCTGCTCGTTCAAAAGAACGGCGGCATTCTGATCAAACTTGATGTAGGAGCCGTCCGGACGTCGACGCTCCTTGACCGTCCGGACCACGACAGCCCTCACCACATCACCCTTCTTGATGGCACCTTCTGGTACAGCCTCCTTCACATTCCCTACGATGATATCCCCGATCCTGGCATACCGTTTAGCCGATCCCCCAAGGACCTTGATCAAGGCGATCCGCTTGGCCCCGGAGTTATCGGCCACCTCCAAGATGGTACGAAGACCAATCATGGCTTAATCCTCACAACCTCGCCGCAAGGTTAAACAGCCTTCTTTAAGACCTCCACCACCCGCCACCGTTTATCCTTGCTCAACGGACGGGTCTCCATGATGCTCACGACATCCCCAACCCGACACTGGTTCCCCTCGTCGTGGGCCTTGAATTTCGACCGCCGTTTTACCATTTTATCATACCTCGGATGACGGACCAACCGCTCCACCACCACGACGACGGTCTTCTGCATCTTATCACTCACGACCTGGCCCACAAACGTCTTGCGGTGACCCCTCGCGGGCGTCATCGGGACCCCCTCCCTTCACCAGCCGCTGGCTTTCGGGAAAGCTCCCGCTTCACCGTCTCCGCACGAGCGATATCCCGCCGGAGCTGGCGGAGGCGGGCCGGGTTCTCCAAGGGTCCGACAGCCTTTCGCATCTTCAGTTTAAAAAGGTCCTCTCGAAACTCGTCCAATTTTCGCTCCAATTCCTCCAACGTCAGCTCCCTGAGCTCCTTGGCCTTCATCTTATCCTCCCGGCATAGACCGGATAATGAACCTGGTCGCGATCGGGAGCTTGTAGGCCGCCAGGCGCATGGCTGCCCTGGCATCCGCCTCCGGAACCCCCCCCATCTCGTACAGGATCCGCCCAGGCTTGACCACCGCCACCCACCCTTCGACGTTTCCCTTCCCCTTCCCCATCCTGGTCTCTGCCGGCTTCTTGGTAATGGGCTTGTCAGGAAAGATCCGGATCCAGATCTTTCCTCCCCGCTTCACATAGTGCGCGATGGCCCGCCGGGCCGCCTCGATGGCCCGGTTGGAAATCCATCCAGGCTCCAACGCCTGGAGGCCATACTCGCCAAACGCCAGGGTGTTTCCCCGGGAGGCGGTTCCCGTCATCCTTCCCCGCTGCTGTTTTCGATACTTCGTCCGCTTGGGTTGCAGCATCCCTTCAATCTCCCCAAAGTCAGGCCCTTGCCCTTCGGCCCCGCCTCGGTTCCCGAACGGGGGCAGGTTCCTCCACCTCCGACCCGGCCTTGGCCTCAGGGAGGAGTTCTCCTCGAAAGACCCAGCACTTTACCCCGATGACCCCAAAGGTGGTATGAGCCTCAGCCAAGCCGTAATCGATATCAGCCCGTAAGGTCTGGAGGGGTACCCTTCCCTCCCGGTACCACTCGGTCCGCGCGATCTCCGCCCCGGCCAATCGGCCAGCCACCGCGATCTTCACCCCTTGGGCCCCCATTCGGATCGCCGATTGGACAGCCTTCTTCATGGCCCTTCGGAAGGCAACTCGCCGCTCCAGTTGCATCGCCACCTGCTCAGCGATGAGCTGAGCGTCCAGTTCGGCCTTCCTGACCTCAACCACGTCCAGCTGGATCTGCTTCCGTGTCATGGTGGCGAGCTCGGCTTTGAGCCGCTCCACCTCCGACCCCTTCTTTCCGATGATGATCCCAGGTCTGGCCGTGTGGATGATGATCCTGACCTGATCCGCCTTCCGTTCAATTTCAATCTTGGAGACACCAGAGTGGTAGAGTCTCTCCTTGATATACCGCCGCAGCCTGATGTCCTCCAGGAGAAGATCGGCATACCCCTTCGCGGCAAACCACCGCGATAACCAGGGCTTGGTGATCCCCAGCCTGAACCCGATCGGGTGAACCTTCTGTCCCACGCTTCCCTCCAACGGAAATTACTGCTCGGCTAGAACGACGGTAATGTGGCTTGTCCGGTGTCGGATCATGTTCACACGGCCCATGGCCCTTGGCTGAAATCGTTTGAGCATCGGGCCCTGATCCACGAAGGCCTCCTTGACGAAGAGCCGATCCACATCCTTCACCCCATGATTGTGCTGGGCGTTGGCCATGGCCGATCGGAGAACCTTCTCGATAATCCGTGCGGCCTGCTTCTTGGTGAAGCGAACAGCTACCAAGGCATCATTAATGTTGCGGCCCCGGATCAGATCAATGACCAATCTCGCCTTGCGAGGTGGGACCCGAACATACCGGGCAACGGCTCTTGCCTCTGCCATCGTCAACCTCAAGCATTCCCTGTTAAGGGTCTCACCGACGCCTTACTTCAGCGCCGTTGCTTTGGCCGTCGCGCCTCCATGCCCCCGAAACGTCCTGGTGGCGGCGAACTCGCCGAGCTTATGTCCGATCATCTGCTCCGTGACGTAGACAGGGATGAACTTCTTGCCGTTATGCACGGCAAACGTATGGCCGACAAACTCCGGCAGGATGGTGGAACGGCGCGACCAGGTCTTGATCACCTTCTTTTCCCGTTGGCGATTCATCTCCTGGACCTTTTCCAGAAGCTTTGGATCCACATAGGGACCCTTCTTCAACGACCGAGCCACGCTCTTCCCTCCCCTACAAAGGACTTCCCTATTTCCGGCGTTTCACGATGTCCCTGTCCGAAAGCTTTCCCTTCTTTCGGGTCTTCCGTTCAGGCTTGCCCCAAGGGCTACACGGATGGCGACCCCCCGAGGTCTTTCCCTCCCCTCCCCCCAGAGGATGATCGTGGGGGTTCATGGCCACCCCTCGGACATGGGGCCGGATCCCAAGCCACCGGCGCCGACCCGCCTTGCCGATGGAAACATTTTCGTGGTCGGGATTCCCCACCTGGCCGATGGTAGCCATACACTCCAAGCTTACCTTCCGGATCTCCCCGGAGGGGAGCTTGACCAGGGCCGAGCCCCCCTCCTTTGCCAAGAGTTGGGCACCCCCCCCTGCACTCCTGACAAGCTGCCCGCCTTTCCCCGGCTTCAACTCAATGTTGTGGATCATCGTCCCAACCGGGATGTTCCGAAGCGGGAGGGCATTCCCCGTCCTGATCTCCGCCTCGGGCCCGGCCATAACGATGTCACCCACCTGAAGGGTCAGAGGGGCCAGGATGTACCGTTTTTCCCCATCCCTGTAGTGCAGGAGGGCGATTCTGGCCGAACGATTCGGATCGTACTCAATGGAGACTACCCTGGCGCTGATACCGATCTTGTCCCGCTTAAAGTCGACCAAGCGATACATCCGTTTATGCCCACCACCATGATGCCGACAGGTGATGCGACCTTGAGAATTTCGACCTCCTGTCTTCCGGAGCGGCACCAGCAGACTCTTCTCCGGTTCCCGCTTCGTGATCTCGGAGAAATCCGAAACCGTTTGGAACCGGCGGCCCGGGGATGTGGGTTTATACACTTTGATGCCCATATCGTTTCGCTCCCGTATGGCTAGCAGCCAGCAGCCGGTAAAAAATCAAGCACAAATCACTGGTCACTAGCAACCAGCCCCAGTGCTTAAACGCCTTCAAAAAACTCGATGTTCTGTCCCTCCCGGATCGTCACCACGGCCTTCTTCCGATCGGAGGTTCGCCCCACGAACCTCCCCAGCCGTTTCTCTTTTCCCTTGATCGATATCGTGTTGACGCTTACGACATCTACACGGAAGACCGCCTCGATCGCCCGGGCGATTTCAAGCTTGTTCGCGTCCTTCGCCACCTCAAAGAGGTACTGGTTCGCCTGCTCCTTCAAAAGGGTCCCCTTTTCGGTCAGGAGGGGCCGCTTGATGATCGTCCTGGGATCCTTCATGACGCCCAAACCTCCTGGATCAGGGGAAGGGACTCCCGGGTGACAACCAGCTTCTCATGCAAGAGAACGTCATAAACGTTCAAGCCCTTGACCGGGAGGATCTTCACGTTGGGGAGGTTCCTGGCCGAAAGGGAGATGGTCTCCTCCTTCTCAGGAAGGATGACAAGGGTCTTCTTGTCACCGGTTCCTAGGGCCCCAAGGATCCTCCTGAAAGCCTTCGTGCTGATCCGCTCTAGGGTCAAACGATCCAGGACGATAACGTTTCCCTCCTGGACCTTGGCCGAGAGAGCCGAACAGAGGGCTGCTCGCCGGACAGGTTTCGGAACCAGATACGAATAGTCCCGCGGCTTCGGGCCAAAGACGATACCACCATGACGCCACTGGGGCGCTCGGATGCTCCCCTGACGGGCGCGGCCCGTCCCTTTCTGCCGCCAAGGTTTCCTCCCACCGCCTGAAACCTCGGAACGGCGCTTGGTGCTGGCCGTTCCCTGACGGCGGTTCTTAAGCTGCATCACCACCACCTCGTGGACGAGATGGGGTTTCACAGGGGCGCCGAAAACGGCATCGTCCAGACTGACCTGGCCGACCTTCTGATTCTCCATGTCAACCACATCAAGCAGGGGAGGCATAGCGCTCGTCCTTGACAACCATCAGGATCCCTCCCGGGGGTCCTGGGACCGCCCCTTTGACCACCAGGAGGTTCCGCTCTGGGATCACTTTGATGATCCTCAAACCCTTCACGGTCACCCGATCCCCACCCATCCGGCCTGGCATATGGTGGCCCGGGACGACCCGGGAGGGGAAAGAGGAAGCACCGATGGAGCCTGGTTCCCGGTGGAACATGGCGCCGTGGGAAGCAGGTCCACCCATCCAGCCGTGACGTTTCATCCCGCCCTGAAAGCCCTTCCCCTTCGAGGTGCCGGTCACCTTGACGTACTCCCCCTCGGAGAAGAGCTCGACGGTCAAAACCTGCCCCACCTGATACCTCCCATCCGCCTCCTCTATCCGGATCTCCCGTAGATACCGGAGATAAGGGACCTTCGCCCGCTCAAAATGCCCCTTCATCGGCTTCTTGATCCGCCCCTTTTTAGGCTCGATCAAGAACCCCAGCTGAAGGGCCTCGTAACCATCCACCCCTTTCGTCTTCCGCTGGACGATGGGGCAAGGTCCGGCCTCGATGATGGTCACCGGGACAGCCCGTCCGGCGCCATCATAGACCTGCGTCATCCTTACTTTCCGGCCGATCAATCCTATGGCCATCGTCGCATATCCTCGGTAAAAACCCTTTTGAACCTATGCAAGAGATGCTAGACCTTGATTTCCACGTCCACCCCGGCGGGGAGATCGAGGCGCATCAAGGCATCAATAGTCTGAGGGGTAGGCTCCAGGATGTCCATGAGGCGCGAGTGGACCCGGATCTCGAACTGCTCCCGCGATTTCTTGTCAATGTGAGGCGAACGGAGGACGGTGTAGCGGCTGATGGCCGTGGGCAGGGGGATAGGTCCCGAGACCCTCGCCCCGGTCCGTTCGGCCGTGCTGACGATCTCCTTGGCCGACAGGTCAAGGAGTCGGTGATCGAAGGCCTTCAACTTGATCCTGATCCGCTGGTTCTCCATAGTTCCATCCGAGGTCAGAGGTCCAAGCTCCAACATCCGGTCCTTGAGCGTCGGATCTGTCAACAACTCGAGAATCTCCGACGATGCCGGCCTCGACGGTCCCCTAGCCCCGCTGACCCTACGCCAAGATCTCCGTCACCACCCCCGCCCCGACGGTCCTGCCCCCCTC
>CAZHST010000004.1:0-78931 GCA_964535215.1 uncultured bacterium
CCCCCGTCTCAGGAAAGGAGGGCTTCTGATCACGGACAACGTGCTCTGGTACGGCAATGTCCTGGAGGAGCACCCGACAGAGGCCAGCACCCGGGGGGTCAAGGAGTACACGAAGCTCCTGTACAGCTCGCCGGAGCTTTACACCATCATCATCCCCCTCCGGGATGGGGTCGCCATCAGCTTGAAGATCGTTTAGGGGAGGTCGAGGCGCATGCAGACATCCTTTTCGGAGCAGCCCGTTTTGAACTGGACCGACTGCTTCACGGCAGGATCGGCCTCATCCCGGGTGATCGCCCTGAAGCCGAATCTCGGAAAGTATTCTTCCGCCGTCTCCGTCAGGAGAAAGACCTTTTTAATGCCCCGCCGGCGGGCCTCTTTGAGGATCGCTTCGGTCAACATCTTGCCCAGCCCTCGGCTTCGATAGGCGGGGACGATGGCCAGGGAGCGGAGGAGGGCGGAAGGGCTGTAATCCTCCAGCCCGACGCACCCGACGACCCGTTCCCCATCTCTGGCGACGAGGAAGTTGTCAAAGTGCTCTCGTACCCCTTCCGTTGGGAGTCCGGCCTCCTTTAGGAGGGCCAGGACCTGGTCGAGGTCATCCCCTTTGGCCTGTTCGATGCTCACCCCCATTCCGGCCTCCCCTGTCCTTCCTTAGAGAGCAGGGTCCTGGTTGCCCTGACGGTCACGCTCGCGCTCGGCATGGGGCTCATGCGGTCTCATCCTAGCCCTTGATGTTGCCGATGGGCTTGAGTTCCACGACAGGCTTTGAGATCCCGACCAGCTCCACGGACCTCACCACGTCGGAGAGGTTCTTGTAGGCGAAGCCGGCCTCCTCGGCCACCCCCTCCCAGGAGGCGGCCCGGATGAAGATCCCCCGTTCTTCCATGTTCTTGACGAGATCCCGCCCGTGGATCTTCTTCTTGGCCGCCGTCCGGGACATGGTCCGGCCCGAGCCGTGGCAGGTGGAGCCAAAGCTCAGCTCCATGGCCTTCTGGGTCCCGACCAGGAGATAGGAGCCAGTCTCCATGGAACCTCCCACGATGACCGGCTGGCCGACCTCCTGGTAGATCGGGTCCAGCTCCGGATGGCCGGGGCCGAAGGCCCGGGTCGAGCCCTTCCGGTGGATCAGCAGCTCCTTCTCCTCGCCGTCCACCCTGAAGCGTTCCAGCTTGGCGATGTTGTGGGCCACGTCGTAGATGATCTGGAGGTCCAGCTCCCGAGGATCCCGGCGGAAGACCTGGCTGAAGACCTCCCGGATCCGGTGGGTGATGACCTGACGGTTGGCGAAGGCCGAGTTGGCCGCACAGGCCATCGCCCGGTAGTAGTCCTGGCCCTCCGGCGACTGGAAGGGGGCACAGGCCAGCTCCCGGTCCCTGACCGTGATCCCGTACTTTGGCATGGTTCGTCCGAAGATCTGGAGGTAGTCGGTCCCCACCTGGTGGCCGAAGCCGCGGGAGCCACAGTGGAACATCACGACGATCTGGTTCTCGTAGACGATCCCGAAAGCCTTCGCCAGCTCAGGGTCGTGGATGTTCTGGGGGTAGGCCACCTGAATCTCCAGGTAGTGGTTCCCCGAGCCTAACGTCCCAAGCTGGTTGATCCCCCGCTCCAAGGCCTTCCGGCTGACCTTCTCCGGATCCGCCCCCTTGATGCAGCCCCCCTCTTCGAGGTGCTTCAGATCTTCAGGCCAGCCGTAGCCTTTCCCCACGCACCAGGCTGCTCCCTGTTGCATCACCTCTTTAAACTCGTCCTCGGAGAGCTTGAGAAAGCCTTTGGAGCCGACGCCGGACGGGACCGCGCGGAAGAGAAGCTCGACCAGCTCCCGAAGCTTCGGCTGGACCTCCTCCAGCGTCAGGTTCGTTCGGATCAGCCGCATCCCACAGTTGATATCAAAACCGATTCCGCCCGGAGAGATGACGCCCGTCTCCGGGTCCATGGCCGCGACACCCCCGATGGGGAAACCGTAGCCCCAGTGACCGTCCGGCATGCAGAGGGCATACTTCTGGATGCCGGGGAGGCAGGCGACATTCGTCACCTGCTCGAAGACGCCCTGGTCCATCTCGTTCAGGAGCTTCTCGGTGGCGAAGATCCTGGCGGGGACCAGCATCCCCTCCTTCTCCGTCTTCGGGATCTCCCAGATCCCCTCCGAGATCTTGTTGATCTTCATGACTCCAACCTCCTCACTCCCTGAGCCATCATCGGCCATCTCACCCTTTAGACATCCAAAACGACGCGGGCCTTCCAGCCCCCGTTTCTCCGCCCGACCTCGAACAGGTGGAGGGTCGGGGCCTTGACATCCAGCCGCATCGGCAGCTTCTCTCCATCAATGGGCTCCCCCGACACGGTCGCCTTGAGCGCAAACTGGGCATCAACCTGGTCCACCTTTACCTCGAACCGGTTGAAGACCATCGCGTGGGAATCCTTCAGGAAGATAAGTTCCGCCAGCCAGTCAAAGAGGAGCCCGTCCAGCGTTTCGCTTGAGAGCTCGATCTGGAAGGATTGGATAGGCTTCACGTGATCGAGGTCCACCATGACCTCGAACGTAGCCTTGGCACAAGCCTCGAAGAGGTCCGAGGGGTCCTCCCCCCAGGCCTCGAAAGCCACGTCGGCGATGACGACATCCTCCAGGAACCGATACCCACCCATCCTACGCTTACAATAGGATGGAAACCCCTCCATGTCAAGCTCAAGGGGGAAAAGGGTTCGGGACCTTAAGGAGCGGCATCCGGGGTGGGGGCTAAAGAGGGTTCAAAGGTCATGGACGGCCCCTCTGGCCTTTGGAGCTCCTGGGGGCGGGGGCCATCCCCTTTGCCAGCCATTGATCCGCCCATTGCTGGAGCTCGGCGATGACCCGCTCCAGATCCCGCCCCTTCCTTGTCAGGGCGTACTCGATCCGGACCGGCGTTTCAGGGTAGACTTGCCGCTCCAGCAGCCCCTCAGCCTCCAGCTCCTTCAGACGGGCGGAGAGGAGCCGGTCGCTTAACCCCGGGACCGCGTCCAAGATCTCGCTGAAACGTTTAGGCCCTGTGAGGAGGGTCCGGATGATCGCGCCGTTCCACCGCTTGCCAATGAGCTCAACGGCCTTGTGGTAAAAGGGGCACACCTGCTGGAAGGGTTGCATGATTCTCACCTGCCCAAAGTCTAGCGGGTTATTTGCCTCTTGACAAGGGAGAGCTGTTCTTTTACACTCAACTTACAAAAAATAAGTAACAAACACTTTGTAACAAGATTGGCCCGGAGGGGAGGGGCCTTCCCAAAGGGCTGTGACGTTCCACTGACACAAGGAGGTGCCCAATGGACCTGGTTCTCCTTCTAGGCCGGATCCTCTTCTCCCTGCTCTTTATCCTGAGCGGGATCAACCATTTCGCCCAGTTGGATGGCATGAGCCAGTATGCAGCCTCCGCCAAGGTCCCGGCCCCAAAGCTGGCCGTGCTGGTCACGGGGATCATGCTCCTCCTGGGCGGCTTGAGCGTTCTCCTCGGCTATCAGGTCAGGGTAGGGGCCCTGCTCCTCTTCCTCTTCCTGGTGCCAGCGGCCTTCATCATGCACCGTTTCTGGGGGCTTTCCGACCCGATGATGAAGGCAACCCAGATGGCCCATTTCCTGAAGAACCTGGCCCTGGCCGGGGCATCCCTCCTCATCTTCTTTCATGGCCCCGGCCCTTTGAGCCTGAGCCGGTAGCGGCCAACCCACCCGAGGTCGCGGAAATGTCTGTAACGCTCACCTTTTACCATGATGTTCTCTGAGTGTGGTGCTTTCTGGCCTCGGCGAGGCTTAAGCGGGTCGTCCAGGCCTATGGCAGCCAGGTGCGGGTGGAGCACCGTTGCTTCGCCCTCGCCCCGGATCCGGCAGCCATCCGCCGCCTTTTTGGGAGTCCGGAGGCGGGAAAGGCTGAGATCCTCACCCACTGGGCGGCTGCCGCCAGGCACCCCGGGGGCGAGCTCATCAACGTGGATCTCATGCGCTCCCGACCTTTCCCTTACCCTTTCTCCATGCCAGGGTTGCTGGCGTGTAAGGCGGCGGAATTCCAGGGAGGACAGGAGGCCCACTGGGAGATGTTCGACCGGGTGCAGCGGGCCCATATCGTCGAGTGCCGCAACATCGCCGACCCCCAGGTCCTCTGCGACTGTGCCCGCGATGTAGGGCTGGACGTCCCCCGGTGGGAGCGGGACTGGAGGGGTGAGGCCGTGGTGCAGGCGGTCAGGGCTGATCTCGAGGAGGCTGAAAGGCGGGGCATTCACGCCGTGCCAACGGTGGTCTTCAACGGTCGCTCGAAGCTCCAGGGGGCCGTGCCGGAGGAGAGGTATCGGTCCATGATCGAGGATCGGCTGGCCGGATGAGAAATTTTCTGGTTGCATGCCTTGGGGATCAGTTTTAAGATAAAGGCTCAAGGAGGAGGTTACCATGGCCGGCCCAGCCCAGCTTTATGAGGGGCAGGCCCTCTTCGCCGACCCGATCCACGGGTATATCCCCTTCACCGTCCCCCTCACGAAGGAAGAAAAGACCGAGAAGGACCTGATTGATTCTCCCTGGATGCAGCGGCTCCGCTACATCTTTCAGCTCCAAAGCTCCCGCTGGGTCTTCCCCTCGGCTGAGCACACCCGGTTCCAGCACTCGATCGGGGCCATGCATGTGGCCGGTCGCTTCGCCCGGCACCTCTACCCCTCGTTAAGGGAGGTCATCCCTGACTGCCCCTCGCTCCCCTTCATCGAGGAGCTCTGCCGCCTGACCGCCCTGATGCACGACATCGGTCACGGCCCCTTCGGTCACTTCTTCGACGACAACTTCCTGGCCGAATTCCACCTCACCCATGAGGACCTCGGGCAGCAGATCATTGTGGAAAAGCTGGGCGGGATCGTCCGATCCATCCGGCGGAGTCCCTCCGGCCCCTTCGAGGCGGGGGAGGTGATTGACCCTACTCACCTGGCGTATCTGATCAAAAAGGATGGTCAGCCTGGAGAAGATTTTCCCCCGTGGCTGAAGTTCCTGAAACCCCTCTTTAACGGGATCTACACGGCGGACAACCTGGACTATGTCCTTCGGGACTCCTACATGTGTGGGGTCGCCATCGGCCCGGTGGATCTCGAGCGGCTCCTCTACTACACCTTCTTCACCCAGGAAGGCCTCACCCTCCACCGGGCGGGGACGGGGGCCCTCCTCATGTTCCTGAACGCCCGACTTTACCTCTACGCCAATGTCTATTACCACCGGACGACCCGGGCCATTGACCTCCATCTGAAGGAGATCTTCAGGCCCACATTGGCCTTCATCTTTCCAAGGAATCCCCTCGAAGACCTGGACGCTTACCTGGACTTGACCGACTGGTCCCTGATCGAGGAGGTAAGGCAGTGGCCGCGCTCGGGAGATCCTGAGAAGAAGGCCCTTGGGGAGGAGTGGGCCAGGATCCTTTCCCGGCAGGTTAAATGGAAGATGGCCTTCGGCACCACCCTGCCGTATTTCGAGATGAAACGGGGGAGTGTTCCCCTGACCGTTGAGGAGATGGAGAGGAGGATGCGCCACTTTCTCCCTCCCGGGCTGAAAGCCCTCCCCTTCAGGGTGGACATGGCCAGCCAGGACGGCCGTCCGCTGAACCCCCTCGCCATGGGGGACAAGCAGATCTACCTGTATGATCCTTCGACGGGGAAGGTCGCCAAAGAACCCCTCTCCGATCTCTTGGAACGGATCCCGGCGAAGGAGGTCCAGTGCCGGGTCTTCACCCTGGGATACCAGCGGAACGCCGAGCTGGCCCGGGCGGCGGAGCTGGCCCTCCAGCAGGATCTCCCCAGCACCTTCACCAGTGTCTGACCGGGCCGTCCCTGCCTTGTTTCCTCTCCCTTCCCGCCTTAGGCTATGGGCTCTCCTCTACCCCTTGGTTGGAGAGGAGGAAAACCATTTTAAAACCTGTTTTTATTAAGGAAAATCACTAAGTTAACTCTATCTTATTGTTATCTCTTGACATCAAAATGAAAAGGGATTATATATACTATACCAATCTTTTCCCTGCCGTCCAGGTAGGAGGAGGAACCCATGCTTAAGAAACCTTTTCTGCTCCTGCATGCCGTTCTGTTGATGGGCGTTGCCACCACCTTGTCCCCGGGGATCCTGGCCGCTCAGGTGAAGGTGATAAAGGGGGTGCGGATCCCCGAGTCGATCGCTGTGGGTCCTGACGGGCGGATTTACGTGTCCGAGGTCGGGGAGTACGAGAGGTATGGGGACGGGGCCATCGGGGTGGTCGAGGGGGACAAGGTGCAGCCCTTTGCGACGGGCTTGAATGACCCGCACGGAATTGACTGGTGGCGAGATCATCTGTACGTCGCGGACAACCGGGGCCAGGTGTGGCGCATTGACATGAAGGGCAACGTCGAGCGGCTTGTGGACTCGACCCAGTTCCCGCGCAAGATCACCAACTTCAACGACATCGAGATTGACGAGGATGGCAACATCTACCTCTCGGACAGCGGTGATTGGGAGGGTCGTGGGGGGGCGATCTACCGCATCACCCAGGACGGGAAGATCACCACTGTGCTGACCGATGAAGAGGCATGGCAGCTTTTGAGCCCAAACGGTCTCCTGATGGAGGGGCGTGAGAGGATGCTGGTGTTGGACTATACGACCGGCAACCTGCACCGGCTCGACCTGAAGACGAAGGCGTTCCAGAAGATCAACGGAGGATTCGGGGCGGGTGACGGGCTGGCCCGAGACGCCAGGGGAAGGCTCTATGTGAGCGACTTCAAAGGGAAGCTGTACGTGCTCGACACGCCGGAAGCTAAACCTCGGCCGATCGAGGTGCAGGGCCTGGTCTCGGCTGCCGATATTACCATCAGCCCGGACGGGCAACACCTGCTGGTGCCGGACTGGGAGGGGAAACAGCTGTTCTTCGTGCCGTTGCCCGAATAGCAGGGCCAGTGTCGGAAGGCAGAGGAGCATTGCCCCAAAAGATGGGGTGGGGGAGAGGTAAGGGGAGCTGAAACCCAGGCTGGTGGAAGACCGGGTATTGGTTTGGGGAGGATGCCATGGGAGTGTTTCAAGGGTCTCGGAAACAAGGTGATGAACACCGTTCCCTGGAGCTGCTGACCAACGTGGACACGACGGGCGAAGGGGCCATGGCAAGGCGGTCCATCGGGAGGGTTGTGGGCGCCCTCATGATAGCCTTCGGGCTTTTCGGCTCGATGGCTCATGCAGGGGAAGTGACCTCCGAAGATCTCCTCAACGCGGACAGGAACACCTCGGACTGGCTGATGTACAGCCGTACCTACGATGGTCACCGTTTCGTCAGGCTCAACCAGATCACCCCCGCCAACGTGCACCGGCTCCGCCCCGTGTGGGTGTTTGCGACCGGCGGCGACAACCGGGGGCTGGAGGCGACCCCGCTGATCCACGATGGGGTGCTCTACGTTTCGGCCGATCAATCCCGGGTGTTTGCCATTGATGCCAGGACCGGTGTGAGGAAGTGGAGCTTCGATCCAAAGTTGTCCAAGGATGTGGAGCGCATCTACTGCTGCGGGTCCAACAACCGGGGCGTGGCGCTTCTCGGCAACCTGGTGTACGTCGGCACCATGGATGCACGGCTGATCGCTCTCAACAAGGACACGGGTGAGGTCGTCTGGGAGGTCAAGGTCGCCGACTGGGAGCATGGCTACAGCATCACCGGCGCGCCCCTCGTCGTCAAGGACATGGTGCTCACCGGTGTGGCCGGCGCCGAGTTTGGCATCCGGGGCTTCGTCAAGGCCTACGATGCGAAGACGGGCCGGCTCCGCTGGACCACCTACACGGTCCCTGGACCCGGGGAACCCGGCAACGAGACCTGGCCCGGCGAGACCTGGAAGTACGGCGGGGGATCAACCTGGACAACCGGGGCCTACGACCCTGGGCTTAACCTGGTCTACTGGAACACGGGAAACCCGGCCCCCTGGAACTGTCACGTCCGCAAGGGGGACAACAAGTGGACGGCGGGGACGATTGCCCTCGATGCCGATACCGGGAAGATCCGTTGGGGTTTCCAGTACACCCCGGGGGACTGCTGGGACTATGACAGTATCAGCACGCCGGTGCTGGCGGACGTGACCCTTGGTGGCCGGATGGTGAGGGCCTTACTCCATGCTGACAAAAACGGGTACTTCTATGTTCTGGACCGGACCAATGGAAAGTTCATCTACGCCGAGCCCGTTGTCCCGGGGATCAACTGGACCTTAGGGATTGACCCCGAGACCGGCCGGCCCACCCCGAACCCGGACATGATCGCCCAGTCGGGCGGCCCGGAGGTCGCGCCGATCATCCCCAGCCTTGAAGGGGCCATCGACTGGCAGCCGTTGGCCTACAACCCGGACCTTGGCTACATCTACTTTATGTCCAACGGTTGGGCCATGGGTTTGAAGTTTTGGGCGGAGGACAAGATCGTGCCTCCTACCAAGGGCGAGTGGTATCTTGGGGCTGATTACCAGCAGTACCTGCCAGGCGAGAACTTTGGGAACTTTGTGGCATTTGACGTGGCCAACAGAAAGGTCGTCTGGAGGGTGTCGGGTCCAGCCCCCTTCTGGGCCGGAGCCCTGGCCACGTCCAGTGGCCTCGTCTTCACCGGGGATATGAGGGGCTACTTCATGGCCCTGGATGCCCGCACCGGTACAGTCCTGTGGCAGTTCCAGACCGGTTCGGGCATCATCGGGAGCCCGATTACCTACGAACTTGACGGCATCCAGTATGTGGTGGTGCCTTCAGGGGGCATCGGCGGTGACATGATCTTCTACTACACGGAGCCAAAGGCCGGCAATATCTGGGCGTTTGCCCTCGATGGGGGTGGCCCTGCCCGGGTCCCCGCCGGTTCGAACCTGGTCACCATTCCAGGGGCCCTGCCGAAGGTTGGCGAGCCTGGTGCCACGCTGGGCGGCAGGGTGATCCCCGGTTACGGCTTCGAGCCCAAGCCCGAGAGGGAACCGATCAAGAAGCCGTAGAGCAGAGGGTGATCACAGCATCCTCTCCGGGGATGGAAGAGCCGATGCCCAAGACCCCAGACAAGCCATCCGGCGCGTGGTGATCTCCCTGCCAGATCACCCGCACGGGGTGGAGGAGTCATCATGTCTGAGACACCTGTTCGCCCACGCCTGACCTTGACCCTTGACGGCCAGGAGGTTGAGTTCACGCCTGGGGAGCGGCTCATTGACCTGATCCGCCGCTACGGGGGAAGGATCCCAAGCCTCTGCGATGACCCACGCCTTCAGGCCGGTGGTCACTGCCGCCTGTGCGTCGTCCGTGTGAACGGCCGCCCTACGGCCTCGTGTGTTGCCCGCGCTTCAGCGGGGATGAAGGTCGAGAACGAAGCTGAAGATCTCGCGACCCTTCGCCGAACGCTCCTCGAACTGGCAGAATCGGTCACGGCGGAAGGGGAGTGCCCGAAGTGCCGCCTGGGACCGACCCTCTGCGAGCTGCACCGCCAGATGGAGGAGTGGGGAGCGCGGCCTGGACGCTTCGCCGGCCGCCTGGGCGGGGAGCGGAAGTTCGACGACTCCAACCCCTTCCTGCTCCGCGATTACTCGCGCTGCATCCACTGCTACCGCTGCGTCCGGATCTGCGACGAGGTCCAAGGCGATACCGCCTTGACGGCCAGTGGGCGGGGGTTCACCACGCACATCGCGACCTGGTTCGAGCGGAGCCTCGAGCAGAGCACCTGTGAGTTCTGCGGGCAGTGCATCCACACCTGCCCGACGGGCGCTCTGGCCGATTGGAAGATGCTCGGGCGGCTCGAGGCGGCGGGCTTTGCCGTCGGCTACAGGCAGGGAGACGGCGAGGCCGGGAGGCAGGTCGTCTATGGTCCGGACCGGCCGCGGAAGGGGAACGTCAAGGCTGATCCCCTCCCGCTCCAGCGCGTCAATACGGTCTGCCCCTACTGCGGCACGGGTTGCGGCCTCCGACTCGTCACCCACTTAAACCGTCTGATGGGCTCCGAGCCCCGAATGGGGTATCCCTCATCGAACGGCGCCCTCTGCGTGAAGGGGCAGTTCGGCGTTGATTTTGTCCACTCCCCCGAACGCCTGACGCATCCGCTGATGAAGCGGCCAGATGGGAGCTTCAGGAAAGTCTCCTGGGACGAGGCCCTTGACTTCATCGCAGCCAAGCTGAAGAGGATCAAGGAGGAATCCGGACCAGAAGCCCTCGCCTTCTGGGCGTCGGCGCGGACGACCTCCGAGTCGAACTACCTCCTGATGAAGTTCGCGAGGGGGGTGATCGGCAGCAACAACATTGATAACTGCCAACGGACCTGACACGCCCCCACGGTCGCCGGGCTGGCGGCCATGCTGGGGCGAGGGGCGATGACGAACTCAATCGCGGAGCTGGAGGATGCGAGGTTCATCCTCGCCATTGGAACGAATACCACCGAATCCCACCCTGTCATCGCCCTCCGCTTAAAAAGGGCCGTCCGGAAGGGAGCGAAGCTGGTCGTCGCCGACCCCAGGCGGATTGACCTCGTCCGTTTCGCCACCCGCTACCTCCCGATCAAGATCGGGAGCGACGTGGCCCTCCTGAACGCCATGGCCCACACCATCGTCGAGGAGGGACTCTACGATGAACAGTACCTCCGGGACCGGGTCGAGGGGTTCGAGGAGTACCGGGAGCACATCAAGAAGTTTCCCCCCGAGTGGGCCGAGCCGATCACTGGCATCCCGGCAGAGATCATCCGGGAGGTGGCCCGGGAGTACGCGACCGCCGAACGGGCGGCCATCTGCTACACCCTGGGCATTACCGAACACCGCTCGGGTGTGGCGAATGTCCAGTGCCTCGGAAACCTCGCGCTCCTCACAGGAAACCTGGGCGTCGAAGGGGCCGGTGTAAACCCCTTCCGCGGGCAGAACAACGTGCAGGGAACAGGGGACGTCGGCTGCATGCCCGAGTCTCTCCCCGGCTACCAGAAGGTCGCCGACCCTGAGACCCGGGCGCAGGTTGAGGCCGAGTGGGGCTTGAAGATCTCCCCGGTGCCCGGGCTGAAGAAGCCTGAGGTCATTGAGGCGGTCCATGCCGGAAGGGTCCGGGGGATGCTCGTGTGGGGGGATAACACCGTCGTCTCGGACACCGACTCACAAAGGACCATTGAGGCCCTCCAACGGTTGGATCTCCTCGTTGTCCAGGACATCTTCCTCACCGAGACGGCGAGGCAGGCCCATGTGGTCCTGCCCGCCGCCTGCTTCGCGGAGGTGGACGGTGTCTACACGAACACCGAGCGGCGCGTCCACCGGGTGAGGAAGGCTGTGGATCCGCCCGGCGAGGCCAGGGCCGACTGGCAGATCGTCCAGGATCTTGCGAACCGCTTCGGCGCCGGCTGGAGCTACACGCATCCTTCGCAGATCTTTGACGAGATCTGCCGGATCAGTCCGATCTGGAGGGGGCTCTCGTACACCAGGATTGACGAGGGGGGCGTGCAGTGGCCCTGCCCCGATCCCCACCATCCCGGCACCCGGTTCCTCCACAGGGATCGGTTCCCGACGGCGAGCGGCAAGGCGAGGCTGATCCTCCACGACTACATTCCACCTGCCGATGAGCTGGACGACGAGTACCCCCTGATGCTGACGACAGGGCGGCGCCTCTCGACCTACCATACGAATACGATGACTGGGCGGGCCGAAGGATTCGACCGGCTGATCGCTCACGAGTTCCTCGAGATCCATCCCGATGACGCGGCGAAGTACGGCATCCAGGATGGCTCGTTGGTCGAGGTTGCCTCCCGCCGGGGGGTGGTCAGGGTGCCGGTGCATCTCACCACGAAGTGCCAGAAGGGCGTGGTCTTCATGTCCTTCGCGTTCTTCGACGAGGCGCCGGTCAACTTCATTGCCTCCCGCGCCCTGGATCCGCTGACGCTCACCCCCGAGTTCAAGGCCTGTGCCGTCCGCGTCCGGCCTGTTTCAGTGCTCCGTTCCCCTACTGCCGCAGGGGTGAGGTAAAGGGAGGGGGAACAGTCACCAGACCACTTTTGCGCCGGGCTATGGAACGACAACCGACCCAGACCTTTGACCCCAACCTGGAGGAGCTGGTCCTCCGGTACCGCTCGGAGCCTGCACCGCTCCTCCCGATCCTGCATGCAATCCAGGACCGCCACGGCTACCTACCGGAGGACCTCCTGGACCAGGTGGCCAACCTGATGCAAATCCCGCCGGCAACCCTTTACGGGATCGTGTCCTTCTATTCCTATTTCCGCTTGAAGCCCGAGGACATAACCACCCGTGGGGTCTGCCATGGCCCTGTCTGTGCTTTCGCGAGCAGTCGTGGGGCTGCTGGGCTCCCGGCCGGTGATTCTCGTGGTGGTATGACCGGGCCCACTGCCAACGCCTACGACACCCGGGTGATCGCCTGCCCAGGGCGCTGCGACCGTCCCGTCCCCCGCTGGGAGAACGACCAGATCCTGGACGGCGCCCATGAACGCCTCGGCCCGCTCCCGGTTCAGACAGGCATCGCGGCCGTCTATCGCGACCTCGACCGGGACCCGCCCCCCACCCGCCTCAAGGCCTACCGGAGGGTCGGCGGCTATGTCCAGCTCGAACGGCTCCTCCATGGAGACTTAAAACCGGCAATGGTCATCGAGGAGATCATCACGTCAGGCTTGGCCGGCCGGGGCGGCGCCGGCTTCCCCACCGGTGAGAAGTGGGCAATGGTCGCCAGTCAGGTGGATCCAGTGAAGTACATCGTGTGTAACGCGGACGAAGGGGAGCCTGGGACCTTTAAGGACCGTCCCATCCTCGAGTACCTCCCCCACCGGCTCCTTGAGGGGATGGCTATTGCCGGCCACGCGGTCGGGGCGACGATCGGGGTCATCTACCTCCGCTATGAGTACCCCGCCGCCTATGAGATCCTGGCCGAGGCGATCGCGGAGGCAATGGGGGCGGGGCTCCTAGGCCCTGAGGCCGGCTTCACCGTCTATCTCCGCCGGGGGGCAGGGGCCTACATCTGCGGCGAGGAGACCTCGCTCTTAAACAGCCTTGAAGGCCTGAAGCCTTACCCTCGCGAGAAGCCTCCCTTCCCGACTGAGGAAGGCCTCTATGGCAGGCCGACTGTCGTGAACAATGTGGAGACCCTCGCGGCGGTCCCCGTCATCCTGGAGAAGGGAGGGGCGTGGTTCAAGGCCCTTGGGAAAAACGGTGCGGCCGGCACCAAATGCTATTCCCTTTCAGGTCACGTTGTCCGTCCCGGCAACTACGAGCTCCCGATGGGCACCACGGCTCGCGAGCTGATCGAGGGTTGGGGTGGGGGGATTCCTAGTGGACGGCGCCTGAAGGCCTTTACCATAGGGGGCGTCTCCGGGGGCTTTCTCCCCGCGGCCGCCCTGGACATGCCCCTCGACCTCCGGTCTCCCAAGGGATGGGGGACCTTCCTTGGTTCGGGCGGTGTCATCGTTTACGATGAGACGACCTGTATGGTCCAGGCCGCCCTCCGCGTCATGGAGTTCTTCCGCCACGAGTCGTGCGGCAAGTGTTTCCCCTGTCGGATTGGGACAATGCGTCTCGAAGAGCGCCTCACCTGGATGGCCGAAGCCCGTGCCCCTGGGGAGACCTCAGAGGAGGTTCCCGAGATCGAGCAGGTGATGGCGACCCTTTCCGCCTGCGGCCTCGGCCTCGCTGCTCCCCTCTCTGTCTCTTCCGTTCGTAAATACTTCCCTGAAGAATGGAATGCCCATCTTCAAGGCGTGTGCCCCACTGGCCGCTGCCGAGAGGGTTAAGGAGCAATCCTAACACTTCTGAAAGTTGCTCCGGATTCGGAGTGGAGTTCCTGGAGCTCGGCGAAGACCTCCCCCCCGGGGCTGGCCGAGCTCGGACGCCACCTCCCCACGGAATTGTCAGAAGTTCTGGTCGGGAGTCGCTAAGCGGCTATCTACTCGGCTGACGGCCAGCTCCAGGACCCGCGTTTGCTCCTCCATACTGTTTCCTCTCTTCTCTTAAAGCCTAAGGGCACCCTATCAGAGAGTCCCTAGCAGTCAATCAAAAACTGCTTGACTGCTCCCCTTTCCCGCTTAGATGAGAGACATCGCCAGAGGGGAAGGTAACCAGTAATGATATACAAAACAGCGTTATAAAAAATCCTTGACAAATAGAATGGTAAATGGTACATGATACTCTCTAAAGGGAGCAGATATGGCTGAAAAACCCTGTACCCCTATTCCTAGAATGCCATATCTCTCTACTTTTCAATGGTTGTGAGTCCTGAGGCGAGTCCTCAGGACGGCTTGTGGTTATGGCCAACCCTGTGTAAGAAGAGGAGGGATAGCCATGCACCGTACCCTTTGGTCTATCCTGTTGGTTATGCTCCTGCTACCCTTTGTGGCGTTTGGCAACGACGAGTTGCTCAAGCTCCAGAATGATGATGGGCAGTGGGTGCTCCCGGCGAAAAACTATTCGGCCACCCGCTACAGCAGCTTGAGCCAGATCACCCCTGAAAACGTCAAGAACTTAAAAGTTGCCTGGACGTTCTCGACGGGCACCAACCAGGGGCATGAGGGGGCGCCGCTGGTCGTCGGCACCACGATGTATGTCCACAGCTCCTACCCCAATCATGTCTACGCCCTGGACCTGACAAAACCGGGGGCCCCGATCAAGTGGAAGTATACCCCGAAGCAGGATGCGAGGGCGGTCCCGGTTGCCTGCTGCGATTTGGTCCACAGGGGGTTGAATTACGCTGAGGGCAAGATCCTCATGGTCACGTTGGACGCCCAGGTGATTGCCCTTGATGCCGCCACCGGGAAGGAGCTCTGGAAGGTCCGGAATGGCGACCCCACGAAGGGGGAGACCATGACCGGGGCTGGCATCGTGATCAAGGACAAGTTTATCGTTGGGATCTCAGGCGGCGAGTTCGGGGTCCGTGGCCACGTGACGGCCTACGACATCAACACCGGCAGGCGGATCTGGCGGGCGTACAGCATGGGCCCCGACGAGGATCTCCTCCTCGCCCCTGATTTCAATGCCGCCAATCCCCATTATGGCCGGTTCGGCGAGGGGACCAGGACCTGGCCAGGGGACCAGTGGAAGATTGGCGGCGGGACGACCTGGGGCTGGTATGCCTGGGATCCTGAGCTGAACCTCTTCTATTACTCGACCGGCAACCCCGGGACCTGGAACCCTACGCCGCGGAAGGGCGACAACAAGTGGTCAATGACGATCTGGGCTAGGGATCCTGATACCGGGCTGGCCAAGTGGGCCTACCAGATGACCCCCTGGGACGCCTGGGACTACGACGGGGTCAACGAACATATCCTGGCCGATCTCCCCATCGGGGGGAAGACGGTTAAGGCCCTGGTCCACTTTGACCGAAATGGGTTTGCCTACACGCTGGACCGGACCAACGGGACGCTGCTGGTAGCGGAGCCTTTTGTGTACGTGAACTGGGCGAAGGGGATTGACAAGAAGACAGGACGGCCCATCGAGGATCCGGCGAAGCGGACGAAGCAGGGAGAGGACACCAAAGACATCTGCCCCTGCGCGATGGGCGGCAAGGACCAGCAGCCCGCCGCCTACTCCCCGCGGACCGGTCTCTTCTACGTCCCGACCAATAACATGTGCATGAACTATGAAGGAGTCCTGGTCCAGTACACGGCGGGGGCGCCCTACGTCGGTGCGAACGTCCTAATGTTCCCCGGCCGAGGCGGGCATCTGGGTGAGTTCATCGCCTGGGATGCCACCACCGGCAGGAAAGTCTGGGGGATCAAGGAGCCCCAGCCGGTGTGGGGCGGTGCCCTGGTGACCGCCACGGATGTGGTCTTCTACGGGACCCTGGACGGGTGGTTCAAAGCCGTCCATGCCCGAACCGGTGAGCTGCTGTGGAAGCACAAGGTCGGCTCAGGGATCATCGGCGCCCCCATGACCTATATGGGCCCCGACGGCAAGCAGTATGTCGCCGTCTACTCGGGGGTCGGGGGCTGGTACGGCGCCCCGGTCTCTCTCGACCTTCCCCCTGATGATCCGTTCGGTGCGTTGGGCGCAGTGGGGGTCGCCTACGGCGCCGGTCTGGATAAGGCCACGACCAAGGGTGGCATGCTCTACGTGTTTGCCCTTGACTAAGCATGGGGTGGGTCCGGCGCCGGAGATCGTTTCTCCGGCGCCGGGCTCCTTCCGGCTCCCGTGGTAAGGAGATCGAATCATGGCCGTGAAATGGGTTGGTCTCCTCGGGGTACTTTTCGTCGCCGTCTCATGCTTCCCTGTCGGGAGTGTCCAGGGAGGCGAGGTCAAGGAGTTCCGGGTTTGCGCCGATCCGGAGAACCTCCCCTTTTCTAATCAGCGGTTGGAAGGGTTTGAGAACAAGATCGCCGAGCTCATCGCCCGGGACTTGGGCGCTGAGCTCACCTATTACTGGTGGCCGCACCAGCGGGGGCTGGTCCGGCGGGCGCTCAACGCAGGCCGGTGTGATGTCCTCATTGGTATCCCCAGAGGGTATGGTCCGGTCCTCTCGACCAAACCGTATTACCGCACGGCCTATGTCATCGCCTATCGGAACGATCTCGGCTTTAAGATCCAATCCCTGGATGACCCGATCTTGAAGACGGTCAGGATCGGTGTCCATATCAACACCCCCCCGCATGAAGCGCTAGCCCAAAGGGGTCTCCGGGGTGAAAACGTAATCGGCTATCCGCTCTACTACGATTCCCGATTTCATCCGGAGGAGTATCCCGGCAAGCTCATCGAAGATCTCCTGGCCGGGAAGATTGACGTGGCGCTCGTCTGGGGACCCATTGCCGGCTATTTTGTCAGCAAACGATCAAGCCCGCTTCAGGTGGTTCCCCTCACCGGTGGGGAGCCTGGGACGCCTTTCACCTTCGAGATCTCCATGGGGGTCAGGGAGGGCGATAAAGAACTCAAAGCGCGGCTGGAGGAGGTGCTCAGTAGGAAGCAGACCGAGATCAGAAAGATCCTGGAGGACTATGGCGTGCCGCTCCTCGCTGGTGAGGTTTCGAGCGGAGATCGAAGCCAGGAAGGTTCGGGAGAAGGGCATAAGGGCGAAGGAGGATACCATGGTCACTGACGAGGGAATCGTCTATCTAAGGAGGGGACGATGAGGTGGAGCATCGGGCTGGCCGTCCTCACCCTGGGGCTGCTGCTCGGCCAGCTTGGGATTCCAAGGGCAGAGGAGAAGCCGAAGGCGCTTAACCCTTACACCGGTAACCCCGAGGCAATCAAGGAGGGCCGGACACTGTATATCCAGTCCGGTTGCTCCGGCTGCCACGGGGTCGGGGGTGGAGGGGGGATGGGCCCGCCGCTTCTCGACGATGTCTGGAAGTTTGGCGGTGACGATGAGACCCTCTTCAAGCTGATCAGAGGGGAGATCCCGGAGCAAACCATGCCGGCAGTCTTCGGAAAGGTGCTCAAGGATGAGGAGATCTGGAAGATCCTTGCCTACATCCGCTCCCTGTATCGCGGCGATCCAAGCAAGGTTGTGTGGTAGGGGGCGACAATCCCGTAATTTCCCTTGACAGGTCTAGGGATGGATGGTATTAAAATGCTGTTTTACCTGAAGAGGGCAAGAAAGGCAGCCGGCTTTTGGCAATAGCTCCCACGGGTTCTCGGATCGGTTAAAGCAGGTGCGGTGATCCTTGGGTTTGTGAAAGGGGGTGGCGAGCGTGGCGCAAATCAGCGTGAAGGTCAACGGGGTGATGCGTCAGCATGAGGTGGAGCCCCGCCTCCTCCTCGTCCATTACCTTCGGGACATCCTGGGGCTGACAGGCACCCATGTGGGCTGCGACACCAGCCAGTGCGGGGCCTGCACGGTGATCCTGAACGGGATGGGGGTCAAATCGTGTACCCTCCTGGCCGTCCAGGCGGATGGGGGAGAGATTGTGACCATCGAAGGGCTGGCGAAGGATGGGGAGCTCCATCCGCTTCAGGAAGGGTTCTGGGAGGAACATGGGCTCCAGTGTGGCTTTTGTACCCCAGGGATGATCATGGCCGCCTACCAGCTCCTCCAGCGGAATCCGAACCCCACCGAAGACGTGATCAGGCGCAGCCTGGAGGGGAACCTCTGTCGGTGCACAGGCTACCACAACATTGTGAAAGCGATTCAGTACGCCGCCAGGAAGATGGCGGCCCGCTGAGGGGAGGGGGGACCATGGCGACCGTCACCAAGCTTTTCGGATCGAGCATCAAGCGCCGGGAGGACCCCCGGCTCATCACCGGCAAAGGAAACTACGTGGACGACATCAAGCTTCCCGGCACAACCTACGCGGTCTTTGTGCGAAGCCCTCATGCCCATGCTAGGATCAAGGCTATTCATACGGCTCAGGCCAAGAAGGTCCCTGGCGTGGTTGCTGTCTTCACCGGGAAGGACTTAGTGGAGGGGAAGGTCGGTAGCCTCCCCTGCGGCTGGCTCCTGCCTGACATCAAGCTCCCCCCTCACCTGCCTTTGGCCGTGGACAAGGCCCGCCACATGGGGGAGGCCGTGGCCGTGGTGATCGCCGAGAACCCTTACGCGGCCAGAGACGGCGCGGAGCTGGTGGAGGTGGACTACGAGGTCCTCCCGGCGGTCACCGACGGGGAGAAGGCCCTCCAGCCAGGGGCCCCGGTCGTCCACGATCAGGCGCCGGGAAACCTCTGCTTTTCCTGGTCCATCGGGGATAAGGACAAGACCGACGCAGCCTTTAAAGGTGCGGCTCATGTGGTCAAGCAGCGACTGATCAACCAACGCCTCATCCCGAACGCCATCGAGCCCCGCGCTTCCCTTGCCAGCTTTAACCCGGCGACGGGCGACCTGACCCTTTGGGTCACCTCCCAGAACCCCCACGTCCACCGCCTCCTCATGGCCGCTTTTGTCCTGGGGATGCCGGAGCACAAGGTCCGGGTCATCTCCCCCGACGTGGGCGGTGGCTTCGGGTCCAAGATCTTCCTCTACCCAGAGGAGGTGGTGGTGTCATGGGCCTCCAAGAGCCTGGGGCGGCCCGTCAAGTGGACGGCCGAGCGGCGGGAGAGCTTCATGACCGACGCCCACGGCCGCGACCACATCACCGAAGCCGAGATGGCCTTTGACAAGGACGGGAAGATCCTGGGCCTCCGGGTGAGGACCGTTGCGAACCTAGGGGCCTACCTCTCGACCTTTGCCCCTGCCATTCCGACGTACCTCTACGGCACCCTCCTCTCGGGCGTGTACGAGATCCCGGCCATCTGGTGTGAGGTCCAGGGGGTCTTCACCAACACGACCCCGGTGGACGCCTACCGGGGGGCGGGACGCCCCGAGGCCTGCTACGTCGTCGAGCGGTTGGTGGATCTGGGGGCTAGGGCCCTTGGGATGGACCCGGCCGAGCTTCGCCGGAAGAACTTTATCCCGGCCGACAAGTTCCCCTACCAGACCCCGGTGGCCCTTGTCTATGACAGCGGGAACTACGGGCCGAATCTGGACCGGGCCCTCCAGATCCTTGACTACCAGAAGCTCCGCCAGGAGCAGGAGCGGCTCCGGAAGGAGGGGCGGTACATCGGCATCGGCTTCTCGACCTACATCGAGGCCTGTAGCATCGCCCCTTCCAAGGTGGTGGGGGCCCTGGGGGCCCAGGCAGGCCTCTGGGAGAGCGCCCACGTCCGGGTCCATCCCACCGGGAAGGTGACCGTCTACACCGGCTCCCATACCCATGGCCAGGGGCACGAGACCACCTTTTCCCAGCTTGTGGCCGATGAGCTGGGCATCCCCATGGAGGATGTGGAAATCGTCCACGGCGACACCGGTCAGATCCCCTTCGGGATGGGGACCTACGGGAGCCGGAGCGCGGCGGTGGGCGGGACGGCCATTTACATGAGCCTCCAGAAGATCAAGGAGAAGGGGAAGAAGATCGCCGCCCACCTCCTGGAGGCGGCTGAGGCCGACATCGTCTATGAGGGGGGGAGGTTCTTCGTCAAAGGCTCGCCGGATCGGGCCAAGACCTTCCAGGAGGTCTCCCTCATGGCGTATCTCGCCCACAACATCCCCGAGGGGATGGAGCCTGGCCTGGAGGCTACCAGCTTCTTTGACCCCTCCAACTTCACCTTCCCCTTCGGCACCCACATCGCCGTTGTAGAGGTGGACCCGGAGACAGGGGTGGTCAAGCTCCTCCGCTACGTCGCCGTAGACGATGTGGGGAACGTCATCAACCCTATGATCGTGGATGGGATGGTGCATGGGGGTATCGCCCAGGGGGCAGCCCAGGCCCTCTGGGAGGGGGCGGTCTACGACGAGAACGGCCAGCTCCTCACCGGGACGATGATGGAGTATGCGCTTCCCAAGGCTGATAACCTGCCATCCTTCGAGACCGACCGCACGGTGACGCCCTCGCCTGTCAATCCGATGGGGGTCAAAGGGGCAGGGGAGACCGGGACCATCGCGGCCACCGCAGCCGTCGCCAACGCCGTGATGGACGCCCTGACCCCCTTCGGGATCACCCATATTGATCTACCTCTGACACCGAACCGGATCTGGCAGGCGATCCAGGCTGCCAAAAAATAGGGGGAGGGAGAGGACATGTATCCAGCAGCGTTTGAGTACCACACGCCGGGAAGTGTGAACGAGGCCATCGCCCTGCTGGACCGCTACAGGGACGAGGCGAAGCTTCTGGCCGGCGGCCACAGCCTGATCCCCCTCATGAAGCTCCGTCTGGCCCAGCCGAAGCACCTGATTGATCTCCGGAAGATCCAGGGGCTTTCAGGGATCCGGGAGGCCGATGGAGCCGTCGTCATCGGGGCCATGACGACCCACTGGATGGTGGAGAGCTCAGAGCTTTTAAGGCAAAAGCTCCCGATCCTTCCCGAGGCGGCCAGCCAGATCGGTGATATGCAGGTCAGGAACATGGGGACGATCGGCGGAAGTCTGTCCCACGCCGATCCGGCGGCGGACCTTCCAGCGGTCATCCTGGCCTTGGGCGCCGAGCTTAAAGCGGTGGGCCCCAAAGGGGAGCGGACCATCAGAGCCGAGGACTTCTTCGTGGACCTGCTGACAACAGCCCTCCAGCCGAACGAGATCCTGACCGAGATCCGGATCCCCCTCCCCCCTGCTAGGACGGGAGGGGCCTATGAGAAGTACCCGCATCCGGCCTCCCGCTACGCCATTGTCGGCGTCGCCGCCCTTCTCACCGTGGACCGGCGGGATACTGTCCAGAGTGCCAGCATCGGCATCACCGGGATCGGGCCCAAGGCGGTGCGGGCGAAGGCGTCGGAACAGTACCTCATCGGAAAGGCCCCGGACAGCGATGTCTTGAAGATGGCGGCGGAGAAGGCCCCGGACGGGATCGCGATCCGGGCGGACCTCCAGGGCTCGGTGGAGTACAAGGCCCACCTGACCAGGGTGTACACGAGGCGCGCCCTCGCAAGAGCCCTGGAGCGGGCCCGAGCCGCTTGAACCGGTGATTGCAGCGATCGTCCTGGCGGCGGGGACGGCCAGCCGGTTCGGGGGACAGAAACTCCTCGCTCCTTTGGAGGGGAAGCCCCTGATCCGCTGGACCGTTGAGCAGGTCTTGGCCTCCCAGGTGGAGGAGGTCGTGGTCGTCCTGGGAAGGGAGGCTGCAAAGATCCGGGAGGCTCTTCACGGCCTCCCGGTCCGTTTTCTCGTGAACCCCCGCTACCAGGAAGGGATGAGCCGTTCCCTGCAGGCGGGGATTCGTTCGTTGGATCCAGCGGTCAAAGCCGCCCTCATCGTTTTGGGCGATCAGCCCCAGGTGACAGCGGCGATCATCAACGGTCTTATCGAAACCTACCTCGCCTCAAAAAAGCCCGTTGTTGTCCCCGTCTACGAAGGCGTCCGGGGGAACCCGGTCCTCTTCGATGCGTCCCTGTTTCCGGAGGTCATGGCTATCACCGGCGATCAGGGGGCCCGAGAGGTCATCAGCAAGGACCCTGAGCGCGTCGCCTCGGTCCCCTATTCCTTCCCGATGCCCCGCGACGTGGACACCCAGGACGACTACCAGGCTCTCCTTCGGGAGTTCCGGTCCTTCGGCTTCTGAGGGTGGAGGGTACAATGACGGCTCACAAGATCTTCATCTCGGTCACCCTCGGCTTCTGCCATGGACCCAACCTTTCAGACCGTCCAGGAGTGTCCTGAGGGAAAGGGACTCGACCTCAAAGGTCAGGGGGGGGCGGTGAACCGGTTGAGGGGCAAGGTGGCGGTGATCACGGGGGGGGCCTCCGGGATCGGGGAGGCCACGGCAAAGCTCTTTGTCGAGGAGGGGGCCCGCGTGGTGATTGCGGACATGGACGGCGAGGAGGGAAGCCGTGTGGCAGAAGAGATCAGGGGGAAAGGCGGCCAGGCCCTCTTCGTACAGGCCCACGTCGAGCGGGAGGCCGAGGCGGCGGCCACCATCCGGCGGACCGTGGAAACCTTCGGGAGGCTGGACATCCTGGTGAACAATGCCGCGATAAGGCTCTACGGTCCCATCACCGAGGCTACCGAGGAAAGTTGGGACAGGATCCTCGCCGTCAACTTGAAGGGGTATGCCTTCTTTGCCAAGTTCGCGATCCCTGAGATGCGCCGCGTTGGCGGCGGGACGATCGTGAATGTCTCCTCGGTGGGGGCCGTCTCGGGCCGGGCTGACATGGTCCAGTACGATGTCACCAAAGCCGGCATCCTGGCCTTAACAAGGAGCCTCGCCGTGGCCCATGCGGAGGACGGCATCCGGGTCAACGCCATCTGCCCAGGCCCCATCTTCACCCCGTTCCACGAGAGGCGGGCCTTAGCCTCCGGCAAGCCGATCGAGGAGTTCAAAGAGGAGTTCGCCCGGGGAACGATTCTCAAACGTCCAGGCCTTCCCCGAGAGGTTGCCTACGGCATCTTGTTCCTGGCCTCGGACGAGTCCTCGTACGTGACCGGTACCGTCTTGATGGTGGACGGCGGCTGGTCGGCCGTCTGAAGGTATTCCACAGAGGCAATTACCCCCCGATCAGTTTCCGGAAGAGCCTGACGATGGCCGCCCAGAGGGCTTTCAGGGCAAGAGGCAACGCCCGGACCGGCTCCACCTGCCGGGCTGGTGCCTCCTCAGCGGCTGGCGCCTCGGCCGGCTGTTCGAGGTGGGCCTTGACGCATCCGGCAAACTGTTGGAAGAGGTGCTTGGCCACATCCTCGATCATCCCCCGACCGAACTGGACGATCTTCCCAACCAGGTCCACCTCAGCTTCGACAACAACTTCTGAGCCCCCGTTGGGGAGGGGGAAGATCCGGCTCACCATCGTGACCCTGGCGGACCCGGCCCCCCCCGTCTCCCGCCCTTCCCCTACCATCCTGATCCGGCGCCCTTGCTCATCCACCTCGATCAACTGGATCCGGCCTTTATAACCCACCGTCACAGGTCCCACCTTCACCTTAACATTCCCGAGGAACGTCCGCTCGTCTTGTACCTCCGTGAGTTCGGCCCCCGGCATGCAGACCACAACCTGGTGAGGGTCCATCAGGTACTGCCAGACCCGGGCCACCGGGGCCTGAACCTGGAACCTCTCCTCAAGCTTGAAGGCCATCGTGTTCCCTCCTTTCGTCAGGCTTCCAGAAACGACTTGACAAAAGCTGACAGGGGCCTCTATTATAACGCTGTTTTGTTGAATGAGACCAGAGATTTAGGAGCGGGGTGGCCTGGGCCGCCCGGAGGTGAAGCCGTATGATTCCCCCCAAATTCGACTATCTCGCCCCTTTAACCCTGGATGAGGCCGTCTCCCTCTTGAGGCAGTATGGCGAAGAGGCCAAGGTCCTCTCGGGAGGTCAGAGCCTCATCCCCTTGATGAAACTTAGGTTAGCATCACCCCGCTACGTGATCGACATCAACCGGATCCCTGGACTTCAGTACATCAGGGAGGTTGATGGGACGCTCAGGATCGGGGCCCTGACCCGGGAGGCGGATCTGGAAGCCTCCGACTTGGTGAGATCCAAATACCCGATCCTCTCCGATACAGCCGTCGTCATCGCCGACCCCCTCGTCAGGAACATGGCCACGGTCTGTGGGAACCTGGCCCATGGGGACCCGGCCAACGACCACCCGGCGACCATGCTGGCGTTGGAGGCCGAGGTCATCGCCAAGGGCCCCGCAGGCGAGCGAACGATCCCCGTCGCATCCTTCTTCACCGGCCTCTTCACCACCGCTCTTCATCCCGGTGAGATCTTAACCGAGATCCGGATCCCTATCCCTCCTCCTCAAAGCGGGGGGGCTTACTTGAAGTTGGAGCGGAAGGTGGGGGACTATGCGACGGCGGCGGTCGCCGCCCAGGTGACCCTGGCCGATGGAGGGGTCTGCCGGCGGGCCGGGATCGGCCTGACGAATGTCGGCCCCACCCCGATCAAGGCCGGCCGGGCGGAGGCGTTCCTCCAGGGCAAGCCGCTGGACGAGGGGACCATCAAGGAAGCCGCCAGACTGGCGGCGGCGGAGGCTCAGCCCTCATCGGACCGCCGCGGTTCGGCGGACTACAAGCGGGACCTGGTGAGGGTCCTGACCATCAGGGCCCTCCGCCTGGCCCTGGAGCGGGCGGGAGGCCTTGCGCCAGAAGGGGGGAGGTAGCCATGGCCATTCATGGGATCCGCGTCAAGGTGAACGGCGTTGAACAAAAAGCCGAGGTCGAGTCCAGGCTCCTCCTGGTCCACTTCATCAGGGACGTCCTCCGGCTGACCGGGACCCATATCGGGTGCGAGACGACCCACTGCGGGGCCTGCACCGTCCTCCTGGACGGGAAGCCGGTGAAGTCCTGCACCCTCTTTGCCGTCCAGGCGGACGGCCGGGAGCTGATGACCGTCGAGGGGCTGGAGCAGAACGGGAGGCTCCACCCCATCCAGGAGGGGTTCTGGCAGGAGCACGGCCTCCAGTGCGGCTACTGCACCCCTGGGATGCTGATGACGGGCTATGCCTTCTTGAAGAAAAATCCGAACCCCACCGAGGAGGAGATCCGGGTGGCCATCTCGGGGAACCTCTGCCGGTGCACCGGATACGTGAACATCGTGAAGGCCTTTCAGTATGCGGCCGAGAAGCTTCGGCAGGGAGGTGCATGATGATGCCCAGGACACCACCAGAGATCGGAGGGATGGGGCACTCCGTGAAGAGGAAGGAGGACCCGCGCTTCATCCGGGGGAAGGGGACGTATGTGGATGACATCCAGCTCCCCGGCATGCTCTACTTAGACATCGTCCGGAGCCCCTACGCTCACGCCAAGATCAAGAAGATCGACACCTCCAAGGCCCTGGCCATCCCCGGTGTTGTGGCCGTCATCACCGGCCAAGATCTGGCCCGGTACAACCTCCACTGGATGCCAACCCTTATGTCGGACACCCAGATGGTCCTCCCGGTGGAGAAGGTGATGTATCAGGCCCAGGAGGTGGCTGCGGTCCTCGCCACCGACCGCTACATCGCCGCCGACGGCGTGGAGGCGGTGGAGGTGGAGTACGAACCGCTTCCCGTGGTCGTGGATCCCAGGAAGGCGCTGGAGCCCGGGGCGCCTGTGCTTCGGACCGACAAGAAGGACAAGAAGGACAACCACATCTGGCACTGGGAGTGGGGGGACAAGACGGCCACGGACAGGGCCTTTGCCGAAGCGGACGTCACCGTGAGGGAGCAGATCTACATCCCGCGGATCCACGTCGCCTCCATCGAGACCTGCGGCTGTGTGGCCTCCTACGACAGGGTGGAGGGGAAGCTGACCGTCTGGATGACCACCCAGGCCCCCCACGCGATCCGCACGGTGTTCGCCCTGGTGGCCGGTCATGTTGGACTGGCGGAGCACAAGATCCGGATCATCTCCCCGGACATCGGCGGCGGCTTCGGCGGCAAGGTGCCGGTCTACCCCGGCTACGTCATCGCTGTGGCAGCCTCGGTGCTGACGGGGAAACCGGTCAAATGGATCGAGGACCGGATGGAGAACCTCCAGGCCGATTCTTTTGCCCGCGACTACCACATCACGGCCGAGCTGGCGGCGAAGAAGGATGGGACGCTGACGGCGCTCCGGATCAAGACGATCGCCGACCACGGCTACACCGACGCCGCGGCCAACCCCTCCAAGTTCCCCGCCGGGCTCTTCCACATCTGCACCGGCTCCTACGACTTCAAGGCGGCCCACGTGGAGGTGGACGGGGTCTACACCAACAAGCCTCCGGGAGGGATCGCCTACCGCTGCTCCTTCCGGGTGACCGAGGCGGTCTTCACCATCGAGCGGATGGCGGACCTCATGGCCCATGAGCTAGGCATGGATCCCGCCGAGTTTCGGCTCAAGAACTTCATCAAGCCGGAGCAGTTCCCGTACAGGTCAGCCCTCGGCTGGGAGTACGACAGCGGCAACTACCACGCCGCCCTGAAGAAGGCCATGGAGAAGATCGGCTACGAGGAGCTTCGAAGGGAGCAGGCCGAGAAGCGGAAGAAGGGTGAGCTGATGGGGATCGGGATCTCCAGCTTCACCGAGATCGTGGGGGCCGGCCCGTCCAAGCGCTTCGACATCCTGGGCTTGAAGATGTTCGACTCCTGCGAGATCCGGATCCATCCCACCGGCAAGGCCATCGCCCGCTTCGGGACGCGGGCGCAGGGACAGGGCCACGAGACGACCTACGCCCAGATCATCGCCGAGGAGCTGGGCATCCCGGTGGCTGACATCACGGTCGAAGAGGGGGACACCGATACGGCCCCCTACGGCCTTGGCACCTATGCCAGCCGCTCCACGCCAACAGCCGGCGCGGCCGGGGCCATGGCGGCCCGGAAGATCAGGGACAAGGCGAAGAAGATCGCCGCCTACCTCCTGGAGGCGGCCGAGGAAGACCTGGTGTGGGAGCCGGGCCGATTCTCCGTGAAAGGGGCGCCGGACCGGTTCAAGACGATCCAGGAGATCGCCTTCGCGGCCTACACGAACCACCCGCCGGGGATGGAGGCGGGGCTGGAGGCCGTCAGCTACTATGACCCGCCGAACCTCACCTTCCCCTTCGGGAGCTACATCTGTGTCGTGGACATTGACAAGGGAACCGGGGAGGTGAAGATCCGGCGCTTCGTCGCCGTGGACGACTGCGGGAACATCATCAACCCCATGATCGTGGAGGGGCAGATCCATGGGGGCCTCACCATGGGCCTGGCCCCCGCCCTCTACGAGGAGATCCAGTACGACGAGCACGGGAACATCTTCGGCGGAAGCTTCATGGATTACCTCCTCCCCACGGCCGTGGAGACCCCGAAGTGGGAGACGGACAAGACCTGCACCCCCTCGCCCCACCATCCCCTGGGGGCCAAGGGCGTGGGCGAATCAGCCACAGTAGGGGCGCCGGCCGCCATCGCCAACGCCGTGGTGGATGCCCTGTGGCCTTTAGGGGTCCGCCACATTGATATCCCCATCACCCCCTATAAGGTCTGGAAGATCCTCCGGGAGAAGGGGGTGGCTGAGTAGAGAACAGGGAAGATGAAGACGGGTCCCGGGAAGCCAGGAGACTTTGAGAGGAATCCGGATGAGCCTGCACGAACACCTGAAAATGGTCTATGAGTTGAGTGAAAGGGGCGAGCCCTTTGCCATCGCCACCGTCGTCCGGTCCGAGCGGCCAACCTCGGCGAAGCCCGGGGCCAAGGCGATCATTTTAGCCGATGGCACCCTTTCCGGTTGGGTCGGGGGGAGCTGCGCCCAGCCGGTCGTGGTCAAGGAGGCGCTCAAGGCCTTGAAGGATGGGAAACCCAGGTTCCTCTGCTTGAACGCCCAGGGAGATGGGGAGCGGGAAGGAAGAACGGCGTATCCGATGACCTGCCAAAGCGGCGGGGTGTTGGAGATCTACGTCGAGCCGGTCCTGCCCCGGCCGGAGCTGGTGATCCTGGGCCGGACGCCCGTGGCCCGGACCCTGACTCACCTGGGAAAATTATTAGATTTCGCGGTGTGCGTTGCGTCGCCCACGGCAACCCGGGAGGAGTTCCCGGAGGCCGATACCCTCCTGAACGAACTGGAGGCTGCCCAGGCCAGGATCCGTCCTGAGAGCTACGTGGTCGTGGCGACGATGGGGAACGGGGATGAGGAATCGTTAGAAGCCGCCGTGAGAAGTACCGCCGGCTACATCGGCCTGGTCGCCAGCCGGAAGAAGGCCGAGGGGCTCTTCCAATACCTCCGGGAGAAAGGAATCCTGACCGAACGCCTCCAGCGGGTGAGGTGTCCGGCCGGCTTGGACCTGGGGGCCGTCTCGCCTCCAGAGATCGCCTTCAGCATCATGGCCGAGATCCTCCAGCTCAGGCGAAAGGGTGTCGAAAGAGCCGTTGAAGCGGTCGAGGCCGCTCCGTTGCCCGGCGCCATCGCGGTGTCAGGAGCCGCCTTTGCCCCGGACCCGATCTGCGGCATGACGGTTGAGACGGCGACGGCGAGATACACGTCCACTTATGGTGAGAAGACTTTCTACTTCTGCTGCCTCCGCTGCAAGGAGACCTTCGATCGGGACCCAGAAAGGCATGCAGCCCCGACCCCTTGACCTCAGGCCTGGAAGCGTGATAAAAAGCATACACATCCTTACCAGGCAACCGACCGGTAGTCAATCGGGGGGGCCTGAGCAGGGGACCGAGGTCTGGGGGCAGGAAGAGAGCAGGAAGGGGGCCCGTGGAGGGATGGCGAAGCCTTTGTCGGCTGTCAACGGAAAGGAGGCTGGGAAGATGACTCATCACCGGAGGTTGTTCGTCGCCGGTCTGTTCAGCGCCTTGGTCCTGATTGTCACAGCCTGTGCCAGGATGGAACGGGGCCCGGCCGTGACCGCCGCACCGACCCCAGCACCGCCTCCATCAATGACCCTCTATCAGAGGCTTGGTGGCCTGAACGCCATTCAGGCGGTGGTCGATGATTTTGTCGCCCGTGTCGTTTCCGATCCCCGGATCAACATGAGGTTTGCCAACGCCAACATTCCGCTTCTCAAGCGACGCCTCGTGGACCAGATCTGCCAAGCCACGGGAGGGCACTGTAGCTACATGGGCCTCGATATGAAGACCGCCCATGCCGGCATGGGGATCACCAACGCCGAGTTTGATGCCTTGGTCGAGGATCTGGTCGCTACCTTGGACAAGTTCAGGGTGGGCGAGGCCGAGAAGAACGAGCTTTTGGCGCTGCTTGGCCCGATGAGAAAAGACATCGTCGAGAAACCCTAACCGTCCATAAGCGTTCAGCCATCAGCCGTCAGGATGAAAAATGTGAAGACAGGAGGTGGGCCCTTCATGTTTTACGTTTGGTGATGCTGAGAGCTGATTGCTGACCGCTTCACGCCATCTTCGGCTTTTAGGAGAAGGAGCACGGTGCGGGAGGAGATCCGGAAGATCCAGGAACTGATGGAGGGGGAGGCCTATGTCACCGACCCCGCCATCGCGACCTCCGTGTATCTGGCCATGAGGTTGGAGAAACCCCTCCTCGTCGAGGGACCCGCGGGGGTCGGGAAGACGGAGATCGCCAAGGTCCTGGCCCGGGCCCTGGACACGAACCTGATCCGTCTCCAGTGCTACGAGGGGCTGGACGCCACGACGGCCCTCTACGAGTGGAACTACTCGAAGCAGCTCCTGCGCATCAAGCTGGAGGAGGCGTCGGCTCACTCGGTGGAGGAGAAGGAGGCCGTGATCTTCAGCGAGCCCTTTCTCTTAAAGCGCCCCCTCCTCCAGGCCATCACCCAAGAGGCAAAAGCCCCTGTCCTCCTGATCGACGAGGTCGATCGGTGCGATGAGGAATTTGAGGCCTTCCTCCTGGAGATCCTCTCGGACTTCCAGGTGACGATCCCCGAGATCGGGACCATCAAGGCGACCCACCACCCCTACGTCGTCCTGACCTCAAACCGCTCCCGGGAGCTGTCCGACGCTTTAAGGCGCCGCTGCCTCTACCTCTGGATCGACTACCCCTCCCTCGCCAAGGAGCTGAAGATCGTCCAGACGAAGGTCCCGGGGATCAACGAGCGGCTGGCCGGGGAGATCGCCCGTTTCATGCAAACGGTCCGGCAGATGAAGCTCGCCAAGGTCCCGGGGGTGGCGGAGACCCTGGACTGGGCGATGGCCCTGGTGGCCCTCCACGCTTCTCACCTGGACAGCGAGGTGGTCCGGGAGACGCTGGGGTGTTTTTTAAAGGATGAGGGGGATCTGAAGAAATTCCAGGCGGAGCTTGACGCGGGACACCTTGCCAGGATGGTCAACCCTTTGCCATGACCGAGGCCGTTCACCGGCGTGATCTCTTGACGACCACGGTCCGGTTCTGCCGGGCCCTGCGGGAGCGAGGGCTCCTGGTTACCCCGGCCGAGGCCATTGATGCTGTCAAAACCCTGAGCCTCGTGGATCTTGGCGACCGCCAGGAGGTCTACCTCAGCTTGAGGAGTGTCCTCACGTCCCGGGTGGAGGATCTCCCGATCTTCGAGGAGCTGTTCGAGGCCTTCTTTGGCTTCGACGGCCACAGGCCCCAACCCCTGAAGGGGCTCCTGGGGGGGATGCCTCCCCGGGAGGTTCAGGAGCCGCCCCCGACCCTGAGGCGTCCCCCAAAGGGGGTGACCCTCTCTTTAGAGCGGTGGCTGCACCCGGACGAGGGCCAGGGGGAGCCGATCGGTCTCCCCGGGATGAGCGATCAGGAATCCCTCAGCGAGAAGGACTTCAGCACCTTTGGGGCCGAGGAGCTGGACGAGATCGCCAAGGTGGCGGCCCGGATCACGAGGAGGCTCGCCGCCCGGCCTAGCCGCCGTCGGAAGCCGACCCGGAAGGGGCACCGGGTGGATCTTCGGCGGACCTTCCGACAAAGCCTGAAGACCGGTGGCGATCCTGTCCAGCTCACCTTCCAGGAGCGGAAGACGCGGAAGACGAAGCTTGTCATCCTCTGTGATGTTTCGGGCTCCATGGATCTCTACAGCCGCTTTCTCCTCCAGTTCCTGTATGCCCTCCAGAACAGCTTCGCCCGGGTGGAGACCTTCACCTTCAGTACCTCCCTTTCCCGCATTACCGATCACCTGAAGGGTCACTCCTACAGAAGTGCCCTGGGGCGTCTCTCGGGGGATGTCCGCGACTGGTCGGGGGGGACCAGGATCGGACCCTCCTTAACGACCTTTAACAAGGAATGGTCAAACCTGGTGGACGGAAGGACCATCGTCATCATCTTGAGCGACGGGTGGGACACGGGGGAGCCGGAGGAGCTGGCCGAGGCGATGGCAACCTTGAAAAAGCGGGCGGGGCGTCTGATCTGGTTAAATCCCCTCCTCGGGAGCCCGACGTATCAACCCCTCACCCGGGGGATGCAGGCGGCCCTCCCCTATGTGGACGTCTTCGCCTCGGCCCACAACCTGGCCAGCCTTCGAGCCCTTGAACGGTACCTTGTCCTGTGAGGGACTGGGATGGAGGAGGTCTTTGAACACCTGAAAGGGTTGCAGAAGCACGAGAAGCGGGTCGCGATGGCCACCCTCGTTGCCACCAAAGGGACAACCCCCAAGAAGGAGGGGGCCAAGATGTGGGTGGGGGAGGGGGGCCGGATCTTGGGCTCGGTGACCATCGGCGGCTGTGTGGACGCCCAGGTCATCGAGGAGTCGGAAGAGGTCCTCGCGACCTTCAAGCCGAAGCTCCTCTCCATGACCTTAGGGGATGAGGAGGCGTGGGAGCTGGGCCTCTCCTGCGGCGGGACCATCGAGGTCTTCATCGAGCCCATTGCCCTGGATAACCCCGACGATCCGATGGTGAAAGCCTATGAAATCATCCGGGGGGAGGTGGGGAAGGGGAGGCATGCGGTGGCCGTGACACCCCTGGAGGAGACCTCGGCCAAGCTGGTCATCCTCCAGGATGGGACGACCATCGGCACCCTGGGGGATGAGGCCCTGGATCGGGAAGCCAAGACCAGGGCCCTTGAACTCATCCAGCAGCAAGCCTCCCGCACCCTCACCCTCCACCGGGACCCTGTCCCCCTGGAGGCCTTCTTCGAGGTCCACGGCCCCCCCCCAACCCTCGTTGTCTTTGGAGGAGGGCATGTGGCCATGCCCCTCGTGACCCTGGCCAAGGTGCTTGGCTTCAAGACCGTTGTGGTGGATGGTCGGCCCCGGTTCTTAACCCGCGACCGCTTCCCTGATGCTGATGAGCTTCTGATCGGCATCCCTTCCGAGATCGCCCAGACCCTCTCCTACACCCCTTCGACCTTTGTCGTCTTGGTGGCCCATGACTATAAGTACGACATCCCCGTGCTGAAGACGGTCTTGAAGACCGACGTGGCCTACATCGGGATGCTGGGGAGCAGAAGGAGGGGGCAGGCGATCCTGGATTTCTTAAAGGAAGAGGGAATCGGCGATGAGCTCCTCCGCCGGATCCATGTCCCCATCGGCCTGGATATCGGGGCCAAAACGGCGGCCGAGATTGCCCTTTCCATCCTGGCCGAGGCGATCTGTGTCAAGGCCGGCCGCCCTGGAACGCCCATGCGGAGGTCCTCATGAAGACCCATCTCCTCACCCGAGAGCAGGCGACCCTGGACCGCCTGAAGGGCCTGGTCCTCTGTCACGACCTCCTGGACGAGAAGGGGCAGTCGGTGTTGAGGAAGGGCCAGATCCTTCAGGAGGAGGATCTTCCTCGACTTGAAGGTCTCCCGTGGGAGGAGCTCCACCTGATCGAGATGGAAGACGGGGACCTCCATGAAGACGAGGCGGGGGCCCGGTTGGCCTCTGCCGTGGCGGGGGAAGGGGTTGAGGTCAAAGGGTTGGCCTCTGGCCAGTGGCCCCTGGGGGCCCGCTGGAAAGGGATCCTGGAGGTGGACGTGGAGAGGCTCCGGCGGATCAATGGGATCGAGGGGATCTCGGTCTATACCCTCTACCATGGCCACATTGTCCTTGAGGGGGAACTGGTGGCCCGGGCGAAGATCACCCCTTTTGTCCTCCAGGAGGAGAAGGTAAAAGAGGCCGAGGCCATCGCCCGTCAAGCCGGAGGCATTCTCCGGGTTCGACCTTTCCTGAAGAGGCAGGTGGCCGCCGTTGTCCAGGAGACCCTGGACGAGAAGAACCGCGAGCGGTTTCGGAGGGCCTTCCACGAGAAGGTTACTTGGTTTGGGTCCGAGCTTCTAGACATCGCCTTTGTCCCCCCAACCCCTGAAACGATTGCCGGGGCCCTCCAGGATCTTCTGAGGCGGGGGGCCCGGGTGGTCGTGATGGCGGGGGCAAGGGCCATGGATCCGCTGGACCCGGCGTTCAGGGCCCTCGAGCGGACCGGGGCCTTCTTGGAAAAGCATGGGGTGCCGGCCCACCCCGGGAGCCTCTTCTGGCTGGCCTTTCTGCAAGATGTCCCCATCATCGGGATGCCTTCCTGCAGCCTCTTCTCCCAGGCGACGGTCTTTGATCTGATCCTTCCCCGGATCCTCTCGGGGGAGCGGATCGGCCGGGAGGAGCTTTCCCAGCTCGGCCACGGTGGTTTCTTAACCAGGGAGCTTTCCTTCCGTTTCCCCCCGTACCGGCCCGCCAAAGGTCGGGGGGAACTGGAGTAGCGTCATGGCTGCCCTCTACGGCGACGTCATCCTGGAGCACTTCCGACATCCCCGAAACTACGGCTCCCTCCCTTCCCCCGACATCGCCTACGAGGCCTTCAACCCCCTCTGTGGGGATCGGATCAGGATCGAGCTGAGGGTGCACGACAGGAGGGTGGAGGCGGCCCGCTTCAAAGGGGACGGCTGTGCTATCAGCCTGGCGGCAGCCTCTCTCTTAACCGAGATGGTCCAGGGAGAGAGCCTTGAGCGGGCCGAAGGGTTGAACCAGGAGGAGCTGCTTTCAGCCTTACAGGCCGAGATCAGACCGGCGCGGATCAAGTGTGCCCTCCTCCCTTTGAACGCCCTCCACGCCGGGATCGCTGCGTACCGGTTGGCGAACCCCCCCTTCTGAAAACTTGACAGCTTTTCCCTCCCTGTGCTATAGAACCACCATCACACACCGAGCATTGTTCTCCCCAGAGGACGAAGGCGATGGGCACACTCCAGCCGTACCGGCTGCACGTCTTCTGCTGCACCAACGATCGAAAAGAGGTCCACTGCGGGAACAAGGGCGGCCATGAGGTCTACGAGGCCTTCCGGCGGGAGGTGGAGGCCAGGGGTCTCTCCGATGTCCGCGTGACCCGCATGGGCTGTAATCACCTCCACCACGTTGGCCCTGTCCTGGTGATCTACCCTGAAGGGGTCTGGTACCAGGAGGTGAAGCCCGAGGACGTCCCCGAGATCGTCGAGAAACACCTGGTGCAGGGACGGGTTGTGGAGCGGCTCCTCCACGGCCGGATGCAGGGGCTATGAGGATCGAGCTTCGGCTCTTTGCTACCCTCCGCCGGTATCTTCCCCCGGGATCGGAGAAAGGAAAGGTTCTCCTGGACCTCCAGGAGGGTCTCACGGTCGAAGGCTTGATCCAGAAGCTTGGCATCCCGCCAGGAATGGCCGAGCTCACGGTCGTGAACGGTCAAGCCCTCCAGCAGGGCCTCCAAAAGGTGCTCCGGGACGGTGATGTGGTCAGCATCTTCCCTCCGATTGCCGGCGGGCAAAGGGAGCCGTGCTGGTGTCACTGCCACGTTTGATGCATGGGACGAGTTTCACCTACCCCTACGGCGCATCGTGATGTCCAGGTGCAGGGGGGGGTGCCTGGTCCGGTGCAGGGCGGCATGAGGGGCGAATGACAGACCTCCGATCAGCATCGGGACCTGCGGGTCCTCTGGGCGTTTGGTTGATCGGTGCCCGCGGTGCGGTGGCGACCACGACGATCATCGGGGCAGCGGCTCTTTGCCGTGGGAAGGTCCGCCCGGTTGGGCTGGTGACCGAGACTGAACCGTTCCACAGCGTGCCGCTGGCCCCGGTGGGATCCATGGTCTTTGGCGGCCACGACATCTCGACCACGCCGCTTCTGGAGGCCGCCCGGGGGCTCTGCCGTGATGCGGGCCCCCTTGCTCCTGATCTGGTCCGCGCCCTTGAGGATGACCTGGCCGTTGTGGAGGCACGCCTCAAGCCTGCCCCGGACCGCCTTGCCGCGGGGCCCCTCCGGGACTTCGTTCGGTGCTTCCAGAGGGACCTGGCGGCATTTGCCGAGGAAGCGGGCGTGCGGCGCACCGTGGTCGTGAATCTCGCCACCACCGAGCCCCCCGTGATACCCGATCCTATCCATGACGACCTGGCCCTGCTGGAGGCCGCCCTCGACGCATCGCCGCCGCCCCCCCCCTCGGTGCTGCCGGCGAGTGCCCTCTACGCCTATGCGGCCATCGAGGCAGGCATCCCGTACATCAACTTTACCCCTTCCATTGGGGCCACCCTCCCGTCCCTTGAGAAGCTGGCCTGCGACCGGGGCGTCCCCCACGCTGGCCGTGACGGCAAGACGGGCGAGACCCTGCTCAAGAGCGCCCTGGCCCCCATGTTCCGCATGCGGCACCTGGAGGTCAGGAGCTGGACCGGTTTCAACATCCTGGGTAACGCCGATGGTCGTTCGCTCTCTGACCCGGCAAGGGCCGTGTCCAAAACCACCTCGAAGGCAGGAGTGGTGCCGGCGATCCTGGGCTATGAGCCGTACACGCTGGTCAGGATTGACTACGTCCCATCCCTCGGTGATTGGAAAACCGCCTGGGACCTGATCCAGTTTGAAGGGTTCCTCGGGACGCCGATGTCCCTCCAGTTGACCTGGCAGGGCTCTGACTCGGCCCTGGCGGCGCCGCTGGTCCTGGACCTCGTCCGTCTGGTGGACCTGGCCGCCTCCAGGGGTGAGCGGGGTGCCCTCGGTTACCTGGGCTTCTTCTTCAAGTCCCCGATCGGCTGCCCTGTGCATGACCTGGCCGCCCAGTATGCTATGCTGTGCGGGCACGTGCGACGCAGCTAAGAGACCCTTCCCCTCCCCCTGCCCTTCCTTAGCGCCTCTGCCATCGGTCAGGAGATAAGAGATTCGGACAGGAATCTCAAAAAATCTGCTTGACACCCCCTTTGGACCGGGAATAGGATACAGCTGCTTGGAACCCGCTGACCCCCTTAAGGGATGCCAATCGAGGGGGGAGATGGGGGAGCTGGCTTCCAGAGTTCTAAGACTATCTCGACGACTTTTGAAGGGTTACCTTGCCTTCCTGGGTGAGCGTTTTGCCCGGGAAGGCATTTCTGTTTCTGGCTAGGCCCGAGCCTCTCGAATGTGAGAGAATGGAGGTCAGGTTTAAGAGCGGGGATGGAAGTTGGTAGAACAGGTTCAACGAGGGGGGGTGTTGCGATGATGAAGGCCAAGCTCTTGATCCCCATTTTAGGGATCGTGGTGGGGGCATCGATCTATCAGGGGGCGAGGCCTTCGCTGGCGACACAAGGGAAGGCGCCGGCTCGGGGCATCGCCGGGATCGTGAAAGATGAGAAGGGCCGCCCGCTGGCCGGGGCTTGGGTCACGGCGGTGAACGCTACAATCGCGAGCCATCCTCGGAAAACCGTCGTGACCGACGAAAACGGCCGTTATGCCATCCCCGACCTCCTCTGGCCGGGCCCCTATCAGCTCCGGGTAAGGGTCTATGGATACGCCGACAAATGGATCAAGAATGTCTCGGTGGGAAGCGTCGTCAACATCGATTACGGAGCTGGGGACACGTTAGGCCCGGCGGAGACGGCTGCTCAATACCCGGCCCAGTATTGGCTCTCGCTGCTCGATGCCCCGCCCGAGTCGAAGGTGAAGGCGGCGGGCTTTCAGGATCAGCGGCATTGGATGGGACAGTTCAACCTTATCTGTCTCCTCTGCCATCAGTTAGGGAACACCCCGACGCGTCGGCCGAAGACCCGGGCCGAGTGGGACGCGGTGCTTAAGCTCGCTGGCAACATGGACGGCTTCGCAAACCTCCTTAACCGCGACCTGCTCTTGGAGACGTTGGCCGCGTGGTCGGAGAAGATCAAGGCAGGAGCCCTCCCTCCTGAAGCCCCTCCCCGGCCGACCGGAAAGGCCGCTCGATACGTCCTCACCGAGTGGGATATCGGGACGCCCTTCTCGTACCAGCATGATTTTGCCACCGCCTACGTCTGGGACCCAAGGATCGGGGCCGCTCCACCGAAAGGCGCCTCAGGGAAATGGGTCTACACCGGCGACATCGGCTGGGGGACGATCTACGGGGTGAACATCGAGACGGGCGAAGTGAAGGTCTGGGAGATACCGTTCGCGCCCGCCCAGCGGTGGGGCTTTCAGAGCTGGAATGTCTACCCTTGGAAATCGCACCCCCATACCTTAGAGGTCGACAGGGATGGCCGACTAGTGATCCTGGCCGACATCTCCGATGAGGACCCGGCGATCGTCTATCCTGTAGGGAACCGGGACATCGTCCTTTTTGACCCGCGGACCGAGCGGTGGACTCCCATCATGACAAGGTGCGACACCCATACCGTCCGGATCGACCAGCAGGGCCGATACTGGCTAAGCGGGAATATCGATCTGCTGTGCATGTACGACCCTAAGGCTGCGAAGGAGCAGCAGTGGGAGCTGCCCATCACGTTCAAGTCGTTAGCCGGGTTTTTGTACGGGATTGATGTGGCCCCCGATGGGACGGTCTGGTTCAGCCAGCCCTTCGCCAACTACATCGGGCGGTACGACCCCACTACAGACAGCATTAAGCAGTGGGAAGTCCCGGCTCCTGGCTACGGTCCCCGCCGCCTGCGAACCGATTCAAAGGGGAACGTCTGGATGCCCCTGGTGAGCGGGCACCTCGGCCTGTTTGATCCGAAGGCCGAGCGGTTTCGGTTCTGGGTAACCCCGGGTCCCAGGCGGCCGTTGCCCTTGGGGGGCGCCGACTACCACTACAACCTGTTCGTGGACAGGACCGGGAATGCGGGCAAGCGGGACACCGTCTACATTAGCGGGACCGATTCAGATTCCATCATCGCCTTTGACCCCGAGATGGAGGAGTTCGTGGTCTATCGCATCCCGACCTTGGGGTTCTTCATCAGAGAGTTGGAGGCGTTCGATGGGGCTATCTGGACGGTCTACTCGAACGACCCCGCAAAACACGTCGAGAAGGATCCGGATCAAGAGGTCCCGGTCCCCAAACTTGTCAGGTTGGAGATCCTTAGGAGGTAGCCTCTCCCATCGTCGGAGCGATCCATCTCTGCTAAGGCCGCCACATAGGTTTTGATAAATTGCTGGCTTATACCCCTCCCCCTTGAAGGTGGAGGGGACAGGGGGGGTAGTATTCGACTCAAAATCGCTGTGGTGGATTTCTAGGGTGGGAAGGCATTTTTATCTCTGGTCAGGTCCCGGGCAAAGGGGGGTGGGAGCGGAAGCGAAAAGCAGGGTCAGATTCAAGAGCAGGGATGGAGGTCAGTGAAAGAGTTGAGGAGGGGTTACGATGAGGTCCCGAGCCAAATGCCTTGTCATCCTTGTCGCGGGTTTATTCTTCCTCTCGCCCTGGCCCGCCTTCGGCCAGGAGGTCACCTCTGAGCGGCTGCTGAACGCCGATAAGGACCCGAACAACTGGATCACCTATTTTCGAGACTATCGGGGGTGGCGTTACAGCCCGCTCAAACAGATCAACACGACCAACGTGAAAAGGCTCGTTCCCCAGTGGGCTTTCGATATGGAAGGAGCAGGGCTGCAGCTGACCCCGATCGTTGTCGATGGGGTGATGTACATCACCAACTCGAACAACCACGTCTTTGCCTTGGACGCCGCGACCGGACAGATGCTATGGCGCTACCGGTATGACCTTCCCGAGAATATGCCCTCCCGCATCTGGGGCCGGTGGAACCGGGGCGTTGCCGTCGCGAAGGGGATAGTTTTGCAGGGGACGATGGACGCCCACCTCATTGCCCTGGATGCGAAGACGGGCAAACTGCTCTGGAAGGTCAAGGCAGGCGACTACACGCTTGGCGAAGGCATCACGTCACCGCCGATCATCGCCAAGGATAAGGCGATTGTGGGCGTGGCCCCTCTGGAGTTCGGCTCGCGGGGTTTTGTCTCGGCTTACAGCATCGACACGGGGGAGGAGCTTTGGCGCTTCTATACGGTTCCCGGACCTGGGGAGCCTGGGCACGAGACATGGGGTGGTGAATCGTGGAAGTACGGCGGAGCCGCTCCGTGGATCCCAGGGACCTACGATCCGGCCCTGAACCTCATCTACATCGGGACCGGGAACCCGGTACCGATGTTCCTCTACACCGATGTCCGACCAGGGGATAACCTCTACAGCGATGCCCTCCTCGCCCTGGATGCCGATACCGGCCGGCTCCGCTGGTACTTCCAACACATCCCCCATGATCTGTGGGATCTGGACAGCCAGGCTGAGCCGATCCTCGTGGATATCGAGATCGGCGGGAGACCTGTCAAGGCCGTCATCCAGGCCCACAAGAACGGCTACATTTACGCCTTTGACCGGACGACCGGGCGGCTCCTCTACGCCAAGCCCTATGTTCCCAGGATCACCTGGACGAAGGGGCTTGATGCCACAGGACGCCCTGCTCCCGGCGTGATCCCCTCGCCTGAAGGCGTTGTCTTCTGCCCCTCCTTCCTGGGGTCGAAAAATTGGAATCACGCAGCGTACAATCCGATGACCGGCTACCTCTATGTTCCAACCAGCGACGTCTGCGCGAAGGGGACAACGGTGCCGGCAGAGCCAAAACCAGGAGCCCCATATGTAGGTGGGGACCTTGCCCTTGTCCCCGAGGGGGCGTACGGTATGGTGCAGGCCATCGAGGTCAAGACAGGGGAGATCAAGTGGCAGTACCGGACCAAGTACCCACTGTACGCCTCGGTCCTGGCCACAGGAGGTGACCTGGTCTTCACGGGCGAGCCGGACGGGAGGTTCTTTGCCCTGGATGCAAAGACGGGGGAACTCCTCTGGCAGTTCAACACCGGCTCGGGTCATCGGGCCTCCCCTATCAGCTACGCCGTGGGCGGCAAGCAGTACATCGCGGTTCCGGCGGGCTGGGCGGGACCGGCAGCCGACCTTCTGCCAGGCGTCTTCCCGGAGGCGAAGGAGTTCCCTCGGGCAAGCACCCTCTTCGTCTTCGGTTTATTCGAGGAGTAGGCGAAGGGACGGTAACGTTCTAAATCTCCTTCAGGGGAGGGGGGAGAACATCCCCCTCCCCTGATTTCCCATGCACGATGAAGGGTCCGCGCCGAACGCAGATGACGAGGGAGAGGGCAACGCTCTTTCCCAGGCTGGAGTGGACCGAGGTGTTGAAAAGAGGGGTGGGGATTGCCTTCCTTGGGGTCATATGGGTAGTCAGCGGGGGCGGTCTAACGGCCTCGAGCGGTGAGGAGGATAGGGGGGCGAATCCGTACGCCGGCAACCCTCAGGTCATCGCCGAAGGGAAGCGGCTGTACTTGCTGAACGGGTGCTACGCCTGCCATGGGATTGATGCCACGGGCAGGATTGGCCCCGACCTGACCAAGAGTCCCAGAACAGATCAAGAGATGTTTGATCGGATCCATGATGGCAAGGAAGGGACCGCCATGGGTCCCTTCAAGGACAAGATCACCCCCGACGAGATCTGGAAGATCATCACATACCTTCGTTCCTTGGCCAAGCCCTGAGTCAGGGGGCAGTAGGGCTTTCTGTCATAGGAAGCGAGGAGGAGAAATAGGGAATGAACCTTTAAGGGGAGGGGGGAAAGGAGGTTCCCCATAGGGAGGATAGGAAGGTTTCTTGGGGTGGTGCTTGGGATCGGTTTGCTCCTGGCCCTCTCGTTTTCACCGCCCGGGGCCTTGGGACAGGAGGTCACCTCTGAGCGGCTGCTGAACGCCGATAAGGACCCGAACAACTGGATCACCTACTATCGGAACTATCAGGGTTGGCGCTTCAGCCCTTTAAAGCAGATCAACACGACGAATGTGAATAAGCTGGCCGTCAAATGGGCCTTCCAGACGGGGCCCGAGGAGGGATTCCAGGTCACGCCGATCGTTGTGGACGGGGTGATGTACATCATCAGCGCCCGGAACCACGTCTTCGCCCTCGATGCAGCAACAGGGAAGATGCTCTGGCGCTACAACTACGAGAATCCCGAGGATATGCCCTCCAAGATCTGGGGCAAGATGCACAGAGGGGTCTCTGTCGTCAAGGGCAAGATCCTCTTTGGGACCATGGACGCCCACCTCGTCGCCCTGGACGCAAAGACGGGGAGGCTCCTCTGGAAGGCGAAGGTCGGGGACTATACGGAGGGGCAGGGGATCACCCACCCGCCGCTCATCGTCGAGGACAAGGCGATCATCGGCGTCAGCACCCTCGAATTCCCGACCCGGGGACACATCAGCGCCTACAGCATCGACACCGGGGAGGAGCTTTGGAGGTTCTACACGATCCCTGGGCCTGGGGAGCCGGGGAACGAGACCTGGTCAGGCGACTCGTGGAAGCACGGAGGTGGAGGGGTCTGGATCCCGGCCACCTATGACCCTGACCTGAACTTGATCTACTTCGGGACGGGGAACACGCACCCGATGTACTACGGCGAGGATCGGCAGGGTGATAACCTCTACACCAACACGATCATCGCCATGGACCCCGACACCGGAAAGATGAAGTGGCACTTCCAGGTGATCCCCCACGATGTCTGGGACTTTGACACCATGAACGAGACCATCCTCATCGATGTCGAGATCGGCGGACGGGTGGTGAAGGCCCTCTTCCAGGCGAACAAGAACGGCTACCTCTACGCCCTCGACCGGACAAACGGGCGCTTCCTCTATGCCAAGCCCTTTGTCCCGCGGATCACCTGGGCGAAGGGCCTTGACGCGAAAGGCCGTCCCATTGTTGGAGAAGTGCCGACACCGGAGGGGATCATCCAGTGCCCGAGCCTTTTTGGGGCGAAGAACTTCCAGCACGCCGCGTACAACCCTTTGACCGGCTACGTTTACATCCCGGCGACGGACATGTGCAACAAAGCAACCTCGCTTAAGACAGGGTCGAAGAAAGGGGTCGTGAACCTGGGTGGTGACTTCCTCTTCCTGGGCGAGGGGGCCTACGGCGTCCTCGAGGCTGTCGATGTGAAGACCGGGGGGATCAGGTGGCAGTACCGGACCAAGTACCCCCTCTTCTCCTCGGTCCTGACCACGGCAGGGGGGTTGGTCTTCACCGGCGACGTGGAAGGCAACTTCCTCGCTTTTGACGCCCAGACCGGGGAGCTCCTCTGGCAGTTTAAGACAAGCTCCGGCCATCGGGGGTCCTCCATCACCTACGCCGTTGGCGGAAAACAGTACATCGCCGTCCCGGCCGGGTGGGGTGGGGTCTCGACCCTTCTCTCCCAGGCCTTCCCCGAGTTGAAAGACGCGACGACGGGGAGCACGCTCTTCGTCTTTGGCCTCTCTGAGTAGCGGGTAACAAAAGAGAGCAATGTAGAGGTGAGGTGAGGTACGCCTTGCCTCTACGTTTTTGAAGCTGATCCCAAGGAGGTGGGGGGAAGGCCTTCGGCAAAAAAAGGTTGCCTTCCCCTGGGCCAGCCGGTATCCTTAAGAGCATCCCCCTACTGACGGGGGCCGGGAGAGGTAGAAAGGGGAGATCCCAGGACGGGCAGAGGCGGGAGGGACCTTTGACCACGGTGGGGATCATCGCGAATCCGGCTTCGGGGAAGGACATCAGGAGGCTGGTGGCCTATGGCTCGGTCTTCGATAACAACGAGAAGGTGAACATCGTCCGGAGGGTGCTCCTCGGGTTGGAGGCGGTGGGGGTCGAGGAGGTGGTCTTCATGCCCGATTCCTTCGCCATCGGGGCCAGGGCGATAGACGGCTTGCAATGTACCCTCACCTTCTCGTTTCTCGATTTCCCCCTCCTGTTCACCCAGGAAGACTCCGTTCGGGCGGCCGCCCTCATGCGGGAGAGGGGGGTAGGTTGCCTTGTGACCTTGGGAGGGGATGGAACCAACCGGGCCGTGGCGAAGGCCTGTGGAGCAATCCCCCTTCTCCCCATCTCCACGGGGACGAACAACGTCTTCCCCGTCATGATCGAGGGGACGTTGGCGGGTTTGGCCGCAGGGCTTGTGGCAAAGGGGGCCGTCGAACTGGCCCGGGTGGTGAGGTCCACAAGGCGGTTGGAGGTCGAGCGGAACGGGGCCTTTCTCGACATCGCCCTGGTTGATGCCGTGGTCTACGACGATCTCTTCGTTGCCGCCCGGGCCATCTGGGAGATGGCAAAGGTAAGGGAGATCGTCCTGACCGGGGTGGAGCCGGGCCGGATCGGTCTCTCCGCCATCGGGGATGCCTTAAGCCCCCTGGCCCCTGTAGATGGGGCTGGCCTATACATCAAGACAGGTGAGGGCCCCTACGAGGTTGTGGCCCCCGTCGCCCCCGGCCTGATCAAGAGGATTGGGGTCGAAGCCGTTCACCCCCTCGCCTTGGGGGAGCGGGTCCAGATCTCCCACAAGCCTTCCGTCCTGGCCTTGGACGGCGAGCGGGAGATCATGATCGGGCGGGAGGATCAGGTCAGCCTCACCTTAAGCCCTGCCGGCCCCCGGGTCGTGAATGTGAAACGGGTCTTTGAAGAGGCGGCGAAGAGAGGTCTCTTCATCGGGAGGGGGAAAAACCTTGGGAAGGGGGTGAAGCCTGCGAGCCTCTGACACTAAGGAGGGAGCGTTCGTCGTTCTCAGGAAGGGGGGAAGTGACATGGCGCTGTCTAAAGAATTGCTCACCGGCTTCTACAAGCAGATGGCCAAGATCAGGATCTACGAGGAGACCCTGGCCGAGGTGTACAAGGAGGGGAAGACGCCGGTCTTTGACATCGCCGCCGGCCCGGTCCCCGGCGAGATGCACCTGGCGGCGGGGCAGGAGCCCGTGGCCGTCGGGGTCTGCGCCCACTTAAGGCCCGAGGACACCGTGACCGCCCCGCATCGCCCCCACCACATCGCCATCGCCAAGGGGGTGGATCTGAAGAAGATGACCGCCGAGATCTTCGGCAAGAAGACAGGCCTCGGCCAGGGAAAGGGGGGCCATATGCACCTCTTCGACCCGACGGTCAAGTTCGGCTGCGGCGGGATCATCACGGCCGGCATGCCGATCGCCGTCGGGGCGGCCCTCGCGGCCAAGAAGCAGGGGAAGGACTGGGTCGCTGTGGCCTTCATCGGCGAGGGAGCGGCCAACCAGGGGGCCTTCCACGAGTCCTTGAACCTGGCCGCCCTCTGGAAGCTCCCCATGATCACCGTGGTTGAGGACAACGCCTACGCCATCTCGGTCCCCAAGTCGGCCTCGACCTGTATTGCCAATAACAGCGACCGGGCCGCCGCCTACGGCATCCCGGGTGCGTTGGTTGCAGACAATGATGTGGTCGCCGTCTACGAGGCGGCAGGAGCGGCCGTCCAACGGGCCCGCCGGGGTGAGGGGCCTTCCCTGATCGAGGTTAAGACCTACCGCTTCCTCGGCCACTTCGAGGGCGACCCCCAGCACTACCGGCCGAAGGGGGAGGTGGAGGAGCTGCGGAGGAAGGACCCCATTGACCGCCTGAAGAGCCGGATGATCCAGGAGGGGATGCTGACGGAAGAGGAGGCCAAGCGGCTCTGGGACGAGGCCGCCGCCGAGGTGAAGGAGGCGATCGACTTCGCCCGGCAGAGCCCCTATCCGGAGCCCGAGGAGGCCCTCAAGCATGTGTTCGTCTAAGCCGACCCGACTCGGCCGTTTAAGGGAAGGAGGGACGCTATGGCAGAGCGGCTGCTGACCACGGCGAAGGCCATCGCCGAGGCCATCGCCCAGGAGATGGAGCGGGACCCAAAGGTCTTCGTCATGGGCGAGGACGTAGGGGTCTACGGCGGGATCTTCGGCGCCACCGGGGGGCTCCTGGAGAAGTTCGGCCCGGAGCGGGTGATGGATACCCCTATCTCCGAGACGGCCTTCATCGGGGCGGCTACGGGGGCCGCCATCGAGGGGATGCGCCCCATCGTGGAGCTGATGTTCGTGGATTTCTTCGGCGTCTGCATGGACCAGATCTACAACCACATGGCCAAGATCACCTACATGTCAGGGGGGGCGATCAAGGTCCCCGTTGTTCTGATGACGGCCATCGGGGGAGGCTACTCTGATGCCGCCCAGCACTCCCAGTGCCTCTACGGTCTGTTCGCCCACCTCCCCGGGATGAAGATCGTCATCCCTTCGACCCCCTACGACGCGAAGGGGTTGATGATCTCGGCCATCCGGGACGACAACCCTGTCCTCTACTTCTTCCACAAGGGGGTGATGGGCTTAGGGTGGATGACACCTCTGGAGGGGGCGACGGGACCGGTCCCCGAGGAGCCTTACACCATCCCCTTCGGGAAGGCTGACGTGAAGCGGGAGGGGAATGACGTGACCATTGTGACGGTCTCCCTCATGGTCCACCGGGCCCTGGAGGCGGCCAAGCAGTTGGAGCAGGAGGGGATCAGCGCCGAGGTTATTGACCTTCGGACCCTGGTCCCCCTCGATAGAGAGGCGGTCATCAACTCCGTGAAGAAGACCCATCGCCTCTTGATCGTTGATGAGGACTACAAGAGTTTCGGGATGAGTGGGGAGATCGCCGCCGTCGTGGCGGAGGAGGCGTTGGATTACCTGGAGACCCCGGTGAGACGGCTGGCCGTCCCCGACGTGCCCATCCCCTACAGCCGGCCCTTGGAAGAGTACATCCGCCCCGATGCCCATAAGATTGCCGCCGCGGCGAGGGCGATGATGGGGAGGGCGTAGAACGTTTTTGCCACCAGGGCTGAGGCCCTCCCCCAGGGGCCTCAGCCCTTCTTAGAAGAGGAGGGGCAGGATGCCGGTCGAGGTGGCCTTGCCCGAGCTTTCGACGACGGCGGAGGATGTCGTCATCGTCACCTGGTTTAAGAAGGAAGGGATGGAGGTGAAGGAGGGGGAGCTTCTCCTGGAGGTACAGGCCGAGAAGGTGAGCTTCGAGATCCACGCCCCGGCCTCCGGACGCCTTTTAAAGATTCTGGCCCCCCAGGGGGCCGTGGTCAAGGCGAGATCCGTTGTCGGCCTGATCACCGCCCCCGGCGAAGCCCTGGGGGAGGAGAGGCCTCTGGAAGCCCCGGCCGTCAAGCCTGAGGCGAAGGTCGGGGCCTTTGTCCTGGCCTCCCCCGCGGCTAGGCGCTTAGCCCGGGAGCACGGGATTGATCTCGCAGCGGTCAAGGGGAGTGGGCCCGAAGGCAAGATCACCGAGCAGGACGTCCTGGACTTCCTCAGGAAGAAGCCGGAAGGGCCACCAGCAGGATTGACCGTCCTGGAACGTATCCCCTTGGTCGGGATGCGGAAGGCGATCTACGACAATATGGCCAAGAGCCATGCCCAGGTCGTCCCCGTCACGCTGGTCATAGAAGTGGATATGACCGGGGTAGCGAGGCTTCGGGAAGAGAAGCTTGCCGGGTGGGACCGGGAAGGGATCAGACCCACGATCAACGATTTCGTCCTTAAAGCCGCGGCCATGGCGCTGACCGAGGATCGTCGTTTGAACGCTTCGTTGGCGGAGGGGGAGCTCAGGGTCTGGCGGGAGATTAACATCGGGATCGCCGTGGCCGTCGAGGATGGCCTCGTCGTCCCCGTGATCAGGAACGCCGACGCGAAATCCCTTCTGGAGATCGCCAGGGAGGCGAGGGAGCTGGCCGAGCGGGCGAGGGCGAGGAAGCTTACACCGCAGGACCTAGAAGGTGCCACCTTCACCGTGACAAATCTGGGGGCCTTCGGGATCACGGTTTTTACCCCCATCATCCCCCTCCCCCAGATCGCCATTTTGGGCGTCGGAGCGATGGAGGGGAGGCCCGTCATCCGTGAAGGGCAGGTCGTTCCCCGGCAGGTGATGAATCTCTGCCTCGTCTTCGACCACCGGGCCATTGATGGCGCCCAGGCCGCCCAGTTCCTCCAAAAGGTCAAAATCACTTTGGAGGCCCCATCGGCCTTCCTCTAAGAGGTGATCCGGATTTCAAGGATTCCCGCCCTCGGGTGATCCAGGCCACCTTCAGGCCAGCGGCCTTCGCCCCAAAGAGGTCAAGCTGGGCCTGAGAGACGTGGATCCCCTCTACATCCCCAGATCTGCCCCGATCCCCTTCTTCTGGAACAGGAACATACCAAGGCGAAGACCAATGCCCCGACCCACCCTCCAACGACTTGGCAAGGGCGCTGAGATGGGCCCGAAGCGGTCAGGGTGGATGTTACTTGACGGCATACCGTGTACGATGTAGCATAAACCCTAGAAGGGCAACTCAGGACAGGAAAGGAAGGAGGTCATGTCCAATGCGGTATGTCGTAGGTGGCTTGGCGATCCTCTTCCTTTTGGCAACAGGTGTCAGTGCGGCCGCCCATGGAGGAAGCAGCGGGGTGTTGGAGATGATGGCTGCTTACCTTTCATCTGAACGGCCTTTGATCTCCCTCATGCTCCGGCATCGGGAAGAGCTTCAGCTCTCCGACGAACAGGTCAAGGCCCTTGAGGCGCTCCGCTCCGACTTCCAGAAGGAGGCGGTGCGACGGTCCGCAGAGATCCGGGTCGCCGAGCTGGAGCTTCAGGAGCTCCTCCGCGAGGACCCTGTGGATCTTGGCAAGGTGGAGGCCAAGGTCAGGCAGATCGAGGCTTTACGGGCCGAGCACCGCCTCTCCCGCATCAAGACCATTGAACGGGGCAAGGCCCTTCTTACGCCTGAACAGCGTCGGAAGTTGGAGTCCCTGACGGCCCGCCGGATGGGATGGCAAGCGATGATGCCGATGGTCAAACAGATGATCCAGCAGATGAGGGAGATGATTCGGCAGGCGTATCCTCAGGAGATCCCGGGCCGTGGTCAGGTATCACTCTAAAGGGGAGGGAGATGGTCGAGCGGGAGGAAAGGATCAAAGGGGTCGAGGAATGGGTGAAGGAGGGGGCAACGGTCTGGTCCCGCCGGGACTTCTTCAGCCTGGCCGGCTGGGGGGCCATCCTGGCCACCCTGGCCGCTTCAGGGATTGCGTTTGTGCGGTTCATGTTCCCCCGCGTTCTCTTCGAGCCGAATCCGGTCTTCAACGCCGGCCGGCCCGAGAGTTACGTCCCCGGGACGGTGGATGAGCGGTTCAAGTTGCAGGAGCGGGTCTGGATCGTCCGCCAGGAGGATGGGAGTTTCTATGCCATCCAGGCCATTTGCACCCATCTAGGCTGCACCCCCAACTGGCTGAAGGGGGAGAACAAGTTCAAGTGCCCCTGCCATGGAAGCGGCTTTCGGCCCGACGGGACCAACTTCGAAGGCCCGGCCCCCCGGCCGCTGGATCGGGTCAAGATCACGTTAAGCCCCGAGGGAGACCTTCTTGTGGACAAGAGCGTCATTTTCCGGATGAAGCCAGGGCAGGATCCTGACGAGCAATACCCTGAGAGCATCTTGAAGGTGTGAGGGGTTCGGGAGTCACCCATGAAACCGATGCCGTGGAAGAGGCTTTTTGTTCCCCTCTTAACCCTCCCCTTCATCGCCCTCTTAGCGTACGGTCTCACGAAGGATCCCAGGACCATCCCCTCGCCCCTGGTGCGAAAGGAGGCCCCGCCTTTTACCCTGAACCTCCTGGACGGGGAGGTTCTCAGGTTGGACGACCTGAGGGGGAAAGTGGTCCTCGTCAACTTCTGGGCCTCCTGGTGCTTCCCCGCTTGCTGGAACGAGGCCCCCAGGCTGGAGGCTGCCTGGGAAAGGTACAGAGACCGGGGGGTCATGATCGTCGGGATCGTGTATCAGGACTCGGAACAGAACGCCAGGGAGTTCATCAGGCGGTTTGGGAAGACCTACCCGAACGGCCTGGACAAAAGGTCCCGGATCGCCATTGACTACGGGGTCTACGGCGTCCCCGAAACCTTCTTCATTGACAGGGAGGGGAGGATTGCCCACAAGCATACGGGCGAGCTGACGGAGGAGGTCCTCACCAAGCAGATTGAGGAACTCCTCTAGACTTAGGCCCAAGGGTCAACGAGGTGAATCGAGTTCCCAGCCAAGGGAACGGGCCAACTCCTCCAGGCTCCGTTCTCTCCCTGCTGTTCTCCCGCGCCTGAGGAGGCCGTGGGAGAGGTCGAAGAGGAGCCCTTCGGGGGGATCGGCCGAGGTTGGTTCAGGAGTAAACTCCCAAGCAGGGAGGCTCCTGACCTCGACCTCCAGGCGGGGGTTGGTGGGGTCAATCCTTTTGTTCAGGAGGGCCTGGACAACCCGGTTATCGTTGATGGCAAAGGCCTGACAGAGGACGTCCTGGGCGATCTTCAGACCCCCATCCAGGTCGCGCCGGAGCGAGGTCTTGAAGTAGAAATCGAAGGAGAGCGACAGATAAGCCCTTCGTAACGCCTCAAGCAATTCTTTTGGAAGCCATCCCCTCACCACCAGCCGTTTCAGCCGCTCGATCGTCTTCTTTTTGTACCGCTTCGCCTCCCAGCTTAACACCCTCTTCCCATCCACCGTCGCATACTGGTGGTTCACGCTGGGCGGAAGCGGCAGGATGAGCTTCAAGGGCGGGCTGCCTGCAACGAGCGCCGTCGAGGCGTCGGCTGCCGCCATCGGGGGGATCACTGGGATCAGCCTTCGGTTGAGGGGATCGACCCCAAGGCCGAAGATCTCCAAGGTGACAGCGCCAAGGAGGGGTTCGCTGCCGGGGGCTCCGATGAGACAGGGGGTGGGCTCCGTGCGGCCGTCGAGGGTGAGGAGAATCCAGGCAAAGCCCCGCTCGACGATCCGGCCGTCGGCCAAGCGGACCGGCTGGGCCCTTGCCGCTGTCACACCGAGGGCTTCAAGCGTTGGAGCGGGGATCCAGGTGTACGTCGCTCCCGTATCAACGAGGAACTCGACGTCCCCCCGCTCCTCAGGACGGTGCGGCGCCGCCACCACTGCTTTCACCCGGAAAGTATCCATTTGTTTCCTCGAAAGCCCCTTATCGGTCCTGCAAAACCTCTGCCGGCGTTTTCCTTCCTCGCTGGGTGCGGTCAAAGTCGCTATCAAAGCTGACGATGGTAAGAGCATATTTTTCTGCCGCCGTATACTGATAGGCGTCATCAAAATCTAGATCAAACCTTAGGGCCACCTCTACAAGTCCCTCCATGTCTTCTACCGCTAGTGAGATCCCTCTCAATATCCCATTAAGCACCATGTCTCGCAGAAACTGTTGAAAGACCCGGGGTTGTCTCCGACGGAGAAGAAGCAGGCCTAGAGAGTGGAGGGAGTAATCGGTTAGGAAGAACTCGTGAGTTTCGGTCTTAGCGAGGAAAGTTCGTGCTTCCTCCGCTTTTTCCTGCTCTAGCATTATCTCAAGGAGGACATTCGTATCCACCAGAAGCTTCATGTTCCTCCGATTCTCCACTCTGAGATCTTGTGCTGGAGTTCTACGGAGGTGTATTGATCACGCAAGTCCTTAAGTGCCCCTGCCCAGTCAAACTTTGGCTTGCCCTGGGGCCTTCTTACCCGCTTCTCCACGAGAAACTCTATAAAGTCTCGGACCTCCTGCTGAAGCTCCGGCGGGAGTTCTCGGATCAACTCTTCAAGGGTTCTTGGATGCTCTTTCATTCTACCTTTCTCTACCAACGAGGAACTCGACGTCCACCCGCTCCTCAGGACGGTCCGGCGCTGCCACCACTGCTTTCACCCGGAAGGTGCCCATCGTCGGCCCTTTTCACGAACTCTTATCCTCATCAAGAAGTCCCCCTGGCATAGATCCACACCGCCTCCCGCATTATCCTTTGATGAAATCCTACGTTTTGGCTGAGGGTTTGCCACTCCTCTTCCGTGTAAACCAGCACATCCGCAGGGACGGGGAGGCCTGTCGCATCCCACTCTACGGCGCGTCGCTCAAAGGGGTGCTTGGAACCTTCGACAATGATGATCAGGTCCAGATCGCTTCCCACGCCCCAATCACCACGGGCGTAGGAGCCAAAGTAGCCCACCCTGATCACCCCTTGCCGCTTTCGCCCCACCTCTTCCGCCCAGCGGCGCACCGCGTGATCAACGGTCCTGGCCTCAGGCCATCTGAGAACGGACGAACTCAAGGATCTCACGGGCATACCGGATCGCCTCCTCACTCTGGAGCGGCCCGTAGTGCTCAAAGGGGGCCCCTTCCGGATGGCTATTCGGATAGCGGGGAGGGATGTAGAAGTTGTCGAGCACGCGCCCTTTCTCGACCAGCTCCTCAGGAACCTTTACCAATTCCGGCAGCTCCTTAAGGAGCTTCGCCACGACATGGCCCCAGGCCTCTTGCCCTAAGGAGAGATGGAGGGCCTTCACAGCTTTCTCCGCCGCCTGCTGGGCCGCAAAACACGCCCACTCGTGACGCTCCGCCCGTCGGGAGTCTTCCGCCTGTTCTAAGTCCCTTACCGCCTGGTTGAACCAGTCCCACGCACGATTTGCCATAATACTTGCCTTCTCATCTCCATCTGCGCCTCAGGACGCTGCGCCGCCGCCACCACTGCCTTGACTCGAAGCAGTCTCATAAATAGTCAGAACCCACTGATTTTACTGGGTTTTCCGGATCACAGGAGGATTTATGAGACCACTTCTCGGAAGGTTCCCATCATCCAACGTAGCTAGCGTCATCAGCCAAGGCTTCAGCCTCACTGTTAAAGGGGCCGCCTATAACGGCAGTTTCCGTAAAGTCTCCATCAACATAGCCCAAATATTGCCAATCCTCGTAAGATTCGATAGCAGCGTCTTTGTTCTCTGCTTCTACGAGGTATTTTTCCCAAGTCTTTCGTCCACACCGAATTATGAACCACGCCATGCTTGCTCCTTTCTTGGTCTGACTCCATGTTATAAGTGCAGAATCCAGCGGATGTGATCGAGGAAGCGTCGTTGCTCTTCAGGGTCAAAGAAGACCTTGGTCAGGTTGAAGGTTTTCCTGACACTTCGATCCTCAGCAATTCGCCGCTCAACGGTTTCAGTGATAGAACTGGCTAGGTAGATTGTTTCAACACTTTTGTTCCGGCGAAAGGCTTCATCGAAGGATTTCTTAGCAGCTCCATAACGTTCCAGAGCTCCAGCTGGATCAAGGCCGCATTTCACTTCAATAGCACCCACCAAGAGGTCGGGAGGTTCCTCTCCTTCTGGGTTAAGGAGGGAGACATCAGGCTCTGAGCCGAATAAAACCCGGTATCCATTTGTCACCACAAAGCCTTTCACGTCGTCAATAGTCCACTCCGCAGTAGGGTCAAAAGGTGTACCATCTTTTCGGACAAGGAATCGAACCAAACTCTGGTCAAGAAACCCTTTGATCAAAAACTCTCTCACCTGGCGAGTTCCTTCCTTATCGATCTTATTCCGCCATGAACCGTTCAGTTGGGTACCAACGCTGATAAAAAACAGTGGAACGATATCAACCGACGAAAACTCAGGATCAGCTTCAATGATGGCGCTGATGTGTCTATTGAGCACGCTGGCCAATTGGAGGGCTCTTGAGTCCGCCAATGGCCTTCCCTGTCCTTTTTCAAGGGCTGCGGTTCCAAACGCCAATTTCGCGATAGCCTTTTGCGGGATGGCAGCGAGCAAGCGGTAGTAGGCGATCAACCTGGGGTTGTCTTGAATCACTTTGGGATGGCAGAAGATGAGATAGGGAGCGACGTGCTTTGCAGTGCTGGTCGTCCAGGCTGTGGGCGAAATACCCAATGCTTCAGGAGCATCCCAGGAGTAAGCCGCTGGATCCAACTGCTGCGCGAGATTAGGAAGGTTTCGGAATTCCTTTAGCAGCCTTGCCAGAAAGAGGGAACGAAGATGGTATTGGATTGCTATGGCTTCCCGCTGAAGATCTTGATCAAGCCTCTCTTGAGGGCTCACTCCTTTCTCCATACCACGATGCTTTCCCTGACGGGCACCCGGCCATACTTCTTCATCTGTTGCGAGCTGTTTCCTTTATACCGGCTGATGATAATCTGCTGGACCTTGAATCCAGCTTCCTCAGCCATTTCCGAGAGGACCAAATCTACCGGGATTAATTCTCCCTCGAAACGGACGTTATCAACGACGATAGCAACTTGAGCCCCAGGGGCCAGAATACGACCCCATTCCCTGATCGCCTTCCTCATGTCGATGAAATAACCAGTCAGCATGAAGGGGATTCGGGGGTTGTTGAGCTTTTTTTCCTTTAAGGCGTTGACCACCTCGGCGATCACAGGATGGGGTGGTTGTTCGTCCTCCCCGACCTTCGATTCGATATGCGACCTAAGCACCCCGAAGCGGATTGATTTCAACTCCTCAAAATTCCCCACGAAGTGGAAGCAGAGTTCCAAACAGTAGCTTCTCGTGTAATCGTATCGGTTCACATAAGGCGGAGAGGTGATGATGGCCGTCGGAGGTTGGTCAAAGGGAATGCAGGATAAGTCCCTTGTATCTCCGAGGTAAACTTTTGGGAAATACTTGGGTGAGATCCTTGGAAAGAGTTCACCGATCGTTTTGAGGTCGTGTTCCGCTTCCAGGATCTTCCGGTACAGGGCATCGTCTGGATCAGCCACCTCTTTATCCAACTTGAGCCGTAAGAACTGGCCATCTTTAGAAGTATAGCTGGTTACCTCCAGGATCGAGAAGAAGAGGAGTAGGAAGGCATCTTGAAGTGGATGCTTAAGAGTCTCGATGGCAGCCTTCCAGCGGCGGAGTATCATGAGTTGTTTCTCATCAAACGCAAGGCTCATAATCGGCACATCCATCGCCACGGGGGCTGGTTCGATCCTTCGAGCAAGCGGCTTCAGATGCTCGAAGGTGGTGAGCAGCGTACCCTGCTTCAGGGTGAAGAACAGCGGAAGCGTCTGGGCTGTGAAGACGGCAATAGGGAGCTTGTCGATTCCGATCGAGGGGACGTGCTGAAGCATAGAGGCGAAAAGGGTGGTCCCCATACCGGCGAATGGATCTAGGACGTAATCCCCGAGGCCTACCCTGAAGCGCCTTAGAAACTCCTGGACGAAGCTGAATGCGAAGGCTTCCTTGTAACGGTACAGTCGAAGGATTGGGACCTTCTTGTTCCCCACGTAGGAGACGAAGCTGCCAAGCTCCAACTCCTCCCGCATCAAGGAGCGGAACCTATTTTCGATCCGTTCTCTTTCGTCGGTCGGCTTATCTTGAGATAACATAGCCCTTCTAGCTACGCTCGTCGGGTATTCGATGGGTACAGCAAAGATCCATTCTTGACCCGGAATGTTACTCCACCTGTCGGAGACAAGTAAAGCGGTTTGTGAGGTGGGGTGCTTAGAAGAAACAAGAAGTCCCATTTCTCACCTCCCTGTCGAGAGCCTCACGATGGCGAAGACGATCCCGGAGATCACGGCGACGTTGCCGATCCAGAAGGCGAAGGTCCACTTGACGAGGTCGGCTTTTACGGATTCAATCTGCCTGCCCAGGTCGGCCTTGAGCACCTCGATGTGTCTTTCCAGGTCAGCTTTCAGGATGGCAAGGTCGGATCGCGTGGCGAGGTCAGCTTTAGTTTCCTTCACTGCTTCCTGGACGTACTCCACCAGGAGGCGGGCCTCTTCCTCGCCGAGCTTGGGTTTGAGTTTCTCATAGATCTCAAGAGGGGTCGGCACCGATCAGCTCCTGATTACGGCTCTCTGATCAAACAGCGGACCTTGAGGGGGAGTTGAAGCAGGGCGTGGAGCGCTTCTTCGACCATCTGGCGGCACTCGTCGCTCTCGGCGATCTCCTTCTGGAAGAGGCCTCCCGGCGGGAAGGCGATGGAGAGGGTGTCGCCTTTCAAGGCGATGGGCTTGGCCGACGCAAGGACGGAGCCCAGGAAGGCCCTCCGTTCCTCGATCCGCTCGACGACCTTCTTCCAGACTTTCTCCACCTGGACGAGGTCGGCCTCGCCCCTCTTCGCCACGCTCGGGGGGGGAAGAGCCCGCCTTGAAGGCCGCCTCCCGCCGTTCTCCTGGGTCTTGAAGAAGTACTGGGTCTCGCCGGCCGTGTTGATCCCCTTGAGTTCCTTCACCCTGACGATGATCGGGTACTGCTTCGTGACGTTGCCGATGATCAAGCTGTGATAGCGCCGGAGGCGCTTGACGAACGAGGAGATCGTCTCCTGGTCCGTCATCGCCGATTTCGAGATGTGGCGGACGTCGTCGTCAAACGGGAGGTACATCAAGAAGAGGTTATCGACCTGCCTGAGGACCGCCTCATCCAGCTCCCCTACCATGTTCGTCATGAAGAAGCTGGTGATCCCCAGGTGGCGGGATCTCGTCACGATGTAGCCGATCGTGTTTCGGCTGATGTAGAGGTGGGCCTCCTCAAAGAAGACAAAGGGGAAGCGATCCGTCCCGTCTTCGATCTCCCGCTCGCAGATCTCCTTCACCATCTCGATGATCGCCTGGACGAACCCAAAGCGGGCCAGGTTGCTTAAGTTCGACACATCAATGATCAGGGCGCCGCCCTCCCGGATCAAGCGGTACTGCTCGTAGATGGAGATCGCCTCCTGGGGTGTGGCGGCGAAGATCCCCGTGTTCTTCACCGACTCCAGGCGGCTCCGGATGGCCTGGTTCACCACCTCGCTCTGGGCGAACTCGTTCTCCTCGGCCATCTGGATTAAGTGCTGGATGCTCAAGAAAGGGGGTTTCCGACCGGAGCGCTCCATCCAGGCGGCCTCCTCCAGGAGCTTCTGAACCCGGTTCTCCAGGTAAAGGGCCGAGACCTCCGGGAGGCCGTATTTGGTCAGCAAGGTGACCAAAGGGGCGACGCCGAACTGCCTTAAGCCCAGCTTCAGGTTCTCGCCGGCCTTCAGGTGGATGATCCCCCTCTGCCTGATCTCCCCCGTCAAAGGGTCAACCTCGTGCTTCGGGAGGTGGATGTACTCTTTGTTTAAGTCGAAGACGATGCAGGGGGCCCCGTGCTTGATCAGCTCCAACAGGATCACCTTGGACAGGTAAGACTTCCCCGACCCCTTCACGCCCGTGATCAGGTTCACCTTCTCCAGGTTCTGGCCCTCGATGAAGAAAGGCTCGCCCCGGAGGGTCTCCCCCAGGTGGAGGCGGTTCCCCAGGTCGTCAATGCAGTTCTGGAAGACCTCCCGGTCGTCGGTCCTTGTGACCTCCACGTCCCGGGTCGGAATCCACCCGTCCCACTGGTCCCACCGGGAGCCAGTCAGCTTCCTGATCTTGGCAATGGCGACTTTTAAGTTTCTGATGTCCGAGGGCTCGAACTCGGCGGCCTCGGCCAACGAGTGGATGAGCTTCGAGGCCATAGAGGCCGTGACGGCGTCGGCCCCCTCCAGGGCGAGAAGAAGCTGCTCCTTGATCAGGGAAGGGTAGGTCACCATCCGAAACTCGAGGATTTGGACGATCAGGCCCCTCCCCGTCTCCCGTTCCCGGATGCAGAGGTTCTCCCCAACCCGGAGATCGTCCTCTTTAGGGTTGAAGATCAGCTCGACGATATCACCCTTGACCTGGTTGACCTGGATGCTCATAGGCCTTTCGAAGGCGTTCGAGGTTCGAAGTTTAACGGGCGATGTTTGACCACCAACTTAGACCCTGAAGAACATTGAACAGCGTTAGAGGATGTTCAGGAACTTGCTCAGGGCCGTCTCGTATTTCTCCTCAACGCGGGTGAGGTACGCCTCCCACTCCTGAAGGGACCAGACTTCGATCCGGTCGTAAAGGCCCAAGACCACAACCTCGTTCTCAAGACCGGCGTATTCCCTGAGCTTCTTTGGGACGAGGATCCGCCCGACCCGGTCGATCTCACCCTCCACCGCCTCCGAGACGACGAAGTGCATGAAGAGCCGGCTCTGGTCCTCGTCGAGCTGTTCCCGGATCCGGTCCAGGATCCTCCGCCAGGCGTACACCCCGAAGAGCCAGAGGCACCGTTCCTGCCCTTTCAAGAGGACGATAGCCTTGGCCCTCTCCGGCCCTTCATTGTGAAGCTCCTCCCGTAAGGGTTGAGGGATCGGGAACCTCCCCTTTTCATCGAGCCGGCAGCGGTACTCTCCCGCAAACATGGCACCTCCTCACTTATGAGACCATTTCTCAAATCTTTGGCCGGACCAACGCAACGACCCTCCCCAGGATCCTGGCCTCCTTGACAAAGATGGGCTCCATCCGGCTGTTGGCCGGCTGAAGCCTAATCCTTTGCTTTTCCCGGTAAAAGCGTTTCACCGTCACCTCATCGTCCAGGAGGGCCACGACGATATCACCATTCTCAGCAGATGCCTGAGGTCGGACCAGGACATAGTCCCCATCCAGGATGCCGGCCTCGACCATGCTGTCTCCCTTCACCTTCAAGGCAAAACACCCTTCCCCTCTGATCAGGCTTTTATCCAGGAGAAGGGTCCCGTCGAGGTTCTGGACGGCCAGGAGAGGGAGGCCGGCGGCTACCCTCCCCACCAGCGGGACCTCGATCACCTGAGCGGTGGAGGCGAGGGGGAGAGGAGGGATGGTCAGTTCGATCCCCCGGGAGGTTCTGGGCCGTCTCTTCAGATACCCTTTCCGTTCCAGGGCCCGAAGATGGGCCCGGACCCCGTTCGTGGAGCGGATCCCGAACCGCTTCCCCAACTCCTCCAGGGTGGGGGGATACCCCCGGGTTCTGACCAGTTCAACGATGTATTCCAGAACCTCCTGTTGCTTCCCCGTCAGTGCCCGCTTCATCCCCTGCCCCTGATCCTTCGTTGTTGCGACATATACTGCACGTCCGTGCACTTGTCAAGCAAAAAATTGCGAGATCGCTGCTTTCCCCCCTCTCCCGATTTTCTAGAGGACCTTCTCCCACAACCCTGGGATTTTTCGAGGTGTTTCTCCCACTTCTTCGGCATTTTCACCCGACTTCTCTCCCGGATCACCTGTAAGCACCTCCGAAAAAACGTTGCCATAAGGCGAGTAAGAGACGGAAGGGCCGGTGTCCATCTTTTTCCTTGACAGAAAACCGGATTATGCCGTAGGATTTTTGCCACCAACCCGAAGGGGCTTCAATGGGCAGTATGAAACTCAGACAGCCACGAAGGCTGAAGCTCTTGGCCTTGGGCGTTGGGGGTCTGTATCTCTTCCTGGCCGCCTTCCTCGTCCTCTGCCTCTCCCACCACGATCTTGCGGGAGGAGGCCATGATCGTCATGATCATCAGGGTTGGCTCAAAGAGATCTGCACCTGGGCCCAAAAGACCACGTCGTCGTATGTGATCCCAGAGGTTCCCGAGCTCCAGGCGTTAAGGAACCTCCCATTCGAATCCTTCTTTCGTCAATCCCTTCACCCCCAGCCCACCCTTCAAGCTCCCTCAATCCGAGCCCCCCCGTCAAGCCTCCGTTAACTCTCCCGTTTCCTCTTAGTCGTCTGGGCCTTGCCGCCGGCGTTCTCCCGCTGGCATCGGGCGGCAAGGGGTTCATTGATCCTCTCTCAACAGCCTGGTAGGTTCACTGTTGTGCCCGGAGTGTCCACAGGCTGCCTGGGAAGGAGGCTTGTGATGAGGCTCGGTGTCATGCTTTGCCTGATCATCTTCTTGCCGGCTTTACCGGTTTTGGCACAAGGATCGGACTTGAAGGAGACCTCCCCACCCGTTCAGAGGTCCGAGGTCGAAGCTTTGAGGCAGGAGCTGGAGGAGGCCAGAGCAGCGCTCAGGGAGCTTCGGGAGGAGATAAGGCAGCTCAGGGACAGCACTCCTCCAGTGGCGATCATCGGTGGGACCCCGCTCACCGCTGGAGCCGGGGAAGGACGTATGACCCAGGTTGGTTCATCGGCGACCGGACCTACGACCCAGGCGAAGGGGGAGAAGGAGATCGAGCTTTCGGCTGTTCCTGAAGCCCGGCCCGGGCTCCTTCCCGAGTTTCTCAAGACGAGGATCGGCGCCTTCCTGGTCGGCTCGTTCAGTTTCAACTCCCACCTCCAGATGGTCCCGGAGTTTGCCGGGGGAATCCCGGCCAAGGCCGATCCCGGCCGCTCCAATTTCCGGTTTGACAAGCTCGGCCTCACCTTCACAACGACATTCGCCCAGTGGCTTCAGGCCAGCGGGGTCATTGAGGTGGAGAGTCATCGGGACCGGCACACGCATGGCTTTGATCCGGATTTTGGCTGTCCTGACACAGGTCCCTGTATCGAGCGGTTCGGCGCGGAGCAGGCCGAGACCGAGGTCGCCCTCGAGAAGTTCAACCTCGCGGCCGTTGCCCCTGTTGGAAATGGTCTGACCCTTTCGGTCGGCCGCTTCGATGTCCCCTTCGGGATTGAGCGGCACGATGAGCCGCTGATCCTGACGGCCACAACCTCCGAGGTCTTTCGGTTCGGCCGGCCCCAGCTCATGACCGGCTTCCAGGCGAGCTACCCCTTCGCCCCTTGGCTTGATGTGAGCGCCTGGGTGGTGAACCGGTGGGAATCTGAAACGGTTGAAGAGGAGGAGGACTTTAACGACAACAACAAAGACAAGAGCTTCGGGGGTCGGATCGGCTTTACGCCATTTCCCCACGAGGGGTTGCTCAACGTAGGGATTGGCGGGTTTTATGGTCCTGAGCAGCAGGATAACAACTCGAACAAGCGGTGGGTCGTGGACCTGGACTTCACCTGGACCCCCCTGCCCCGGCTCCTCTTCGCGGGCGAGCTGATTTACGGGGGGGAGGCCAACCGGGAGCTACGGGAGCGGGGCCTCCCCTTCCCGGCCCCTGAAGAGGTGAAGAATGTCAACTGGCGGGGGTTTTATCTCCTTACCCACTATGACGCCCTCGACTGGCTCGGCCTCTCGTTCCGCTGGGGCCTCTTCGACGACATGGATGGCGGGCGGACGGGGGTGAAGCAGGTCCTCCAGTCGTGGACCTTCGCCCCCATCGTCCATCTCTCCCGGCTGATCCCGGAGCTTCGGCCCACCGGCGCCGCCTATGCCAGGACCCGCCACCCCATTGACTGGGTGGATCTTAAGATCGAGTACCGGCTGAACCACTCGAACCGGCCCGTCTTCTCCGAGAAGGGACCGGGTGAGGATATCCTCGAGGCCAACAAGACAAGCCATCAGGTTGAGCTTCAGCTCGTCGTGAATTTCTGGAATTTCTTGTAGGGAGGGACTTGAATGTTCGGATGGACGCTGTCCCGTTTGCCGATAAGTGGCAAGGTGTTCTGCACCCTCTTCCTCCTCGGGATCGGGGGCTTCCAGGTGGCCGCCTTCGCCCAGGCGGTGACGGCGGTCGGCCTCTCTTACGGGGATGTGGTGGCCAGCCTCACCCCGGAGATGCCGATGACCCATATGGCGCCAGGCCAGATAAGTGCCGAGCAGGAGATCGACATCAGCCAGTTACGGGAGACGGCCAAGGTCTGGATCCGGACGCCGCTTCTGATCCAGACGAGCCACACCCACCTGGGGAGCATGACGCTCATCGCCGGGCTCTTGGGGCTCATCTTCCTCTTTTCCTCTTTAAGGGAGGGGAAGAAGGCGGTCATCCTCTCCCTCCCCTTCATCGGGACGATCCTCGATATCGGGGGGATGTGGCTCACCCGGTTCGTCTGGCAGCCTTTCGCCGTCCTCGTGTTGGCAGGGGGGAGCCTCTTTGCCCTTGGCTATCTCCTGATCGCAACGATCTCCCTCTACGAACTTTGGGTGAAGAAGGAGGCGGCAAAATGAGACATGCCTGGATGGGGAGTTGGTTCACGCTTCTGCTGCTTGTCGCCCTGGGGATCCAGGGGGCCCTGGCCCACATCACCCCCCCCGTTATCCTGGTCTCAGACCGGGAGGCGGTGCTCGGGATGCTTGAAGGGGCGAAGCGGTTCTTTGTCAGGGAGGTGAGGCTTTCAGCGAAAGAGAGAGAGTTGATCCAGAAGCGGTGGGGCTGGAGGCCGGAGGAGGACTTCTACCGCTTCTACCTTGGCCGGGATGAGGAGGGCCGGCTTGTGGCTGCGACGATCTTCCTGACAGAGTACACGATCCACGGCCCGGTCAGGGTGGTGGTAGGGATCAGCCCGGAGGGGAGGATCAGGGGGGCGAGGGTCGTGGAGCTGACGGAGGAAACGTTCCCCTGGCTCAAACCCCTCCTCGATCAGCACCTCATCCACGACTACATCGGGCGGGACAGCCGGGCCAGCTTCGTGTTAAGCGAGCGATTCGGGCCGGCGTCCCCTGTCAGCATGCCCCACTTCTACGCCCGGATCGTGGCCAGCTTGATCCAACGAGCGGCGATCCTGTACGATGTCATCTTCCTCCAACGGGAGACCCCATCTTCGTAAGGGGAGGCCGAAAGAAAGGGGCGTATCTTAAGAGCCTCACTAGAGGGATGCCCCCCGTCCCGGCCGGCCATGAGCACCTGCCCGGGGGAGGACACCACCCCTGATCCGGGCCGACGACAGGGATCGTGCATGATCCGGCGATCGCGATCAGCAGGTCTGGTGCTATTGCCCTACCGGGTTGGAAGCGACCGGTTTGAGGGGCTTTGTCGGGGGAGGAGTGAAGTCCCCCAGGCCGGTTAATAAGGCTTGACAACGAGGAGCCCCAATGGTATCTAACGATTGATACCGCCCGGGGGTACTCGTTATGAAGTGTTCAGTCCGGAACAGGACAAGCGTTCTGGTCCTTTTTGTCGTGGCGGCTTTTGTCCTCCTTCTCGGCTTTTCGGGGTTTGACGTTGTCAGCCACCTGGACGATCTCGGGAAGGCCGCCAAGAACTGCCCGATCTATAATGTCAGCCAGCACCAATTTGTTACCTTCTCCCCCTCTCCTTCTCTAAGCTTTACCCTCCTCCTGGAGCGCCTCCTCCCTGCCACGGATGCTCCCTTTTACCGTTCGGCCCTTTTAAGCGAACGGACCGGCCGGTCCCCGCCCTTCCTGCCTGCCTGACCATTTCACGCATCAAGGGTCTTCCAAAGGGCCCCCTGCCTCTCCGTCAGTGTTAGCCTGTGGCGCTTCACCACCAAGGTTTTTTCCCACCTTTGGGAGGGGAGTGATGAACCGTTGGGCTTGTCATAGCTCCTGTTTCGGTGTCGTTTTGGGCCTGCTCTTCCTTATGTCGTCTGCCCTGGCCCAGGAGTCTCGGACGGGGACCGAAACCGGGTCTGAGGTAGAGGCCTTGAAGAAGGCCCTGGAGGAGACGAGGGCAGAGTTCGAAACGATGAAGGCGTTCTATGAGGGGAAGATCCAGGAACTGGAGGGCCGCCTGAAGAAGCTGGAAGAGGCTCCTCCTGCCCCCGCGAGGGTGGAAGAGGCCCTTCCCCCGCCCCTTCCCGCTCCCCCTGTGCCAACCGGTGTATCTCGGGTGGTCCAGACCCTCCTCCCTGATATCAGCGTCATCGGAGATTTCGTCGGGAACGTCACCGATGATGACGCCGACCCCTTCGGGGACCGGTTCACGTTCCGGGAGGTGGAGCTGGCCCTTCAGGCGGCGCTGGACCCTTATGCCCGGGCCGATTTCTTCATCGCTGTGGAGAGGGAACCCGGGGAATTCAAGGTGGACCTGGAGGAGGGGTATGTCACCGCCCTGACCCTCCCCTTTGGCCTTCAGGCCAAGGCCGGGAGGTTCCTGGCCAACTTCGGGCGGCTCAACCGGATCCACCGGCCGGAGATGTTCCACGTGGACAGCCCCCTGGTCCTCACCAACTTTTTCGGCGAGGAGGCCAGGCTCCGGGTGGAGGGTGTCTCTGTGAGCGGCCTAATCCCGAACCCGTGGGATCAGTATCTTGAGCTGAGCCTCGAGGTCTTCAACGGCGATAACGCGGTCATCCTGGCCGGAAGCGATTTCCGCCACCCTGCTTACCTAGGCCATCTTAAGTTCTTCTCCGACCTGACGGAGGCCTCCAGCCTGGAGGTTGGGGCCTCGGGTCTCGTTGGGTACAACGACCCCGATGCCACGCGGCTGACCACCATGCAGGGGATTGACCTGACGTATAAATGGAAGCCGCCGCTAAAGGCCCTCTACCGGTCGTTCATGCTCAGGACCGAGTTCCTGTTCAACCAGCGGGAGCAGCCGGAGGGTGAGATTGAGAGCTTCGGGTTCTACACCTTCGGCCGGTACCAGCTCTCCAGGCGGTGGTTCGCCGGGCTCCGCTACGATTACTCCCAGTTCCCGACCTCCAGCCGGGATGCTGAGTGGGCCCTCTCGCCCATCCTGGAGTTCTGGCCCTCCGAGTTCAGCCGCCTGCGAGCTCAGTATAAACATACCGGGAGCAACTTTGGCCGGAGTGTGGATGAGTTCTTCTTGCAGTGGACCTTCACCATCGGGGTCCACAGACCGGAGATCTTCTAATTAGAGGAGGTGAAAGCCATGAAGGGAGTGAAGCCGTTCGGATCTCCAGGGCGGGCCTCGACGGCGGTTGTGATCGTGGCCTTGGCTTTCCTGGTGGGGACCTCCTCTGCCTGGGCCGCGGCGAAGATCAAAGTCGTGACGGTCACCACGGACCTGGCCGCGCTGACCAAGGCTGTGGGCGGGGATCGGGTGGAGGTGGAAAGCCTGATGAGGGGGTACCAGGACCCCCACACGGTTGAGGTGAAACCGAGTTACATGCTGAAGCTGAAGAAGGCCGATCTCTTCATCAAGGTGGGGCTCGACTTTGAGCTGTGGTCCCCTGTCATCGTGGATGGGTCCAGGAACCCCAAGATCTTTCCCGGAACCCAGGGCTACCTGGACGCCTCCCGGGGGGTCGAGATCCTGGAGGTCCCCACCGCCAGGATGGACCGGTCCATGGGGGACATCCACCTCTACGGCAACCCCCACTACTGGCAGGATCCCCTGAACGGGAAGGTCATCCTGGAGAATATCACGAACGCTCTCACCAGGATTTCGCCGGACGATGCTGACTATTTTCGGAAAAACAAGGAAGCCTATGCGAAGAAGATTGATGAGGCCCTCCAGCGTTGGCTGTCAATAATGGAGCCGTACCGGGGGACGAAGGTGGTGACGTACCACAGCTCGTGGCCTAACTTCGCCAAACGCTTCGGCCTCCAGATCGTTGGCTTCATTGAGCCGAAACCCGGGGTCCCTCCCTCCCCCTCCTACATCCTCTCCCTGATCGAGAGGATGAAGCGGGAGGGGGTGAAGATCATCATCATGGAGCCCTACTTCCAGCAGGATATCCCCCGCCTAGTCGCCGAGAAAACGGGGGCGAAGATCGTCGTCCTCCCACCCTCCGTTGGGGGGGAGAAGGGGGCCGATGATTATATCGCCCTCTTTGACCATAACCTGGGGAAACTGATCACGGCTTTCAAGGAAGCCGGCGTCAAGCCCACCGCTCAAGCCAGGAGATAAGGTGATGGAGATCCTCCTCTTCATGCTGATGCCCTTCCTGGTTTGCCTGATCCTCACGGGGATCCTCGCCTACTTTGGGATGCACATCTTAAGCCGGGAGATCATCTTCGTGGACCTCGCCTTGGCCCAGATCGCCGCCCTCGGGGCCACCTTTGCCTTCCTGGCCGGCTACGGCCTGTACAGCACCGCCGCCTACCTCTATTCCCTTCTCTTCACGTTCCTGGGGGCGGCGATCTTCTCCTTAACGAGGATGCGGGAGCGGCGGGTCTCCCAGGAGGCGATCATCGGGATCGTCTATGTCGTCTCGGCGGCAGCAGCGATCCTAGTGGTGGATCGGGCTCCCCAGGGGGCAGAGCACATCAAGTTTATGCTCGCCGGTAATGTCCTCACCGTGAGGAGCGGTGACTTCCTGAAGCTTTTGCTCCTCTCGGGCCTGGTAGGCCTCTTTCACTGGGTCTTCCGGCGGCGTTTCCTCATGATCTCCTTCGAGGCGGAGAGGGCTTACCAGGAGGGGATCTGGGTCCGCCTCTGGGACTTCCTGTTCTATATCTCCTTCGGCTTCGTGGTCACCAGCGCCGTCCAGATCGCGGGCATCCTCCTCGTGTTCTCGTACCTGATCGTCCCTGCCGTCTGTGGCATCCTCTTCGCCGAAAGGATCGGGGTGCGGCTCCTCATCGCCTGGACCGTGGGGGTCCTCGCCAGCGGTGTTGGTCTGTTTGGCTCCTATGTCCTGGACCTTCCCACAGGGGCGACGATCGTCTGCACCTTTGGCCTGGCCCTGATCGTCTCGGCCTCTTTAAGCCTCGTGGTCCGGAAGGCCATGCCGCCGGCCCCCCTCAAAAACCCGTAGTCTCCCCTCCTCCCTTCTGAGGGGGAGGGGGTGGGGGCATCATGAGAAGACGAGGCTGGCAAAGGTGACGGTCCCCGTCCGGTCAGGCCACTGGCCGTATTTCAAGAGCGTTCCCTCTTTGGCCTGGATGAGGCAGAGCAGGGTGTAGATAGGAGAGAGGCCGCAGATCTTCCGCCAATCCTTCCCTTCCTGGATTGATCGGAAGAAGCCTTTGGCGTTCACCCGTTCCACGTACCGGAGCATGGCAAGGTCCTCCCGGGCGATCCGCTCCAGAAGGGCAGGGGTGACCGGGAAGGGGTCTCCGAATCGGGAGCCCACATGGGCCAGATCGGCGCTGGCGATCAGGAAGCTCTTTCTGCCATGCTCCTCGATGGCCCCTTCTAGCGCCCGGAGGAAGCCCGCCACCTCAGGGGAGCTGGACGGGTCCTGGCCCGATTGGATCAGCTCGTGGAAGGAGCCGCAGAGGATCGGCGCGATCTTGAAGGGTCTTCCCCCGAAGAGGTACTGGAGGAAGACGGCCTGAAACTCAACGGAGTGCTCAAACCGATGGGCCAGCTCTCCCTGGTAAAGATCCCCTTCGTACCGTTTCTCGACAAGGCTTAAGAACTCCCGATCGGTCTCGACCACCCCTAAGGGCGTTTCGAAGTCCTTCCTTGTCAGCGCAAAGATCCCCTCCATCAGGGCGTGGGCTGTTCCCAGGATGATGAACAGCTCCGCATCACAAGAGGAATCCAGGAGGGCTTTGTAGGCCCAGGCGTAGCAGAAGCCCCCCCGGTGGAAATCAATGTGGGGGATGATGGCCCCTTTCAGGGTCCTTGCCCGTGAACTCCCCGGAGCCTCCCCAGGCCCCTGGGGGCTCGTGAAGTAACTCTGGAGCTGCTCCCGAAGCTTCTGGGGATCGGCCTCGTAGGATCGCCCTGCATGCGCAGCCCGTCGCACCGGCGAGCGCCTGAAGGCCTCCTCTACCTCCTTCCTGTGAGCCTCGAACCTGGGGCTCTCCAAGAAGAGGTGCTGGTCCAGCTCCTCGATGAGCTGGAGGAGCCTCTCCCGGTACAGGAGCTCGCCGTAGCGCCGCATCACGGTCTCCTGGATGTCCAGGAGGGAATGGCGGCCGTCGAAGAGGGCGATCACCGAGAAAGCCTCAGGGGTCAGGAACAAGACCTCCTCGCTCAAGCCTGAAGGGTCCCGGAGACAGATCAGCTCCCGCCCCTGGGCTTCGACAGGAAAGGCTTCGATGTTTCGCAGCTTAGGATGCTCCATACCGACCTCTCGTTTTACCATACGGGAAAAGGTTGCCCCGGTCAACCCCTGACCCAAAGCACAAAAGCCTTGACACGGCCAGCGCTCTTGGCGATGGTATAATAGTAGAAGCGGGAGGTGAGGCCATGGTGGCTCCGATTCCAACACACCATCCCTTGCGAAAACTGTTCAGGACCCTGGCCGAGCGGAACTTCTACAAGAAGCTCGGGTATGCCGATCTCGGGGTGATCCACTACCTAGCGGACCTCCTTGCCGACTTCACCCACATTGACAACGTCTATAAGATCAGGACGGCGGCGGGGAGGAGGGTGGAGGAGGTGGCCGAGATGCTCCTGGAGGCGGATCTCTTCTCCCGGGCCGATTCGTTGGACCGGGAGCGGGAGGTGCACAAGCATATCGGCGACTTCACCCTCTTTATGACGGGGATCTTTCCGGAGTACGTGAGGCGGCTGAAGGCTTCGAAGTTTGTCTTCACCCGTGATGCCCTGGTGGATTACATCAAGACAGGGAAGCGGTCCTACCGGATCGTCTCGGAGCACACCTATGGAGCCTACAGCGAGACGGCCCCCCTCTTTCGGAAGCTTTCCGAGGACTTCGAGTTGTGTGTCTTCGGTCTGGGGTATGTCCGGAATGACCTGGACCGCCTGAAGGAACCAGGGTTCCGAAGGATGACCGAGCTTTTCGCTGATTGAAGCCTGTTCCCCCGGAAGCGGTGGCCTAGGAGATTTTTAAGTTGACACAGGGCAAAAAGCTTTCTATCCTGAGGTGGCTTTTCAGGGGACGTGGAGTCTGAGAGGAGCCCTGGGCAGAGGGGGGAAAAGGGATGGCGCTTTTGACGTATGACGGATGGCTCTTTCTCCTGCGGTGGATTCACTTTCTCGCCGGCATCGTCTGGATCGGGCACCTCTACTACTTCAACTTGACCCAGACGCCGTTTTTTGCCGAGGCCGATCCGGCGGTTCGAAGCGGGATGGTTCAGAAACTGGTCCCGCGGGCCCTCTGGTGGTTTCGCTGGGGGGCCATGTTCACGTTCCTCTCCGGCTGGCTCATCATGATCCACAGGATGGTGGATTTGGGTGGCGTGAGGGCGTTCTTCAACACCCCTTACGGGTGGGCCATCTTCCTGGGGGGGGTGCTGGGCTCCTTCATGTGGGCCAATGTCTGGTTTGTGATCTGGCCGAAGCAGAAGATCGTGATCCAAAACGCCGTTGACACGGCAGAGGGAAAGCCCGCCAATCCTGCGGCAGCCCCGGCCGGCCAGCGGGCCGGCTTCGCCTCGCGGACCAACGTGGTCTTCTCGATCCCGATGCTCTTCTACATGGGCGCGGCGAGCCACCTCCCGAACCTGGCGGAGACGATGACCCGGGGGAGGAAGGTCGGCATGGCCCTCCTCTCGGCGATCATCATCCTGCTGGTCGAAGCCAATGCCCTCTTCGGGACGGCGGGCCCCACCAAGAAGCCTCTCGCCACCGTCAGCGGGACCCTCTGGGCAGGATTCATCCTCGCGGCGATCTTCTACCTGCTCTTTGAAATCTTCTTCTAGCTCAAGACCGGTGGGTCCTGGCACGGTGAGCAGGTCTACCGTCGGGGCCCCCTCCTGGTGGCTTGACCTTGTTGCCTGGTCTATTTGAGGAAGGCGGCGAGGTCAGGGATCGCCGTGGCCAGGTGCGGCATGGGCTTCATGATCGCGCTCTCCCGCTTGGGCTTGTAGCCTGGTGGGTAGGTCCCCCGGACAACCTTCGCCTCGAGCAGCGCCCGCGGGGATCCTTTAATCGCCGGTCCGAGGGGCCCGTCCTGGGCCGGATCCCTGTTGTGGCACATCGTGCATTGTGCAAGGTAGATCTGTTTCCCCCGGCCTATATCTCCATTCCCGGCCATCTCCGGGGACGGGTTCTGGTTTTGGCTACAGGCCCCAAGCACGAGACCAAAGGCTAACGCGAAGGAGAGTCTTCTACCTTTCACAGCCTTCTTTGCTGGCAAAGGGACCTCCTTTCTTCATTCACCTCTCTAAGAAGTCAAGGGTACCCTAGTATTTCAGCCCTGGCAAGGCTTGACGCGATCAGAACGGGCAAGGCCCTGCCGGGGGAGAGCCCCGGTGGGCTTTTGGGCCATCACCGTCATGGACGAGTTCGATCCGCGGCTCCACTTTACGGCAGAAGAAACCTGGCACTCTCCCAGGGGGAAGGCCATCAGGGAGGTTGTCTTTGGGATGCACGACGGCCTCATCACCTCCCTGGGCTTCCTTTCGGGGATGAGCGGGGCCCAGGCGAGCCGAGGGTTTATCCTTCTGGCAGGGGCCGCCTCGGCCTTCGCCCAGACCCTCTCCATGGGCTTCGGGGCTTACCTTTCCACCAAGTCGGAGCGGGAATTTTACCAGCGGGAGATTGACCGGGAGCGGTACGAGATCGAGCACCTGCCGGAGAAGGAGCGGGAAGAGCTTCGGGTCATTTATGGGCAGAAAGGCTTCAGGGAGGATGAGGTGGAGATGATCGTGAAACGCCTCACCTCCGATAAGACATTGTGGTTGAAGACGATGATGGTGGAAGAGCTCGGTCTGATCGAGGAGAGGTTTGACGATCCGGTGAAGGTGGGGGCCTTGATCGGCATCGCCTCCTTCGTCGGCGCCCTCCTCCCGCTCTTCCCCTATATCTTCCTCCCGCCCGATCAGGCCTTCCCCGTCTCCGTCGTCACCACCGGGGCTGCCCTGTTTGTCACCGGGGCGGGGAAGACGATCCTGACGAAGAAGACTTGGTGGAAGAGCGGCCTGGAGATGACAGGGATCGGCCTCTTCGTGGCAGGGGCGAGCTATCTCTTGGGCAGGCTGGTTGGTGTCAACCTGGGGGGCTGATGGCCCACAAGTTGGATCCTACAAAAGCCCATCGGGATAAAGGGATGTGAACGGTCCCCCTCTCACCCTCTTGACCTGGTTCCTGGCGGTCCTCCCCATCGTCCTCCTCTTGGGCTTGATGGTCGGCTTCAAATGGGGCGGGGCGACCTCGGGACCGGCCAGCTGGCTCCTCTCCGTCGTCATCGCATTTGCCTTCTTCGGCGCCTCCCCCTCCCTCCTAGCCCTCTCCAGCCTCCGGGGGTTGGCCGTCAGCCTGAGCGTCCTCTACATCATCTGGCCGGCCCTCCTCCTCTACCATGTCGCCAACGAGGTAGGGGCCCTGGCGAGCATCGGCCTCGGAATCTCAGCCTTGACCCGGGACCGGATCCTGCAGCTCCTGATCCTGGGCTTTGCCTTCCCTTCCTTCCTCCAGGGGGTTGCCGGTTTCGGCGTTCCCGTGGCTGTGGTGGCCCCCCTCCTGATCGGCCTGGGGTTTCACCCGATCAAGGCGGCCGTCATCCCTTTGGTAGGCCATGCCTGGGCTGTCACCCTGGGAAGCCTTGCCACTTCCTTCCAGGCCCTCGTGGCCGTTACAGGGCTCCCCTCTCATCCTTTAGGGCTTTGGGTCTCGATCTTTCTCGGCTTCTCGTGTCTGGTCACCGGGTTCTTGGTCGCGCACATCCATGCTGGCTTCCAGGGGATCCGGGACTCCTGGGTCCTCCTCCTGACCTTCGGCGGGGTGATGGCCGGTATCCAGTTCTTCCTTGCCTACCTGGACTACTGGGTCATCGCTAGCTTTGCCGCCGGGGCTGCCGGACTGCTCGTCGGATTGGCCTTTGTGGCCATCCTCCGGTTCAAACGGGTAGCCCCGGTCCTGTCCACCCTGACCCCTATCGGCCAGGCCCGGATGGGCCTCCACACCGCCTTTGTCCCTTACTACTTGCTGATCGGCGTGGTCACGGTCGCCACCCTCTTTTCCCCGATCAAGACCACCTTAAACCGTGTCATCCTGACGTTCCCCTTCCCGGCGATGCGGACCGCTCTAGGGTGGGTCACGAACGGCGGGACGGTCAGCATCAACATCTTCGGTCACCCCGGGGCCCTCCTCCTCTACGCGGCCCTCCTGGCCTACCTCTTCTACCGGTGGGCCGGCTTCTGGAAGGCAGGGCAGGGACTGGAGGTGTTGAAGCGAACCATCCGCCATGCTATCACAACCAGCATCGGGGTGATGGCGATGATCATGATGTCGTCGGTGATGCAGGACACCGGGATGACCTTCCTCCTCGCCCGAGGGACCACCTGGGCCACAGGAAGGCTCTACCCCTTCTTCGTCCCGTTTATCGGGCTCCTGGGCTGCTTCCTGACCGGGAACAACGTCAACTCCAACATCCTCTTCGGGGCCTTCCAGCGGGATGCCGCCCTCCTGTTAAAGCTCAACCCCACGATCATGGCGGCCCTCCAGAGTACGGGTGGGTCCCTGGGGAGCATGGTGGCTCCGGCCAAGGTCCTCTTGGCCTGCGCCATTGCCGGTCTGGCAGGGAAGGAGGGGGAGGTGATGCGGCAGGCCTTTCGCTACTGTCTTTTCCTGGTCGCGCTGGTCGGCATCCTGGGGTGGGCGATCCTCGTGGATCTCCGCGAAATCTGGTGATCAGGGCCAGGAACCTGTTCAGCATTCCCAGCCCCTTCCCTCAAAGTTCCGGCAGACCCTGCCTCACCCACTCGACCAGCTCCATCAGGAGGGCGGCCGCTTCATCCGCCCAGGCGGTCAGCTCTTCCAGCGTTGGTTCCCCTCCAAACTGCCTCTTCCGCTCAAGGAGCGTGTCGAGCCGGGCCCTGAAGCTGAGCCACTCCTGATGCCTTCTCTGGAACCTGGGTTCCATGGGGATCCCCTCCAAGGGCTCACAGCGGAAGCCACCTCACGGGTGCTTGCAGAAGACGTTGAGGATCACCTGGCGGTTCTCCTCCCTCACGACCTTCAAGGCCCGTTTCAGGGCCGGAAGGACCTCTGCCGGATCTTCGACCAGCTCCCCATACCCTCCGTGAACCTCGGCGATCCGATGGTAGGCCGGGGGAGGGGTTAAATCGCAAAAGGCCCAGGAACCCGTCTTGGCAGCCCACCCCTTCGGGGTCAGTCCCTGGGCGGCCCGCTTCACCTCATACCAGCACTGGTTGTTGAAGATCACAAACAGAACGGGGAGATCATAGGCCCGCGCGACAAAGTGCCCGGCCGTGGGACATCCGAAGATGTAGGCCCCCTCTCCGAGGGTCGCAATGACCGTTTTCTCCGGGGCGGCCAGCTTCACTCCCAACGCCGCCCCAACCCCCCAACCGAGCCCTCCCGCCGGTGACGAGGCGAAGTAAGACCCAGGGGTCTTGAGGGATACCTGGTGGATCCGGAGGTCGTACTCGTTCACGAGGATCGTCTCATCGTCCATGACCTGGCCGATACAGTAGGAGAGCCACTCGAAATCAATGGGCCGGTCATCCTTGACCTCCTCCACCCGCTTTTGCCAGGCCCGTCGCTGGCGGTCGTGCTGCCTTTTCACCCGCTGAAACCGGTCGGCGATAGCCCGTTCGGCTCTGGATCGGTATCGGGCCAGCTCCTGGGTTAAGAGGGGGATGGCCACGTTCGGGTCGGCCACAATCGGGATATCGCACGGGTACCCCCGGATCGGATACCGGCTGAAGAAGGGGTCAATCCCCATCTGGATCACCGTGGCAGCCTCCTTCGGCTTGGCCACCGAGGGGTACCAGGGGACGTCGGCCTCGATCACCAGGATGACATCCGCCTTCTGGATCAAGGGTTCGGAGGCGAAGCCCAGGTGGAGGGGATGGTCGTTGGGGAAGTTCATAAACACCCCTGCCGGGACCACGACAGGGATGGCAAAGCTCTCGGTTAGAGCGATCAGCTTCTTCACAGCCTCAGGGTTCCGCCCCACGCGCTGCGTGATGATGAGTGGGAACTTCGCCCGGGCCAGGGCCTCCGCCGCCTGCCTCAAGCGCTCGGGGTCCGGGTACATGGGGGAGTGGACCTGATGACGGCCTCCGGGGGTATAGGTGAACGCGGTCTGCTCCTCGGCCAGGACCTCCCGGGGGAGGGTGAGGTAGACTGGTCCCTTCGGTTCCGCCATGGCGATCCCGAGGGCGCGGTCCACCACGGTTTCGAGCTGGGCGAAGTTTCGGAGCTCATAATCCCACTTCACAAACTCCCGGATGAGGCTCCCCTGGTCAAAGGACTCCTGCGCCCAGTGGATGTAGACGTTCCGCGCCCCTTTCAACCCTTCCTCGGTGATGGGGGTCCGGCCGGCGGTGAAGATCACGGGGATGTTGGCCCGGGCAGCGTTCATGATGGCGCCGGAGGCGTTTGCCGTCCCCACGATGGTGTGGACCATGACCACCTGGGGACGGCCGGTGACCCGGTAGTACCCGTCGGCCATGCTGACGGCCACGAACTCGTGGGGCACCGTGATGGGTCTGGGCGTTGTCTTCCCCTCGGCGGCAAACTTGGCGAAGGCCTCGATGATGGGGGCGAAGTCGGTCCCCCCGTTGCCGAAGAAGTACTCGATCCCCCGGTCCCGGAGGAGCTCCAGGTAGGCCTCGGCCGTGCTCTCGACAGGAACCGTGCGCTTGGGCGATGCTGTCTTCCGTGGACTCATCCGGTCTCCTCCACCTTTTCGATCAGGTTCTCGTACCCGTCCCGCCTCTGTCCTCTGCCACGATGGCTCTATTATCGGTATCCAGACGGGGGAGATCAAGGGAAATGAGCAGGGACGAGGGAAGCCTGAGCTATAATGACCCTGTCCAACCTTTTTTGAGGAGGGATGACCCATGAGGCGACCATTGGTGCCGGATGACCTCCGGGCCGCCGTTCCTGAGATGACCGGAACGCTACACCTGAGGGGCCTTGAGGCCCCGGTGGAGATCTATCGCGATCCCCTCGGCATCCCCCATATCCTGGCTTCCTCGCTCCACGATGCCTTCTTCGCCCAGGGGTTCGTCCATGCCCAGGACCGCCTCTTCCAGATGGATGCCGATCGTCATCGGGCCTATGGCCGCTTTGCCGAGTTCGCAGGCCCCGTCGCCCTCCCCCAGGACCTCCTGATGCGCCGCTTCCGTCTCGAGGAAAGCGCCCGGGCCGACTACGAGGCATTGAACGGCCAAACCCAGGCGATCCTTGAGGCCTACGCCGCCGGGGTCAACGCCTTTCTCCAGACCACGACACGGCTCCCAGTGGAGTACCGGTTGGTGGAGGCAAGTCCGGAGGTGTGGAAGCCGTGGGATTCATGCGCCGTCTTCAAAGTCCGCCATATCCAGATGGGGACCTGGCCGATGAAACTCTGGCGGGCCAAGCTCCTCCGCCACCTGGGACCGAAGCTAACGGCCAAGCTGTGTCAGGGCTATCAACCAGGCCAGCCGTTGATCATTCCACCGGGCGTGGATTTCACCGGCCCGGCTTTGGACGGCCTTGACGAGTTCACGAAGGGGGAGGCCCCTCTCGCCGTCTTAAGCGATCTGGATGAGGGGAGCAACAACTGGGTCCTAGACGGCTCCCGGACGGCCTCCGGCAAGCCCCTCCTGGCCGGCGATCCCCACCGGACCCTTGAAGTCCCCAACGTGTACTACCAGAACCATGTGGCCTGCCCTGATTTTGATGTCATCGGCCTCTCCTTCCCCGGCGTCCCCGGCTTCCCCCACTTTGGGCACAACCGGTTTGTCGCCTGGTGTGTCACCCACGCCATGGCCGATTCCCAGGATCTCTTCATCGAGCGCTTCGATCCCAAGGACCCTACCCGCTACGAGTTCAAGGGGGAGTGGCGAAGGGCGGAGCGCTACCACGAGGTGATCCAGGTGAGGGGGACGAAACCGGTCGAGCTGGACTTGACGGTTACCCATCATGGTCCCGTCGTGGTCGGCGACCCGTCGAGGGGGGCTGCCCTCGCCTTCCGCTGGATAGCCACGGCGGGGCCGAACCTCACCTTTCACGCCCTCCTCCCCATGCTCAAGGCTACCACAGCGGATGAACTCGAGGAGGCCATGCGGCCCTGGGTCGATCCTGCCAACAACGTCTTGTTTGCCGATGTCCACGGGACCATCGGGTATCTCATGCGGGGGCAGGTCCCCCGCCGCTCCATGGCCAACGCTTGGCTCCCCGTCCCCGGCTGGACCGGCGCCCACGAGTGGCAGGGGGTGATCCCCTTCGAAGAGATGCCCAGGCTCCGGAATCCCGAGACAGGCTTCATCGTGACGGCCAACAACCGGATCATCGGCGACGAGTACCCCCACTACCTGGCCATTGACTTTGCCCCGGGCTTCCGGGCCCGCCGGATCCTGGATCGGGTGAGGGATGCCATCGGCTGGCGGGTTGAAGACATGGCCTCTGTCCATACTGACCGGATCTCGATCCCCGGTCGAGGCTTCGCAAGCCTCCTGGCCGGGATCGAGCCGGTGGATGAGCGCTCCAGGCGGGCCCTGAAGTCCCTCAAAGGGTGGAACGGGGAGATGGACAGGGAGGGTGTTGCCCCGACGATCTACGCTGTGTTCCGCGAACACCTGATGCGGGAGGTGATGACGCCCATTCTCGGTCCTCTGGCCGCTGAGGCCTTCGGGGCTGAACCGCGGGGGGGATTGATGCATATGACGAGACTCCGGGCGAGACTCCTTCGGATGATCCAGGAGGATGACCGGACCCTGCTCCCGGCGGGGATGGATTGGCCGACGGTGATGGCCAGGGCGCTAGCCAAAGCCGTCGCGTGGCTCCGGGAGAATCTGGGGGAGGACATGGAGGGTTGGCGATGGGGAAGGGTGCATCAGACCCGGCCCCAGCACCCCCTCGTGGCAACGTTCCCGGAGCTGGCGGCTCTCCTGAACCCGACGTCCATCCCGGTAGGAGGCGACGGGGACACGGTGCAGGCGGCCTCGTTCATCGCAGCGGCAGGCTATGCGGTGAGCAGCACCTCGGTGGCCCGCTACGTCTTTGACCTAGCCGACTGGAGCCGCTCGGCGTGGGTCACCCCTTTAGGCTCCTCAGGCCATCCGGGAAGCCCCCATTACGCGGACCAGGCCGAGGCCTGGGGGGAGGGGCGTCTCTTCCCGATGCTCTACGACTGGACCCAGATCAAGGCCGGCGCTGAAGTGAGGCAGCGGCTCGAGCCGGCTTTTACTCCTCGATGGCAATCGCCCTGACCGGCGAACCATCAACCCCTTCGATCCGAAGGGGGAGGGCCAGGAAACGGACCCGCGGTTGGGTGATCAGGTGGAGGTTGGTCAGGTATTCGATGAGCAAAATGCCCCGGCGGAGGAGGACGTCGTGGGTGGTGTACTCAGAGCGATCATGCACCCGGGGGTTGTGGGGATCGGTCACCCAGAGCCGCAACACCTCATCGGGCGGGTAGTCGGTCCCCAGGGCCTTGATCCGGCGCTCGGCCAGCCACTCGCAGGCCTCCCGGGTGGTGTAGGGGGCCTTCGTCCAAAACTCCTTTGTCTCGTAGGAGCACTTCTTCGGCCAGTCCGTCCGGAGCAGGACGATATCCCCGGCCCGGACATGCCGGCCCCCTTCATCGAGGTCAGCGCGCGTGATCCCTTCCCCTGCCCCCCGGTGGGAGCAGTTGATCACGGCGGCCTCGCCTATCCAGGCCTCCAGCCCGGTGTCGGTGATGGAGGCCTGGTCCGGCACGAAGTGGAGGGGGGCATCCACGTGGGTGCCCGTGTGGAGGCTGAACGTGATGCGGCTGCTCAAGAAAAGGTCTCCCCTGGCAAAGTCGCTCGTCCGTTCGATCTGGACAGGCCAGCGCCAGTGGGGCTTGATGGGAAGGGACAGGTCAATCACCCGCGCCATGGGCGGCTCCTTTTTCTTGGGGTTTCAGCGATGCCTCTGGGGCCTCCCGGATCCACCGGGTCACCCAGGGCAGCATGGCATAGGCAGGGAGGGCCAGGAGGAAGGTCAGGGCAAAGTAAGGGCCATAGCCGAAGCGCTCGGCTCCCAGGCCGCTCACCGCCGCGGCCAGTCGCCCCGTCAGGGAGAAAAGGGAGGAGAGGAAGGCGTACTGCACTGTCGCCTGCTCCTGCTGGCAGACGTTCATCAGGAAGGTGAGAAAGGCGGCAGTCCCTAAGCCCCCGCTAAAGGACTCGAAGATCGAGGCCCCGTAGAGGCCGAACCTTCCCAGGTGGGCCCAGGCGACCAGGGCATACCCAAGGTTCGAGACGGCCTGGAGGAGCCCTAAGGCCCAGATCCCGTGGAACACGCCGAAGCGGGAGATAAAGGCGCCTCCGGCGAGGGCCCCAAGAACACTCAGGAGGATCCCGAGGGTGGTCGGGAAGAGCCCAATCTCCACAAGGGACCGCCCCTGATCCACCCAGAAGGGCTTGATCATCGGCCCGATGGCGAACTCCCCCAGCTTGTAGGTCAGGACGAAGAGGATGAGCGGGATGGCCCGCCAGGCGCCGAGCCACGCGAGGAAGGGAGCAAGCCAGCGGCGGCGTTCTTCAGAGGGAAGCTCGAGGCGCGGCACCTGCCCCACGGCCCAGGCCAGGATGACGAAGAGGACGGCCACCCCGAGGAAGAGGGCCGTCCAGGGCACGATCGAGGCCAGGGCGACGAAGCCGCCTCCCACAATGACCAGGGCCACCCGGTAGGCCGAGGCGCGGATGCCGTTGGCGGCGCCCTGCTCCTCAGGGTCTACCAGGCCGACGGTGTACGAATCAATGGCGATGTCCTGGGTGGCCGAAGCGGTGGTGAAGAGGAGGAGCAGGACGAGGAGGGCCAGGTTGGGACGGGGGCCGGTCAAGGGGAGGAGGGCCAGCCCCGCAGCGACCATCAGCATGCAGCCGGTGACCCATTGGCGCCGGTCGCCATAGCGGTGCACCAGCGGCGACCACAGGACCTTCAGGGAGTACGGGAGCTGCAGAAGGTGCAGCCCCCCAATCGCCTTGAGCGAGACCCCATGGATCCGGAAGTAGACCGGCAGGACCTCCCACAGGATGCCCGGCGGGCTCCCCTGGATGAAATACAGGAGGGCCACAATGCCTAACTTCCGGCGCGCCTTTGGGCGCACCCGATCGGCCCCGATCAGCCCCCACCAGTTCATCCAATCACCCCCCTCTCCCCATCCGTTCAAGCGGTAGAGTTATGGCCATCCGCTGTCAGAAGGGAAAACATTGGTACACCTGATGACCTCTGGGGTCTTGGCGTGCCACTCCTTCACGGCGTCCCGCCACCGGAGGTAATGCGGGGCCTCAAGATGGACCTCAAAGGCCGCTTTGTCCCGGTAGACTTCATACAGGTGGATTTTATTAGGGTCTTCCTGGTTTTGAAGCACATCGAAGCGCAGGCAGCCAGGTTCACGCTCCACGGAACCCTTTGCATCGTCGAGCATCGCTTCCAGGAAGACGGTCCGATGCTCAGGCTTGATTTCGAGAGTCACGATGAGGATGTACAAAGGTCCCCTCCTTCCTCAAAGGTCATATGTCCACAGACCCACCCCTCAACTGGCCCACGCGTTCAATTCAGCATCTTGTCGTCATTGATCATCTTAACTGACAGGCCAGAGCCACTTTAATTCTCCATTGCAGATATATCATATGTGCTAGAGTGTGATGCATATCAGGAGGCTCGGGTATGGCTATGATTCGAACACAGATTTACTTGACCCAAATGCAACATCGGTTGATCCAGAAGCTCGCACGGCAACAGCGGTCAAGTGCTGCCGAGATCATCCGCCAGGCAGTAGAGAGCTATCTGGAGAAGATGGTCCCTGGTGGTGGAGAGGACCCTCTGTTCAAGATCATAGGACTTGGTGCCAGTGGTGAGACAAAAGGCTCGATTGAACATGACAAGGGTATCTACGATGCCAACTAAGGTGTTCGTGGATACCGGTGTCTTTATCGCCATTACCGACAAGACGGATCAATTTCATGATGTTGCCGTGAGATGTTTAATGCAACTCCAGCGTTCAGGACAGCAGAAGTTTCATAAGAGGGAAGATTATTTGACCGTGAAGGCAGCAGCGGTCCCGACCCGTTTGAGGCCACTAACCTGATCAAAGCTCTGGTCAAAGCTGGCTACCCACTCAATCCCTCCTTCCTTGGAGACCAGCACCAGGAGGCAGTCGTGAAAGGATAATCTACCTTTATATTCCTCCATTGTATTCAGAACCCGTTCCCACAGCCTGGGCAATTCAGGACCAGTCCAATCCAGTATCTCCGTGGGAATCTCCCGCCGCAGCCGTCGGATAATGGGCCGTGGGTCAACCTTCCGCTCTAGGGCTCGCCGGGCCAGCACCGTTACCGCTTCGTTCACCACGCAATCCAGATAGATGTAGGCGACATCACGTTTCCGGAACAGCTCATGAAGAGCTGTGGCAGTCTGGTGGTGCACATCCCGTTCATCCAGTTGTGCGATCAGGAAGCTTGTATCCACAAGGACCCTAACGCTCATAGAGCCGCTTCTTATCCCTTACCGCGTCGCCGCCTAGACGGACCAATCCCGTGAGCTTATCCACAGAAGCCGCCGGAACTCCCTTTAGGGTGAGCTTCCTAACCGGCCGTGGGTGAAAAACCAGATCCCCATCTTTCACCTCGACCTCTAGGAGATCACCAGCTTGAAGACCGAGCTGGTCCCGAAGAACCTTGGGAATAATCACAGCCCCTTCCGTCCGAAGGGCGACAACCAAGGGGCCCTGCCGCTTGACGACCCGTGGCATCGGTATCACCTCTATTGCAAGGATACAAGGATCTTGTGAGCTTGTCAAGTTAGGACACGGAGCACAAGGCAGCAGATGCGCTGCACCTTGCCTGCGACTAACTACGCTGTTTGTTCTCGGAAACGGAAGAGGGGAGATCGAGGCTGCTTGGTATGACTATGCCGCCGGAGCTAGGGGCCCAGTACACCTTTCTAGTTGTGAGATACCGCCAGACCTCTATCTTCTCGATCTGTGCAAGCATGTAGCGCAGCAGAGGGGAGTCCGCGGCCAGGGAGGGTTCGTAAAAGTGAACAATCGGGTCTCGCCCGGCCCTCTGCTGGAGGATCTGGTTCACATCCGAGACTGCCAACACCCCGGCAATATCATCGACAATCCATTCGATCTGCGGAGGAAGGTCCTCCAGAGAGATGAATCGGAAGACGTCTCTCAGGATCCCGATGGTCCGGGGAATATGGTCGAAGGCCAGCTTTCGA
>CAZHST010000004.1:79031-118320 GCA_964535215.1 uncultured bacterium
GCGAAGTCATCCTTCGTGAGAGTCCCGATGAGATACTTTTGGAAGGCTTCGTAGAAGCCGAAGAGCGGCCCGGTCCTCTGATTCGATTCTTCGTTCAGTTGCTCGACAAGGACCTCCTTCAGGAACCGGGTCCGCTTGGCGAGCTCCACGGCCAGCGACTTGGCCGTATACGTCCTGGGGAGGGCGAAGGCGAAGAATTTCTCCAGAAGGTCGAAGAACTCCTGTTCCTTTTCAAGCGGGGGAACGGTCTTTAACTTATGGAGGATGAACGGACGGGCGATTTGGACGGTGTCCACCCGCTGCCCGTTCCGGTACAGGCGGAACTCGAAGAAGTTGGTCAGGATGAGGTTGGGGAAGGTGTGGCGGTAGCGCGTCAGTTGCTCGGAGGTTTCGACCCGGTGAAGATCCTCCTCGGTTGGACTCTTCGCTTCGATATAGCCGATGATGTGCTGTCTTCCGTCCCAGACGCGGAAGTCGGGATTTCCGGCCTCAGTCTTCTTCGGGAGGGTGGTGACATGGACCCTGGTCTTCCCCGTGGATTCGGCAAAAGTCCTGAGGAGGCCTTCCAGGCTCGAATAGTAGCTCTCCTCACGGGCATCGCCTTGTTGGGCTACGTTAAAGATACGTTGCAGATACTCTCGTAGCATAGTGGAAGGTCACCCCCACCCGTGACCCTTCTCCGCAGGCGACAGGGTTGGGCTCTGCCCATCCCTTCCCCCCTATGGTGGGTAGTGGGTGGTGGGGAGTAGGAGGTCTCAACCAGTGATCTACATCTACCGACTACCTACCACGCACCGTTAACCCTCATAAGGGAGGGGAGGGAAGGGGGGTAGAAGGCTGGCCCTCCTTGAGCAGCCGTTCCAGGTACGTAAGATAGTACTCGGCCGGCTGGCCGGGCTCCAAGACCCCTTCATCAATCGCCTGTTCCAACTTGGTTTTGAGCGCCCCAACCTGGGGGCCCTCCGGGAGGTTGAAACGCTCCATGATCACCCGCCCGATCCCTTTGGGGAGCACAGGGGCCGTTCCAATCCGCTGAAGGTAGTCGGCGACCCTCTTCTCCAGCTCATCCAGATTGGCCAGGCCCTGAGCCCTCCGCTCAGGTCGTCCCGAGGTGATGTCGGCCCGCGAGAGGGCCAGGAGATCCTCCAGGTATGGGCCCATCTCCCGGACGAAGCGACCGACGGCGGCATCGGTCCAAGTTGGCCGGTACAGGTTTGGACGGAGGTGATGGAGGATCAGGAACTGGACCCGGTCCTTAAGGTCGCTATCGAACCGGAACCGGAGGGCGATCCCTTCGAAGAGGAGCGCCCCCAGCTCCTCATGCCGGAAGAAGTGGACGGCCCCCGTTTCATCGGTCGTCCTGGTCCAGACCTTGCCGATGTCGTGGAGGAGGGCGGCCCACCGGACAGCCGGTCTTGGAACCGCCTGCTTGACCACCAGCTTCGTGTGCTCCCACACATCCTTGTGGTGATAGGGTGACGTCTGGGCGAACCCGACGGTCGCCGCAACTTCTGGGAGGATAAACCCGAGGAGCCTTGTCTCCAGAAGATACTGAAGGGCCGCATCCACCCACTCCCCGAGGAGGAGCCTGTTCATCTCCATAAACCACCGTTCCCGCGACACCTCCAGGATCGCCCCGGCCATTTTGGTAGCGGCGGCCTTGAGGGGCTTATCAGGGGTGAAGCCCAAGGTGGCGATGAACCGGGCCGCCCGGAGGAGTCGAAGGGGGTCCTCGCTGAAGATCTCTTCAGGCCTCCCCACCAGCCGAAGGCGCCGCGCCTTCAAGTCGGCTCGCCCGCCGTAGGGGTCAATGACATTCCCCTCCTTGTCCATGGCGATGGCGTTGATGCTGAAATCCCGCCTCGCCAGGTCGGCTATGAGGGACGTCCCGAACTCCACCTCCGGATGCCGACTCCCCTTCCGGTAGACCTCCTTCGTCCGGTAGGTCGTGATCTGGACCTCCGTCACCCTGTCCTCCGCCTCATCAGCGCGGAGGACGGTTCCGATGGTCCCGAAGCGCCGGCCCACTTCGTAGCAGGGAAAGCCATTTGCCTTCAGGATCTTGATCGTCTCATCCGGCGTGGCATCGGTGGCAAAATCAAGGTCCAAAAGTGTCTCAAAGGGGCGGCCCATCAAGAGCTCGCGGACCGCCCCTCCGACGAGATACAGTTCCTTCCCCGCCTTCTCGAAGGCTTCAAAGAGTTGCCTCATTCCACCTCCATCCTTTGGACGGTCAGCCGGTCCCCCAGGGCCTTCCATTGGAACCTGCTGGCGAAGAGGGCTCCGCCCCGCGGGCGATGGGGAGGGTGAAGGTGAAGGTGCTGCCGCGACCCTGCCCGGGCGAGGCGGCCCAGATCCGGCCTCCATGGAGTTCCACCAGGCGTTTGGTCAGGGCCAAGCCCAGGCCGGTTCCTTCGTAGCGCTTCGTCAACGGGTGCTCAAGCTGGACGAAGGTCTGGAACAGCTTCGGGAGGTCCTCGGGGGTGATCCCGATGCCGGTATCCGCCACGCTGATCTCAATAAACTGCTGGGGAGCTAAGGGGCTGGGGGGCAGGGGAGACGGTTCTTCGGCTCCTCCGCTCCCGGGCTCCCCGGCTCCCATGCCTTGACTCACCGTGACCTGTCTTGTGGTGATGGTAATGCGGCCTCCTTCAGGGGTGAACTTGACGGCGTTTGATAACAGGTTGTGGAGGATCTGCTTAAGCCGTCCGGGATCGGCCATGACCGGCGGCAGCTCTGATGGGCACGTGACGGTCACCGTGAGCGACTTCTGGAGGGCCCGGGGCCGGATAAGGGCCAGGGCTTCCTCCAGGAGCGGGGCGAGGGAGAGCGCCTGGAGGGCAAGTCTTAACCGACCGGCCTCCACATGGGAGAAGTCGAGGATGTCATTGATGAGGGCGAGGAGGTGTTGGCCGGAGCGGTGGATGTTCTTTACGTACCTGGCCTGTTTTTCGTTCAGCGATCCAAAGCGCTGATCCTGGAGGAGCTCGGAGAAGCCGATGATCGCGTTCAAAGGGGTCCGGAGTTCATGGGACATGTTGGCCAGGAACTCTGACTTGTGTCGGTTTGCCTCCTCCAGCTCCCGGGTCCGCTCCAGGACTTTCTGCTCCAGGGTCTCGGCGTGATGGGCCGTTTCCAAGGCCACCGCTGCCTGATTCGCAAAAGCGGTCAGGAGGGCGACCTGCTCCTGGGTAAAGGAATCCGGCTCCTTCTTGTAGGCGGTGAGGATTCCGAGGACCCTCTCCTGATGGACGAGGGGCACAGAGGCCGTGGCGCGGATGCCTCGGGCCTGGGCCGCCTCCCGCCATGGGGCGAAGGTGGGGTCCTTCAGGATGTCCGGCACGACGACCGGGGTTCTGGTTCTGAAGGCCCGTCCGCACGGTCCCTGGGAAAAAGCCTCTTCAGGGGAAGGAAGGGAGGAGAGGAGGCTGGCGTAGCCCTCGTCATCCCCGCCTACAGCCGCCGCGCGGAAGGTCGGGCCTTCGGGGACCTCGACGATGGTGAACTGGGCGCCGACCATGTGGCGAGCCACTTCGGCGATCCGGGCCAGGACCTGATGGGGATCCAGGGTCGAGGTGAGGAGGCGCCCCCCTTCCATCAGGGCCTCGGCCCGTTCCCGACCCTCCCTCGCCTCCTGGAGCAGATGGGCCTGCCTCAAGGCTACCCCTAAAAGGTGACCGATCGTGCTCAGGAAGGGAATGTCGTCAGGCTGGAACCAGCCGACCCGGCGGCTCATGAGGGACAGGGAGCCCACCACCGTTCCATGGGCCAGGAGAGGGATTGCCGCATAAGATTGATACCCCTCCCGTGTCAGGGCGTAGGCCGGATGCTCAACAGCCTTCGTCAGGTCAGGAATGATCACGACCTCTTCGCCCCCCTTCAAAGGGGAAACGGTCCAGGCCGTCTTGGGAAACCTGGCCTGTTCCGGCCCAGAGGCCTCGGACTGCCTCCGCTGGATGGCCAGGACCGGTTCATCCGTCGCCGGGTCCACCAGCCGGATCTGGCCTCCCTCCACCTGGAGGGCCTCCAGCGTCGTCTCCAGGGCGGCGATCAAGACGGCGTCCAGATCGGTGAAGGTGCTGATGGCATGGATGATCGCTTTCAAGGGCTCGAACCGCTCTGACATGTGGCGCCTTTTCCCCATGGGTTTTCTCCGGGAGACGGCCCTTGCTCCCCCATTATTATCCCTTCTGGCGGATCACACACGAGATGGCGTACCGATTCCTGGCGATCCACCGGTAGACCGGACCGGCAAGGAGATGGACCCCAGGAAGCCGAAAGAGAAGCGCCGCCCACCGCCATCCCTGAAGCCTCCTGAGGATCTCCGGAACCGCCCTGTCGCCGGCGAGGATCCGCCCATCAGGGAGGACCAGTTGCATGGCTTCCAGGCAGGTTTCCTCCCTCATCTCGGGGAACCGCTGTTTGCGTTCCTCTGACTGGCAGGGGAGAAACTCAAAGGTCCCCGGGACGGCCCGGCGCTCAATCCAGCTCTTCCCCCCCTGGCAGAACTCACAGGCCCCGTCATAGATCAACACCGCAGGGTCCATGAAGCAACCTCCACCCCTCTCCTCCGGTGACGTTCTTCCGTGTCATTTAAGCACAACCGCTGCGAAAAGACAACAGCTATGCGGTCCTGGGAGGTTCCCAAGGTCAAGCGGCCGGGGCAGGGCTTCTGGCGAGAAACCTCTTGACCCCTCTGACGACTTGTGTTAAGGGAAGGCATGCCCGGCGGTTCGCCGGTAACAGCCGGCGGGCCGCCCGTGGTTGCCGTGGGTTGTGGTCATGGGAGATGGGGGAGGCCGTGGCGCGGGCAAAGATCCTGGTGATCGACGATGATGAGAAGGCCAGGCGTCTCATCCAGGTCATCCTGGCCTCCAAAGGCTATGCGGTCATCATGGCGGAAAGTGGGCCGGAGGGGATCGAGCTGGCCATCCGGGAGAAACCTCACGTGATCATCCTGGACGTGATGATGCCTGGCATGGACGGTTTTGAGACCTGTGAACGACTGAAGGGCGACGGGCGGACGAAGGAGATCCCGGTCATCATGTTGACGGCGACCTATGATCTCGAGTTGAACAGGAAGGCCTTTGAGAGGGGTGCCGCCATGTGCTTGACAAAGCCGTACCGGAGCGATGCCCTGGTCAGCGCCATCGAGACCACCCTGGCGATGAAGAAGAGGATGGCGGGAGAGCGGGGGTGAAGCAGCCCGGGATGAAGGGGGTGAGGGGAGGGCGTGGGGGAGGGCCTCTATGGCTGATCGGCCTGCTCGTGGGGGTAGCGTCGCCTGCCTTCGCCCAGTTCGAAGGCTTTGATTTCGTCCTGATGGGGTCAGGGGCTCGGGCCCTGGGGATGGGGGGGGCCTTCATCGCCATCGCCGACGATGCGACAGCCTCTTTCTGGAACCCGGCTGGCCTGACCCATCTGGAGCGGCCCGAGGTCTCTGCCGTAGGGCAGTACCGGTCGAGGAGGTCAGAGGCCGATATAGATATTGTTGCTCCATTAGATGGGGCTACGCTTCGAGATGTCGAGCACAAGACAGGCACCCTTGATCGCTTCTCCCTGAACTTCGTCAGCGCGACGTTGCCGGTGAGACCCTTATCCGAGCTGGTGGGGCGGAGGATTGTGGCTTCTTTCCACTACGGGGTGCTCTTTGACTTCGATGTCGAGTTTGCCGGACCCTTTGCCGCGGAGACAAACGGGATCCAGTTTCGTGGAACCTCCTCGAGAGGGCAGAGGGGGCTCGTCGGGGGTGCCGGCCTCTCCTTCGGCATCGAGCTTGCCCCGACGTTCTCCATCGGCTTTAGCGGCTTCTACGCCTTCGGCGACGTGAAGTTTAAAGCGGTTGACGACTTTGTTCTCCTCCCTCAGGGGATCCCGGAGATTGACGTGCTTGAGATCACCGATCAGTTCTCCGGGGTGGGCTTCATCGTCGGCGCCCTGTACCAGCCCTCTTCGGGGCTTAGCCTCGGCCTGGTCGTCCGGAGCCCAATCTTCTTGCGGGATGTGATCCATGACCGCCTGGACGTGATCGATCCTTCGGTTGGCACCGTGATTTTTTCGACAGGGACCCAAAGACGCGATGAGTCGTTCAACTATCCCTTCTCGATCGGGGTGGGGGTAGCCTATCGGCCGGTGGAGCTTTTGACCTTCGCCCTGGATGTGGTCTACCTAAACACCGGCTCTTTGAACCTCCCCACGGACTTCCCCCCTACCCCTAACACGGACATCTGGCAGGGCCGCTTCGGAATCGAGTACCTGGTTCAGGCCGGGAAGTTCATCATCCCCTTACGGGCCGGGGCCTTTTACAACCCACCGCCCGTCAAGGATGTGAACGACAACGAGATCCCAGGCTACACGGTGACGGCCGGGACGGGGATCGTTTTCCAGGACCTCCAGATTGACGTCGCCTACAATTTCACCAAACGACTGAAGCGGGATGTGGGGGCATTGCTCGGGGAGACCGCGGAGACCATGGTACCAGGGATCCGCTTCCAGCAGCAGGATCATCGGGTCCTCCTCTCCACCATCTACCGCTTTTAAAACCGCCCGATTCGTCCAGGGATGAGGTGGGTGGCCTGGGGTGAGCGCTCATGCGGGGATGGACGGTGTCCCGTCTCCTGAACGTCATTGCGACCTGTTGCCTCCTCACAGGACTGGCGGCCCGGCCGATCCCCGCTGCCGAGCGGTGGTGGAACCATTATGAGAAGGCCAAAGGCTACGCCGAGCGGAGGCTGTGGGCCCAGGCCGTCGAGGAGTACAAAAAGGCCCTGAGCCAGGATTCGACGGACCGCCGTCGGGCCCGTACCTACGGCGTTCACTTCATCGAGTACTTCCCCCACCGCGACCTCGGCATTGCCTATTACCACCTGAGGCGGTGGGACAAGGCCGTCGAGGAGCTGACCATCTCCCTTTCCCAAGAGGAAACCCCCGAGGCGCGGGAGTTTTTGGAAAAGGCGAGCAGGGAGTTTCAGGTCTTGCGGGCCGTGCTGGCCAAGGCCCCGATCCTGGTGGTGAAGGGTCTCCAGGCCGAGCCCTACGAGCTTGCCCTTGAAGGGTTTAAGGAAGTCATTGGGCAAAAGTACGGTGCCACCTTTAAGGAGTACGTCCTGAAGGAGGGGGACCCTGAAAGGGAAAAGATCCTTCTGCTGATGAGATCCTTAGGCCCCTCCCTGATCCTGACATTAGGGTCTACGGCGACCGCGCTGATCCATAAGCATGTGAAGGACCTTCCTGTTGTCTTCTGTATGGTCCTGAACCCTGTCGCCAGCGGGTTTGTCCGGTCCATGGAATCCTCCGGCAACAACCTGACGGGGGCCTCCTTGGATGTCCCGGCGCGCGTCCAATTCGAGACCCTGAAGGCGGTGGTCCCTTCCCTCAAGCGGGTGGGGGTGCTCTACAACCCCCGGGAAACAGGGGAGGTCATCGGGTCGGCCTCGAAGGAGGCGAGGGACGTAGGGGTGGAACTCATCGCCATCCCCGTCAGCTCGCCGGAGAGACTCCAGGAGGCTTTGGAAACCCTTCAGAAGAGGCGGATTGACGCCCTCTGGTCGGTGGCGGACAGCACGGTCTTTCCTTCAGACCGTTCGATCGAGTTCCTCCTGCGTCGAACCCTTGAATCCAGGATCCCGTTCATGGGATTATCCTCAGCCTTTGTCAAGGCTGGGGCCCTCCTGGCCCTGTCCGTGGATTATAAAGACGTAGGCGTCCAGTGCGGTGAGCTGGCGGTCCAGGTTCTGGCCGGCCAGCCACCGGCTGCGCTTCCCATCACCGTCCCTCGAATGGTCACCCTGTACCTCAACCTGAATGTGGCAAAGGCCCTCGGGGTGAAGATCCCCTCCCGGACCATGGAGGGGGCTGTTGTTTTTCGGTGAGGGGGACGGGTGATGTTTCCGGTAAAGATGAGGGTTGGGCTGCCCTTCAAGTTTATCCTGCCGATCTCCGTGCTGATCGTTCTGACCTCGATCATGTTAGGGTGGTTTTTCATTCGCCACGATGTCGAGCTGATCACGTTCGCCCTTCTGGACCGGGGGAGGTCCCTGGTGAGGAATCTGGCCTACACCCTCGGATACGAGCTCCAGTACGCCACGGAAGAGCGCTTGAACGAGCTCATCGAAGGGGTGATCAAGCAGGAGGATGTGCTGTACGTGGTGATCCAGGATGAGAGGGGACGGATCAGGGCCCAGGCCAAGGCCGACCAGCTTGAGGAGATCCCCCCGATGACCGTGGCGAGGTCTACGTTTCAAGGCCTAAGATGGTCAGACCCTCTAACCCGCGCCTCCGTTGTCCGGTGGGGAGGGGAACAGGTCTACGAGATCGCCCACCCTGTCAGGACCCAAGTCAAGAGGGGGCGGGAGGAGATCGGCTTGACCCTGGGTGGGGAGGAGCAGACCATCGGCCGAGCTGTCATCGGGATGTCCCTATCCTTGAAGCGGGTGAACGAAACCATTGTTGGGGTCCGGCGGACCATCGCCCTGGTGACCCTGTTGGTCATCGTCTTGGGCATCGTCGTGACCACCTTTCTCGTCAAGGTGATTGTCAGGCCCATCAAACAGTTGGCGGCGGCGACGAAACGGATTGCGGAGGGGGAGCTGGGGTTTAAGGTGGAGGTTGCCTCGGAAGACGAGATCGGGAATCTGGCCGCCTCCTTCAACCGCATGGCCGAGGCGTTACGGGAGCGGGAGGTTGATAACGCCCGACTCTTCCGGGAGTTGGAGGAGACCAACCGGAGGCTCGAGGCGGCCAGCCGCCACAAGTCGGAGTTCCTGGCCAACATGAGCCACGAACTCCGGACCCCCTTGAACGCCGTCATCGGCTTCTCGGAGATCCTCCTAGATGAGTCTGTGGGGGAGCTGACCCCGGAGGAGCGGAGGGAGTTTTTGGGGAACATCTTAACCAGTGGGCGTCATCTGCTTCGGCTGATCAATGACATCCTGGACCTCTCAAAGGTCGAGGCTGGCCGGATGGAGCTCCATCCCGAGAGGTTCTCGGTCGTCGAGACCCTCCAAGGGGTGCTCAACACCATCAGACCCCTGGCGTCCAGGAAGCAGATCGGGGTCGAGGTGACCCTTGATCCCGCCCTGCCCACCCTGGTCGCCGATCCGGGAAAGGTCAAGCAGATCCTTTACAACCTCCTCTCCAACGCCATCAAGTTTACCCCCGAGAGCGGACAGGTCGGCGTGAGGGTTTCACGGGGCAGGGGGGAGGCCTGCTTCGCTGTGTGGGATACGGGGATCGGCATCGCCCCCGAAGATCAGACGCGCATCTTCGAAGAGTTCTACCAGGTGGAGGCGACAACGGCCAGGCAGTACGAGGGGACGGGGTTAGGGCTAGCGCTGGCGAAGAAGTTCGTTGAGCTGCACGGGGGAAGGATCTGGGTGGAGAGCGAGCCGGGAAAGGGGAGCACGTTCACCTTCACCCTACCCTTGGGTGATCAGGCCGCGGTCTTGTTGGAGGAAAGGCCCAGGCCGGAGGAGGGCGGTCGGCCCCTTGTCCTGGTGGTGGAGGACGATCCGAGGGCCCTTGACCTGCTCCGTTTCTCCCTTTCCAAGGAGGGGTTTCGGGTGGAGGAGGCCCTGGATGGGGAGGAGGCTCTGGCCAAGGCCCGGGCCCTTCAGCCCTTTCTCATCACGTTGGATATCCTCCTTCCCAAGAAGGACGGGTGGGAGGTCTTACGAGAACTCAAGGAGGATAGGGCGACCCGGGATATCCCGGTGGTCATCGTCTCCATTGTGGACGAGCCGAGGCGGGGCTTCAGCCTGGGGGCAGCCGATTACATCCTCAAGCCCTTCAATCGAGAGGACCTTCTCCGGCGCCTAGGGAGGTACAGCTTTACCACGAAGGTTCATGGGGGGCCTGTGAAGGTTCTGATCATTGACGATGACCCTCTGGCGGTGGAGATGCTGGCAGGGATGCTGCAACCGGCCGGCTTCGAGGTCCTCAAGGCCTATGGCGGCCGGCCGGGGGTTGAGTTGGCCATGGAGCACCGTCCGGACCTGATTGTGTTGGATCTGCTGATGCCGGATGTCAGCGGCTTCGAGGTGGTGCAACGCTTGAAGGCGGATCCCCGGACGAAGGAGATCCCGGTTTTTGTCGTGACCGTCAAGGATCTGACCCCCGAGGACAAGCAGAGGCTGAACAGTCTGGTAGCAGCGGTCATGCCCAAGGGGTCTTTTATCAAGGAGGAGTTTTTGGAGGAGATCGGCAAGCTCGTGCGTTTCAAGGCAGCCCGGGAAAGGAGGGTCCAGGATGGCGGGTGAGCGCATCCTGCTGGTGGAGGACAACCCGGTGAATCGGCGTCTGGCTCAATTCCTCTTGAAATCCCACGGTTACATCGTCTTCGAGGCCACCACCGGCGAGGAGGCCCTGGAGCTGGCCAGGATCCACCGCCCGGATCTCATCCTGATGGACCTCCAGCTCCCGGGGTTGGACGGCTTCCAAACGGCGAGGATCCTGAAGGGGGAGGCTTTCACGAAGGAGATCCCGGTGATCGCCCTCACGGCCTCTGCCATGAAAGGGGATCGGGAGAAGGCGCTGGAGGCAGGCTGTGACGGGTACATCACGAAACCCATCGATACCAAGGAGTTCCCCGCGACCGTGAAGCGCTACCTGTCGGCGGTCAAAGGGAGAGGAGAAGGGTAGATCACGGAGCCGGATGAACCTTCACACGACCGCGTACTTTTTCAAAAGATCGCGGTCGAGTTCCAACCCGAGCCCTGGTCCCTGGGGGATCTCAATCCTATCCCCCTTCCGGACAAGCGGTGTGGTGGCAAGCTTCTCCCGGAGGGGATTGGGCGTCCGGTCCAGCTCGAACAAGAGCTCCGTGGGGAAGAGGGCCAGGGGGTTGGGGGGGAGGGCTGCCGCCAGTTGCAGGCTGGCATAGAGGCCGACGGCTGATCCCCACACATGGGGGTAATAGGTGATCCCCCAGGTTGAAGCGAGGGCCCAGATCTTCATCGCCTCGCTGAATCCTCCGCAGGCGCAGAGGTCCGGCTGCACGATATCCACCGCTCTTTTTGAGAGGAGCTCCCGAAAGCCGTAGCGCGTATACTCCGCTTCCCCTCCGGCAATGGGGATCCTCAAAGCCTGCTTGACCTGGAGGTACCCATCGAGATCCTCTGGCACCACGGGCTCTTCGAACCAGTAGATCTCGTAGGGCTCGATCAGTCGCCCTAACCGGATGGCCTCTCTCGCGTCGTAGGCATGGTTCGCATCCACCATGAGAAGCCTCTCAGGGCCGATGGCCTCGCGCACGGCTCTGACATTCCGGACGTCCTCCTCGACCCCGAAGCCCACTTTCAACTTCATGGCCTGGAACCCTTCGGCGGCATACCCTGTGGCTTCCTCGGCCAACGCCGCCGCCTGATCGGGAACCTGGCGGTGGTAGAGGCCGGTGGCATAGGCCCTGACCTCTTTTCGGAACGGCCCCCCCAAGAGTTTATGGATCGGCAGCCCCAGGGCTTTCCCTTTCAGATCCCACAACGCGATGTCCACGGCCGAGAGGGCGGCAATGGGCATCCCCTTCCGACCGTAGTCCCGGAAGGTGTTGTAGAGTTCCTCCCAGAGAACCTGGGTGTCCAAGGGATCGCGTCCCAATAACAGCGGCTTGTACAGTTCCTCCACGACGGCACGAGTCCCCATTGCTGGCCCATAGGCTTCGCCAAAGCCACTGATCCCATTATCGCTCTGGATCTCCACCAGCATGGCGGTCCGCGTCTTGTACCAGGCTTGCGAGTAGGCAAAGGTTTCCTGCTTCGAAAGCTCCGCCCGTAAGACGTAGGTCTTAATATCCTGGATCTTCATCTCCCCTTCCTCCTCTTTTGTCTCCTTTGGCTTGGTGATACCGCAGAGGGGCCAAGGGAGTCAAACAAAAAAGAGAAAGCCCCCGATGGCATTGCCATCGGGGGCCTCATTCTCCCAGAGGGTTTTGGAGGGATTCCACCCCCTAACCCCTGCCTTTTAGAACTCGTCCATCCCGTGGCCACCGGGCATCGGCGGCTTCTTCTCCTTCTCCGGGATCTCGGTGACCAGGGCCTCGGTAGTGATCATCAGGGAGGCAACGGAGGCCGCGTTCTGGAGGGCGATCCTCGTCACCTTGGTCGGGTCAATGATCCCGGCCTGGAAGAGGTCCGTGTACTCCCCGGTCTCGGCATCGAAGCCAAAATTGGGGTTCTCGGACTCCTTGACCTTCTGGACGACGATGGAGCCTTCAATACCGGCGTTCTCGGCGATCTGCCGGATGGGCTCCTCCAAGGCCCGTCGGACGATATCAGCCCCGATCTTCTCGTCACCCTCAAGCTTCAGATTCTCGAAGGCCTTCAGGCACCGGAGGTAAGCCACCCCGCCGCCCGGGACGATGCCCTCTTCCACGGCAGCCTTGGTGGCGTTCAGGGCGTCCTCCACCCGGGCCTTCTTCTCCTTCATGGCGATCTCCGTAGGGGCGCCCACCTTGATGACCGCCACGCCACCGGCCAGCTTTGCCAGGCGCTCCTGGAGCTTCTCCCGGTCATAATCGGAGGTGGTTTCCTCAATCTGGGTCCGGATCTGCTTGATCCTCCCCTCAATGGCCTTGGGGTTCCCCGCCCCCTCGATGATGGTGGTGTTCTCCTTGTCAATGACCACCTTCTTGGCCTTGCCCAGGTCCTCCAGCCGGACGTTTTCCAGCTTGATCCCCAGCTCCTCGGAGATCACCTCGCCACCGGTCAAGATGGCAATGTCCTTCAGCATCTCCTTCCGCCGGTCCCCGAAACCTGGGGCCTTCACCGCGGCGCATTGGAGCGTTCCCCGGAGCTTGTTCACCACCAAGGTGGCCAGGGCCTCCCCTTCCACCTCCTCGGCGATGATGAGGAGGGGCTTCCCCATCTTGGCAATCTGCTCCAGGATCGGGAGAAGATCCCGCATGTTCGAGATCTTCTTCTCATGAATGAGGATCAGGGGATTCTCCAGGACGCACTCCATCCGCTCGGGGTCCGTAATGAAGTAGGGAGAGAGGTAACCCCGGTCGAACTGCATCCCCTCGACCACCTCCAAGGTGGTCTCCATCCCCTTGGCCTCCTCGACGGTGATGACACCATCCTTACCCACCTTCTCCATCGCATCGGCAATGAGATTCCCGATGGTCTTGTCGTTGTTGGCGGAGATGGTGGCCACCTGGGCGATTTCCTTCTTCTCCCGGGTCGGCTTCGAGAGCTTCTTCAGCTCCTCCACGACCACCTCGACCGCCTTTTCAATCCCCCGCTTTAAGGCCATGGGGTTGGCGCCGGCGGTGACGTTCTTCATCCCTTCTTTGAAGATGGCCCAGGCGAGGGCTGTGGCGGTCGTCGTCCCATCACCGGCCACGTCCGAGGTCTTGGAGGCTACCTCCCGGACCATCTGGGCTCCCATGTTCTCAAAGGGCTCCTCCAGCTCAATCTCCTTCGCAACGGTCACCCCATCCTTGGTGATGGTGGGGGGTCCAAACTTCTTGTCCAGCACGACGTTCCGGCCTTTTGGACCCAAGGTGACCACCACCGCCTTGGCGAGCTTATCAACGCCCCGTAAAATCGCCCGTCGGGCATCCTCGCTGAACATGAGCTGTTTTGCTGGCATAGAGGCTTCCCTCCTTACATTCCTGTTGAGTTCTCAAACAAGATAGGGTATCCTTACAGGATGATAAAGAAGGAGGCTACTGGATGATCCCCAGCACATCGTCCTCCCGCATGATGAGCACTTCCTCATCATCCAGCTTGACCTCGGTCCCGGCGTACTTGTTAAAGAGAACCTTGTCGCCCACCTTGACCTCCATGGGCTGCCTCTTCCCGTTCTCGCTCACCTTGCCGGGTCCGACGGCCAGGACCTCCCCCTGCTGGGGCTTCTCCTTGGCGGTATCGGGGATAATGATCCCGCCCTTCTTAACCTCCTGCTCCTCCAACCTCTTCACAACAATTCGATCTTGCAACGGGCGAATCTTCATAGGCGACCTCTCTCCTTTCCAGGATGGTTGATCCGTTGGTGTCAGTCCGATCGTCCTCGTTGTTAGCACTCAATCAAGGTGAGTGCTAACAACCCCTATGTGTAGTCTGAGTTCCCTCGAGATGCAACCGGAGATTCTGGTGGATTCTGATGATTATCACCTAAAATCAGAAAATTTTAAAAATTATAACGTTGAAATAATCAATTTTCATGATTTTCTTAGAAATTTCTTAAGAATATAGCGGACATGAAAGATCAAGAGAAACGGCCGACCTATGCAAAGGTGGACCTTCGCGCCGTCCAGTCCAACCTTAGAAAGATCAGGGCCTGGGTAGGACGGTCTGTCAAGGTCATGGCGGTGGTCAAGGCCGATGCCTACGGTCACGGAGCGGTGGAGGTTTCCAAGGCTGCCCTGAAGGCTGGGGCCGAGTGGTTGGGGGTGGCCATCCCTGAGGAAGGGGTGGAGCTTCGAAAGGCCGGGATCGAAGCCCCGATCCTGGTCCTCGGGGCGACCTCTCCATCCCAGGCCTCCCTTGTGGTGAACTTCGGCCTCGACCAAACCCTCTCAGGCCTCCCTCTAGCTGAGGCCCTCTCCGCCTTGGCCTGTCGGATGGGGAAAAGGGTCGGCGTCCATCTGAAGGTTGATACCGGCATGGGCCGGCTGGGGGTTTTTCCTTCCGAGGCGGTGGCCTTCGCGAGGAGGGTCCACTCCCTTCCGGGCCTGACGCTGAAAGGGCTCATGACCCACCTGGCCACGGCCGGCGAGGACAACCGGTACGCCCTGAAGCAGGTGAAGGTGTTTCAGGAGGTGGCAGAGGCCCTGAAGCAGGCGGGGTTCACGTTCCCCTTACGACATGTCGCGAACTCCGCCGCTATCCTGGACCTTCCCGATTCGTTCTTCGACCTGGTCCGCCCCGGCCTGCTCCTCTACGGCTGCTATCCCTCGAAGGCCGTCTCCCGACCGTTCCCGCTCCGGCCAGCCCTTTCCCTGCGGACCCGGATAACCCACCTGAAGGATCTGCCCAAAGGGGCGGGGATCAGCTACGGGAGGACCTTCATCACCAAGCATCCCACCAAGGTCGCGATCCTTCCCCTGGGGTATGCCGATGGCTTAAGCTTTCTCCTCTCCAACCGGGGCGAGGTCCTTGTCCGGGGCAGGAAGGCGAGAATCGTTGGCCGGGTTTGCATGGATATGTGCATGGTGGATGTGACCACCGTTCCCGGGGTGAAGGTGGGTGATGAGGTCGTCATCTATGGAAGGCAGGGGGGAGGGGAGATCAGGGTGGAGGAGGTCGCGGAGCGGATTGGGACCATTGCCTATGAGCTTCTCTGTTCAATCGGGAAAAGGGTCCCCCGGATTTACACCGAATACCCGACGGAAAGGGGCTGACTCTTCCCTTGACAATCCCTCGTTCAGAAGCCTATACTTGGCACGCAGCTTGAATTTCACACCTGTGGCGAGGGGACATGATGCCGATTGTCTTCGGCACCTCGGGCTGGCGTGGGATCATCGCCGATGATTTTACCTTTCGAGGCGTTCGGGCGGTTTCCCAGGCTCTCGCCGAGCATCTCCTTCAGGAACAACGGGCGGGGCGAGGCGTTGTCATTGGCCACGACACCCGCTTCCTTGCCGAGGAGTTCGCGAGGGAAGCAGCAGGCATCCTGGTGAAAAACGGCATTCCTGTGTTCCTTTGCGAGAAGCCGGTGCCAACCCCCGTTGTGGCCTACGAGATCGTACGACGGAAGGCGGGGGGGGGGATCACCATGACGGCCAGCCACAACCCGTATCCGTATCATGGGTTCAAATTCTCCACGGCCGATGGGGCCCCGCCCCTCCCGGAGGTGACCCGCCGGATCGAGGAGAGGGCCAACGAGCTCCTTAAAGGGCCTGACCCGGGTCCCGTGTCCCTCCCCGAGGAGGGGGGACACGGGCTCCTCCACCGGATCGATCCAAAGCCCTTCTATTTGGAACAGCTTCAGAGGGTGGTGGACTTTGATGTCATCCGTCGGGGGGGGCTGACCGTCGTGGCAGACCCCCTCTACGGGGCTGGCCAAGGCTATCTGGACCAGGCCTCCGAGGCGGCAGGGATGAAGGTCTCCGTCCTCCACGCGAGGAGGGATCCCCTCTTCGGTGGTAGCTCGCCCGATCCCTCGGAGGAGAGGCTTCAGGAGCTTAAGGCGGCTGTGGTGGAGAAGGGTGCCGATTTAGGCCTGGCGACCGATGGGGATGCGGACCGGTACGGGATCATTGATGCCGATGGAAGCTTCATCAACCCAAACCAGATCCTGGCCTTACTCGTTGACCACCTGGCCGAAACCCGGGAGGGGAAAGGGGGGGTAGCCCGGACGGTGGCCACCTCTCACCTGGTCGATCGGGTGGCCCAGTACCACCACCTCCCCCTCTACGAAACCAAGGTGGGATTTAAATATATCGGGGAGCTTCTCCTGGAAGGCAAGATCCTCATCGGCGGTGAGGAGAGTGCCGGCCTTTCCATCCGAGGCCACGTGCCGGAGAAGGACGGGATCCTGGCCTGCCTCCTGGTGGCCGAGATGGTTGCCCTCCGGAGGAAACCCGTAAAGGCGCTCCTGCACGAGCTCTACGCGAAGGTGGGGACCCTGCTGACGAGACGGATTGACCTCCCTTTAAGCCAGGACCGTCTGGTCCGGCTTCACGCGGTGCTTCAGGACCCGCCGAAGACCTTCGCCGGGCAGAGGGTGGTCCGGGTGGGCCGCCTGGAGGGGACGAAGCTCATCCTGGAAGATGGCCGTTGGCTCCTGGTCAGACCCTCGGGAACGGAGCCGGTGGTCCGGGTGTATCTGGAGGCTTCCTCTGAGGAGGAGCTCCGGACCCTCGCCGAAGCGGCAAAGGCCTTCGTCGAGGGGTTGGCATGAGTGAGATCGTCCAGGTTCATGCCCGAGAGATCTTGGACTCCCGTGGGAACCCGACGGTAGAGGTGGAGGTGTTCACCGAGGCGGGTGGAATGGGGCGGGCGGCGATCCCCTCCGGGGCCTCAACGGGGACAAGGGAAGTCCTGGAGCTTCGGGACAGCGATCGTCCCCGCTACCTGGGGAAGGGGGTGATGAAGGCCGTCGAGCACGTGAACGACGTCATCGCCCCTGAGGTCATCGGCCTCGAGGTCACCGACCAAGCCCTTCTCGACCGAAGGCTTGTAGAGCTGGACGGGACGGAGAACAAAGGGAGGCTCGGGGCCAATGCTATCCTTGGGGTTTCTTTAGCCGTCGCGAAGGCGGCGGCTGACGAGCTGGCCCTTCCCCTGTACCGGTACCTGGGAGGCCCGAACGCCAAGGAGCTCCCCGTCCCCTTGATGAATGTCTTAAACGGTGGGAGGCACGCCGACAACAATCTTGATCTGCAAGAGTTCATGGTGGTGCCGGCAGGGGCGAGGACCTTCGCGGAAGCCCTGAGAATCGGGGTAGAGGTCTTCCATCACCTCCGAACGCTTTTGAAGAAAAAGGGGTTGGGCACCGGCGTCGGGGATGAGGGAGGCTTCGCCCCGGATCTGAAGAGCCACGAGGAAGCCTTGGTGCTCCTGGTCGCGGCCATCGAGGCCGCGGGCTACCGGCCAGGGGAGGAGGTCTTCCTGGCCCTGGATGTGGCAGCCAGCGAGCTGCACAAGGATGGGAGGTACATCCTGAAGGGGGAGCGAAAGGAGCTTCGCCCGGAGGAGCTGGTGGAGCTCTACGCTTCCTGGGTCGAGCGGTACCCCATTGTCTCCATCGAGGATGGGATGGCCGAGGACGACTGGGAGGGGTGGAGGCTCCTGACCGAGCGGCTCGGGGACCAGGTCCAGCTCGTCGGGGACGATCTCTTTGTGACCAACGTCCGGTTCCTGAAGGAGGGGATCCGGCGGGGGGTGGCCAACGCGATCCTCGTCAAGCTCAATCAGATCGGGACGGTGACCGAGACCCTGGAGGCCATCGAACTGGCCAAGCGAGCCGCTTACGCTGCCATTGTCTCCCACCGCTCGGGGGAAACGGAGGATACGGCCATTGCCGACCTGGCCGTTGCCACGAACTGTGGTCAGATCAAGACGGGGGCCCCATCCCGCACCGATCGGACGGCCAAGTATAATCAGCTCCTCCGGATTGAGGAGGAGCTTCAAGAAGTCGCGACGTTCCGCGGACGTGAGGTTTTCACCCGCTCAAGGTCCAAAGTCCCCGGGGGGCTCTCATGGAGTCTTTGAGGTTGGAGGAGGATCTCCGAGAGGAGCAGATGATCCGGCGGAGGAAGCAGTACCGCCTGCTCGTCCTTCTCCTCCTCCTCCTGGCTGTCCTCTCCTTCTGGGGGGACAGGGGCCTGATCCACCTCTACCAATTGCACAGGACGAAGGCGGAGCTCCAGGCGGAGATCCACCGGCTCCGGGAGGCTGTCGAGGCGTTGAACCAGGAGGTCCAGGCCTTCAAGACCCAACCGGGGCGGTTGGAGGAGATCGCCCGGGAAGATCTGGGTCTGGTGAAGCCTGGTGAGATCGTCTATCAGTTGAGCCCTACCCGGGAAGGGCAGGAAACAGGGCCGTAGCGGTTCCTTGCGGAACTTGTGGGTCTTCAGGATACTCCGTGTCGAGCATCGGTAGGGGCCGCAAGGGGGGATGTCGGTGGCGGCTCAAGGGCGGATCTTGGTGATTGACCTGGAGCAACGTTCTCACCGAACCCTCTCCTGTCTCCTCCGGAGGTGGGGACATCGGGTAGAGACGGTTTCCGGTTCTCGGGCTGCTCTCAAAAAGGTCGAGGAAACTTCTTACGATCTTGTCATCCTGGATCTTGGCGTGGTTCGGTCAAGGGACCTGGACCTCCTCGATCGAATCTTGAAGCGTCGGCCGGAACTTTCCGTCGTGATCGCCGCCAATGACAGGAATGGCAAGACTTCTCTGGCGGTGACCAAAAGGGGGGCTTATTCCTATCTCCTCAAGCCGGTAACCGAACATGCCCTGGAGCTGGTCCTCCGAAACGGTTTGGAGCGGACCCGTCTTGTGACCGAAAACGCGACGTTGAAACAGGAGACCCTCTGCGATGACCTCACCACCGCTTATAACCGCCGCTACATGGAAGGGTATCTCGACGAGGAGATCGAGCGGGCCCGGCGCTACAACCGCCCCTTTTCTATCCTCTTCTTTGACCTTGACCACCTGAAGGTCATCAACAGCCGGTATGGCCACATGTGTGGAAGCCAGATCCTGCGGGAGGTGACCGTCCTCCTCCAGGGTAAGCTTCGGCGGAACGACAAGATCTTCCGCTTTGGCGGGGACGAGTTCGTCATCACCCTTCCGGAGACCGATCCCCAGGGCGCCTTCCGGGTTGCCCAGCGACTTTGCCGGACCTTAAGGGGTCATCGCTTCCGGATCCAGAGGGGGGTGTGGGCGGCCATCACGGCCAGCTTTGGCATCGCGACGTATCCTGACGATGGGACGACGAAGGAAGCGCTCATCCATCACGCCGATGCGGCGATGTACCTGGTGAAGGAAACGACGAGGGACGGGGTCGGGCGCCTGGATCGCTGCCTCGCGAACACTTCGGCGGTGAGAGGAGGCCAGCCTGGGGCAAGGCATCCCGGCCCGCAGGGGAGTCGCGGGGTCGGGTGCTTGGCGGTGCGGCCCCGCCTGGCTGGATGGAAGCCTGCGACAGGTTGATGGTCGTGCCCCCCTGGCCGGTCAGGGGTGGAGGACGACAAAGAGGGGAGCGATGAAGCGGGTCAGCATCTTAGGATCCACCGGGTCCATCGGGGTCAGGACGCTGGATGTCATCGAGCGGCATCCTGAGGGCTTTCAGGTCGTTGCATTGGCGGCCGGGAGAAAGGTGGATCTCCTGGCCGAGCAGGTCCTCAGGTTCAGGCCCCACCTTGTCTCGGTTGCAACGGAGGAGGCGGCCAAGGAGCTTCAAAGGAAGCTCTCCCGGGTTCCGGTGGAAATCCTCTGGGGCGAGGAAGGGCTGATCCAGGTGGCGAAGGCCGAGGAGGCCGATCTTGTGGTCTCCGCCCTGGTGGGCTCAACAGGCCTCCTCCCGACGCTGGCAGCCATCCAGGCGGGGAAAGACATCGCCCTGGCCAACAAAGAGGTGTTGGTCATGGCGGGGGAGCTGGTCATGGCGGAGGCCAGGAGGATGGGGGTGAAGATTCTCCCCGTGGATAGCGAGCACTCGGCGATCTTCCAGTGCCTCGGGCACGGGGGACGTCAATACTTGAAGAAGATCATCCTCACCGCCTCGGGCGGCCCCTTCAGGACCAGGCCGAAGGCGAGCTTCGCCTCCGTGACCCCGGAGGAGGCCTTAAACCATCCGACCTGGAGAATGGGGAGGAAGATCACCATTGACTCGGCGACCCTCATGAACAAGGGCCTGGAGGTCATCGAGGCCCGGTGGCTCTTTGATCTCTCCCTAAAGGAGATCGAAGTCATCATCCACCCCCAGAGCATTATCCACTCCCTGGTCGAGTACATGGATGGATCAATCCTGGCCCAGCTCTCCGTTACCGACATGCGCCTTCCGATCCTCTACGCCCTCTCCTACCCGAAGCGGTTGGAGAGCCCGCTCCCATCCTTGGACCTCACCACCCTCTCGGCCCTCACCTTCGAACCCTTGGACATGGAGAAGTTCCCCTGCATCGGCTACGCATACGAAGCGGCCGAGGCGGGGGGGACGCTCCCTACCGTCTTGAACGCAGCCAACGAGGTGGCCGTTCAACTCTTCTTGGAGCGGAAGGTCGGTTTTGACGAGATCCCTCGCTTGATCAGGAAGGCCATGGACGAGCATGGACGTCGGCCCGTTCGGTCCCTGGAGGATGTCCTGGAGGCCGATCGGGAGGTGCGGCAACATCTTACCATGGAGTACAGCAGCCGATGATCTTGCAACAGCTCTTTGCGGGGAACCTTTTAGCCCTTTGGGATCATGCCCAGGCCTTTGGCTGGTACCTCTGGTGGTTTGTCCTGGTCATCGGGGCCTTGATCTTCGTCCACGAGCTAGGGCACTTCCTGGTGGCAAAACGGGCCGGGGTCGGGGTCCTGAAGTTCTCCTTGGGCTTTGGCCCGAGGCTGTTCGGCTTTCGACGGAACGAGACGGAATACCTCATCTCGGCGATCCCCCTGGGAGGGTATGTCAAGATGATCGGGGAGGATCCTCGCGAGCAGGAACGGGTCGAGAACCGGGAGCGGTCCTTTGCCGAGAAGCCCGTGGGGACCAGGGCCTTGATCATCGCCGCCGGCCCCCTCTCCAACTTCCTCCTGGCCTTTGTGATCTTCTTCGGCCTCTTCACCTTTGCTGGCCGTCCTTCCTCCTGGACGGTGATCGGGAGGCCCGAGGCGGACTCCCCAGGGGCCCGGGCGGGGCTTAAAGCCGGTGATCGGATCACAGCGGTGAACGGGGAGGCGGTTTCGACGTGGGAGGAGCTAGAGAGGAAGATCCAGGCCTCCGAGGGACGACCCCTGGGGTTGACCGTTAAGCGGGGCGGCCATCGGTTTACCGCCTCCATCACCCCTCGTCGGGTGACGGTCAGGGACCTCTTCGGAGAGGAGAGGGAGGCGTGGGATATCGGGGTGGGGCCCTTTATCTCGACGAAGATCGGGCAGGTCATGAAGGGACATCCCGCCGACCAGGCCGGGTTAAAGCCGGGCGACCGGATCCTGGCCTTCCAGGGTCGTCCCGTTGAAGGCTGGGACGAGCTGGCCTCCCTGATCCACGCCCATCCGGGGCAGAAGGTGAGGCTCCTGGTGGAGCGGGAGGGAAAGGAGTTCGAGGTGGAGCTCACCCCAAAGCTGACAAAGCAAGGGGACAAGGAGATCGGTCTGATCGGCATCGCCCCGGCCCAGGAGTTTATCTACCAGCGGACCGATCCCTTCACGGCTTTCTCCACAGCGGTGAAACGGACCGTTGAGCTCACCGGCCTCATCCTCTACAGCCTCTTCAAGCTCATCCAGGGGGAGATCCCGGCCTCGACCCTTGGGGGGCCGGTTCTTGTGGGGCAGATGGCCGGCGAGCAGGCGAAGACAGGGCTTTTGAACGTGCTTCTCCTGACGGCCGGACTCTCCATCAACCTGGGGGTCTTGAACCTCCTCCCGATCCCTGTCCTGGATGGCGGGCATCTCTTCTTCGCCCTGATCGAGGCCATCCGGGGGAGGCCTTTGAAGGTCAGGACGCGGGAGATCGCGAACTATGTGGGCTTGGCCTTCTTGGTGGCCTTGATGCTCTACGCCACCCGGAACGACATCATGCGGCTGATCGGACCCCAATAGGAAGGGACCAGGGACCAGTGATCAGGGGCCAGTGACCGGTGAGGAAGTGAAAAGAGTGTCTTTACTCCTTGACATTCACTGGCCGCTGGCCACCATCATGGCTTTTATCAGCCATTGGCACTGACCACTGGAGAGAGGAGATGATAAAGCGACGGAAGACGCGGCAGATCCAGGTAGGGTATGTGAAGATCGGGGGGGATGCCCCCATCTCCGTCCAGTCCATGACCAAGACCGATACCCGGGACGTGGACGCGACCGTTGCTCAGATCTGGGCCCTCGAGGCGGCGGGCTGCGAGCTTGTTCGGGTGGCCGTCCCCGTCAAGGAGGCAGCCGAGGTTTTGGGGAAGATCAGGGCCCAGATCCGGATCCCCTTGATCGCCGACATCCACTTTAACTACAAGCTGGCCCTGATCGCCCTCGAACAGGGGGTAGATGGCCTCCGCTTGAACCCCGGGAACATTGGGGACAGAAGCCGGGTGGTTGAGATCGTCAAGGTCGCCGCTGAGCGGAAGGTCCCGATCCGGATCGGGGTGAACGCGGGGTCGTTGGAGCGGGATCTTTTGAGGAAATACGGTCATCCGACGCCAGAGGCCATGGTGGAGAGCGCATTACGGCACATCAGGATCCTCGAAGATCTCGACTACCGGGAGATCAAGGTCTCCCTCAAGGCCTCCGATCCCCTGATGATGATCGAAGCCTACCGGATGCTCGCCGACCAAGTGGACTACCCGTTCCATCTGGGGGTGACGGAGGCAGGGACGCCCTGGGTCGGGACCATCAAATCGGCGGTAGGCCTCGGAACCCTCTTGGCCGAGGGGATCGGGGATACGATCCGGGTGTCCCTCGCCGCCGACCCTGTGGAGGAGGTCCGGGTCGGGATCGAGATCCTGAAGGCCCTGGGGCTTCGAAGACAAGGCCTGACCTTTGTCGCCTGCCCCTCCTGCGGCCGGGCCGACGTGGATCTGGTTCAGCTCGCTAAAGAGGTCGAGGAGCGGATGAGGGGGATCAACGCCAACATCCACGTAGCGGTCATGGGGTGTTTCCCTCCGGGCGAGGAGGTGATCACCCCTCAGGGCTGCAAACCTATTGAGGAGGTACAGAAAGGGGACGAGGTGTTGACCCACGCGGGATGCGTGAGGAAGGTGACCAGGACGATGGCTCATTGGTATGAAGGGGAACTGGTGGAAGTCCATCCAACCGGCTTTCCCCCTTTCCAGCTCACCCCCAACCATCCTGTCTATGCATTTTCCCGCCCTGTGAAACGGAAGGGTTCACAGGAGAAACGCCCCCATATCACTAAGGTACTCGGCGAAGGGGTTAACCCGACATGGGTCGAAGCGGCCAAACTGGACAGGGGGTCGGTCCTCTGTTATCCCGTCCTGGTGGAGAAAGAGGATGTCGAAGCCTTGACGGTCGAAGGGTTGGGGGTGATCCCTGTGGATGAGGATTTCCTGACGCTCTCGGGCTACTACCTTTCCGAGGGCACCTTCTCGGGGAAAGGGGGGAAGCCTTACCAGCAGTTCTTCTATTTCCATGCTAAGGAGCGTCCTTTCGTGGAAAGGCTCCAAGCCATCCTGGCCCGATACGGCATCAGATCAAGCATCCAGTCGAGGCGGAACACCGTGGAGGTCATCGCCCATTCTCTCGCGTTAGGACAACTGCTTCAGGGCCTCTTCGACCGTGGTGCTGAGGAAAAGAAGATGCCTGAATGGGTGCTAAAGCTCCCCCACGAAAAGCAGAAGGTCCTAGTCCGGGCCCTGTGGGAAGGGGATGGATATGTCGGGTGCGTCCGTGGCTACTGGCGGGCGACCTATTCGACCTCCTCGAAGGCGCTGGCCTTCCAGGTCCATCAGCTCCTCCTTCGGCTCGGCATCCCTGCCTTCCTCCACTATCGGGACCAAAAAGGGAGGAAAAGAAACTGGGTCATCTCCGTCTCCTCCAAGCCTGCCCTTGACCGCCTCTTCCAAGTGCTGGGCCTTCCGTCCACGGCAGACCAGAGACCAGAGACCAGAGATCAGGGACCAGGGATGCAAAACGTTTTTGGTCTCCAGTCTCCCGTCTCCCGTCTCCAGTCCTCCCGAGGGATGGGACAGGTGGTGCTCGACGATCGTTTCCTCTATGCCGGGGTGCGCCGGATCAGAAAGGTTCCTTATAGGGGTCAGGTTTACAACCTTGAGGTCGAGGTGGATCATTCCTATGCGGTCCAGGGGGCGACGGCCAAGAACTGCGAGGTGAACGGGCCGGGGGAGGCGAGGGCGGCGGACATCGGGATCGCCGGTGGGAAGGGGATTGGCCTGATCTTCAAGAAGGGGGAAGTCATCAGGAAGGTCAGGGAGTCGGAGCTGGTGGATGCTTTCATGGAGGAGGTGCACAGGTACATCACCGAGCTGGAGGCGACCAAGCCTGGCGAGGCCTAACCGGACAGCCATGAGGTGGTCGAAGCTTTTGATTCCGACGTTAAAGGAGGATCCGGCCGAAGCGGAAGCCGTCAGCCACAAGCTGATGGTCCGGGGCGGGTTCATCCGTCAATTGGCCGCCGGGGTTTACATCTACCTCCCCTTGGGCCAGCGGGTGATGGACAAGGTGAATGCCATCCTCCGGGAAGAGATGAACCGGATCGGGGGGCAGGAGATCACCATGCCCGTCATCCACCCGGCGGAGATCTGGCAGCAGACGGGGCGTTGGCACGATATTGGCCCCGAGATGTTTCGCCTGAAGGATCGGGGGGGACGGGATCTGTGTTTGGGGATGACCCATGAAGAGGTCGTCGCCTGGCTGGCCTCGAAGGAGATCCGCTCTTACCGGGATCTCCCCCAGATCTGGTACCAGATCCAGGTCAAGGAGCGGGATGAGGCCAGGCCGAAGGGTGGGGTCCTGAGGACCCGGGAATTCTTGATGAAGGACTCCTACAGCCTGGATGCTGACGAGGCCGGTCTGGAAAAGAGCTACGAGCTCCACAAGGAGGCTTACTGTCGGATCTTCGAGCGCTGTGGCTTGAAGTTCTACGTGGTCGAGTCGGACCCGGGGATGATGGGCGGGGCCGGCTCCCACGAGTTCATGGCCCCCAGTGAAGCCGGCGAGGACCAGGTGGCCCTTTGCGGGGCGTGTGGCTACGCCGCCAACATCGAGTTGGCCGTCTCTTCCCCCACCCTTCCCACCTTCCCCGAGTGGGCCTTGGAGGAGGTGGCAACGCCCGATCAGCGGACCATCGAGGAGGTCTCGCGGTTCTTGAGGATCGATCCTCGCCTGACCATCAAATCGCTTCTGGTCATGACCGGGGAAGGCCCCCTGCTCTGCCTCATCCGGGGTGATCAGCAGCTTCACGAGAAGAAGCTCCAGCGGTTGGTTGGGGAGTTTAGGCCAGCCCACCGGGATGAGATCAAGACGGTTACCGGCGTCGAGGCCGGCTTCCTGGGACCCGTAGGGGTGACCGTTCCGATGGTGGCCGACTCGTGTCTCGCCAAAGGGGTGTACGTTGCCGGGGCCAACAAGGAGGGCTACCATCTCAAAGGGGTCATCCCCGGCCGGCACTTCCAGCCCCGCTATGCCGATCTCCACGTCGCGAACGCCGGCGAGGGGTGCCCCAAGTGTGGAGAGCCCTTACGGGTGGAGCGGTGCATCGAGGTGGGGAACATCTTCAAGCTCGGGACAAAATACTCGATCCCGCTGAAGGCTTTCTACCTGGATGAGAGGGGGGAGGAGAAGCCGATCATCATGGGAAGCTATGGCATCGGTCCAGCCCGGATCGCCGCCGCCGCCATCGAGCAGAACCATGATGGGGACGGGATCATCTGGCCTCCCTCCATCGCCCCCTTCCAGGTTCACCTCCTGGTGGTGAATGCCGCGGATCCCCGGATGCGGGAGCTGTCGGAGAAGCTGTACGGCGAGCTTCAAGAGGCAGGGCTTCAGGTCCTCTATGATGATCGGGACGAGCGGCCCGGGGTCAAGTTCAAGGATGCCGATCTGGTCGGCATCCCGGTCCGCGTCACGGTCGGGACGAAGGCCGTGAAAGAGGGGATCGTGGAGATCAGGATCCGGCGGGCGAAGGAGGAGATCAAGGTCCATCCTGAGGAGGTTGCCATAAAGGTCAAGGCCTTGTATGCCCAAGGCAGGCTGTAGGGATGGTCACCTTCACGCGGTGGATGCCCCCCCTCGGGTGGATGGGTGTGATCTTTTTCTCGACGGAGGGTCTCTCTGCCCAGGAAACTAGCCGCTTCCTCCTGCCCTTGTTCTCTTGGCTTTTCCCCGACGCTTCTGGCGAGTTCCTCCAGGGCCTTCACCTTCTCATCAGGAAGCTCGGCCATCTCCTCGCGTACGCGCTCTTAAGCTACCTGTGGGCCCGGACCCTGGATCGTTCCTCTTCTCTCTTCCCACCTCCTTCCCTTTTAGCCTTTCTCCTCACGAGTGTCTATGCGGCGGTTGATGAGTTCCACCAGACCTTCGTCCCGACCAGGACGGGGAGCCTCTGGGATGTCCTCCTGGACGCTTCAGGGGCCTCTTTCCTCCAGGGTTTCCTTTGGGCCTGGTCAAGACGGCGGGGATCGGAGGAGGGCAGGAGGGACAAGGCTGGCTAGGTCCCCTTCGATTCCCCCTTGCCATCCCCCGTGGGAGACTTCTCGGCCTCCAGGGCCTTTTTCCGCTCGGGGCTCGCATAGTCCGTCACGTACCATCCTGTCCCCTTGAAGAGGAGGCCCGGCGGGGAGAGAACCTTGGAGACCGGCCCTCCGCACACCACGCACTGTTCGATCGGGTCATCGCTGAACTTCTGGATCACCTCGAAGGTGTGGGCACACTTTTCGCAGCGGTATTCGTAGATCGGCAACTTGTTTTCCTCCTTAACAAGTAAGCGTTCAGCCATCAGCTTTCAGCGAAGAGCCTGAAAAGGTCGTTTCCCGTTCTTCCTGGTCGCTGACCGCTGATAGCTGAATGCTTACAATAGAGCAAATCCCCACGCTTGTCAAGAAAGGGACTTGACAGGGCCCAGGAAACAGGCTAATTTCACTCCGTCTCTGGGAAAGGGATCCCCTTTCCCGCATGCGTTTCAGGTGGTTTTCTTCTCCTTTTCGACAAGGATCGTTCCCGACCATTTTAAGGGAAGGCACCGCCCCGGATGTCGTGATGGCTTTAAGGGGCTCCTGCTCTCGGACAGCCGCGGAGGGTGATTCCTGCATCTGTTCAAACGGTTAGGAGCGTTCGGCCATGAGAAATCGGATCTGGATGATCATCGGGCTTTTCGTGCTTGTGGGAGGGGTATTCATTGCTTTAGGCCAGGGGGCTGGGCCGGTTGCGCCGGAAGGAGGAGCCCAGAAAAGCATCCCGGTCTTGATCTTTTGGTTGTTGGTCTCCATCGCCATCATCCTCTCGGGTTGTGAGCTGTTCGCGAACGCCGTCGAGCACGTCGGCGACAAGGCAGGTCTCTCCCACGCGACGGCGGGGAGCTTGCTCGCCGCCGTCGGCACGGCCCTCCCCGAGACCCTGATCCCGGTCCTCGCCCTGATCTTCGGGGCGGAAGGGCACAGGGAGCATATCGGGATCGGGGCCATCCTAGGGGCTCCTTTCATGCTGACCACCCTGGCCTTCTTCCTCCTGGGCTGTACCGCCACCCTCCTGTGGGTGAGCGGCCGCCGTCCCGACTGGAACCTGCACGTGGACCAGAAGGCCATGCAGTTTGATCTGAAATACTTCCTCTTTGTCATCTTCCTGGTCTTCCTCGTGTCGGTCAGCCGGAGTCCCCTCCTTGTGTCCCTCGGGATCCCGACATTCCACACGCGGACTGTCAACTACATCGGTGCCCTCTTGTTCATCACCCTCTACGCCCTCTACTTTCGCCACATGCTGCATCACGAGGCTGAGGAAAAGGAGGAGTACACCGACCTCTTCTACTTCGACAAGTTCTTCAATATCTCCAGGAGCTGGCCGGGCCTGATCGCCCAGCTCGTCGTGGGCCTGGGGGCGATCGTCTTGGGGGCCAGGATCTTCGTGAACTACATTGTGGAACTCTCGTTGGCCATAGGGATCTCCTCCCTGGTCCTGGCCCTCCTGATCGCCCCCGTGGCGACAGAGTTGCCGGAGAAGTACAATTCCATCACCTGGACCATCCGGAAGCAGGATACGCTGGCCTTCGCCAATCTCACGGGGGCCATGACCTTCCAGTCCATGATCCCCGTCTCCATCGGCCTCCTCTTTACCCACTGGGAGCTCCATGCCAGGGAGCTGATGAACCTCTCCTTTGCCTTCACCTCGGCCCTGATCGTCTACCTCACCATGCGGGTCCAGAGGAGGCTCCCGGCCTGGGCCCTCCTGATCGGCGGAATCTTCTACGCCGTCTATGTGATCACGATCTTTGTGTGAGAGGTTATGCGGAACTTCTTCCGGAGGGAGCTTCACCGCTCCACCCTCCTCATCGGGTGTCTCATGCTGGTCTTGGCGCGATATGGTGAAGCAGCTGGCCGGCCAACCGTCATGGCCCCTCGGGGGATGGTGACCTCCCCCCACTACCTGGCCTCGGCCGCCGGGCTGAAGGTTCTCCAAAAAGGGGGGAGCGCTGTTGAGGCCGCCATTGCCGCTGCCGCGGTCCTGGCCGTTGTCTACCCTCACATGAACAGCATAGGCGGCGACAACTTCTGGCTGATCTACAACGCGAGGACGAAGGAGCTGAAGGCGTTGAACGGGAGTGGCCGTTCCTGCGGCCTTTGCACCATCGAGCTCTACCGCTCCAGGGGCTACGACCGGATCCCCCCCAGGGGGTTCCTGGCTGCCAACACCGTCCCGGGGGCGGTGGACGGCTGGTGGGAGGCATACCAGTACGCGAAGAGGAGCATGGGGGTGAAGCTTTCTTGGGCAGAGCTGTTAGAGGATGCTATCTTCTATGCCGAGAGAGGCTTCGCCGTCACCCCGGGTCAGGAGCATCACACCCTGAGGAACCTGGACACCCGGGACGAGCGCTTCAGGCACTTGCAGCGCTTCAACGGCTTCCGGCAGACCTTCTTGAAATCTGACGGGAGCCCCTATCGGGCCGGGGAGCTTTTTGTCCAGCGGGATCTGGCCTTGACCTTGAAGGCGGTCGCCCGAGGGGGGAGGGATGCCTTCTACAGGGGGGAGATTGCCAAGAAGATCGTGGGGTATCTGGAAAGGCATGGCGGCGTCCTGACCGAGGAGGATTTCGCCGGACACCGAAGTGACTGGGTGGACCCCATCTCGGTGGAGTATCGAGGCTTGACGGTGTACAACCTCCCTCCCAACACCCAAGGGATGGCCTCCCTCTCCATCCTGAACATCTTGAGCAACTTTGACGTAAAGACATTTGGCCAGGGGACGGCCGATTATTATCATCTGATCATCGAGGCGACGAAGCTTGCCTTCGCCGACCGGGACCGGTGGCTGACCGATCCGACCTTCGTGCAGATCCCTTTGGACCGGCTCCTCAGCAAGGCGTATGGAAAAGAACGGGCGGCCCGGATTGACATGGCAAGGGCAGCCTCGACCCTTCAGCCCGGCGAGGTCGGCGGCGACACGATCTGGCTCGGCGTGGTGGACGAGGGAGGGAACGCCGTTTCCCTGATCCAGTCCATCTACTTTGAGTTCGGCTCCGGGATCGTTGTCGAAGGGACCGGTATCCTCCTGCAGAACCGGGGGAGCTCCTTCTCGCTGGATCCTACCCACGTGAACCGCCTGGAGCCCAGGAAACGGACCTTCCACACGCTCAACCCCGCCATGGCCTTCAAGGACGGGAGGCCGTACCTGGTGTACGGGACGATGGGTGGGGAGGGACAGCCCCAGACCCAGGCGGCCCTTGTGACCCGGATCGTGGACTTTGGGATGAGCGTCCAGGAAGCTATCGAGGCCCCCAGGTGGCTCTTCGGTCGGACCTGGGGGGCGGAGTCCGCTGATGTAAGCGTCGAGGGCCGGATCCCGAAACCGGTGATCGAGGAACTGAAGCGCCGGGGCCATCCGGTGAAGGTCCTGGCCGACTGGACCGAGACCATGGGCCACGCCCAGGCCATCCTGATTGATCCCGTGACCGGGATGAAGCATGGAGGCGCCGATCCCCGGGGGGACGGGATTGCCGTCGGGTACTGATACGCCCCCGAAGAAATTCCCCCATCCCTTGTCAAGGGCGATGGCCTTCTCCCTCCTTGCCCGCCCTTCTGTTTTCCTTGACACCTTCCCTGATTTTTCGGTATCATCAAGGCCTACTAGGAGGTGTTTCCCCATCGTCCCTTCGCGAAAGCTCGTAGGCGCTCTCCTCCCAGCCTTCCTCCTCGCCGCTTGTACGTCGGGAAAGGTCATTGACGGTTTCTACGTTGATCAAGATAGAGGCCTCAAGGTTCCCTTCCTTCGAGACGGGTGGCGCCGGATTGAGCTTGACGATGTGCTCCTGGCGTTTCACGATGAGGCCCGTCAGAGGCTCATCGCCCTGTTTCAGAGCTGCGAGGGTGAAGGGAGGCTTCCCTTGAGGATCCTGGCCCGACGACTCTTCTTTGGCCTGAAGGAAAAGCAGGTCCTTGAGCAAGGCCTTGTCTCGCTGGACGGATCGGAGGCGATCCACACGCTCCTCCAGGCGGAGTTTGAGGGGGACGAGGTGAAGGTCTCAAGTTATGTGGTCAAGAAAGGGGGCTGTGTCTACGATTTGGTGTACCTCGCCCCATCTTCCACCTTCTCCATGGGCCTCCCCGACTTTGAACGGTTCGTTCAAGGGTGGAGGGTTCACGGGAGGGAGCCATGAGGCCTCTTCTGCTCCGCCTGGGAGACCAGGCCACCTCCTTCATCGGCGCCATCGGGGGGGTCGCCCTTCTGGCCTTCCAGGTCTTTTACTATGCGGCCCTCCCTCCCTACAGCTTCAGGCTGATCTTAAGGCAGCTCGACCATATCGGCGTCAAGTCGCTCTCCATCATCGGTGTCGCCGCTGTCTTTACCGGGCTGGTCCTGGCCTTGCAGACCATTTACGGGTTGGCCCGGTTCGGGGCAAAGGCCTATGTGGGGATCATCGTTGGTCTCTCGATGGTCAGGGAATTAGGCCCGGTCCTCACGGCCCTCCTGGTTGGGGGGAGGGTGGGGTCAGGGATCACGGCGGAGCTGGGGTCTATGAAGGTGACCGAACAGATTGACGCCATGAGGGCCCTGGGGGCGAGTCCGATCAAGAAGCTGGTCGTCCCCAAGGTCCTCGCCACCATGTTGGTCCTTCCCCTCCTGACCGTCGTGGCCAACGTTGTGGGCATCCTGGGGGGGATGGTGGTCTCCCAGTATGAGTTCCACGTGGATCCCCACCTCTATCTCAACTCCGTTTTGAGGAGCTTGAAGCTCGCCGATCTCTTGAGCGGCCTGGGAAAGACGGTCTTTTTCGGCTTCATCATCGCCATCGTAGGGTGCTATCAGGGCCTGGAGGTGAAAGGGGGGACGGAGGGGCTGGGGAGGGCCACCACCACCACCGTCGTGACCTCCTCCATCCTGATCCTGATCTCTGACTTCTTCCTGACCAAGTTCTTCTGGTGGCTGGAGGGCTGGTAGCGTGGAGGCCCCCATCGTTGAACTCAAACAGGTCTCGAAGACCTTTGAGGATGTCCGGGTGCTGGACACCCTGGATCTCGCCGTCCTGCCAGGGGAGATCCTGACTATCATCGGCGGAAGCGGGACGGGGAAGACCGTCCTGTTAAGGATCATCCTCGGCCTGTTGAAGCCCGACTCGGGTCAGGTACTGATCGAGGGGACAGACATCGCCCCGATGCGGGAGGGGAAGCTGCTCAAGGTCCGGAGGAAGCTGGGGATGGTCTTTCAAAGCTCTGCCCTTTTCGATTCGTTGAGTGTCGGGGAGAATGTGGCCTATGCCCTGCGAGAGCATACCAGGTTGTCGGAGGCTGAGATCCGGGAACGGGTCCGGGAGGCCCTGGCCCTGGTCGGCCTCGAAGGGATCGAGGGGAAGGAGCCGGCCGAGCTCTCCGGGGGGATGCGGAAACGGGTGGCCATCGCCCGGGCCATTGCCCTCGTCCCGAAGATCCTCCTCTACGACGAGCCCACGACGGGCCTTGATCCCTCCAATGTGGAGAAGATCAACGAGCTGATTCTGGATCTGAACCGGAAGCTGGATGTGACCTCCATCGTGGTCACCCACGACCTAAAGAGCGCCTTCAGGATCTCGGACAGGATCGCCCTCTTGCACCGGGGAAAGATCGCCGCCATCGGGACGCCCTCAGAGATCGAGCGTTCGAGATCTCCGTTGGTCCGGGAGTTCATCGCCGGCTCCCTTGGCTTTTGAGGAGGAAAGGAGGATGATGGAGAAGGAGACGGTTCTTAGGCTCCGGGTGGGGTTTTTCGTCTTCCTGGGCCTTGCCCTCTTCGTGGCCTTCGTTCTGGCCATCGGTGGCCAGAGTCGCCTGTTTCAGGAGCGGTACACCTTGAAAGCGGCCTTCTCCGACGTGGGAGGGATCACCGTAGGGGCGCCTGTCCGGCTGGCAGGGGTGACCGTGGGGGCGGTGAGCGGTATCTCTTTTGGCACGGGTCCAGCCCAGAAGAAAATCATCCTTACCTTGAGCCTTGACACGGGAATCCAGGACCGGATCCGGGAGGATTCCGTGGCCAGCATCGGGACCATTGGCCTCGTAGGGGACAAGGTCCTGGAGATCACCGTGGGAAGCCCCGAGAAAAGGGTCCTTCCGGCGGGGAGCTTTCTTCAAACCCTCGATCCGGTGGACTATTCGCAGTTTGTCGTGAAGGGGAATCAGATCCTGGACAGTGTGGTCAGGGTGATGGCCTCCCTGGACCAGCTCCTCAAGGGGTTGGAGGACAGGAAGGTCCCAGAGGAGGCGGCAGGCTCTCTCCGATCCCTCCGACGGACCCTGTCCCAGATCGAGTCCGGGAAGGGACTACTCCACGGGTTGATCTACGATGAGAGGGCAACCAGGCTCGTGGATGATCTGAGCCAGACCTCTACTTCCTTGAGGAGGATCGTCTCTGCCATAGAGGACGGCGATGGGCTCCTCCATGCCCTGATCTACGGCAAGGAGGGTCCGATCCTGGAGAGGCTTTCCAGGACCGTTGCCTCCCTCGAAGAGAGTGCGCTAAGCCTCCGCCGGGCCTCGGCGGCTATTGAGCACCTGGCGGCTAAGGCTGAGGAGGAGGGGGGGCTGCTCCAGACCCTCCTCTTCGACCCGAAGGGAAAGGAGATCGTAAGGGATCTTCAGGTGGTTTCCAGGGATTTAAAGACGGTGACGGAGAAGCTGGCGAAGGGCGAGGGGACCCTGGGGGCCCTCCTGGACGATCCCACCCTCTACGAGGACCTCTCCTCCCTCCTCCGCGGAGCCCAGAGAAGCGCGATCCTTCGCGGCCTCATCCGTTCCAGCGTGAAAAGGGGATCGGCAAGGCCATGAGCGGCGGGAAGAGGTTCCTCATCATCCACGGTCACTTCTATCAGCCTCCCCGGGAGAACCCCTGGACGGGGGTGATTCAGGAGCAAGAGTCGGCGTATCCGTTCCATGACTGGAACGAGCGGATCGCCGCCGAATGCTACGCCCCCAATGCCTTTTCCCGGGTCCTCGACGGAGGGGGGCGCATCTTGAAGATCGTGAACAACTATGCCTCCTTAAGCTTTAACATCGGTCCCACCCTCTTCTCGTGGCTTGAAAGTCATGTCCCTGAAGTCTACCGGCGGATCCTGGAGGCCGATGCCGAGAGCGTCAAGCGTTTGGGCCTTGGGAACGCCATCGCCCAGGCCTACCATCACGCGATCCTCCCTCTGGCCAATGCCAGGGACAGGAGGACGGAGATCCTGTGGGGGATCGAGGACTTCAGGACCCGTTTCAGCCGGGATCCTTTGGGCCTGTGGCTCCCCGAGACGGCCGTGGATTACCCTACGTTACGCACCTTGGCCGAGGCCGGGATCCGCTTCATCATCCTCTCCCCTTCCCAGGCGAGGCGGTTCCGCCGTCTCGGGGAGAAAGCATGGGTAGAGGCCAGGAAGGGGCTCGATCCTCGAAGGCCTTACCGCTGCTTTATGAGGGATGAGAAGGGGCAGCCCCTTGAGCCGTTCATTGATATCTTCTTCTACGAACCGGCTATCTCCAGGGCTGTGAGCTTCGAGCATCTCCTGCGAAACGCTGGCAATCTGGCTGACAGGATCGAGGCAGCCTACCGTCCTGACAGGAAGGAAGACCAGGTGGTGGTGGTGGCGGCGGACGGTGAGACCTTTGGCCACCACGAGCCCTTTGCCGACATGTGCCTGGCCTATCTGTTTGCCGTCGAGGTCCCGAGGCGAGGGATCACGGTCACGAACCCGGGGGCCTATCTCCAGGATCACCCGCCCACCTACGAGGTGGAGATCGAGGAACGGACCTCTTGGAGCTGCCCCCACCGTCTCGGCCGCTGGAGGGAAGACTGCGGCTGCTCCACCGGGGGGAAGGCGGGATGGCATCAGCGCTGGCGGGCTCCCCTCCGGCGGGGGCTGGATCGTCTTCGGGATGAGCTGGCCCTGATCTTTGAGACGGAAGGGGAGAAGCTCTTGAAAGACCCCTGGGCGGCCAGGGATGAGTATATCCGGGTAGTCCTGGACCGGGATCCCTCCTCAACGGATCGGTTTCTTAGCCATCATCAGGTGAAACCTTTGTCCCCCGAGGAGCAGGGACGGGCCCTCCGCCTTCTGGAGATGGAGCGTCACGCCCTGATGATGTATACAAGCTGTGGGTGGTTCTTCGCGGACTTGGCCGGGATCGAGACGGTCCAGATCCTGAGGTACGCTGCCAGGGCCATCGAGCTGGCCCAACCGTTCGCGGGAAAGGATTTGGAGGCCCTCCTCCTGGACGAGCTGGAGAAGGCCGAAAGCAACGTGGCCGGAAACGGGAGGCGGATCTGGGAGCTTCAGGTGAAGCCTTCCCAGGTCGGGATCGATCGGGCCACAGCCTTTTACGCCATCGTCTCCTTTTTCCGCCCATGGTCCGATCCTTGTCAAGTCTACACCTTCGAGGCGACCTGTCTTTCCCGGGAGCAAATCCCCTTTGACGGCGGCGATCTCCTCTTAGGAGGGCTCCATCTCCGTTCGACGATCACCCGCGAGGAGGGCCAGCGCGCCTTCGCCCTCCATCGCACCGGGGTCAAGGTTTCCTGTGCCGTCTTCCCTTGGGAGGAGGCCTGGCAAAGGGTTGTCAGGGAAGCCCGGGAGAAGGTGAAGGGAGGGGTTGAAAGATTCTTCGCCAGGCTTCAACAGGAGGGGGCGAAGCTGTTCTCCCTTAGGGATCTCTTCCCGGAGGAGCGAAAGGCTTACCTTGAGGCCCTCTTCAAGGAACGGGAGGAGGCCATTGCCGGGCGGTATCTGGCCATCTACCGAGAAAATCAGGATCTGATCGAAGCCCTGCATGAGGCTTCGCTCCCCCTTCCTCCGGGGCTCAAGGCCGCTCTGGACTTCGCCCTGAACGTTCAGGTTCGGGAGACCCTTCAGAGACTGCCCAGCGCTCCCGCTGAAGGGGCAAAGACCCTCCTCCAAGTGATCCAAAAGGCTGAGCGGTTCAACCTCGAGCTGGATCTCCAAAGGGTCCCCATCGCCATTGTCGGCGTTCTCCAGAAAGGGATGGAGGGGTTGGTGAAGGCCTTAGACGAGGCGAGATGTCAGGAACTTCTCGAGTTCCTGCAAGGAGCTCAAAGGCTGAAACTTCCCCTGGATCTGGCCGGACCCCAGAACCTGATGATGGAGATCCTGGAAAGGGACCTTCCACCCCTCCTGGAGAGGGTTGCCAAGGAAGGGGATCCAGCGGCGTATCGCCTGGTCTCAAGCGTGCTTCACCTGGCGGAGCGCTTAAACTTTAACGTGGAAGAAGAAAGGAGGCAGCTTGGGCCCTTCGAGGAACGGTTGGCGGCGGAGCCCGACCTCTGGCCTTAGGGCACGGAGTCTCCGATGACCAGAGAGGGGGGGGCCAACGGTGCCCTCCAGGAGGAGCGGCAGGAGAGAGGGCGGTGGAAGCGATGGATCCGCCTGGTCACCGGATGGGGTTTGATCCTTGGGGGTGTGGTAGGTCTCTTCCTCCCCTTCCTTCAAGGGATCGCCTTGATCGTGGCCGGATTGGCCCTCTTAAGCCGGGATGCCCCTTGGGCCCGGCGTTGCATGCAACGGATCAAGGCATGGGTGAGAAAGCTTGGATGAACTAAGGAGGAACCTTTCACAAGATGAAGACGTTCCGGACAGCCATCAGGGTTAAGTTTCTGGCAGGGTTCTTCGTGCTCCTGCCCATTGTGATCACCCTTTACTTTGCCTGGGAGTTTTTCAGCTTCGTTGATGGATTCTTCTCCCCCATCTATGAGGGGATTGTGGGCTTTCCCCTCCCCGGCTTGGGGTTCCTCACGGCCATGCTGATCATCTTCCTGGTAGGGCTCATCGCGACCAACGTGGCGGGGAAGCGGGCGTTGCAGTGGAGTGAGGCCCTGCTTTTAAAGATCCCTATCTTTAAACATCTCTACTCGGCGACCAAGCAGCTCCTGAACGCCTTCTCCCCTGACAACCAGGTAGCCTTTAAGGAGTTTGTCATCGTCGAGCATCCCCGGAAGGGAGAATACGCCTTCGGCTTCTTAACAGGCGAGGTCTTCCTCGAACGGCACCCAGATCCTGGACCCCAAACTACCAATCCTGGACCTTCCCGGGAGGCCCTCTTCGCCGTCTATGTCCCCACCAACCATCTCTATCTCGGGGACATCGTGCTCTTCAAGCGCGAGGAGGTGATCCGTCCCCGTCTCTCGATCCAGGAGGGGATCCAGATCATCCTGTCCGGGGGGACGGCCGTCCCGAAGGTCCTCGTGACCTATGCCCCCTCCCTTACCGGGGCAGAGGTGACCGGGGGATCGTAGGCCCCGGCGTCCCGCCGGGGTTCCCCAAGGAGGAAGAGATGGAGGTTGTACCGGAAACCCCTTGGATGGAGATGGTGCTCATCTTCATCCTGATCCTTCTGAACGGCTTCTTCGCCGGCTCGGAGATTGCCCTCGTTTCTGCCAGGAGAAGTCGGATCCAACAGCTCGCTGAGGAAGGGAACGTCAGGGCCAAGCTTGTCAGGAAGCTCCAGGGAGAGCCCGAACGCTTCTTCGCCACAGTCCAGATTGGGGTGACCTTCGTCGGTACCCTTGCCTCGGCGGTGGGGGGTGTGGCTGCCGTCGAGACGATCAGGCCCTTGATCCAGCAGATCCCCTGGAGGCCGATCCAGGCGGCCAGCGGGACCATCGCATTAGGAGCGGTGGTGCTGGTCATCACCTACCTCTCCTTGATCTTCGGCGAGCTGGTCCCGAAGTCTCTGGCCCATCGGTACCCGGAGCAGATCGCCCTCGTGGTTGCCAGGCCCATTGATAGGTTCTCCCGCCTCTCGACGGCCCTGGTACGGGTCCTCACGTTCACCACCAGCGCCATCCTCCGGCTTTTCCGGGTTGGTCTCCAGCCGGAGGGCTCCTTGATGACGGAAGAGGAGCTGAAGCTCATCATCCGGGAAGGGCGAGAGAAGGGGATCTTTGACCAGGCGGAGCAGGAGCTGATCCATAGTGTGTTCGAGTTCACCGAGGCTTCGGTGAAGAAGGTCATGGTTCCGCGTCCTCGGATCCACGCCATCCCTCTTGACGCCTCCCCTGAGGAGATCCTGGGAGAGATGATAGAGACGGGGCACTCCCGCTATCCTGTCTACGGCGAGGGGCTGGACGACATCCGGGGCATCGTCCACCAACGGGATGTCCTGAAACGCCTGGCGGAGAAGAAGCCCCTCATCCTGGCTGAGATCCTTCACCCCGCCTTCTTCGTCCCGGAGACCATGCCGGTGAGTCAGCTCTTAAAGGAGCTGCAGCGGCGCCGAATAGGGATGGCCCTGGTCGTGGACGAGTACGGTGGGATCGAGGGCTTAGCCACCGTTGAGGACTTGATCGAGGAGATCGTTGGTGAGATCCGGGATGAGTCCGAGACGGAGGCTAGGCCGGTGGAGCGGCTCCGGGATGGTTCACTGATCGTGGACGCCTCCATCAGCATCAGGGATCTTGTGAGTGAGCACGGCCTTTCCTTCCCCGAGTCGCCAGAGTACGAGACGTTGGCCGGCTTCGTCCTCTCCCAATTGCAGCAGATCCCGAGAGGCGGTGAGATCATCTACTATCAGGACTACAAGCTCACCGTGGTGGACATGGACGGCCGAAGGATCGCCAAGGTTAAGGTGGAGCGGTACCCCAAATAAGAAGCCTTCAGCCATCAGCCGTCATCTTTGAGAGGGTCCCGGGGCCGACTGCTAGTAAGGATCCGGCTGACCAGAGGGAAAGATAAGGGTATCATCTTACAGGATGGGAGGTGTGATGGGATTCTATCGGGTCAAGAGCTTTTTTGGGCTGGTGGTTCTTCTACTTCTGGCCAACTCGGGGTGTGTCGCACTCAAAGAAGGTCTCCTAGGCGTTTGGGATCCTGTGCAGCAAGCCGCGGCTGCCATCAAGGAGGCTGAAACGGCGGTGGAGGCGGCGAAGGCAGCAGGGGCGGCAGAGGTGCCGTCAGCGCGCTACGAATTGGCCAGCGCTGAGGCCTACCTTTCGCTGGCCAAAGACGAGTTCGGCCATCCCGACTGGTCGGGTGCCCGGCGCTACGCGAAGATAGCCAAGGAGAAAGCCGAACGGGCTCTGGCCCTCGCCAAAGGGAGGTAAAGAGAGATGGCTCGACGGCTAGGTTTTATCGCAGGCTTCCTTGTAGCGGTCTTCTTTGCGGCAGGATGCACGGCTTTTGGGAGCTATCGGGGACGACTTGAGGCGGCCCGGGCCTCCTTGGAGGAAGCCAAAAGGCAAGGGGCAAAGGAGACCGCGCCGGAGGAGTATGCCAAAGCCGAAGCCTGTCTGGAAGGGGCATGGCACTCGGCAACTACGTGGTGTCATGATACGCGGGTGGAACGGTATCTCCAGTGTGCTGAGCAAAACGTGAAGCTTGCGCTTAAGAAAGCGAGGATCGAAATGGCTGTTCCTCCAGTGCCAGGGGTGGGGCCGGAGGTGCCGCCGGTAGCGGAGGTTCCGCCGGCCGTGGAGGTGCCTCCGGTTGCGGCGGTGCCGGGGCCTCCCCCGGAGGTAGCGGTGCCCCCGGTGCCGGCAGTGCCTCCTGAAGCGATGGCTCCGCCGGCCGTGGAGGTGCC